>JAHDWP010000007.1 GCA_023382715.1 Anaerolineae bacterium
CAAACGAATGGTAGCTCACGCCTCCTTGTTTTTACAGAAGTATACGGACATTACCGACACGGCGCCATGGTGTACAATCGGGGCATCGCCTGAACGCTCAGCAGTGGGGAGGTATAACCCGCGTGGAGATCGTGAATTCGCGCGCCGCCCGGTCGTTCGCGCTGCTCACCGTTGCCGCGCTGCTGGTGATCGCGCCGGCGCTCGCCGCCTTCGCCCAGGGGGACGGCACGCCCTCGCCCCTTTCGCCGACGCCCACCTATCCCTTTCACGGCACGTATACTCCGCCCGCCGAGCCGCCGCCGCTGCCCGTCCCGCCGCCGGTCGCGCCGCTGAATGTGGACGCTGACGCCGTCGAGACGATCCTGCTGCTGGGCAGCGATTCGCCGGACAGCTACTATCGCCGCACCGACGTGATGATCCTCCTCGCCATCCACAGGGAAGCCGGGACGGTCGCCCTGTGGCATATCCCGCGCGACCTGTGGGTGTACATCCCCAATCACACGATGGATCGCCTCAACACCGCCTATGCCTGGGGTGCGTCCAATGGCTATCCGGGCGGCGGCTTTGGGCTGCTGCGCGACCTCTTCCGCTACAACCTGGGCATCGAGCTGGATCACTACGCGCGGGTCAATTTCACTGGCTTCCAGGCGATCATCGAGAGGCTGGGTGGGCTGGTGATCAGCGTGGACTGCGCCCTGACCGACTGGCGGCTCAAAGACCCGGCGCTCGATCCCGGCCTGGAGGAGAGTTGGGAGCAGTACACGCTGGGCGTTGGCCGTCACCGCCTCGACCCCTACATGGCGCTGTGGTACGTGCGCAGCCGCCAGACAACGACCGAGCTTGACCGGGGCCGCCGCCAGATGGACGTGCTGCGCGCCATGTGGCAGCAGATGCAGCGCATGGGCCTGCTGGCGCAGATCGAGCAGTTGTGGCCGCTGGTCACCGGCTGGGTGGATACCGATCTCAGCCTGACCGATATGCTGGCCCTGGTGCCGCTGGCGACGACGCTCGATCCGGGGGCCATCGCGCGCTACAGCGGGAGCGCGGGCGTGCACTACGAGCGCGTCTACACGCCGGACAATGGGCGCGAGGTGTTCGTGCCGGTGCGCGATAACCTGCTGCCGATGCTGGAGGACTTCCTCACCCCGCCGACAGGCAACCGCCTGAGCCGCGCCCAGTTTAGCGTGGAGATCGCCGACGCTTCCTGGTACGCGGCGGGCTGGGAGCATGTGGCGGCCAATCGCCTGGCCTGGGAAGGCTACGCTGCCCACCCATTGGACGGCGTGGCCCCCGTGCAGCGCGAATTGACTGTCATCTTCGATTACACCGGCCTGAGCAAGGGCAGCCCGCTGGCCGACCTGCAGCGCCTGCTGCGCGTAGACCCCGCCCAGATCATCCGCCAGCCCGACCCGAACCGGGCGGTGGATTTCCGCGTGGAGATCGGCACCGAGTACCGCGCCTGCGTCTATGGCAGCGCCGAGGACTCCTTGGCGACTGTGGACGCGGGCCTGGCCGGGATTCCGCCGGAAGTGCGCGAGGCGGCGAACTGCTGGCTGCGCTTCAGCGCCGAGGTCAATCTGCGCCAGGGGCCGGGCCTGGACTACGCGCCCATTGACGTGGCCACGCCCAATGACTTCTTCCCCGTGACCGGGCGCAGCGCCGACCGCGCGTGGTGGCAGATCAGCGCGGACGATGCGCCGGCCTGGGTCTCTGCGGAGATCACGACGGCGCGCGCGGTCGGCGAGTGCGATGCCGTGCCGGTGGTGGAGTGATGGTGGTTGGTGGTTGGTGGTTGGTGATCAGTTGTCAGTTGTCGGTGATCAGTGGAGGGGGGACGCAAGCTGCTCACTCCTTCCCCTGGCCTTGCTGGGGGATGGGGGCCTTCGACCACTGCCTGACAGCTCGTTCGTGGACTCTGGCGGGCGGGTGCGCGCAAAGGTTGTCAGCGACTCGCCGGGTGCAGAGCAGTGACCTCACCCCCAGCCGCGCTGCGCTTGGCTTACCCCCTCTCCGACGCGGAGAGGGGGGCGGCGAGGCGCGTCAGCGCCGAGCGGGGGTGAGGTAAGCCAGGGCGCAGCAGAGCAGCGCCCCTGCCGCCTGACAGATTTTGCACGCACCCCTGGCGGTGGGCGCGTTGAATGCCGCCCGCTCCTATGCTATAATCCCGCGCACTGTGTCGCAGCGCCTTCGAAGCGAGAAGGTCAGGTGCTTCTGGCAGCGGCTTGTTCGTATGCGCCACGACAAGAGCGATGACACGCCGATCAGGGTGCTGACCTCGGAGGTGCGCCGGGCGCTCTTCGCCTGGCTGGACGTTGCAGACGATACCTGAACCGTAACCACCACACATCCGCCGCCGGGGAGAGCGCCGCGTCCAGCCGGACACAGCGGCCACCGAAGGGGCAAGCGAGACCAGCCTGGACTGGGGCCTCTCGCGAAACTCTCAGGTTGACGTACCCGGCGGGCGGCGTATCCCTCTGGAAAGCGTTTCGCGCGCCGACGGGGCAATCTCACCGCACGGTGGGAGAATCTCTCAGGCCAATGACAGAGGCAGCCAGCCAGCGGTGCTGTTTGCCTCTTTGCTTTGTGATAAACTGGGTTGCAGGACAGATCGGTTGGAACAGAGTGTCAGGTAGATGGGCATGTTAAACAGGGTCGAGGCGCTGAACTACCGGGCATTGCGCTACATCAGCCAGACGCTCCGGCCCTTCCAGGTTCTGGTTGGCCCCAACGCGAGCGGAAAATCAACCTTCCTGGACGTCATTGCGTTCGTTGCGGATCTGATCAACAAGCCCACTCTCGCCGACGCAGTCTATGAGCGCGCCAGCGACATCCGCGATCTGACCTGGAATCGTGAATCCGAATGGTTTGAACTCGCCGTAGAAGCAGATGTTCCGCCAGCAGTCTTGTTACGTCCTCAGCCCACTCAATATCGCCGGTTGCGCTATGAAGTGCGGATCGGTGTCCAGGAAGAGAGTTCTGAACTGGCGATATTGGCGGAAACTCTGTGGCTTGTCTCGCCCGAGTCTGGAGCTCAGGCCAATCACGTTCAACCTCGCCAGTTTCCCTGCGGGCCTTCTGTGCCGCCGCATATCACAGTGGAGCAGCGCACACCTGCCGGCTGGCGCAAGATCGTCAACAAGATCGAGGGTAGCGGTAACGACTATTTCCGGGCAGAAACCACAGAGTGGAACAACCAGTTCCGGCTAGGTCCGCGACGCTCCGCGCTGGCTAATCTGCCGGAAGATGAGAGCCGGTTCCCGGCGGCAACCTGGTTCAAGAGATATATTTCCGAGGGCGTGCAACGCATTGCGCTCAATAGCGAGGCGATGCGCCGTCCCAGCCCGCCGCAAAGCCCGCGCTCGTTTCTGCCCGATGGCTCCAATCTGCCCTGGGTCATTGACGATCTGAAGCAAAGACATCCAGAACGCCTATCTTTGTGGGTGGAGCACCTGCGCACTGCCTTGCCGGATGTGTGTGGCATTGACACGGTAGAGCGCCCTGAAGACCGGCACCGTTATCTGGTGCTGGAATACGAGGCGGGGCTGCGCGTCCCTTCCTGGCTTGTCTCCGACGGCACCCTGCGCATGATGGCGCTCACTATCCTGGCCTACTTACCTGGTGTCCAGGGTATCTATTTGATCGAAGAGCCAGAGAACGGCATTCACCCGCGCGCTATCGAGGCGGTTTTTCAGTCGCTCAGTTCGGTCTACGGCGCGCAGGTTCTGCTGGCCACCCACTCGCCTGTCATCCTGAGTCTGACTGAGCCTGAGCAGTTGCTGTGCTTTGCTCGTACTCCTGCTGGTGAAACAGACGTAATTCCTGGAGATGAGTATCCGCGCCTGGCGGACTGGCGTGGGGAAGTGAGTTTGTCAACACTGTACGCGGGCGGGGTTTTGGGGTGATGGACGCGGTTACCGACTTGATTGCACTGGTCGCCGATAGCAATATGGAAAACGCCCTTCGTGGCCTACTGAGCAGGCATCAGGCTTTGGGAATACGGCCCATCACCTATGACGTATTTTGGCATGATAAACGCGATCCCGGTTGTTGGACGGATGCGCACAATGATCTCAGGCCCTATACCAGACAGTATCGTTATGCGCTGGTGATGTTCGATCACGAAGGCTCAGGGCAGGAACCGCGAAGGGCCGCAGACCTGCAAGGGGAGCTTGAATCTCGGCTGGAAGCTAATGGGTGGCCTGGAGGCCGGGCCAGAGTGATTGTGCTCGAACCTGAGTTGGAGATCTGGGTATGGAGCGACTCGCCCCAGGTTGATTCGTGTTTGGGATGGCAAACACGCCAGCCCGACCTGCGCACCTGGCTGCGCCAGAGGAACCTGCTTGCTCCTGACGCCTTCAAGCCTGCCGACCCTAAGAAGACTCTGGAAGTCGCCCTTCGTGAAGTGAAAACCCCGCGCTCATCAGCTATCTACAGGCAACTTGCTGAACAGGTATCGTTTCGCGGTTGCGTTGATCCCTGTTTCAACCGTTTTCGCACCATTCTGACTGAATGGTTCTCCTAAACCAGACGTCAAGTTAACGGTGATCTGCCACTATCTCTATAGAGACCGAAAGGACACAGTGTATCATGGCCGACTGGAAAATCCCCGAAGATACGAAGTACACCGAGAACGATGAATGGATCCGCGTGGAAGGCGATACCGCCCGGATCGGGCTGACCGACTATGCCCAGGGCCAGCTTTCCGACATCGTCTTCGTTGACCTGAGCGAAGTCGAGGTCGGCAGCGCCGTCACCAAGGGCGAGGCGTTCGCCACCGTGGAGAGCGTCAAGGCTGCCTCGGACGTGTACGCGCCGGCCAGCGGCGAGGTTGTCGCCGTCAATGAGGCGCTCGAAGATTCGCCGGAAGTGGTCAACAGCGATCCCTACGGCGCCGGCTGGATGATCGAGATCAAGCTGAGCAACCCCGCCGACCTGAAAGATCTGCTGGACGCCGCCGCCTACACCAAACACTGCGCCGGGCGCGACGCCTAGCGGCTCGCCGCTGATGCGACTCTGGGGGGCACGCCTGTGCCCCCTTAAGACATCCTGATCAGGAGTTCATTCTATGACCTACATTCCCCACACCGACGCCGACCGCGCGGCGATGCTGGCTGCCATCGGCGTCGAGTCGCTCGATGACCTGTTCGACGCGGTGCCTGCCGAGTTCCGCTTCCCCGCGCTGGGCCTGCCCGATCCGCTCAGCGAGATGGAAGTGGCCTGGGAAGCTGGCGGGCTGGCTCGCGCCAACGCCGCCGCCAACGACTACGCCATCTTCCTGGGCGCGGGTGCGTACCATCACTTCGTGCCCAGCGTAGTGGATCACATCCTGCGGCGCGGCGAGTTCTTCACCGCCTACACGCCCTACCAGCCAGAGCTGAGCCAGGGCACGCTACAGGCCATCTTCGAATACCAGAGCATGATGTGTATGCTCACCGGCATGGATGCGGCCAACGCCAGCCACTACGACGGCGCGACTTCGCTGGCCGAAGCGGTGACCATGGTCAGCGCGCACTTTCGCGGCAAGCGCAGCAAAGTCATCCTCAGCCCCGGCGTGCACCCGCAATACCGGGCCGTCGTCCGCACCTATCACCAGGGCAGCGGCCTGAAATTCGTCGGCGACAAGGGGGGCCGCGCCACGCTGCCCGACCTGGTGGACATGCTGGACAAAGACACGGCCATGCTCGTCGTCCAGTATCCGAACTTCTTCGGGCAGATCGAGGACTTCAGCGGCCTGGCCGACGCGGTGCACGCGGCTGGCGCGCTGCTGTGCATTGTGACCGACCCACTCGCCCTGGGCCTGCTCAAGCCGCCGGGCGCGCTGGGCGCGGATATTGTCGTCGGCGAGGGGCAGCCCTTGGGCATTCCGCTCAGCTTCGGCGGGCCGTACCTGGGCTTCTTCGCCACGCGCACCGAGTACGTACGCAAGATCGCCGGGCGCATCGTCGGTGAGACGGTGGACGGCGATGGACGGCGCGCCTACGTGATGACCCTGCGCCCGCGCGAGCAGGACATCCGCCGCGAAAAGGCGACCAGCAACATCTGCACCAACCAGGGGCTGATGGCCCTGGCTGCCTGTGTCTACATGAGCGTGATGGGCAAGACGGGGCTGCGCCGCGCCGCCGAGCTGTGCTATCACAAGGCGCACTACGCCGCGCAGCAGATTGATGCCCTGGACGGCTACAGCGTGGACATGAGCAAGCCGTTCTTCAAGGAATTCGTCGTCACCTGTCCCAAGCCGGTGGAAGAGATCAACCATATTCTGCTGGAGCACTGGGGTATCATCGGCGGCTATGACCTGTCGCAGGATGATGAGACGCGCCGCAACCAGATGCTGATCGCCGTCACCGAGATGAACTCGCGCGACGAGATTGACACGCTGGTCGAGGCGCTCAAAGAGGCCAGGAAGCCGCACCTTCACCTGTCGCACGAGCATTGAGCTTTCAGCCGCGAGCTGGGCGCAGACCATCTGCGGCTGATCGCTGGCAACTGAGGGCTGATCGCTCCAGGTAGCGGCTCCCGGTTTTCAGTCAACTGCCGGGCGTAGGCTATCTGCCGCTGATCGCTGACAACTGATGGCTGATCGCTGACAACTGATCACTGACGACTGATCACTACAAGGGATACACGATGACCGAACTCATTCTGCAAAAGAACGGCGCTCCCCAACCGCTGGAGCCGCTGATTTACGATCTTGGCTCGCCGGGCCGGGTGGGTATTACCCTGCCCGCGCCCGATGTGCCGCTCGCCGACCTGCCCGCCGACCTGCTGCGCGACTCGCTCGACCTGCCGGAAGTGAGCGAGCTGGATGTCGTGCGCCACTTCACGCGGCTGAGCCAGCTCAATCATGGCATTGATATCGGCTTCTATCCGCTTGGCTCGTGCACCATGAAGTACAATCCGCGCCTCAACGAAGACATGGCCCGGCTACCGGGCTTCGCTGTCGCCCACCCGCTGCAAGACCCGACGACGGTGCAGGGCGCGCTGGCGCTGATGTACCAGCTTCAGGAATGGCTGGCCGAGATCAGCGGCATGACCGGGGCCAGCCTGCAACCCGCCGCCGGCGCGCAGGGCGAGTTCGCCGGCATCCTGATGATCCGCGCCTATCATCTGGCCAACGGCGAGCCGCAGCGCACCAAGATCATCGTGCCGGACAGCGCGCACGGCACCAACCCGGCCACGACGGCGATGGCTGGCCTGCAGGTCGTCGAGATCCCCTCCGACGCCAACGGCGACGTGGACCTGGACAAGCTGCGCGCGGTCTGCGGCGACGACGTGGCGGGCATGATGATCACCGTGCCCAACACGCTCGGCGTCTTCGAGGCGAACATCAAGGAGATCGTGGACATCGTTCACGGCTGCGGCGGCCTGGTGTACATGGACGGGGCCAACATGAACGCTATGCTCGGCATCGCCAAGCCGGGCGAGATGGGCTTCGACGTGATGCACTACAACCTGCACAAGACCTTCAGCACGCCGCACGGCGGCGGCGGCCCCGGCAGCGGCCCGGTCGCCGTCAACGAGAAGCTGCTGCCCTTCCTGCCCGGCCCCATCGTGGACATCATCGAAGAGGGCGACGACGAGACGCCGCCGCTCTATGGCTTCGTCATGCCAGAGCAAAGCATCGGGCGGGTCAAGGCGTTCTGGGGCAACTTCGGGATGCTGGTGCGCGCCTTTTCCTATATCGCCCTGCACGGGGCGCAGGGGCTGCGCGCCGTCACCGACCACGCGGTGCTCAACGCCAACTACGTCCGCGTCGCCCTTAAGGGCGTCTATCCCATGCCCTTCGACCGCATCTGCGGGCACGAGTTCGTCTGCATGGGCCACTTCGACGAGGCCGAGGGCATCCACGCGCTGGACATCTCCAAGCGCCTGATGGACTACGGCATCCACCCGCCGACCAACTACTTCCCGCTGATCGTGCCCGAAGCGCTGCTGATCGAGCCGACCGAGACGGAGTCGAAGGAAGCGTGCGACCACTTCATCAGCGTGATGAAGAAGATCGCCACAGAAGCGGTCGAGTCGCCGGAATTGCTGCACGAAGCGCCGCACAACGCGCCGGTCAAGCGCGTGGACGATGTGCTGGCGGCCAAGCAGTTGGTGCTGTGCTGCCGCGTCCTGCCGGAAGGCGAGGGGTAGGGCGCGCTGTTTGCATAAAACATCACCGCAGAGGCGCGAGCAGGGGGCTTCCGAAGTTTTCGAAAACTTCGGAAGTCCGGCCCGCCAGGTGCCCGCTGCGCGCATCTGTTCATCTCCCCCACCCCAAACCCCTCCCCCGCACGGAGGGAGGAGCTTAAGGTCTGCGCTCTGCTCCCTTCCCCCCTCGTGGGGGAAGGGCCGGGGATGGGGGGACGGCGGGACAGGCCTTTCAGTTTGGGCAACAAGGTGAACAGATACCGCTGCGCTTCTGCGGTGCTGCGATCGCCTGTCCTTCAATCAGGACGCCCGACCATGCGCCGTCCCCTCGCCGCGCTGATTGCCGCCGCGCTGATCCTCACCCTGCTCGCCGCGAGCGCGCCGCTCGCCCGCGCCCAGGCGGACCCTTTCCCGCGCACCGTCAGCGACGCGGCGGGCCACACGCTGACCGTCTCTGCGCGCCCGGAGACAGTCGCCGTCGTGGGCGATGACCCGGCGCTGGCCCAGGTCGTCGAGGGCGCGGCGCTGCGCGCGCTCCCCGTCCCGCCGCCGGACGCGCCCGCCTGGGATGGCATCGGGCTGCTGGTCGTCCCCGATCTCTACGCGACGGCCTATCCGGCGCTGATCGTCTCGGCGGAGGCAGCGGGCGTGCCCGTCTTCGTCACGACACCCCTCGCCAGCCTGGACGCTTACCGGCAGCGTGTGACCGCATTGGGCCGCGCGACCGGGCGCGACGGGCGCGCTGCCGCCCTGCGGACTCGCCTGGAACGGCGCGTGTCCGCGCTCGATGCGGCGCTGGAGGGGCGTCCGCGGGTGCGCGCTCTGGTGCTGACGCCGGAACGCTATACCTTCGGGCAGGGGACGCTGATCAGCGACCTGATCGCCGCCGCTGGCGGGGTGAACGTCGCCGCTGAAGCGGGCTATGACGACATCCGCCAGATGGACGAGGCGGCCATCCGCGCCCTGGCCCCGGACGCCATCCTGCTCGCGCCGGGCTGGGCAGCGGGGGAGATCGCCGCGTTGCGCGAGGAGTCCGGCGCGCGGATCGTGCCGCTGCCCTTTCGCCCCACGCAACCGGACGACCCGGCGGCGGCCCTGCTTGCCCTGGCGCTGGCTCTGCACCCGGCGCGTACCATTCCCTGGGTGCTGACCTCATTTCCCGCCCCGCTGCAACCGACCCCGCGCTAGACCTCCGGAGTCCACTGCGGCGCTGGCCCTCTCGTGTAGTACCAAAGTACTGGCGAAACTGACCGAAACCTTCTCCACTGTCCCCCGTCGGAATAAGCAGTTGGGCCGCACAAAAATGCGCCCGGCATATCTGGTAACCCTGGTACAGAACACACGGAGGACAGGATGTTCACACACTCACGCACACGAATCGCCCTGGTCGCTGTCCTGGCGGCCATCGTCGCAGTGCTGACGCTGGCTCCCAGCGTCCTGGCGCAGAGTCCCATCGGTGAAACGGAAGTGGTCGGGGTAGTCAGCGCGATCGAAGGCGGCACGATCTTCCAGGTTAACGGGCTGCGCGTTGATACCGCGAAAGCCACGATCAAGACGCCCATCACGATCGGCGCGGCGGTCAAGGTCGAAGGGACGCTCCAGCCAGACGGCACCATCCTCGCCCACGAAGTGAAGGCGGCGAAAGATGGGGGTCTGCTGCCTGGTGAGAGCGAGTTCGTAGGCAAGCTGACCGGCCTCACCAGCACGACAGCCACTGTGAATGGTCTGGTCTTTGACATCGCCAGCGCCGAAGTCGAGGCGGGCCTGGCGGTGGGCATGGTTGTCGAGGTGGAAGCGCGGCTGGGCGCTGGCGGCGTCTGGGTGGCGCGCGAGATCGAGCGTTTCGTCCCGGAGATCGGCGGACTGCCGGAAGGACACGTCCCGGTCACCGCTGACACTGACTGCGCGCAATGTCACCAGGACGCTCCGGTTCTGCCGCCCGGCGGCATTGTCGAGGTGGACGATGATGAGATCGAGATCGTCGGCACCCTGGACGAGATCGGCGAGAACTACGTGGTGGTGTCCGGTCAGCGCTATGACACGACTGGCGCCGAAATGAAGGGCGCGCTGATCGTCGGCACGCTGGTCGAGCTCGAGCTGGTCCGCCTGCCCGACGGCGTCCTGATCGTCCGCGAGGTCGAGCCGACGCTGTATGATGACGACTGGGACGACGATCTGGACGACGACCTGGATGACGACCTGGACGATGACCTGGACGATGACCTGGACGATGACCTGGACGACGATGACGACGGCGACGTCTGCGAATTCGAGGTCGAGGTTCACTCGGCCAGCCTGCGCAGCGGCCCCGGCACTGGCTACGACGTGATCGGTTACGCCTTTTACGATGACGAGTTCCACGTGGTGGCGATAGACGCGACCCAGACATGGGTTGAGGTTGCGCTGCCGGAAGGCACCGCCTGGATCGCGCTCAGCGTCGGCGAGCTGGACGATGACTGCCGTGGCCTGGCTGTGGCGGACGATCTGTTCAAAGATGACGATGACGACGATGACGACGCGGACGACGACGATGATGACATGGACGACGATGACGACATGGACGACGACGATGATGACGATGACGATGTAGACGACGATGACGACCATGATGACGATGACGACATGGACGACGACGATCACGATGACGACGACGATGATGATGACGACGATGACGATTAGTCATGACGGCCACACGCTGATTGCCAGACGCTGATGGCGGTCAGGTCCGGCGGAAGGGAACCGCACCCTTCCGCCGGACGTATCGGTATCACGCGAAAGAGGGCAGTGTGTCCTTGCCGGTCGAAACTTGTCACACAGGGGTGGGGGGCGCGCGGCAGCCCGTCTCGCTCTGGTTCAGCCGAATTCGATCCACTGCCGGAAGATAACCTGGGCGCTTTGGAGCTATAATCGCCGGACACCGCACATGGTAGCACACCGGAACTGATGATGATTCTTCCCATCCTCCTGGCGCTCCCCGACCTGCCGGACGAAGATCGGCTGCTGCGGCGAGCGAGACGAGGCGACCGCCAGGCCATTGCCCGTATCTACGAGAGTTTTTTCGAGCCGGTATACCAGTTTCTGCGCTGGCGGGTGAGTGACCCGGCGCTGGCCGAAGACCTGACCAGCGAGGTATTCGTGAAGTTCCTGACCGCGCTGCAAGGAGAGAACGCCCCGCGCGACACGTTACGCGGGTGGCTGTTTCGGGTGGCGCGCAACGTGCTGACCGATCACTACCGAGGCGCTCCGCCCACCAGCCCCCTGGATGAGGCTATGCCGTTCGCCCATGACGTCGACCTCGAAGCCGATACCGATGCGGCCCTCGACGCCGAGCGCGTGCGGCGCGTGGTGGGGATGCTGGCCCCCGACCAGCAGGAAGTGCTGGTCCTGCGTTTCGGGCAGATGATGAGCTTGCAAGATACGGCGGACAGTATGGGCAAGAGCGTGAGCGCCATCAAGTCACTGCAATTCCGCGCTGTAGAGATGCTGCGCCGCTTGCTGGCCGAAAACGAACCGGAGGCGACCGGTGGCCTCATTTGATGTGTTCGACGCCTTCAACGACTGCATAGACCGGCTCAACGCGGGCCAGTCGCTGCAAGACTGCCTGCGCGCCCATCCCCAGCACGCCGAGCGCCTGCGCCCCTTGCTGGAGACGGCGATCCTGGTGCAACGCGCCCGCCCAACAGCGCCGCCCGGCGCTCAGGCGCGCGTGCGCGAGCGGGTGATGCGGGCTGCTCCCCGCCGCTCGCCGCGCCTGGGATTCGTCTCTCCTGGTCTGGCCCTGGCCGCCGCGTCGGTGCTGGTCGCGGCCTTTGTGCTGGTGCTGCTGGTTAATCGCGCCACAGGCCCGTCGCTGCGCACCGAGTCGCTGCCCACCAGCACGCCCACGCTCACTGTGACACCGGCGCCGTCCCACACCGTCACTGCTTCGCCCAGCGCGACCGCCAGCCCGACGCCCAGCCCGACCGCGACGCCCACGCTCACGGCGACGCCTACGCCATCCGCCACGCCGACGGCGACCTCCTCACCATCGCCGACTGCGACGCCATCGCCCACCCCGTCGCTGGCCTCTGCCTGCACGCTGACCATTGTGCCCGCCTCAGTGAACCTGCGCAGCGGCCCCGGCACCGGCTACAGCGTCGTGGGCTACGGGTTTGCGGGCGAGGTGCTCACCGTCACCGCCCGCCACAGCAGCGAGCTGTGGCTCCAGGTGAAGCTGAACGAGCGCGATGCCTGGGTTGCGGCCAGCCTCGGCACGCTGACCGGCGACTGCGCGACACTGCCCGTGCTGGACGTCGCATTGCGCGATGGAGCGGGCGATGACGCGCCAGGAAGCCCGGTACCCGGTGGCACAGCCAGCCCAGGGGACGACGATGGGGGCGACGATGGGGATGATGACGACGATGGGGATGATGACGACGATGGCGATGATGGCGATGACGGCGATGACGACGATGACGGCGACGACGATCACTGATCCGCGCTGGTGTTGGCTGGCGGAGCTGCCCTCGTCAGATCACGGTTAAAACGATCACCGCGATGATCGCCCAGATCACCACGAGCACCAGGAGCAGCAGCGCCAGGTCGCGCAGAGACAGCCCGGCCATGCGCCGCCGTTGAGCGGGCGCTTCTGGTTGCGGAGTCGGCGCGGCGGCGAGCGGTTGCTCGTCCAGCGGCGGCGCAGACGACTCGCTCACGGGCTGGTCGTCCAGCCAGTTTGCGGACGCGGCCTGGCGGGCAGGCTCTTCGTCCAGCCAGGGCATGAGCGGGGCGGTCGGCTCGCCGCTGCGCAGCCAGGCCAGCACGTCGTCCAGCGCGTCGTCCAGGCCCTCTGCTGGCGCGGCAGGCTCCGAAGCCCCTGGCGGCGGCGCTTCCAGCCCTTCGGCGTCCGCGCCTGTCATGCCCCCCGGCAGAGCTAGCTCGTCCTCCACCAGCGTTGCGTCGCGCGGGGCTGCTTCGGAATCGAGCGAGATGGCCGCGCCTGGCCAGTGATGCGCCAGCAGCAGAACCTCGGACGGCGCGCCCTCGCCGGGCAATACGTCCAGGGGATGGGTCACGATGACGGGCGGCACGCCCGCCTGGGTGATGGTCAGGGTCAGCGCGACCGGCCCGGCGCGCAGCGGGGTCAGCGCGAACCACAGCGGCGGCGTGGCGATGCCGGCCATCAGCGTGGCGCTGGCTCGCTCGCTGTGAACAGTGCAGCCCTCCGCCGCCAGGCGCACCTCGACCGCGCCCGCGCTGAGCCGTCCTGCGGCCTCGGCCTGGCGATTGAGCGGCGCGACAGCCCCGCCCTCGTCGGTAGCCGAGTTGTCCGCCGTCCCTGCCAGGCGGCGCACGACCCCTGCGGAGGGCGCGAGGGCGTCCGCTTCGTGTAGCCACGCGACAAGGCGCAGCGGATACCCCGCCGGAGCGGAGCGCGGGGCGGCGGTGTCCACGCGCAGGTCCAGCGCGCCGCCCGGCCCGGATAGAGGCTCCGGGGCGCGGGCGAACAGGGCGGGCACATACCAGTACATCGTGCGGCGCAGCGAGCGCCGTCCAGCGTCCACCGCCGCGCCGATCGACTCGCCGGCCAGCAGCGCCGCGTAGAACGTGCGCCAGAAGGTCAGGGCGACATCGGGCGGCAGCGCACTTTGCACTGCCACCACCGCAGGCACCCCGGCCAGCACCAGCCAGGGGGCCGCGCCCGCCGGCAGCCCCTCCCCGGCAGCGGGAGTCTGTGTCGCGGCGCTCAGCGCGACCAGGCGCAGCGTCGAGCCAGCCAGCGCCGCCCCGACGATCTCCGCATCCACCAGGTCGGAATCGCCGTGCCCGCTCTCGAAGGCGAAGCGCCCGGTGCGCGCCAGGGCGGTGTGGCCCTCGAAGTGCAGCACGTGCGGCGCGCCCGCCAGCAGCCACTCCATCAGGGCGTCCCAGGTGGCGGGCAACAGGTAGGCCAGGTCGAGCGTCCCCGCGCCGAGCGGCCCGGCCAGCGCGCCCGCCAGGTCGCTGTACTGCGCGGCGAGCGGCGGCCAGCCGGAGGGGTGCGCAGCCACGTACAGGGCTTCGAGAGGCGTGGCCGACGCGGGCGGGGGCGGTGGCTCCGGGCAGGGCAGGGTGCGCGCCAGGGTGACTGCGCCCGACTGCACGGGGAAGCGCGTGCCGTCGTGGAGCAGCTCCCAGGGATAGCGGGCGACGCGGGCCAGGTCGCGGTCGAAGCGCAGCTCCATCTCCAGCGTCAGGCCGCGCACGGTCGTTTCGGCCAGCGCCGCCCGGTAGACATCTTCGAGCTTGCCGGGGAAGAGCGCGCGGAACAGCCCGCGCCCGACATCTTCGCGGAAGGTCGGCTGGCTGGCCATGCGCAGCACGTCTTCGATACGCTGCAGCACGATCTCGGCGGCCAGGCCCGCCCCGAACGGCGCATCGAGCACTGTCACGGCCAGGCCATCGGCGCGGTCGCTCAGTTGCAGGAGGATGCGCGGGATGTTCGCCGGGCCTATCTGAGTCATGTCCCCCCCTTGTGGGTATATGCTCGATTGTAGTCTTGCGGCGCTGCGGTGCAAGTGGAGCGCCCGGGCGGGGTTCACGAACGAGTTGTCAGGCAGTGGTCGCAGGCCCCCATCCCCCGGCCCCTCCCCCCGGCAAAGCCGGGGGAAGGGGAGAGCGAGCAACCGGAGTCCCCCCCTCCGGCTTCGCTGGAGGGAGGATTGAAGGGGGAGACGTGCAGCGAGCATTCCCGAACTTCCCCTGGCGACAGGTTGCTCGTGGACCCCGACCCGGCGCGCGGGGTGCGTGCAAAACCTGTCAGGCGGGGGCGCTGCTCCGCTGCGCCCTGGTTGACCTCACTCCCGCTCGGCGCTGACGCGCCTCGCCGCCCCCTCTCCATTCGAATGGAGAGGGGGCACGCCGAGCGTAGCGAGGCTGGGGGTGAGGTCACTGCCCCCAGCCCGGCGAGTCGCTGTCAGCCTTTGCACGCACCCGGCGTGCGCGGCTTGTGGCTCAAACGCGCCACGTCCGTTAAGATCACCGCCGAGATGACCGAGTTGCCACACGCAGGGAGAGCGCATGAATACGCGACCGGCCTGGGGCGTCCTGTTCGTCGGCGCGCTGATCGTGGCTGCGCTGCTGGCCTCACCGCTCTGGCTCGACCAGTTCGCCGACTACATCCGCGAGCAGGAGGCGGTCTCGCCCTTCCCGGATGCCTTCTACCTGCTGCCCAGCCAGGCGCAGGATATGTACGCGCAGCTTTACGACCGCAGCCCGCAGATGGCCGTTGACCTGGTGGCCGCCCGGCTGGCCGAGCCGCTCGACGTTGAAGAGCCGAACCTGCCCGCCATTGATCCGAACCCGTCGCTGGTGCGCGAACTGCTGACCGGCAACTTCGTGCGCCTCGACGCCATGCGCGCGGCGCAGGGCGCGGCCAGCCTCTACCAGCTTTCAGACGGGCGGATGGTGGTGCGCCTGCAGAACCTCGACGCGTTCAACGGGCCGGACCTGCACGTGCTGCTCAGCGCCTACCCGCGCCCGGCGACGAAGGAAGAGCTGAACCAGGTGCCACAATACGAGATTGACCTGGGGCCGCTGAAGGGCAACATAGGCAACCAGAACTATATCATCGAAAGCCCAGCATTCAACGTGGATAACTACGACGAGGGCAGCGTTGTGCTATACTCAACGCGCTACGAGCTGGTCTTCAGCTTCGCGCCGCTGAGCGCGCCGCAGCCAGTCCCCGGCTCGTAGCGCTGGGGCGGGCAGGGGCGCTGCTGTGCTGCGCTCTGGTCTACCTCACCCCCGCCCGGCGCTGGCGCGCCTCGCCGCCTCCTCTCCACGCAGGTGGAGAGGGGGCAAGCCGAGCGCAGCGCGGCTGTGGGGGTGAGGCCAATACCCTGTGCCCATCGTAAGCGAGGTTTTATGTCCGAACAGATTCCTTTTCAGGCTCCCCCCTACAGCCGGCTGGCGGCCATCTACGACCGCGCCGGCCTGTCCGCCTATGCGCGCCAGCAGGCGCCGCGCTACCTGGAGCTGGCCCAATCGCTGGGTTGGGCGGGGCGGCGCGTGCTCGACCTGGGCTGCGGCACCGGCGTGAGCGCCTGGCTGCTCGCCCGCCAGGGTATGCGCGTCTTCGGGCTGGACACCAGCGCGGAGATGCTGGCCCAGGCTGCCGTCCAGGGGCAGACGTTCGTCGAAGGCGGCGAAGTGGTTGCAGATGTCTACGAAATGCCCGCTTTCCTGCAGATGGACATCCGCCACCTGGAAGTGCCCGCCGGGCCGGTGGACCTGGCCCTGGCGGCGGGGGGAGTGCTCAATGCCATGTCCAGCCTGCGCGACCTGGAGCAGGTGTTTGGGCGCGTGCGCGGCGCGCTGGAGGATGATCGGCTGTTCATCTTTGATATGCTCACCATCGGGGGGCTTGCCGCCAGCGCCGCGCAGAGCGACCGCGTGATTTTCGACAACGGCAGCGACCTTCTGCTCATCGCCCGCTCTCATTTCAGCTACGAGACGCAGCGCCGCACCGTGCGCTATACGATCTTCGCTCAGCAGGGCAATCTCACCTGGGGGCGCACCGACGAGCTTCACGCCGAGCGCGGTTATCCGGTGCAGGGCGTGGTGGCCTTGCTGGAGCGCACCGGTTTCGCTGTGCTCGCCGTGCTCGGCGCAGACCTGGAGCCTTTCGACGCCCAGGAGGAGACCAGCGACCGCGCCGTGTTCATCGCTGCCCGCCAGCCTCAGGCCTGAGGCTGGCGCCGGGGGTGCGCTGCCTGGGCAGGGCCGCGCCCGCCGGGTTCTCTCTCCAGCCGGGTCAGAGGGGAGCCTGGTCCGCGCCAGGCTTCGGGAGTCTCCGCAGACTTCCGAAACCCGCCGTTCGAAAGCGCCCGGCGGCTCAGCTTTCGACCGACATGCCCGCTAGCTCGGCAACTCCCAGCGGCGCATAGCGCAGGCCCACGACCGCCTGACCCTCTTCGCCCTGCATCCAGGCGAACCAATCGCGGTAGACGCCGGTCTCCGCCGGCGGCTGCGGCCCCACGATCAGCAGCGGTGTGCGCAGCGGATACTCGCCGCTGGCGACGGTCTGCGGCGTGGGCGCGACGGCGCTCTCAGCGCTGGATGCGGCCAGCGGCACCGCGCGAACGCGCTCGTCCACAAAGGCCATGCTCACGTAGCCGATGGCTCCGGGGTCGTCCGCCACGAGGTCTACTACGCGGGCGCTGGAAAGGGCCAGCCGGGCGGCTGGCAGAGTGGGTTGCCCGTCCATCACCAGCCCGTCGAAGGCCAGGCGCGTATCGGCCCCGTCTTCGCGGCTGACGACAGTCAGGGGGATGCACGGCCCGCCCAGGGCTGCCCACGAGGTGCTGCGGCCCTGGAAGATGCGGCGCAGATTGTCTACGGTCAGGGACGGCACAGCGTTGGTCGGATGGACCACGATGGCGATGCCATCCTGGCCCAGCGGCGCGGCCCACAGGCTGGTCTCTGGCGGCAGGTAGGTGGTCAGCGCGAAGGGCGCATCACCGGAGCGCAGCCACTCGGCGATCGTCTGCCAATTGGCCTCAACGCTGTCCACCGCGATCACGGTTCTCAGGGGCGCATAGGCCTGAACCAGATCGCGCAGCAGCGGCGTGGTCGCTGTCGTCGCCAGGATGCGCACGCTGAAGACTTGCGGCGTGAGCGTCGGATCGGCGACGGAGACCTGGCAACCGGCCAGTGCCAGGCTCAGGATGACGATGGTGCGTTTGGCCCGCTTCAACTCCTCCCCCCCTCAATTGAAGAGGGCAACCAGCAGGCTGAGCACGCCGAATACCGCACAATACGCTGCAAACCCGTACAATCGCTGCCGCTGCAGCAGACGCAGCAGTCCCCAGATACACACAAAACCGACCACAGCCGCCGCTGCAAATCCGACGACCAGCGGCCCGATCAGCGCCTGGCTGACCTGCTCCGCCCCTGTGATCACATCGAGTCCCTGCTTGGCCCCCGCCGCGAAGACGATGGGCGCTGCCAGCAGAAAGCTGAAGCGCGCCGACACAGCCCGTGGCAGCCCGCGCACAATGCCCGCTGCAATGGTGCTGCCAGAGCGTGAGACTCCGGGGAGGATAGCCAGCGCCTGAGCCGTCCCCACGACCAGCGCATCGCGCGTGGTCATGTCTTCCAGCGCGCGCCTGCCAGGCTGCGCCCGCTCGCTGAGGAACAGCACCAGGGCCGTCACCAGCAGGAACGCCGCCACCAGGCGTGGCTTGGAGAAGGTCGTCTCGAACGCATCTTCGAGCAGGGCACCTACCACTGCTGCCGGTATCGTCCCCAGCATAATCAGCAATAGGAGCCGTGTATCAGGGTCTTGAACTGAACGGGAACGCAGCGCATGTGCGCCAGCGCGCAAGAGCGCCAGCCAGTCGCGCCAGAAATAAACCAGCACCGCCATCAGTGTGCCCAGGTGTACCGCCACGTCAAAGAGAAGCGGGGGCTCGGGCCAGTTGAGCCACCAGGGCACCAGCACAAGATGGCCGGAGCTTGAAATGGGCAGGAATTCTGTAGCTCCTTGCAGGACGCCCAGCACGAGAGCTTCGAACAGATCCACGAGCGATCCTTTCGTAGATAGCGCGGCGGCGCGCCCCCGCCCCCTGAATCAGGCGGGCCGGGCAGGCGCTTGCCAGGTGCCAGCGGCAGCGCGCAAACCATGCAGCCATAGCGGGAGGCAGCTCGCGTCTCCTACGTCACCTGGCCAGCGAGGAGCGGGGTTCGCCTCGCTTCTTTCTGAGATCGAGCCGGCTGGTAGCTTGCCAGAAACGCGCTGGCGTAGTCCGCGAATGTGCCGTCCAGAATGGCGGCGCGCATCTCACGCATGAGTGTGAGCAGCAAATGCAGGTTATGGAGGCTGAGTAGCTGGTGCCCCAGGATTTCCGAGGCTTTGACCAGGTGCCGGACATAGGCGCGCGAGAAGTGGGTGCAGGTGTAGCAGGTGCAGCCCTCTTCGAGCGGGCGCGGATCGTCGGCGTATTGCAGGTTGCGCATGTTGAGGCGGCCCGCGCGCGTCAGGGCGGCGCCGTTGCGCGCCACGCGCGTGGGCAGCACGCAATCGAAGAAGTCCACCCCGCGCGCCACGCCTTCCACCAGGTCTTCGGGGCTGCCCACGCCCATCAGGTAGCGCGGCTTGTCGGCGGGCAGCAGGGGCACCGTCTGGGCCAGCGTGTCGTACATGTCGGCTTTGCTCTCGCCAACAGCCAGCCCGCCGATGGCGTAGCCCGGCAGGTCGAGGCTGGTCACGAAGCGCGCCGACTCTGCGCGCAGGTCCATGAAGATGCCGCCCTGCACGATGCCGAAGAGCGCCTGCCGCGACGGATCGCCGCTGCGGGCGTGTTCTGCGGCGCAGCGCGCCAGCCAGCGGTGCGTGCGCTCGACGGCGGCGTGCACCGCTGCCCGCTCGTCGGGCACGGGGCATTGGTCGAAGGCCATGATGATGTCGGAGCCGAGGTTGTGTTGAATCTGGATCGCTGTTTCCGGCGTGAAGCGGTGCAGCGATCCGTCCAGATGATCGCGAAAGGTCACCCCGTCGCCGTCAATGCGGCTCAGATCGGCCAGGCTGAACACCTGGAAGCCGCCCGAATCGGTGAGGATCGGGCCGTCCCAGCCCATGAAGGCGTGCAGCCCGCCCAGGTCACGGATCAGCGCGTCGCCGGGGCGCAGGTGAAGATGGTAGGTGTTGGCCAGGATGAGCGACGCACCCATCTCGTGCAGGTCGCGCGGGGCAACCGCCTTGACGGTCGCCTGAGTGCCGACCGGGGCAAATACTGGCGTGAGGATTGGGCCGTGCGGCGTATCGAAGACGCCCGCCCGCGCCAGACCCTCAGCCGCTTCGAGCGCAAAACGAAAGGTCATCGCCACCCTGGTTGCGGGACGATCCTGTGAGTATTTGTCGTCCCCTGACAGAGGTCTGTAGCCGAAATATCGGGCACCATTATAGCAGGGACATCCATTTTGGCGAATTCGCCTGGAGCAGGGGGTGCATGCAAAATCTGTCGGGCGGTAGGGGTGCTGCTCTGCTGCGCCCCCGGAGGGGCGTATGGCAATACACCCACACAGACCTCACTTCGTTGAGCGTCAAGCAAATCGCTGACAACCTGTGCACGCCCTCCAGGTGGTGGGGCGTTTGACAAAACCAGAACGAATGTGCTATTCTGTGTGTGCTGATGCCCGACCGCACAATGCTTCTGCCGAGGTGATGCCGATGAGCAAGCCCCCTGCACAGCCGCTGCCTCTCAGCGCTGCCCGCGCGCTGGCGCTGCGCGCCCAGGGACTCGCCGCGCCGAACGGGGCCGAGCCGTCCCCCACGCTGGATGCGCTCTACGAGACGGTTGCCCGGCTGGTGTGCGTGCAGATTGACACGCTGCACGTCGTCCGGCGCAGCCACTACCTGGTGCTGTGGAGCCGGCTGGGAGCTTACGACCCCGCCGACTTCGACCGCCTGATCTACGACCCCGCGCAGCGCCGCCTGTTCGAATACTGGTACCACGCGGCGTCCATCATCCCGCTCAGCGAGTATCGCTATCGGCTGGAGACGGTGCGCCATTACCAGGATGGCGGCGGCTGGTGGCCGCAGTGGGCCGATCAGCCGGAGAACCGCCGGGTCATCGAGGGAGTGCGCGCCCGCCTGCTGGCCGAAGGGGCGCTGCGCACCTCTGATTTCGAGCACGACGGGCCGCGCCGCGACTCCTGGTGGGACTGGAAGCCGGCCAAACGCGCCCTCGAATATCTCTATAACACCGGCGAAGTGATGATCGCCAATCGAGTCAACTTCCAGCGCGTCTACGATCTGCGCGAGCGCGTGCTGCCCGGCTGGGTGGATGCCACGCCGCCGGCGGCTGAGGAGACTCATCGCCACGCCCTGACGCGCGCGGCTCGCGCCCTGGGGATCGCGACAGCGGGACAGATCGCCGACTATGCCTACATGAAGCGCGGCGATGCCGCTCCCATGCTGACCGCGCTGCGCAAGGCGGGGGCGCTGGTCGAGGTGATGGCGGAGACGGTGAGCGGCGGGGCGGCGGAGTTCCTGGTGCACCGCGACGATCTGCCGCTGGTGGAACAGGCGGCGGAGGGGGCCATCACCCCGGCGCGCACGACGTTCCTCAGCCCGTTCGACAGCCTGTTCTGGGGCAAAGGGCGCGACGCGCAGCTTTGGGGCTTCAGCCACGTGCTCGAAGCGTACAAGCGCGCGCCCCAGCGCAGTTGGGGCTACTTCTGCCTGCCGATCCTGCACCGCGATCGGCTGGTGGGCCGCTTCGACCCCAAGCTCGACCGCAAGACCGGGCGGCTGCGCCTGGATGCGCTGCACCTGGAGCCGGGCGTCGCGCCGGACGACGCGCTGATCGGCGACGTGGCGGCGGCGATGCGCGACTTCATGGCCTGGCACAGCGCGACCGATCTGGTCATCGAGCGCAGCGCGCCGGACGGCTGGGGCGAGCGGCTGATCGCGCTCCTGTAGGGGAGGGTGGAGAACTCTCCCCTACGGCCAACCGCCTGCCCGCCGTCGCTCAGGGCGCATCGTCTGGGGGGACGCCCAGGCTCACCAGACGCTCGCGGATAGCGCGCTCGTAGCCGTTGTCTTTGGGCTGGTACCAACCCGGCGGGGCCATGTCCAGCGGCAGGTAGTGCTGGGCGACCCAGCCGCCGGGGTAGTTGTGCGGGTACTTGTACGCCTCGTGCTCTCCGGCAGATTCCTGTATCGTGCGCTGGTACTGCTCGCGCGTCTCGCCGTAGAACGTGTCCGACTTGTCGCGCAGGTAGGGCGGGACGTCGCCCGGCCCCTGCTGCTCGATATGGCCCAGCGCCTTCCAGATCGCGCCGGCGCTGTTGCTCTTGGGCGCGGTCGCCAGGTAGAGGCAGGCGTGGGACAGGAAGTAGTGTCCTTCGGGCATCCCCACCCATTCGAAAGCCTGCGCCGCCGCCGCAACGACGACCAGCGCCTGGGGGTCGGCCAGGCCGACGTCTTCGCTGGCCAGGATGAACATCCGCCGCAGCACAAAGCGCGGGTCTTCGCCCGCCAGCAGCATCTTGGCCATCCAGTACAGCGCGGCGTCGGGGTCGGAGCCGCGCACGCTCTTGATGAAGGCGCTGATCGTGTCGTAGTGCTCGTCGCCGCTCTTGTCGTAGCGCACGGCCCGTCGCTGGATACTCTCCTCAGCCACTTCCAGGTCCACCAGGATCGCCCCGCCGGGGCCGGGGGGAGTCGTCTTGGCAGCAAGCTCCAGCGCGTTGAGGGCGCTGCGCGCGTCGCCGCCCGCCACGCGCGCCAGGTGCTGCGCCGCCTCGTCGGTCAGGCGGATGGGCAGGCGGCCCAGCCCGCGCTCGGCGTCTTCCAGGGCGTAGTGCAGGATGGTGATGATCTCGTCTTCGCGCAGCGGCACCAACTGGAAGACGCGGCTGCGGCTGAGCAGCGGGTTGACCAGCGAGAAGAAGGGGTTTTCCGTCGTCGAGCCGATCAGCACCACCGTCCCGTCCTCGACATAGGGCAGCAGGCCGTCCTGCTGGGCCTTGTTCCAGCGGTGAATCTCGTCAATGAACAGGACGGTGCCCTGGCCGTACATGCCCAGCCGCTCCTGGGCGGCGGCGATCAGCTCGCGCAGCTCCTTGACGCCGGAGGTGACCGCGTTCAGGCGGCTGAAGTGGCGGCGCGTGCGATTGGCGATGATGTTGGCCATGGTGGTTTTGCCGGTGCCGGGCGGCCCCCACAGGATGATGGACGTGAGCTGGTCGGCTTCGATAGCGCGGCGCAGCAGCCGCCCCGGCCCGATGATGTGATCCTGCCCGACGAACTCTTCGAGCGTTCGCGGGCGCATGCGCTGGGCCAGCGGCCCGGTCAGGCGCTGTTGTTGCTGGCGGCTATAATCAAACAAGTCAGGCATGGGGGCCTCGCGCGACGGTGAACAGCCAGCGGATAGGACCTCTTATTATAGCGCAGCCGGGCGCAGCGCGGGGCCGGCGGGCAGATCAGGATGCGTGCAAAACCTGTCAGGTAGGAGCGCTGCTCTGCTGCGCCCCCGTAGGGGCGTATTGCAATACGCCTCTACGAACCTCACCTCATCCCGTGCCAAACGAGTGGCTGACAACCTTTGCACGCACCCCGTAGACCAGACTTCCGAAGTCTCGCAGACTTCGGAAGTCTGACCCTGAGCGCCGCCGGGCCGGTTGTCAAGCGCCCCCGTTCAGGGTATCACTGAGCGCGCGAAGGGGACTCTCCGGGGATGGGTATTCATTGAACAGCCGGCCTGATCGCTCGCTGTGGGCGGGCGCTGCCCAGGTGCTCACCGGGCGGACGACCAAAGCGCGTCTGATTCGCGGCACGGGCGGCACATTCGTGCTGCGCCTGGGCAACATGGCCCTCAAGTTCGCCATCAGCCTGGCGCTGGCGCGGCTGCTCGGCGCGGGGCATTACGGCGTGTTCAATTTTGCCCAGGCGTGGATTCTGCTGCTGATCATCCCCGCGACCGCCGGCTTCGACCGCCTGCTCATCCGCGATCTCTCGACTTATCTGATGGAAGGCGCATGGCCGGCCATGCGCGGCCTGCTGCGCTTCGCGACGCGCTGGGCGCTGATTCTCTCGGCGGGGCTGATCGCGCTGGGCCTGGCGGCGGCGTGGCTCACCTACACGCTGACCGGGCGGCCAGCCCTGCTCAACGCTGAGCAGGCGGGCCTGGCGCGCGCCGCGCTGGTCACGCTGGCGGTTGCCCTGCTCGTGCTGCCACCCCGCGCCCTGACGCTCATCCAGCAGTCGGCCATGCAGGGGCTGCGCCATGTCGTGCTGGGTCAGGTGCCCGACCAGGTGCTTCAGCCGGCGCTGTTTCTGGCGGCGCTGGGCATCACCGTCCTTGTCGGGCGAGCGGTCGCCTCCGCTCAGGCGGCGATGGCCCTGTTCGTGGTGACCACGCTGCTCGCGCTGGCGTTCAGCATGTGGCGGCTGCGCGAAGCGCTGCCCTCGGCGGTGCGCGCTGCCACCCCCGTCAGCGAGGGGCGGGCCTGGCTGACCAGCGCCGTCCCCTTCGCCCTGACGCAGGGCCTGATCGTGCTCAACGTGCAGGTGGACTCGCTGATGCTCGGCGCGCTGGACAGCGCCGAAGCGGTCGCCTACTACACCGTGACACAGCGCCTGACCACGCTGATCACGCTGCCGCTGATCTCGGTCGGCGTGGCCCTGGCTCCGCACATCGCCAGCCTGCACGCGGCGGGCCAGCGCCGCGAGTTGCAGCGCGCGGTGACGGGCAGCACACGGCTGGCGCTCGGCACGGCGCTGCCGATCACGCTGCTATATATCGTCGCCGGGACGTTCTTCCTGGGGCTGTTCGGGGCGGAGTACCGCGTCGCGCAGACGGCGCTGGCCCTCTTCAGCCTGGGCCAGCTTGTCAATGCGGCGACCGGGCCGGTCGGCCCGCTGCTGCTGATGACCGGGCA
Organism: Anaerolineae bacterium; assembly: GCA_023382715.1. GTDB lineage: Bacteria > Chloroflexota > Anaerolineae > Aggregatilineales > Aggregatilineaceae > UBA2029. Next base: position 24,541 of record JAHDWP010000007.1, read on the forward strand.
CGAGCGCGCAGCCACCCTGACGACCGGGCTGGGCGTGGCGCTGCACATCGTCCTCAACGCGCTGCTCATCCCGCTGTGGAGCATTGAGGGCGCGGCGGCGGCGGGGGGGATCAGCATCGCCGCCGTCAACCTGACGCTGGCCGCGCTCGCCTGGCGGCGGCTGCGCATCAACACGCTGCCGGTTGGGGAGTAGAGCGCGCTTCCCTCAACCCTCGGCTCCTTCTCCCGTGGTGCGGGCGAAAGGGAACGCTCCTGCGAGGGAAAACAGGTTCTCTCACCCCGCGCGCGAGGAGATTGAGGGGTGGGGGGAGAAGCCTTTTCGCATGGGCTGACAGTGAACTGTTGTGAAATCTGCTCATCGCGGATCGCAGCCAGTTCTGGCTTGCGCTCGCGAATTTGTGCTATACTGCGAGGCGTCATCGAAAAAATTACATTTTGCGCTGATTTTTCTGCTTTTTCTCGTCCTGCAGGGGTGCCAAAGTGCTGTAACATGGCACCTATAGACTTTTGCCTTCGGCGATTCGGATCGCTGAGTCTCGCCCGGTCGCGGGAGAAGGCCATCGCCCGGCGGGCGGTTTGCAGGGGTTTAGCCTCCGGCGAGGACCAAAATGCGTTATTTGCAGAATCCTGATATTGTGGTGCGCGAAGAGCCGGGCGAGGTGTGGCTTTTCTTCGACCCGGACACGAACCAGAGGCGCTACTCCAACGCCGTAGGCGCCAGCGTGTGGGAGCTGTGTGACGGCACGCGCGACCTGGCCCAGATCGTCGTCGAAGTCTGCGCCGCGTTCGAAGGCGCGCCCTCCGATCAGGTCGGCGCCGACGTGCGCGAGCTTCTGCAAAACATGGAAGCCGATCACTTCATCGTCCGGGCCGATTAGCGCCGAACTGAAAGGGGGACACATGGCTGGCTCATCGCTCACACCTACCCCGCACAGCATAGATATTTCGCTCACCGGGCGCTGCAACCTCAAGTGTACCTACTGTTTTTATGCCAACGAGATGACCGCCCTGACGGACCTGCCCACCGATAAGTGGCTGGCCTGTTTTGAGGAGCTGGGGCGGCTCAATACCATGGAAGTCACGCTGTCGGGCGGCGAAGCCTTCACCCGGCGTGACCTGTTCGAGCTGATTGACGGCGTGATCGCCAACCGGATGCGCTACAGTCTCCTCAGCAATGGCACGCTGATCACCGACCAGGTGCTCGCCCGCTTCGACGAAGGCAAGCGCCGCCAGCGCCTCAACTCCATTCAGATCTCCATTGACGGGTCGCGCGCCGAGATTCACGACGCCAGCCGGCCCAAGAGCTTCTCCCGCGCCGTGCGCGGCCTGCGCCTGCTGAAGGAAGCGGGCTTCCCTGTCACTGTGCGCGTGACCATCACCAAGCACAACCTGCACGACCTGGAAAACATCGCCGCGCTGCTGCTGGAGGACATCGGCCTGCCCTCCTTCAGCACCAACGACGCCATCCCCATGGGGTCGGGCTGCCAGAACGAGGCGGAGGTCGCGCTTGACTCGCACGAGCAGTACGAAGCCATGCAGATCGTGGGCCGGCTGCTGGAGCGTTATCCGGGGCGGCTCAACGCCCAGGCCGGGCCGCAGGCCAAAATCCAGATGTACGCCGAGATGGAGCACGCCCGGCGCACCGGCGAAAAGACCACGCGCTGGGGCATGGGCCGCCTGACCGCCTGCGGCTGCACCTTCTCCAAGCTGGCCATCCTGCACGACGGCACGATCGTGCCCTGCAACATGCTCACCGAGCGGCTGGGCAACATCACCACCGACTCAGTCCACGAGATCTGGCATACGCACCCCGTGCTGACTGCCATGCGCCAGCGGCGCTTCATCCCCATGCAGGACGTGCTCGGCTGCGCGGACTGCGAATGGGCGCCCTACTGCAACGGAAGCTGCCCGGCGCTGCCTTACACACTTTATGGCGACTTCAACCGCGCCAACCCGCACGACTGCTATCGTCGCTTCCTCCAGGAGGTTGGTCATGGCGTCTCTGCCTGATGGCGTCCCGCCGCTGCGCGAGATTTACCTGTACATCACCGGCTCGTGCAATCTCAACTGCCGCCACTGCTGGATTGACCCGGTCTTCAGCGGTCGGATCGAAAAGTACCTGCCCTGGGCCGACCTGAAAGGGATCATCGAGCAGGCGCAGGAGATCGGCCTCAGCGCGGTCAAGATCACCGGCGGCGAGCCATTCCTGCACCCGGAAATGGTCGAGATCCTCTACGCGCTGCGCGGGATGGGCCTGAACCTGCGTATGGAGACCAACGGCACGCTGATCGGCCCGCGCGAGGCCAGGGCGCTCAAGGAGAACAACGTCACGTTCTCGCTCTCCCTTGACGGGCCGAACCCGCTGCTGCACGACGACCTGCGCGGCGTGAAAGGGTCGTTCAAGCGCACGCTGAAGGGCATCGAGCACCTGCGCGCCGAGGGGCTGAGCTTCCAGGTGATCATGAGCGTGCACCGCGGCAACGTGCACGGCCTGCCGATCACGCTGGAGCTGGCCCACGACCTGGGCGCGAACAGCCTGAAGGTCAACCCGATCACCCTCTCCGGGCGCGCCGACGCCATGCAGCAGAACGGCGAGCTGCTCACCGTCGCCGAGACGCTCGACGCCTACCACGCGCTGATGGAGCACCCGCTGGCCCAGAACGGCTTCCCGGTCCATTTCGACATCCCGCCGGCCTTCCAGCCGATGAAGAAGGTTGGCGAGCGGGGCTTCGGCACGTGCGGGATACACGGCATTCTCGGTGTGCTGCACGACGGGCGCAGCGGGCTGTGCGGCATCGGCGAGCACGTCAAGGACCTGGACTTCGGCAGCCTGCTGGAGCCGGGATCGGTGCGCCGCGTGTGGGAGCAGAACGCCACCCTGCAGGCGATCCGCGAGAACGTGCCGCGCCATATGAAGGGCATCTGCGGGCGCTGCATGTTCCGCAACTACTGCCTGGGCAAGTGCATCGCCAACACGTTCACCATCACCGGCGACCTGTTCGAGGGCTTCCCCTTCTGCGAGCAGGCTTACGCGGAGGGGCTGTTCCCGGAGAGCCGGCTGGTGGCGTTCAAGGGATAGCTGTCAGCTATCAGTCAACAGCTATCAGCAGATAAAAATGAGTCGTGTTTGTGCAGCGGGCTTAACGCTGAGAGGGTATATGGTAAGCCCCCTCATCCCCGGCCCCTTCTCCCTCGCAAGCAGGGAGAAGGGGGGCAAATCGCCGGTTTTCCCCTCGCCCCACTGAGGGAGAGGGGTGCAGGGGTGAGGGAGTTCCCTACACGCTCTGAAAGCTGACCGCTGAGGGCTGAAAGCTCTATGACGATCACCCGCTTCATCGTGCGCGGGCACAGCATGAGGCCCGCCTTTCGCCAGGGCGACGTGCTGGCCCTGGCCCCCGCCCCGCCGGACAGCCTCCGCCGCGGCCAGGTGATCGTCTTCCGTGTGCCGGATCGCGACCCCGGCGACTGGGTGGTGCACCGTGTGATCCACGTCGCGGGGAGCGGGGCAGCCCGGCAGATCGTCACGCGCGGCGACAACGCCCCGCGCAGCGACGGGGCCGTGCCGCCGCAGTGGATCGTCGGGCGGGTGACCGGGCGCTGCCGGGGCGAGCGGGTGCTCCCGCTGCGCCGTGCCGAAGAGGTGTTCTGGCTGTTCGCCGCGCGCCCTGTCCGGCGGCTGCGGCGGTGGCGCTACCGCCTGCTGGCCTGGCTGATCCCGTCTCTGCTGGCGCTGGGGCTGGGTCGGCTGCTGCACGTGCGGCGGGTACGCCTGGGCGAGCGCGAGCTGTCGGTGCTGTGGGGGCGGGTGATCGCCGTGCGCCAGCAGACGCCCGACGGCGTGCGCGGCTGGGTGCACCCGTTCTTTCGCGGGCGGGAGTTGTGAGAGAGTGGTCAGTGATCAGTGACCAGTTTTCAGTGAGAGGCTGTTTGAAAGGCTGCGTCTGCCTTTGACCCCCCATCCCCGGCCCTTCCCCCACGAGGGGGGAAGGGAGAAAAGCGCGCCCGCTAAGCCCCTCCCTCCTGGTGGGGGAGGGGTTTGGGGTGGGGGGAGACAACTTCTCAAATGATCTCTGGGCGGGAATGAGGTCAACTGAAAACCGATCACCGAACGCGGATCGCGGTGGCGCATGGTGGATTTTCAAATTCGCAATTCGCAATCCCAAATTCGCAATCAAGGAGCGCGTATGACTGCACTACCCATCGCCAACCCGGAGCTGGTCTTCCGCTCCGACGGGGAAGAAGGGTTGCTCTTCGACCCGGAGACCGGGCAGATCATCTACCTGAACGAGACGGCGGCCTTCATTTACGGGCTGCTGGACGGGGAGCACAGCCGCGAGCAGATTATTGGCTTGCTCATGCAGAAATATGATATACTGGATCGCGAGGCGGCCCAGGACGACCTGGACGCCATGCTCCAGAACATGCGCGAAGCGAACCTGATCGGGGAGACGGCCTGAGCGGGCCGGCCTTGTGATAGTAGGGGGAGGAGCGGACACGATGACTAAGCGGACCTATGTGAAACCCGAGTGGCACGCGATGGGGATGCCGATTGCCGCGGCGGCGTGCCAGAGGGGATTCGAGGATGTGGGGACGATGGGGTATTGCCAACCTGGAGGTATTGCTGCTGGAGCTTGTAATGGAGGATCGGGTGTCTTTGGCACAGCTTGCACGGACGGTGGGGCGGTAACGGATCCTGGTGGTGCCTTCTATTGTTACACTGGGGGAAGCCCGAAAGACGTGAGCAATAACTGTACGACTGGTGGTGTAGCCGTCGGATAGTAAGAGATCATTGGGGAACTTGTGCGCCTGCCCTTGTCTCCCACCGCTAGCCCTTCCCCCACGAGGGGGAAGGGCGAAAAGTGCATACGCCAGGTCTCTTCTGCCTTGTGAAGGAAAGGTTTCGGGAGGGAGAACGATTTCTCAAAAGCCCTCTGATTTCTGGTGATAGGTTCTTGTGATTAGCTGCCATGTCCTTTGTTAACCTCCAGTACCAAATCGGTCATACAGCAATAGAAATAATCACCACGGGTGTTTCTCATTATCATCCCAACCACGTATTTAACGACGATCTTTCAAGTAAATTTTTGAAAAATACTATCGACATCGATTATACAGTTACTCTCGAAATTCATGCTCTGCCTGTTGATTTTGGAATAGACTTGGAGAAACTTATATTATGCCATAATTTAGACGATGGCCGCTGGATATATTTATCATTTGATAAATGGATTGCCCTTTTTAATGAGCAGGAATCGCGATTTGTTCTCTTCTTAAGAAATTTTCGTGTCTTCTCTGAGGCGTATAAGAGTACATTATCATTTCTTTTTAAATACTTTACCAAAGATATTGGGACCTTCTTCCATAGTGCGGGGATACAGATCGCAGATCACAACTATATTTTTCTAGCCCCCAGTGGTACAGGGAAGACGACTTTATCCCTACGCGCGCAGAAGGGCGGGCTTCCGGTTCTTTCCGACGAGATGGTTTTTGTCTCAAAGAATGGGGGTTGTTTTGTGGCCTATTCCTCTCCATTTGGGCGCATAACTGACGGTCCGCTGGAAGCTCCGTTAGGTGGCATCTTCTTTCTCAAGCAGGGGACAGCAGCCAGGTTCTCGCGTATCAATTCTTCACAGGCCCTCGCGCGAGCGTGGCAAGATAGTTATTACCGGGACACGGTTCTTGATTTCTCCGACCAAAAACTGCGCTTCAAGAATCGTATTGTAACGCCGGCAGAACGGCTTAAAATCTTCGATCTCTGGCATGAACTTTTCTCAACCGTCCCGTGTTTTGAGATGGAATTCCCCATTGATTTCGACGATTGGCACAAGCTGGCTGAGCTTGTCGAGAACGCTTGATTTGTGAACCACCAACAGCAGTCCCTTCTCGCAGCCTGTTTAATCAACGAACAGAGATACGAAGAAGAGTCTCCCGTAGCTCCTCTAGAAGCGCTGATTAGTACGGCCATTCGGTATAACCTCGCCCCGCTGCTCCTCTGGACGCTCAAGGGGCGCGCCGAACCCCTCGACCCGGCCCTGGCCGCGCAGCTTGGCCCCCTGCAGGCGCAGGCTCGCCAGGTCGCCGCGCGCTACGTCCACCTCAAGGCCGCGCGGGCGCACGTGGACGCGACGCTGGCCGCCGCCGGCATCCCCGCCCTGTGGCTGAAGGGCGCGGCCCTGGCCGAGACGGTCTACCCGCAGCCCGTCCTGCGCCCGATGGGCGACCTCGACGTGCTGGTGCCCTTCGCGCGGCGCGCCGAGGCCCTGGCCGCGCTCAAGGCAGCGGGCTGCGCTGACGAGCCGCGCGGTCCACTCGCCGCGCAGGTGGCCCCTTTCCTGCCGCCGGACGAGACGCACCACCATTACAACCTGGTCAGCGGGCCGGGCGGCGTGCGCGTGGAGCTGCATTTCCGCGTGGCGCGGGCGATCCTGCCCGACCTGGCCGCGCTCGACTGGTTCTGGTCGCAGACGATGGAGGCGGCGGATCGGGCGGGCAGGCTGCTCGGCTTCCGCACGCTGCGGCCAGAGGCGCACCTGCTCTACCTGTGCGCGCATGCCCTGCTGCAGCACGGAGAGGCGCAGATTGGCCTGCTGCACTTCTACGACCTGCACCTGCTGGCCACCGTCTACGACCTGGACTGGACGCTGATCGTCGAGCGGGCGGTGGCGCTGCGCTGGACGTACCCGGTTGAGCGGGCGCTGACGCTGACGGCGGAGTACTTCAGCACGCCGGTGCCCGCCTGGGTGCCGGAGCAGTTGCGGGCGCGCCGGCCCGCCGGTGAGGACGTGGGCATCGTCGAGCAGATCGGCGCGGGCGATACACGCTGGGCGCAGACGGTGCGCGGGCTGCGCCGCCTGACACCGCGCCAGCGGGTCGCGCTGGTGTGGCGGATCGTTTTTCCGCCGCGCGCTTACCTGCGCATGCGCTACCGGGTGCGGCCCGGCGTGCCGCTGCTGCTCTACTACCCGTACCGCTGGTGGGATCAGGCGCGGGGCGTCGGGCGGGGAGTGCGGCGCTGGGCAGCGCTGCGGGCGAGGAAGTAGCCGGTTTCCGAAGCGGGCATGGTGGCGCCCGTTGACCCACTGCCCAGCGTGACGCGCCGCTGTCAGCCTTTGCACGCACCCCAGTATCAATTCAGCAGTTGACGGAAGGAATTTTCCGAGTTACTCTTCGGGGACGAGTTCACTCCTGTATCCTACGCTTCGCACGAAAACCATCTTAACTCGTTGTTAAGTGCTATCGGGCGCGGGATCAAGACTGCGGCAGCTCTCTCTGTAAGAAGATTGTGCGAAATGATGGGAGCCGTATGCTGACCTGGCAATCCGGGCGAGCCAGCATAGGCTGAATCTTCGATGGCGAGAGCGGTGCCATCTGCTGGGGTGGAGGAAGCGTGAGCACTGCATCCTGGTACGTCATTCACAGCAAGCCCCGCAAAGAGAACCAGGTCAACGCCTATTTGCGGGCGCAGGGCCTGGAGACGTTCTACCCCACGCTGCACGTGCAGCCGGTCAATCCGCGCGCGTCCAGGATCCGCCCCTACTTCCCGCGCTACCTGTTTGTGCACGCCGACCTGGACGCAGTGGGCGTTTCGGTGTTACAGTGGGTGCCGGGGGCGATCGGGCTGGTGTCGTTTGGTGGGCAGCCCGTGCCGGTGCCCGCGCACGCCGTGCACGAGCTGAAGCGCCGCGTCGCCGAGATTCGCGCGGCGGGCGGGCTGGTGCTCGACGGGTTGCAGCCGGGTGACGCGGTGCGCATCACGCAGGGGCCGTTCGCCGGCTACGAGGCGATCTTCGATGCGCGGCTCAGCGGGGCGGAGCGGGTGCAGGTGCTGCTGACGATGCTGGGCCGGCTGGTGAAGGTGCAGGTTAACGCGGGGGCGATTGAGAAGCGGCGCGGGCGCGGGTAGGGGGTGCGCCCCCGAAGATCCGCGCTACGTCGCCCTCTGCATGTCGGAGCAGCGCCGTGTGCTCGATCTGATCATCCTGCGCACGCTTCTCGCCCTTTTCCGCTGACACCCCTCTCGTACAGACACAATCGCCGATCGCCGAAAGCTGATCGCTGATCACCACCCGCCCCTCACGCAGTGGGCGAAGACGCGCGCGGGGCAGGGGTCGTCAGCGGCAGCCAGCGCCCCACCACGAAAGCCATCACCAGGAAGATGAGACCCCCACTGATGTAGATGCTGCGCAGGCCGAAGACCATGGCCAGCCCCGCGCCGATCATCGGCGCGGCGGCGCGCCCGGCGGAGATGATCGCCGCTTCCAACCCGTAGACGGACCCTTCTTCGCCCGGATCGGTGTGCGTGGCCAGCAACGCGCTGAGCGTGGGCAGAAGTCCGCCCGCCGCCGCGCCTGTGGCCGTGAAGAGGATGGCCATCTGCCAGACGGACGTGACCAGCCCTAGCGGGATGTAGAACAGCCCGGCGATGATGGCGATGGTGACCAGGAGACGGCGGTGACCCAGACGGTCGCCAAGCTGCCCCAGGTAGATCGCCCCGATGGTGCCTGCCGCCCCGGAAAGCGCCAGCAGTGCCCCGGTGATAGTCGCCGTCTGACCTTCGTCCCCCAGCAGCTCCAGGACGAACAGCGCGGTGAATGGCTCGATCATCGAGCGGGACAGCGTGGTCAGAAGGCGCGCCAGGAAAGTCAACCGCACTGCCTGCACGCTGAGCACGTGCGCCCAGGCTGCCAGGAAGCTGTGGTGCCCATCCGCAGAGCGTGGAACCGGCTCGAAATGCTCGTGAACGCCCCACGAAGCCAGCCCGCCGGCCAGGGCCAGTAGCGCAGCGGTGGCGACGAACGACGTGCGGAAGCTGAAGGTATCGGCCACGTACCCGCCGAATAGCGGCCCCGCCGAGACGCCGCCCCACAGCCCGACCTGCAGCAGGCCGAGCGCATAGCCCATCCGCTCGCGCGGGACGCTGGCCGCGACCAGCGCGGTCAGCGCGGAGAACACCCCCGTGACCAGCCCCTGAACGGTGCGCAGGACGACCAACTGTTCCGCCGAGGTGACGAAGCCCATCAGCAAAATGACGAGCGCGCCGCCCCAGGTTGCGCGCAGCACCATCATCTTGCGCCCGTGCCGGTCGGCCAGCGCACCCCAGACGGGCGCGGCGATCATCATGGCGAAGGCCTGCGCCGAGAAAACGAGACCGGCCATCAGCTCGATGTTCAGGCCGGTGGTGGAGCCTAATTCCTCCACGTAGAGCGGCAGGAAGGTAAAGATGCTCGACATGCCGACCGCGGAGACGAATTGCACGAACGCCAGGACATACAGCGTGCGCTTCCAGGCGTGTTGGTCGTCCATGATCTCCTCAGACTCGCGCATGGCGGCACCCTCGCGCCGCTCTCGATAGAGGGATGATAACGCCGCGTGAAAGGGCACACAAGGCCGCGCGGCGGCAGGGTGCGTGCAAAGGTTGACAGCGACTCGCCGGGCGCCGGACTGTGACCCCACCCCCCAGCCGCGCTGCGCGTCAGCGCCGCGCGGGGGTGAGGTCAGCCAGGGCGCAGCAGAGCAGCGCCCCTACCGCCTGACAGATTTTGCACGCACCCTGACGGCAGGAGCGGAAACGCGCTCAACAGGTCGCAGTCAGGTCGGGGGGAGGGGTTCGGTGCTCCCGCGCCAAGAGACTCGCTGACAACCTCTGCTCTCACTGCCTCTGCCCGGCGGCTTCGTAGGCGGCGATCTCCCCTTCCAGCGCCGGGGGGAACAGTGTGCGCCGGAAGAGGGCGATCACCACCAGGCCGAGCAGCACGCCCACCCACAGTTGGAACAGGGCGATGAGGAAGGTGGCCGTGCCCGCGTCCGGCTTGGACAGGGCGAGGATGGCCGTCAGCAGGGGGCCGATGGTCAGCTCGCGCCCGCCCGCGCCGCCCGGCAACGCCGACAGCGAGGCGACGATCACCGAGAAGCTGAGGATGAACGTCGCCTGGGCGAAAAGCGTCCACGACGGCTCCAGGCCCAGCCCGATCAGCAGCAGGGTGAAGCCGAGGCTATCCGTTGTGTAGGCGGCCAGTCCGACCAGCGTCATCGGGACGAGGTGGCGCAGCTTGATCAGGTCGTAGCTGGACTCGTACAGGGTGCGCAGCACGCCGTGCGCGCGCCGCACGCCCGGCCCGCGCGCGACCAGGCGCAGCGCCCAGTCGGCCAGCGCGCGGCTCTGGATCAGCACCATGCCCGCGCCCAGCGCCAGCGACACGCCGATCAGCACCGCGCGCACCGTCCCCAGCGGCACGCCCGCCACATCCACCGCGCTGCCGGCGGCGAGCATGGCGACCGTCGTCAGCGGGATCACGGCCAGGCCGTCCACCAGCCGCTCCAGAAAGACGACCGGCGCCGCCCGCGAGAATTCCACGCCGCTCAGATTTTTGAGCACCAGCGCCTTGAGCACTTCGGCCAGCTTGCCGGGGCTGATCGAAAGGGCCAGCCCGGCCAGCCACAGCACGGCGCTGTCGCGCTCGCGGACGGCAGGCGCGGCGGGGTTGGGCGGGGGCGGGGCGGGCAGCCCGCGCACGGTTCGCACGCCGATCACGCCCAGGAAGTAGCGCCATTCGAAGTAGCGCAGCGCCCAGTTGATGCACTTGAGCGACAGCACGGGGACGAGCAGCCACAGCGGAAAGTCGCGCAGATTCTCGGCCAGCGCGCCCGCGCCGGTGATGGCGACGACCGCGATGAGCACGGCGGTGATGAACAGCAGCCCGGCGAGGACCTGGCGACGATAGCGGCGCATGGGACGACCTCAGCGCAGCGCGGTTTCCGGCTCGGCGACGTTCGCCGGCGGCGCGGGCAGCGGCGTGGCGATGACCGTCTTGGCGAGGATGCCCAGGACCAGCTCGGTCGCCACCCACGCAAAGCGATGCACTGCCGCGTAGACCAGGGCGTCGGGCGCGGCCAGCAGCGGGACGAGCAGCGCGGTCATGACCGTCTCGCGCACGCCGATTCCGCCCGGCGCGAACACGGCCACGTAGCCGATCACCCAACTGAGACAGAACGCGCCCAACGCCAGCGCGCCGGATCGCCACCCGCTGACGGCGGGTAGGATGATCCACAGGCTGATCCCCACCAGCGCCCAGATCGCCGCCTGAAGCATCAGCCCGCCCAGGGCTGCCCGCCAGCTTCGCTCCCCGCCGAAGCGCAGCCGGATCAGCCACAGCAGCGCCCACCACACCGCGATCAGCCCGGCGACGGCAATCCCCGCCCGCGCGCCAGGCAGATAATAGGCGAGAGTCCCGATTAGCCCGGTCAGCGATGCCGAGAGCACCAGCCACAGGTTTTCGATGACCATGGCTCGCGTCACGGCGCGCAGCGGCAGACCGTCGGCGTGGTAGAAGCCCGCTCGCCCCACGAAATGCCAGATGCCGCCCGGCAGATACTTGGCGAGCTGGCTCAGCGTAAACATGGGGAACATACGCCGGTAGCCGATGCGGTGCCCGGCCAGGTTCACCGATCGCTGGGCCATGAGGATCAGCAGCAGCTTGGAAGCGAACAGGCAGGCGACGGCCAACGCCAGCCGCACCGGAGAGATGGTGCGCAGTTGCGGGCCGATCTCGCCCCAGTGTGTCCACAGGTAGCGGACGACTGCCCCCGCCACCAGGACGAGCCACAGCCACTTAACGAGGCGCATCAGGCGGGCGGTCACGTGAGCAGCGCGTCCAGGCTGGTGAATTGAGTCGCCGCCGATGCCTGTGCCGGTTTCAGCGCCGCCGCGATCTGCGCGCTGAGCGCGGCGCGTTCGTCCAGCAGGGCGCGCACCAGGGCGGGGATGTCGGCGAGCGGGTCGGCGAAGTCCACCGCGAAGCGCTCGATGCCGAACTCGGCCAGCACTTCGGCGTATTTGTGGCTCCAGCCGATGACCACTGGCGGGACGCCCAGCGCCAGTGCCGAGATCATGGCGTGGAAGCGCGAGGTCAGCACGGCGTCGCACCGGGCGAACAAGCGGCGACTGCCCGCCGTGTTGAGGTCATAGTCCACCACGTCCACTGTCACGCCGAGCGCACCGGGCAGATCGCGGGCCAGGCGCTCGCGCAGGGCGGCGATGGCCGGCAGGTCGTTGTTGGCCGAAGACTCCGATCCCTGACGGGTGGCGTTGGGCACGACGACGAAATGGACGTCCGGCCCGCCCAGATCGCGCACCAGCCGGGCGAAGACGCCCGGATAGTCGCCGCCCTCTTCGGCGGTCTTGTTATGGACGAGCGAGCTGGGGATCAGCCCGATGATCGTCTGGCCCGCCGCGCGCAGCCCTGCCAGCTTGGCCGCCAGGGCGTCTACGCGGTCTTCGTTCTCAGCGGTCAGGCTGTATTCCGGTTGGTACAGAAAGGCGATGTCGGCGGCCTGCTCCCACTTGCTGGCGGGCAGGCGCAGGTCGCGCAGATGCTCAGCAGTCACCGCCCCGCGCGCGTAGATGCGTCGGCAGCGCGGCAGGAACAGGCGCGCGCTCAGGCGGGTCAGCGGATTCTTGAACGGGCCGAGCGCCTGGGCCAGCTTGATCACCGGCACGCCGAGCAGCATGGCCGGCCAGATAAGCAGGATGTTGAAGGGCAGGAACTTCTCGCGCCCGTCGGCGAAGGAGATGCCGCTGACGTCCAGCAGGGCGTCGCAGCGGCGCAGCGCGCGGGCCGGGTGTGGCAGCAGGCGGTCGGGCCAGCGCAGCCGCAGCAGCCCGGCCAGCCAGATCAGCACGGCGAAGGGGAAGGTGCGCAGCACCAGGTCTTTGGGCCGCGCGCCGATGACGGTGATCCGCGAATCGCGCACCAGGGCGCGATCGCGCCTGGGGAAGTAGGAGAAGAGGATGATCCGCGCGTCTGGGCGGCGGGCGCGCACCTGGCCAATGGTTGTGACGAGCATGGCCTCGGCCCCGCGATTGCCCCACAGAGTCGCGCCGGTGATGGCGATAGTCGGTTCGCTGCCCACGCTACAGGCTCTCCAGCCCTTTCAGCAGATAGAGGTAGAGACGGATCACCGGGCGCGGCGCGCGCAGGATGACCGCCCGCCCGATGCGCGTGCGCGACACGCGCTCGTTGAGCAGGGCGATGAAGGCGATGGCGTAATCCACCGGGCGCACGCGGGCATCGTTGCGAGCCTTGATGCGCACGCCGAGGAACCGCCCCACGCGCGCCCGCGCGTTGACGCTGTAGTGGAAGGGAGCTGTGCGCGCCTGGCCGTTGGCGATTTCGTCCACCGGCTCCTCGCTGCCGATCAGCACTCCGTCGCGCAGCGCTGCCGCGATCAGCGCGCTGCCGGCAGGCGTGCGCGCGATGAGCGCCGTGTGCTTGATCGGGTTAGCCTTCATGCGCGGCGACCAGATGTCTCCGGCGGAGATGTCGCAGTGATAGCCGAAATGGTCGAAGCAGTGGTGACACTTGGGCTGAGCGAAGAAGTACAGATTGCGGTAGTCGGAGAAGGTCTCGAACGGCTTGACGACCTGCGCTCCGTCGGCAAAGGTGGCTTCCAGGCTGCCACGCCAGTGGCCGATGCGCCAGTGGTAGCCGGTCAGCGGACCATGCCCCTGGCCCAGCCTATCCACAATGGCGTCGGTGAGGGCTGGCTCGGAGTTGTGCCCGCAGAACAGGGTGATCACCAGGGCGATCCGGGCGTCGAGCGCCGCGCTTCTGGCTCGCGCACGCTGGAGGATGGTCGCGTCGCAGGGCAGGGCGACGACTGCCAGCCGCCCGTCGAAGGCTTCGATCAGCGGCAGGGCGTCGTTGGCGAAGTAGACCGCCGCGTATTTGCTGCCCTGGGCGACCATGATCTCCTCGCGGGTGCGGGCGATGATGAACTCCGGGCGCGGTTTGGCGGCGCGCAGGGCCGTCCGGCAGACCAGCGCGCCGCCAATCTGCCCGCTCTCCAGGAGGTAAATCAGCAGTGCTGAGACGCTCCCGCCAGAAGCGGCGTTGGCGTGCACAGCATCATCGGCGGCGTAGGTGAAATAACACTGCTCGAACTCGCCCACGTAGCGCCGCAACTGGTCGGGCGTGAAATTCTTGTGCCAGAGGGCCTGGCGGAGGCGCTTGATCACGGCTCGCCACCACTCCTCTCCATTGCCACGTCTGCGCTGGCCTGCGCGCGCTCTGCATCGGGCGCGCGCAGCACCGCCCGCGTGATGCGCAGCGGGTCTTCTTCGCGCTGCACGACCGAGACGACCAGTTCGGCCAGCAGGCCGATGGTGCCCAACTGCACGCCCATCACCATGAGCAGCACGCCCAGCGTGAGCAGCGGGCGCTGGCTGAGCGGGCGCATCCCCTGGAACCATTCGATGGACAGGTAGGCGTTGACCAGGAAGCCAGCCAGCAGCAGCAACAGCCCCGCCCCGCCAAAGAGGTGCAGCGGACGGTAGCGAAAGTTGTTCAGAAAGAGCACGGTCAGCAGGTCCAGCCCGCCGCGCAACAGGCGGCCCGGCCCGTACTTGGAGCGCCCGAAGCGCCGTTTGTGGTGCACGACGGGCAGCTCGGTCACGCGGAAGCCGTTGTAGTGGGCCAGGATGGGGATATAGCGGTGCAGGTCTCCATAGAGGCGCAACTCGCGCACGGCCTCGGCGCGGTAAGCCTTCAGCCCGCAGTTCATATCGTGCAGGCGCAGACCGGTCACCCAGGCGGTGACGTGGTTGGCGATCCACGACGGGATGCGCTTGGAGAGCGGGTCCTGGCGCTGGAACTTCCAGCCGCTCACCACGTCGTAGCCTTCATCCAGCCTGGCCAGCAGGTTGGGGATTTCCGCCGGATCATCCTGCAGATCGGCGTCCATGGTGATGAGGATCGCGCCACGCGCCAGGGCGAAGCCGGTGTTGAGGGCCAGGCTCTTGCCGGAATTGCGCCGCTGCTCGGCCACCACGACGTGAGCATCCGCCGCCTGCAAGGCGCGCAGTGCGTCGCGCGTGCCGTCGGTGCTGCCATCGTCCACATAGACGACTTCCCAGGTCACGCCTAGCGACTCCACCACAGCGCGAATCCGCTCGTGCAACAGCGGCACGCTTTCGGCTTCGTTGTAGGCGGGCACGACGATGGACAGGTCGAGCGATCTGGCGGGCGGGTGCTCCATCCCAGGTCTCCCTCATGGGCGCGTGAGTGCGAACGCGCGTGATTGTAGCAGGGCGGGCCGACCGCGCCAATGCCTTAAAGAGCCGTAAGCACAACATGCCGGAGCGAGTGCCCCGGCATGTTATCCCTGGTGCGCTGGGTATAGAGGTGCTTATTCCGCTGCCGCACAGATAGCGTAGCCGGTGAGGGTGAACTTCCCCTCGCCGCGCGCGCGGATGAGCCAGCTTGAGTCGTCACGGGGGGCGCTGACGTAGATGTTGACTGCCGCGCTGGAAGCGCTCGCTCCGCCACCGAACACGCGCTTTCCTTCTGGGCACGCGAGGATGAGCACGGCCTCACCGGTCACTGCGCTCTTTTGCGTGACGATCTCATAACCGGCGAACGTGCCAGGGTCACCCTGGGGGCCAGCCGGACCGGCGGGACCGGCGGGACCAGCAGGACCAGCAGGCCCGGCGGGGCCGGGTTCACCCTGCGGGCCAGGCTCGCCCTGCAGACCGGCGGGGCCGGGTTCACCCTGCGGGCCAGCAGGCCCAGCGGGGCCAGCGGGGCCTTGTTCGCCCTTTGCGCCAGCGTCACCCTTTGGCCCGGTGGGGCCGGGTTCACCCTGCGGGCCAGGCTCGCCCTGCAGACCAGCAGGGCCTTGCTCACCCTTTGCGCCAGCGTCACCCTGCGGCCCAGCGGGGCCGGGTTCACCCTGGGGGCCAGGCTCACCCTGCGGGCCAGCGGGGCCAGGCTCACCCTGCGGGCCAGGTTCGCCCGGCGGCCCGGCGGGGCCGGGGTCACCTTGCGGGCCAGGCTCGCCTGGCGGGCCAGGTTCGCCCGGCGGCCCGGCGGGGCCAACCGGCCCGGCAGACCCCTCGGGGCCGCGCGGCCCCGGCTCCCCTTTGTCACCCTGGCAGCCGCTCAACAGCGAGCCGACGAGTATCAATACGACCAGTCCGATCAGAAGTGATAGTCGTCTTCGTTTCAAAATAGTCTCTCCTCAGCACAATACAAAAGACGGCACAAGTGCGGGGTTCAGTCCGGCGCGAAGGGCGATGATAAAGACACAGTGAGTCTGACGGGTGGCCAGGCCAGCGGCCAGATGCCGAGTCGCCCTGCGCGTGACTGCCCTCTCTATTGAACACTATTGCGCACCGCCGAGTCAACCGAGTCGTGGGGGATGCTGTTGACGAAATACTCCCGTAGGGGCGTATTGCAGCAGCGCAGCGCTCCTCTGGCAAGGTTGTGCGCGCACCTGAGCACGTGTGGCATAGCGCGATCGCATGTGGCGGGCTATGATCCCCCGGCGCGATAGAGGAAGGAGACGTGTGATTGATACGGCGGGCGTGCGTTTGGCTGATGTGGGGCGCGATGATGGCCGCGCTGACTCTGTCCGGCTGCGCGGATTCCGTATCGCCGCGCCCGGCGCGCACGCCTAGCCCGCGCTTGAAGGCCGCTGGCCCGCCGTGCCAGCTTGTGGACTGGGCGCCCTGGCGCAATGCCGACACGACCTGCCTGGAAGTCGTCCTCGACGCGGTGACGCCGCCCGAAGCCGCCCCTGCCTTGCTGGGCCTGGCCCTGGGGCCGGAGGGCACGCTCTACCTGGCGCGCACGGCAGAGGGGGCCATCTGGGCGATGAGCGACGCCGATGGCGACCAGTTCCTGGACGGGCCGCGCCTCGTCGCTGCCGGGCTGACTTATCCCACCAGCCTGGCGGTGCACGACGGGGCGCTGTACGTGGCCTCGGTGGGTGGGCTGCTGCGCCTCGACCCGCTTGCTGAAGGGCGCTTCGCCGCGCCGGTCGTCCTCGTCCCCGATTTGCTGGATGAGGAGCGCGGCTTCTGGCCGGGCAGCGTCCAGGTGGGGCCGGATGGACGGCTGTACGTCAGCCTGGGCGCGGGCTGCGCCTGGTGCGATGCGGCGGAAGTCGCGCCGGGGATGCTGGTCAGCTACGCGCTGGACGGGAGCGACCGCCGTGTGGAGGCGACCGGCCTGCGCGACCCCTGGGACTTCGCCTGGCACCCGGCCACCGGCGAGCTGTGGATCGTGGACAGCGGTCGCATCGTGCCGGGGACGCTGGTGGGCGGCCCACCCGACGAGCTGAATCGCGTCACGCCCGGCGCAGACTTCGGCTTCCCGCGCTGCATGGGCGACCGCCAGCCCGACCCGGCGCTGTCCACGCAGGAGGCAGATGGCTGCGCGAAAACAGAGCCGCCCGCGTTCGCTTTCCCTGCGCAGAGCAGCCCTGGGGGGATCGTCTTCTACGATCACGACGGTTTCCCGTTCTGGCAGGGCGACCTGATCGTGGCTTTGCGCGGCTCGTCCACGCTGGCGGAGCCGGCGGGTTACGCGCTGACCGTGGCGGGCTTCGGCGATGACGGCCAGCCCGACGGCACGGCTGCGCTGATCTCCCCGACCAGCGAGCACCGCCGCTTTCAGTTGCCACTGGCCGCTTTCTCGCTCATGCGCGTGGGCTTCTACCCGTATCATCCGGTGGACGTGGTACTGAGCGCGGAGGGCTGGCTGTACGTCTCGGTACAGGAGGGGCGCGTCTTCCGTGTTCGCCCGCGCCCGGCGGCGGGCGGGGTTGAAGCTGCGCCGCCGACGCCCGTCGCGCTGCCCTGACCGTGCTCAAGCGCCCGAAGGAGTGATCATGTCCGAACGCACCCAAGCTGCTGTCCCGCCCGCCTCGGCGGAGATGGCTGCCCGGCTGACCGCTAACCACGCCGGACGGCTGACCTCTGCGCAGCGCCGCCTGGCGCTGATCGCCGGGCTGGGGGCGCTGGTCGTCTTCCTGTGTCCGCTGGCGATGCTGGCGCAGATGGGCGCGCTGCTGTTGTGGGGTGACGCGCCCGTGTCAACGCTGGCCGGCGTGCTCTTCACGATCGTGGGGGCGCTGTTCGTGGTGCTGTTCGCCGGGCTGGTGGGCGTGAACGCGCTGACCTTCCTGCCGGAAGCGTTCATGCGCCAGCCGGTGCGCTGCGCGCGCGGGCCGCTCCAGGTTCGCGTCACCGAGGGGCACCGGCCAGAGCTGCCCTTCTCGTACATCGTCGGCGACTATTCGTTTGCGCCGTATGTCGCGCCTGGCGACGTGCCGCTGCGCGTTGGCGCGCCGTATGTGGTTTACTACGCGGCGCGCAGCCGCCTGCTGCTGAGCCTGGCGGCGCTTGATGCGCCCGACGGAGCGCAGTGGGAACCGGCTGAGGAGGCTGGTGAACCTGGCGAGACCTGACCGGCAGGGCAGGCGGCGAGCGCGAAGGTCCTGCTGCCCCAGAAATCTATTCCGAGGACGGGCGCAGCGGCAGCATCACCGTGAAGACTGATCCTTCGCCGAGGCGACTCTCCAGCCCCACCTGGCCGCCGTGCGCCTCAACCAGGCTCTTGACGATGGACAACCCCAGGCCCGTCCCCTCGATGGCTTCGGTGTCGGGCGTCCGCACGCGGAAGAAGCGCTGAAAGACGCGCGCCTGGTCTTCGGGGCTGATGCCCAGGCCGTCGTCGCTGATGGCGATGCGCACCATGCCGTTGCGCACGTCGGCGCGCACCAGCACGCGCCCCTGGGCGGGCGTGTACTTGACCGCGTTGCTCAGCAGATTGGCCAGAATCTGGGTCAGGCGACCCTCGTCGGCGGGGATGGGCGGGATGTCCGGCGGGATGTCAATGGTCAGGGCCATGCTCTTCTCGCGCAGCAGGGGCATGAACGGCCCGGCTACCGCCTCGACCAGGCTGGCGAGATGTACCTGCGAACAGCGCAGGGTGATGCCGCTCTCGATGCGTGCCATATCCAGCAGGTCGTCAATGAGGTGGCGCATATGCGCCACCGCCCCCTGGATGCGCCGGATGTAGTTCTGGCCCTGCGCGTTGAGCGGATTGGTCATCTGCACCAGGTCCACATAGCCCAGGATAGTGCTCAGCGGGTTCTTCAGGTCGTGTGAGGTGGTCGCCAGCAGCTCATTCTTGAGCTTGTCGGTTTCTTTGTACGGGGTGATGTCGTGCATCACGATTGACCAGCCGACTTCTGGCAGGTGGGCGACGCTGGCGTGCAGGGTTTTGTCTTCGGGCAGCGCCAGCTCGCTGACTGGCCCCGACTCGCCAGCGCGCGCCCGGTCGAGCAGCTCGACGAGACCCGACCCGCCGAAGACCTCAGCGAAGGGCCGCTCGCCGTATTGCTCTTTAGGCGGCAGGTGGAAGGTAGCCAGCGCCGCCTGGTTGACCAGCACCAGCCGCTCCTCATGATCCACCACGATCACGGCGTCGGCGGTGCTGCGCAGGATCACTTCCAGCTTCTGGCGCTCGCGCTGCATGGCGTCCAGCAGATTGGCGTTGTCAATGGCGGCGGCGGCGCGCGAGGCCAGGCGCACGGCGAACTCCAGATTCTCGGCGTTGAACGCGCCGGGCGCCCGGCTTTCGCAGCGGATCACAGCGATGACGCGATCCTGGCGCGCGACTGGCACGGCAAGCTGGGATCGCACGCCGGGCAGCGCCTCGACATAGTCCGGGTCCTGGCCTGTGTCTGCCACATTCTCCGGGACGCCCGTTTGCGCCACGCGCCCGGCGATTCCCCGGCTGATCGGCCATGGCTCGCTGCTGAGCCGCTCCCACGCCCCTGGTGAGTAGCCATAGCCTGTGACGTACTGCAAGGTCTGCGTCTCCCCCTGAACCAGGGCGACCGCCGCCGCGTCGCTGTTGGTGAAGCGCAGCAGCCAGTCAACGGACAGGCTGAGGATGCGGTTGACACTGAGGGTGTAGTTCAGCTCGCGGTCAATACGGCTGAGAATCTCCAACTCTTTGACTCGCTCGGCAAGCTGGGCATCGGCGCTGGCGCTGTGCGCGAGCCGCGCCTGATAGAGGGTCAGCAGCCCGACCAGCGCGGGGAAAAGAGCGACCCATTGCACGAGTCGCCCGCCAGGCCCGCCCGCCAGCGCGTAGATGACCAGGATGAGCGAGGTCAGGGCACCGGCGATGAGGGCCGCCAGGCGTGTTCCTCGCCAGGACATTGGTATCTGGCTGGCGCTGGGGGCGGTTGCAGAAGGCACGGAGGTTTATCTTTCTTAAACGGTATAGCCCGTCGCCCGCTTGCTGTGCGCGAACGTGGCCAGGAAGCCATGCTGCGCTTTGCTCGTTTTCTTCTTTATTATACACAAGACTTGATCTGGCAATAGCAAACGGGCGGGGCGGCGATTAACAGCATTGAGTAGGACAGGATGAGCGCGCGCGGGCGCTGCTGTGGATAACCTGTCAATAAATGATCTGAAAAGGGCGCGCCAAGGAGGCGTGCGGTGCCTTTGCGGGGCTTTCAGGGGCAGCGCGCGCACGCGGGGTGCGTGCTGCGGCTGCCGGCCTGGCCACAACACGTCAACATCTGGTGGATAACCTGTTCAGCCGGGCGTATTGTCTGTGCACAGGCTGATGATGACCTGTTTATAACTTGGGCAGCACGATGGTCTGCTGGCCCTGGTATTTGCCCTTCTTGTCCGCGTAGGACACCTCACATTCCTCGTCCGCCTCGAAGAAGAGCACCTGGGCGATGCCCTCGTTGGCGTACACTTTGGCCGGAAGGGGGGTGGTGTTGCTGATCTCCAGCGTGACGAAGCCCTCCCAGCCGGGTTCGAAGGGCGTCACATTCACTATCAAGCCGCAATTCCGCACGAAGACGCCGGCTTCCAATGCGAAATTCCCCGCCTCCGGCACTGTCAGGCAATACACGTCATGGTCGCCCGGCAGTTCTTTGATGCTCTGGACTTTGTGGTTGACGCTTTCTCGGCGATTGCCCCTGAATTCCGCAATCAGGTCAGGAAACCGGCGAAATACAGCCCGGTCGCAGTTCAGCAGCCGGGCGGCGCCCCGCACCGATCCGGCCTGGTCGAGCGCGGCGCGCACAACATCAGCGGAGATCTCGTCACGCAGCCGGATTCCACGAGCGATCTCGCGCTGGCGCTCGCGGCGAGTGCCGTCATCGCGCGCCCAGGCTTCCCTGGAAAGCTGGCTGCGAAGCTCACGAACGGCGTCGTCATCATAATAGGTTTTTAGGGCGGCGCTCTGTCGGGCGCGGCGCTCATCAGTCCAGCTTTGCAGGCGCTGTTCGATCAATGCGGCGCGGATTTCGGTGTAGGCCGGGTCGTGCCAGAAACGCTGGGCCTGCTCACTCTGTGCCTGAGAAATGCGCGCTCGCCATTCCGGGTCCTGGCCCAGGCGTTCGAAGGCGCTGCGGATGGCGCGGCTGTGCTCCTCAGGGTCGAAGTCTTCCCCGTAAGCGCTGGCGTTATGCAGTTGGATGTGCTCGCTGGCTGGCATCCGTGTCAGATTCCAGGGCATGTTGTTGCGGCGGTTGCGATCAACGTGGTGGCGATGTGTTCCAGGCTCATCAGCATACAGGCCATTGCGGATATTCCACTCATCAGCCAGCCGATGCGTGGGGAATGCGTGCCCGTTCAACGGCTGATAGACCATCTCGTAGCCGCGCCACAGGTGCCTGTAAAGGGGCATCAGGCTGTCCCCTGGGCGCAGATTAGCGGCGGCCTCCAGGCGACCGTCGCGGGTGACAAACTCGTGATCAGAGGTGCAATGAATGACCGCGCCGCTGTCGAGTGTGACTGCCAGCAGGGTATCCCGGCCAATGTAACGTGGCGCGTCAAGCCAGGACACGATGATCCGGCCATGCGGCCCCACGCTGTATCCCCAGAACATCTCCCCGTCTTCGTGGCGACGAGCCATGTCTTCAAGGGTGGGCGCTGTGCCGTCCGCCAGGGCGACGCGCGTATCACCACTGAAGCAACGCGCGTAAGAAGATTTTCCCAGGCAGATGGTCAGCACCTTGCGCGGGATGCGAAAGTACTCGATGGTGCGCGCCAGCACGAACGAATTGGGGGGGATGATGCACTCCTCGCCCCTGAAGTCCACCATCGAGCGCGGGTCGAAGCACTTGGGATCAACGACCGTGTTGTAGACGTTGGTGAAAATCTTGAACTCGTCGGCGATGCGGATGTCGTAGCCGTAGGACGACACGCCGTAGCTGATCACGCCGTCGCGCACCTGGTGGTCTACGAACGGCTCGATCATGCCGTGTTCCAGCGCCATCTTGCGTATCCAGTGGTCGGGTTTCAGGCCCATGAGCGTTGCGTCTCCCTGGTGGATGGTGATTGGTTGTTAGTGATTGGTGATTGGTTGGCAGTGATCGGTTTTCAGCGATCAGTATGGCGATTCCCGGTGCTCCTAGCCACCCGCTGATTACCGACAACCGATCTTCCTTGCCTCAGACCGCCCGCTGATCACTGGCGACTGATCACTGATCGCTCTACATCACATCCGGCGCGGACATGCCCAGCAGCGTCAGCAGACGCTTGAAGACAACGCGCGCCGCCCCGTAGAGCCGCAGCCGCGCCCGCGCCAGGTCTTCCGGCACGTCTCCGTGCAGCACGCGCACTTCGTCGTACATCGGGTGGAACAGTCGCGCCAGGTCGAGCGCATAGAAGGCCAGCTTGTGCGGGGCCAGCTCCCCGTAACACTGCACCAGCACTTCGGGCATCTCCAGCATCTTGCGCACAAAGTCCCGCTCCTGCGCGCCGAGCAGGCTCAGATCGGCGCCGTCCGCGCTCAGGCCGCGCTCCGCCGCCTGGCGGAAGATGCCCGCACAGCGCACGTGGGCGTTCTGGATGTAGTAGACCGGATTCTCGTTGGCGTGCTTGCGGGCCAGGTCCAGGTCGAATTCCAGGTGGCTGTTGGGGCTGCGCGCCAGGATGAAGTAGCGCACCACGTCGGCCCCCACGTCGGCCACCAGGTCATCCTGGGTGACGAACTCGCCGCGCCGCGTGCTCATTTTGCGCTGCTCGCCGCCCTCAATCAGCGTCACGAACTGATAGATCACCACGTGCACCGGCTCCGGATCGTGGCCGAGGGCGGACAGGCCGCGCGCGACCGTCTGCGCCTCGACGATGTGATCCGCGCCCAGCACGTTGATCAGGGTGTCGAAGCCGCGCTCCAGCTTGTTGACGTGGTAGGCGATGTCCGGCAGGACGTAGGTCGGCTCGCCGCTGGACTTGACCAGCACGCGGTCTTCCTCGTCGCCGAAGGTGGTGGCGCGGAACCAGGTTGCCTCTTTGGCGTCCGGCGGCAGCTTGGCGCGCTCTTCGTCGCCAGCACCCTCGCGCACGACCGCCCGGTAGACATGGCCGCGCGCTTCGAGCGCCTCCAGCGTGCGCCACACGCTGCCGTCTTCGTAGAGGCTGTTCTCGTTGAAGAAAGTGTCGAAGCGGATGTTGATCAGGGCCAGGCTGCGCTCGATCCAGGCGAACATAGCCCGCTCCGCTTCCAGCTTGAAGCGCTCCCACGGCTCGTCGCGCAGGGCATCGCCGTGCGCCGCCACCAACTGGCGCGCAATCTCCACCAGGTACTCGCCCTGGTAACCCTCGGCGGGCAGCACGGCGGGCAGGCCGAGCGCCTGCAGATAGCGCGCCTGCAGGCTCTGGCCGAGGATGCGCATCTGGCGGCCCGCGTTGTTGAAGTAGTACTCCATCTGCACAGCATAGCCGAGCGCGGCCAGGATGTTGGCCATCGTGCTGCCGATCACGCCGTTGCGCGTGTGGCCGACGGTCAGCGGGCCGGTCGGGTTGGCGCTGACGCACTCGACCTGGGCGCGCTGGCCGCGCCCGATGTCGAGCGCGAAGACCTCATCGCCCGCCGCGATGATCGCGTCAATCTGCGCCAGCAGCCAGGATTCGTCCAGGCGAATGTTGAGGAAGCCCGGCGGGGCGACTTCGACGGCGGCGACGAAGGGCGCGGGCGGCATGTGGCGGGCGATGCTCTCCGCTACGTCGAGCGGCTTGCGCCGGGCGGGTTTGGCCAGTTGCAGGGCGACCGGGCTGGCGAACTCGCCCAGCTCTGGCTTGCTGCTGCGCTGGACGAGGATCGTCGCCGGGAGGTCGAACGGTGGCAGGTCGCCGGCGTCTTGCGCCGCTGTGATTGCGGCGCCGATCAGGGATGCGAGTTGGGGAGGCAGCAGGTGCACGGTCAACACTCCTTGACCGAAATGGGCGGGCCGGGCGCAAAGTCCGCGCCATTGTAGCACATTTCGTGGCGGGGGTGAGGGGGGAGTCTGGGCGAGCGCATCAGCGCCGGGCGGGGGTGAGATCAACCAGGGCGCGGCGGGATAGCGCCCCGCTGCTGGACAGAAGTTGCACGCACGACTCGCTGGACGCCGGGCGAGATAGAGGGAGAGGGCAGGGTGCTGCGCCCCTCGGCGATCCCCCGCTCCCCCCGTTGGAGAGCGGGGGAAGCGAGGCAGAGACGGGACGAAGAGGCGGAGCTTCTCCGCTCAGTACACGGTCTGGGCGTAGATAGCGAGCACGACCAACGCCTGAAGCACGGCTCGCGCCTCTGGCCGGTCAAGCCCCCACTGCACCAACCCGTCCCCCGTGAAGGCCGGCAACCGCCCGCTGCTGTGCAGCAGCCCGGCCTTGAACGCGCTTTCCTGGGCCGCGACGTTGGCGAATTCTGCGGCGAGATCGGGGTTGACCGAGCCAGCGCCCACGTAGAGCGTGTCGAAAGTCAGGCCGAGCACCGGCGCATAGTCCGCCGCGAAGAAGCTGCCCATGCTGCGCAGCGTTTCCTCTGGCTGCTGGACGAGCACCGCCGACGGGATGATCACGATGGCCGCCGGCGGCACATTGCCGGGCATCGGCAGCGCGCCCGGCTCGGCGACCAGGATGTCCAGGCCGAACTCGCTGCGGATGGCGAGCACATCATCCAGCAGCACCGGCGGTTCCAGCCCGCGCTCGGCCAGCCACTGCCGGTTGAGCAGGATTATCTGGTAGCCCCAGGTGACCGGTTGGCCCGCCAGGGGATCGCCCCCGCACATGGTCAGATCAGGAGCCGACTCGCACATCCAGCCCATCGTGCGCGCCATCGCGCGCTCGTCGAACTGGACTGGGGGCAGCGCAGGATTGACCGGCTCCCACAGGCAGCCTTCGGGCGGCCCCCCGCCGCAGGCGTTGTTGAACAGGCCGGGCAGCGCCTCGAGCAACGCCGCCAGGAAAAACTCGCCGCGCGATGGCCGGGGCAGAATGAGGGCGTTTTCGACCAGCGGCTCGGCGATGTCTGTGGGGGCGAAGATGACATCCGGCCCCGGCTCTCCCGCTTCACGGGCAGCGATCACCGCCTGCAGCAGGTAGGGCGCTTCGACGACGCGAACATCCGCCCGCGCGCCCAACCCGTCAGCGAAGGCCCTGGTTGCGTCCTCGATGACGCTGACATCTTCTTCTGCCAGCGCCGACCACACATGCAGTTCTCCCGCCTGTGCCAGGGCGCCGTGCCCCAACGGGACGACGCTCAGCAGCGCGATCACAAGTACCAGTTTTCTCCACACGGCAGGTTGCTCCTTCGCCGTCTTGTGCGCCCGGACTATCCTGGAACGCCTGGTTTGATTATACTCACTTTGTCCGGCGAGGTGAGAGTCGGGACTCTCGCCGGGGCGCATCTCATGACAGGGACGAGATTCCCGAACCGCAGAGGCGCAGAGGTTGCGGAGAAGGGCCAGAATCCTCTCGGCACTCTTTTTCCCTGCATCTCAGCGGCGATCTTCCGTCCCCCAATGAGCTGCTCCCTCACGTCCTCGCTGTCATGTGCAGCGCCATCACACGCGATCCACAGATCAGCGGACTGGCCCGAAAGGATTGGCGATCTGTGCGTATTCTCATTATAGGCGGCACGCGCTTCATCGGCCCGCCGCTTGTCCACCTGCTGCATGACCAGGGTCATACGATCTGGCTATTTCACCGCCATCCAGCCCAGGTCGCGCTGCCGGAAGGCGTCCAGCACCTCTTCGGTGAGCGCGCGCGGCTGCCCGACCATGCGGACGACTTTCGCAACATCCTGCCGGACGTGGTCATTGACATGATCCCGCTCGGCGAGCAGGACGCGCATATCGTCGTGACGGCCTTCCGGGGCCTCGCCGGGCGGCTGATCAGCCTCAGCAGCCAGGATGTCTACCGCGCCTATGGCCGGGTGCAGGGCACCGAGCCAGGCCACCCCGATCCGCTCCCGCTGACCGAAGATAGCCCCCTGCGCCAGCGTCTCTACCCGTACCGCGCCGAGACTCCCCGCGCTAGCGACGACCCGCGCCGCGCCCTGGACGACTACGAAAAAATTCTCGTCGAGCGCGTGATTCTGGGCGCGCCAGACCTGCCCGGCACCGTGCTGCGCCTGCCGATGATCTATGGGCCGGGCGACTACCAGCACCGCCTGTACGAGTACCTCAGGCGCATGGACGATGATCGCCCGGCGATCCTGGTCAGCGAGCAGCTCGCCCGCTGGCGCTGGACGCGCGACTACGTGGGCAACACCGCCGCTGCCATCGCCCTGGCCGCGACCAATTCGCGCGCTGCCGGGCGCATCTACAACATCGGCGAGCGCACCGCTCTCACCACCGCCGACTGGATTCGGGCCATCGGCCAGGTCGCCGGCTGGGATGGGCTGGTCGTCGCCGCGCCAGATTACCAGCTTCCCCTGGAGATGCAGTCGCATGCCGGGCTGGATCAGGAACTCTACGTGGACACGACGCGCATTCGCAGCGAGCTGGGCTTCATCGCCCACTACACCCGCGAGGAGGGCCTGCGCCACACCGTCGCCTGGGAGCGCGCCAACACCCCGCCCGCGCGCGATCCGCGCCAGTTCGATTACGCCGCCGAAGACGCCATCCTGGCCCGGCTGCTCTAGGCAACTCCAACCCTTGCGCTGAGTGTAGCATGGCGGGTGCGCGCCCGTGCCCCCCAGTGTGTGGGGGCTTGCGCGCCGCCGCAGCGCCCCCCGTGACCTCACCCCCGCTCGGCGCTGACGCGCCTCACCGCCCCCTCTCCGATGCGGAGAGGGGGTAAGCCGAGCGCAGCGAGGCTGGGGGTGAGGTAAAGCTCCACTGCCCCCAGTGTGTGGGGGCTTGCGCGCCGCCGCTGCGCCCATTACCATAGAGACGCACGGCGCTGCCGGAACATCCCGGCCCGCTTACGCGCCGGCCTGAATCGCGAATGAGGCCCATGTATAAGGTCAACGTCTCCGTCCCCGCCGTCAGCACCAACGTCGGCCCTGGCTTCGACGTGCTGGGGCTGGCCCTGAACCTGCGCAACGTCATCGAGCTGAGTCTGCGCGCCGACGACCGGCTCGATGTGCATGTGGAGGGCGAGGGCCAGGAAGCCCTGGCACTGGACGTGACCAACCCGGCCATGCGCGCCGCCGTGCGCCTGTTTCAGGAATTGGAGCAGGCCCCCGCCGGCCTCAACGTGCGCTGCGCCAACCGCATCCCCTACGGCGCCGGCCTCAGCGCGCGGGTGTCGCTGGCTGTGGGCGGACTGGTCGGGGCGAACAACCTGCTCGGCGGCCCGCTGAGCCACGACGCGCTGGTGCGCATGGCCGTCGAGCTGACCGGGGACGGGCCGGCGGTCGTGGCGGCCATCTCCGGCGGGCTGAGCGCGTGCAGCGCCGGTGCCGAAGGGCCGATCTACCGCACGGTGCCGATCCGTCCGCTGCGTGCGGTGATCGCCGTGCCGCGCCTGCCAGACTTCCAGCCGCGCCTGCGAGCCGACCTGCCCGCGCGGGTGACGATGAGCGACGCCACCCACAACATCGGGCACGCGGCGCTGGTCATTGAGGCGCTGCGCCTGGGCGACTTCAAGCTGCTGCGCGAGGCGCTGAGCGATCGGCTGCACGAGCCGTATCGCCGCCAGCACATCCCCGCCTACAACGCCGTCGTCGCGGCGGCAGAGGACGCGGGCGCGGTCGCTGTGACGCTGTGCGGGCCGGGGCCGGCGCTGCTAGCCTTCGCCCCCTACAATCACGAGAGCATCGAAGGGGCCATGCAGCGCGCCTTCCGCGCGGCGGGCATCGAGGCGCGCACCTGGTCGCTGGGCAGCGATCAGCAGGGCGTGGTGATCAGCGTTGTGCAGTGAGGCACAGGCCGTTCATCATTTCCATAATTTACATCAGCAATAATTGACTATTTCAATGAACGCTGTTACACTTTGACCAATCGTCCATTGTCCGCAGTACACAGCATAGGAGCATATCATGGCCGATGGTACCCAGATTGACGTCCAGCAGCCCGCTATGCCGGAGACAGAGTTCCCCCTGTTGACTATCACACCGCTCGCCGTCAGCAAGGTTCGTGAGTTGATGGCGGAGCGTCAGCTTGAAGGCTTCGCGCTGCGCGTGTTCACCCAGGGTGGCGGCGCCGGCCTGTCCTATGGCATGGCCTTCGAAGAGACGATCTACGAGCAGGACTGCGTCGTGGAGAGCGATGGCCTGCGCCTGGTGATTGACCCCACCAGCCTGTCGTACATGGTTGGCTCGGAGATTGATTTTGTGGACAGCCTGTTGGGCAGTGGGTTTGCTATCAATAATCCGAACGCTATCTCGACCTGCGGCTGCGGCGGTCACTCTCACGAGGGCGAAAGCGGCGGCTGCGGCTGCGGCGGTCATTCGCACGCGGACGAAGATGACGCGGTAGGTCACAGCGGCGGCTGCGGCTGTGGCGGTGGGGGGGGCGGTGGCGGCTGCGGCTGCGGCGGCCACTAGACCCGCAGCATCCCAATTACGATGCGAAAAGAGCCGGCCCGCGCCGGCTTTTTTCTACGGCGGAGGACGCGGGACGCGGGCGCGCGCCACAACTCCGGGATGCGCCCTACAACCTCCGGGTGCGTGCAAAACCTGTCAGGCGGTGGGGGCGCTGCTCTGCTGCGCCCCGACTGACCTCACCCCCGCGCGGCGAGTCGCTGTCAGCCTTTGCACGCACCCCAACCTCCTCCGCCATTTCTCGCGCGGGGAGCCGGTGCTATAATCGGCATGGGCGACCGGGCAGAGAAGCGGGGCCGCCAGCCATTCACCCCGCCCCTGGCCCATCGCCGAGGAGGGTGGGCCATGCACACGCCGATCACACGGAATCGCCGCGCCGCGTTACCGCTGGTTTGCCTGCTGCTGGCGACCCTGGCTTGCAGCCTGAGCATGGGCGACCAAGCCGACGACAACGCGCCGCCCGTCCAATCGCCTGCCTTCAGCCCCTTCCCGACGCCGTTCGCCTGGCCGACCGTCACCTTCCCCCCCACGCTCATCCCGACGACCGCCGCGCCGCTGCCGACCGCCTGCACGCGCTACACCGCCTGGCCGCTGTACACCGTGGTCGCCGGAGACACGCTCGGCAACATCGCCCAGCGCACCGGGACGACCACCCAGCAGCTCGCCGCCGCCAACTGCCTGGCCGACAGCAACCTGATCTACGTGGGCCAGCAGCTTTACGTGCCGCTGATTCCGGCCACGAACACGCCCGGCCCCACCGCGACCCTCACCACGGCGCCCAACGCGCCCGTCTTCGGGCAGGCGATCACCGTCAGCCAGCACTGGCGTGACAGCGCGGGCCAGGCCGTCACCTATTACCAGACGGTGCGCGTGAGCGTCGGCGAAGTGACCAACGCCGATAGCGTCAGCTTCTTCGTCAGCGGGGCGACGGGCGGCGCAGCGGCCTACATCGGCCAGGATCGCGACCCCTGGGACGGCGCGTTCATAGACTATACTTTCCCCGCGCCGGGCACGTACACCTTCCAGGCCGCCGCCGAGAACGAATTCACCCGCGTCAACAGCGGGACCTTCAGCGTGCGCTACGATCCGAGCTTCGTGCCGCCCGGCGCGCACCAGTACAATACGCTGGCCTTCGCCCCGGCGGTGAGCACTTCCGGCGGCTGGACGACGCTGCGCGCCGGCACCGCCGTCACCATCACCTGGCCGGACGCGCCGGGCGGGGCGACGCGCGTGGATTTCAACCTGACGCCGACCGGCGGCGCAGCGCGCATCATCGGCAGCGACGCCAACCCGCTCGACGGGGCGACGATCACCTGGACGGTGCCCGCCGGGACGACCGGCCAGGTGCAGGGGCGGGCGATCATGCCCAACGGCCAGGTGATTTCCAGCGACGCGGCGGGAGTCATCGCCCAATGACGGCTCGCGCAGGGGTGGGCGCATGACCTGGCTGATTTTTCTCGCGCTGGCCGCCGCTATTGGCGGCGCGCTGTGGTATCTGCTGATCAAGACTGAGGGCATCTACCTGGGCCGGGGCGCGGTGATCTGGCTCTACGACCTCTACGCCGGGCGTTACGACGCCATCAAGCAGTACGATGCGGCGGACGAGGATGTGTACCTGGCCCAGCCCATCCTCGAACGGCTGGACTGCGCCCGCGCGCCGCTGGTGCTCGACGTGGCGACCGGCACGGGGCGGCTGCCGCTGGCCCTGCTGGAACAGCCCGGCTTTCAGGGGCGAATCATCGCCCTCGACCTCAGCCGTAAGATGCTGGCTCGCGCCGCTGAAAAGCTCGCTCCGTTCGGCGATCGCGCCGCCCTGCTGCACCATCCTGCCGAGACGCTGCCCTTCCCCGATGGAGCCTTCGACCTGGTGACCTGCCTGGAGACGCTGGAGTTCCTGATGGGCGCGCGGGCCGTGCTCGGCGAGCTGGTGCGCGTCTTGCGACCGGGCGGGCTGCTGGTGCTGACCAACCGCCAGGGGCTGGACGCGCGGCTGATGCCCGGCCATACCTTCACCCACGAGGTGTTCGAGCGGCTGCTGCGCGACGACCTGGGCCTGGATCGGGTGGAGGTGTTGCCCTGGCAGCTCGACTACCGCATCGTCTACGCGCGCAAGCCGGGGGACGCCGTGCCTGTTGGCGCGCGTCCGCTGGAGGAAGTGTGGCGCTGCCCCGCCTGCGCCGCCGTTGACCTGGTGCCGGTGCGCGACGGCTGGCGCTGCCTGGCCTGCGAGACGCTCGTCCCGCGCGGCGCGGACGGGGTGATCGAGGCGGTGCGCGCGCGGCGCGAACGCGCTCGCTAGTGCGCGGCGGGACCTGCCGGGCAGGGGCGCTCTGCTCTGTGCGTCACGCGATGTAGGGTTCTGCTACGAAATCCGGCCATAAGGTTTTGCCATTTGTCGGTAGCAACACGGGCGACTGTGCCGCGCCAGAAGCCGGTTGACCTCACCCCCCGGCCCCCTCTCCACACGCGGAGAGGGGAGATCTGGTGGAGTTCCGTCCCCGCTTCGCAGGGTGTATCGCCAACAGGGCTAACCTCTACACGCGCCCGGCTCTAGGCGGCGGCTGGCAAACGCGGCCCGACCCCTGTAGAATGACCCCGGTCTCGCATCGGTGCGCTGTCGCGCACCCGTCACCGGCTCGGCTGCCATGACTCTGACGCACATCCTGGCCTTCGCCGCTGCTGCACTGCTCGCCCTGGTCGCGCTGCCCGCGCGAATGCGCGCCTGGGCGCTGTTCGTCACCAGCGTCGTCGCCATCTACTGGCTGCAACCCGCCGTGACCATCCGCCGGATGGACTTCCTCTTCCCGACGATGACGCTCGGCCTGGTGATGCTCGCCTGGCTGCTGACGCGCGCCCCCGACCAGCGCCTCACCCGCGAGGACGCCGGCGCCGCTGCGCTGATCGTCGCGCTGGTGCTGCTGCTGGCCTTCGGGCGCGCCCTGGCCCCTGCCTATCGCATCACCCCGTCCGTGCCGCCGCCGCTGAGCATGGTCGTGACATGGCTGGCCGCCGGCGGGATCGCCCTGATCGTCCTCAGCCGGGTTCCGGGGGGCAGGGCGCGGCCTTTGCTGGCCCTGGCGCTGGGCATCGTCGCCCTGTTCGCCGTGCTGAAGACCGAGGCGCTGGCGACCGAGGTGAGCCGCCTGCTGCGCGGCTGGACGGGCCAGTCCCCCGACCTGGCCCGCGCCGACGAGCTGCAATGGCTCGGCTTCTCCTACGTGGCCTTTCGCCTGCTGCACACCGCCCGCGACCGCCAAACAGGCCTGCTGCCCGCGCTGAGCCTGCGCGAATACACCACTTACGCCATCTTCTTCCCGGCCTTCACTGCCGGGCCGATTGACCGCGCCGAGCGCTTCGTGGGCGAGCTGCGCGCGCTGCCCGGCCCGGACGCGGCGCGCTTCGTGCAGGGGGGGATGCGCATCGCGGTCGGGATCGGCAAGAAATTCGTCATCGCCGACAGCCTGGCGATTCTGGCGCTGGACACGGCCAAAGCGCAGGCGGCGACCTCAACGCTGGGACTGTGGGCGCTGCTCTATGCCTACGCCTTCCAGATTTATTTCGACTTCAGCGGCTATTCGGACATCGCCATCGGCCTGGGGCAGTGGTGCGGCGTCAAGCTGCCGGAGAACTTCAGCCAGCCCTACCTCAAGCGCAACATCACCCTCTTCTGGCAAAGCTGGCACATCACCCTCAGCCAGTGGGTGCGCTTCTACGTCTTCTCGCCGCTCAGCCGCTTTCTGCTCACCCGCCCGCGCAAGCCTTCGCCGACCGTTCTGGTGCTGGTCGGGCAGCTTGTCACCATGCTGATCATCGGGCTGTGGCACGGCGTCACCTGGGGCTTCGTCGCCTGGGGGCTGTGGCACGGGGCAGGGCTGTTCGTCCACAAGGTCTACAGCGACCGCACGCGCGCCCACTACCTGCGCCTGCGCGCACACCCGCGCCTGGGGCGCGCCGTCGAGGTGGCGGGCGTGCTGATCACCTTCCATTTCGTGGCCCTGGGCTGGGTGTGGTTCGCCTTGCCCGACATCGGGGCCAGTTGGGACGTGTTCGTCCGCCTGCTGGGGGGCTAGACGATGCAGACCTGGCGCTGGCTCTACAAGCCCGGCAAGCCTTTCGACAGGCGCTTCATTATCCGCGTGCTGGTCAAGACGGCGCTGCTGTTCGTCGCGCTGAATGCCGCCTTCGCCCTGCTCGACCCGCTGCCCGCGCTGGGCCGGCTGTCGCTGTACAACCGCGTCCTGCCGGGGCGCGCCCGCCTGCCCTACGGCGAGAACCCCGCCGCTTCCTACAACCTGAGCCTGTTCAGCCTGGAGGCCATGTTCGCTGCGCACGAGGTGGCGCGCGCGCCGGCCCGCGACGAGTTCCGCGTGCTGCTGATCGGCGATTCGGCGGCGTGGGGCATTCTGCTGCGGCCAGAGGAGACGCTCGCCGGGCAGATCAACGCCGCCGGGCTGGTGGCGGCGGACGGGCGGCGCGTGCGCGCCTACAATCTCGGCTATCCCACCATGTCGCTGACCAAAGACCTGCTGCTGCTCGATTACGCCCTGGCGCGCACCCGTGCCGATCTGATCGTCTGGCTGTTCACGCTGGAATCGTTCGACGCGCAGGCGCAGCTTGACTCGCCGCTGGTGCAACACAACCCCGCGCCGACCCGCGCGCTGATCGCGCGCTACGGCCTGGCGCAGGACTCCGCCGACCCGCGCTTTGTGGACCTCTCCGCCTGGGACGAGACGCTGATCGGGCGGCGGCGGGCGCTGGCCGACCTGCTGCGGCTGCAACTGTACGGCGTGCCCTGGGCAGTGACCGGCATTGATCAGGAATATCCCGCCGACTACACGCCGCGCGCGGTGGACCTGCCCGCCGACGTCACCTGGCACGGGCTGCGCGAAGACCTGTTCGCGCCCGCTGACCTGGCCTTCGACGTGCTGCGCGCCGGGGCTGAGCGGGCGGGCGATGTGCCGCTGCTGCTGGTCAACGAGCCAATGCTGATCAGTACGGGCATGAACAGCGATATTCGCTACAATTTCTTCTATCCGCGCTGGGCCTATGACGCCTACCGACGGCTTCTGCTGGAAGAGCGCGACGCACACGGCTGGGCGCTGCTCGACCTGGGCGCGGCCATCCCGGACGCGGATTGCTACACCGACAGCGCGGTGCACCTGACGCCCGCCTGCTCGGCTGACCTGGCCGGGACAGTGGGCGCGGCGATTGTAGAAGCCAGCGGCGGCTGAGCGAAGGGCAGTTTCACCGCAGAGACGCAGAGGGCGCGGAGAAGAACAAGAGAGATTAAAGAAAGAGCGAAGGGAAACCTCACCATTAGGAAGCACTGTGAGGGATAGCCTTCACGATTTTTCCCTCGGCGTTCTCTGCGTCTCTGCGGTTCAGGAATTTCACCCTTACTGACGGCTGATAGCTGATCGCTGAAAGCTCACGAAGGAGCGCGCGCCATGACCGACCCCCTGATCACCGTCACCGGCCTGGTCAAGACGTTTGACACGCCCGCCGGGCCGCTCAACGTCCTGCGCGGCATTGACCTGACCGTCGGGCGGGGCGAGTTCGTCGCGCTGGTCGGGCCGTCGGGCAGCGGCAAGACGACCTTCCTCAACATGGTCACCGGCATTGACAGGCCGACGGCGGGCGCGGTGACTCTCGACGGGGTGGATGTGGTGGGCACGCAGCAGCAGCAATTGACGCGCTGGCGCGGGCGGACGGTGGGCATCGTCTTCCAGTTCTTCCAACTGCTGCCCACGCTGACCGTGCTCGAAAATGTCAAGATGCCGATGGACTTCTGCCGCGTCTATGACCCGCGCGAGCGGCGCGACCGGGCGATAGACTTGCTGAAGCGGCTGGACATTGCCGACCAGGCGCACAAGACGCCGGATACGCTCTCCGGCGGGCAGCAGCAGCGCGTGGCCATTGCGCGGGCGCTGGCCAATGATCCGCCGCTGATCATCGGCGACGAGCCGACCGGCAACCTCGACCGCATGAGCGCGGCCAACGTCTTCCAGATTCTGCACGAGCTGCGCGAGCAGGGGCGCACGGTGCTGGTTGTCACCCACGACCGCGAGCTGGTCTTCGACGTGCCGCGCGTGCTGATGCTGGCCGATGGGATGATCGAGGCGACCACGTTTGAGGCCGCCGCCAAGCGGCGCAGCCAGGAGTTGCAGGCGGCCAAGCTGCGCACGCACGAGCGGCGGGCGCTGTCGCAGCACGCTTAGCGCGCGGCTGGAGTGAAGGCCTCGCCTTCTGATCCCCTCTCCGCCTATGGAGAGGGGATTGAGGGATGACTCAGGGCTAGGGGGTGGGCTGCCCAGTAGCGTCCTTGTGCACAGGGCTTTTCTTGCGCCTGGCGCGGCGAGAGTTGCCCGGCGGGCGGGCGTTCGGCGTCTCTTCGGGCGGCGGCGGGGGCAGCGCGGCCAGCCATTTCTGCGCGTGCTCGACCGCCTCCTGCAGCGACATCAGCAGCACGTCGCGCGCCGCGAACACGTTCTCCGGGCCGATCTTATCCAGCGCGCCGGTGCGTTGCAGCGTCTTGAGCGCTTTGTCCTCAACGCCGCACAGGATCAGCCTGCCCCCCCGCGCGCGCAGGCGCTCCGCGTAATTGACCAGCGTCCAGGTGCCGGTGCCGGCCAGCATCTCGTCCCCGCGCAGGCGCAGGATCAGCACGGGCTGGCGCGCCTGGTTGGGCACGGGCAGCCGCTGTTCCAGGTCGCGCATGGCGGCGAAGAACAGGTTGCCCTGCACTGACAGAATCATCAGCGCGCGGTCGGGCAGCGCGGGCGAGAAGGGGATCTCGCGGAACTGGTACGGGCCGACCGGCTCAAGCTGGGTGATGTGCAGGTGGCTGGACTGCATGATGTAGAGCAGCAGCGAGAGCGCCACGCCCACAAAGACGCTGTACTGGAGCGGCAGCAGCAGCGTGGCGACGAAGGTGGCTGCCATCGCCCAGCGCCCGGTCCAACTGGCTTTCCACAGGAAACGAATCTCTGCCGGGTCTACCAGAGTCCAGGCGGCCAGGATGAGATGTGCCGAGAGCGACGCGAGAGCGATGTGCCCGGCCAGGTCGCCGAACAGCAGCATGATCAGGGCCACCAGCAGGCCCGCCCACACGTTGGCCAGCCGCGTGCGCGCCCCCGCGCTGACATTGACCGCCGTCCGCGACAGCGACCCGCCTGAAGGCAGTCCCTGAAACACCCCGGCGGCGATGTTACTCAGGCCCTGGCCGATGAACTCGCGCGAGGCGTTGGGCAGGCGGCCATCCGGCTCTTTGAGGCTCTGCGACAGGGCGACGGTCTGCACCAGGCCCAGCAGGGCGACGGCTAGTGCCGAGGCAGCCAGATGGCGGGCGGCGTCGGCCTGCGGCAAAGAGGCGGCGGGCAGGCTGCTGGGGAGCGGCGCAATATCCTGCACCAGGGTCACGCCCTCGGCCCACCCGCCCAGAATGGCGATTGTGATGCTGGTGCCTGCCACCGCGACGAAGATGCCCAGGGAGCGAACCCGCGTCCGCCGGAAGAGCAGGATGCCCGCCATAGTCAGCAGGCCCATGGCCAGCGTGGGCACGTGGGTCTGGTCCAGACCTTCAGACAGGTAATTCAGGGTGTGGATGAGGCCGCCGTGCTTGCCGCGCGGGATGCCGGAAAACGTGCCGAGCTGCTCGGTCGCCATCAGCACCGCCGCGCCGGTCAGGAAGCCCGTCACGACCGCGCGCGATACGAAGCGCGTCAGGTCGCCCAGGCGCAGCAGGCCCAGTATAAGCTGGAATACGCCGGCCAGGACGCTCAGGGTGACGATCAGAACGCCCACCTGGAAGGCGCCCGCCAGGGGTTCCAGGGCGCTGCCCACCAGCAGCATCAGCGTATTGGTGGGGCCGGTGGTCATATAGGTGGCGCTGCCGGCCAGCGCGCCCACAATGGGCGCGATGACAGCCGCGTAGAGACCATAGGCCGGCCCGACACCGGCCAGCAGCGCGAAGGCCATCGCCTGGGGGATGCCCGCCGTCGCGCCGGTGATGGCAGCGATCAGATCGTGCTGAAAGGTGTAGCGCAGATAGTGCCTGGCACGGGATAGTGAGAGCTGATTGGCGATAGACATAGGTGTTGGCGGTGTGGGTGGCCGAGCCAGGACTGTGACGCAATTCATTGTATCGTGTTCCCCAGCACTCCGCATATATATCGCGAATGCGTGCAAAAGTTGACGGCGAGCCGCCGGGCGCGGGGGTGAGGTTAACTGACGGGTTTTGCGCGCACCTCACCCCCGGCCTCGCTGCGCTCGGCTTGCCCCTCTCCGAGCGGAGAGGGGGCGGCGAGGCGTGTCGGCGCCGCGCGGCCAGAGGCTGATGCGACTGCCCTGCTGTGAGCTGGCCTGCTTTCGCCGGATCGGGCTGGGCGCGCTACACTGGGGCGGCGGGCCGCCCTGTGCGCCCCGAATACTTTGGCAGACTCACCAGGATACACGCTCATGGCCATCGAAATCCTCAAGCTGACGCTCGGCCCGCTGCAAACCAACTGCTACATCCTGGGCAACACGGCTACCCAGGAAGCCATCGTCATTGATCCGAGCGACAACGCCCCCCTGATCCGCCAGACGGCAGCCAGTCGTGGCTGGACGGTGCGCGCCATCCTGGCGACGCACTGCCACTTCGACCACATCCTGGCCAGCGCCGACCTCAAGGCGCTGACCGGCGCGCCCTTCGCCATTCACGCGCTCGATCTGCCGCTGCTGCGCAATATGCCGGTCACGGTGCGCCAGTGGTTCACCACCGAGGTGCCGCCCGCCGCCGAGCCGGACTCCTTCGTCGAGGAAGGCCAGTCGATCAGCTATGCGGGCATCACCCTGGAAGTGCTCTTCACGCCCGGCCACGCGCCCGGCCATGTCAGCTATGTCCTGCGCGACGAGCAGACGGTCTTCAGCGGCGACTGCCTGTTCTACGGCAGCATCGGGCGCACCGATCTGCCGGGCGCGGACTACGGGACGCTGATGCGCTCGATCACGCGCAAGCTGTTGCCGCTGGGCGATTCCTTCACGATCGCGCCGGGGCACATGCGCGATACGACTATCGGCCACGAGCGCACGCACAATCCCTTCGTGGTGGAGTACCTCAGCGCAGGGGCGCAGTGATCCCACTGCGACTCCAAGAGCGGGCAGGGAGCAGCATGGACACGTTCACCCGGCCAGCGGCCAGCGGGTGCGCCTGATGCGCCGGCGGCTGCGCTTCATCTGGCGCTATCTGCGCGGCCATACCCCCTGGGATTCGGGCATTGTTCCACCGGAGATCGTCGCCTGGATCGCGGCGCTGGAGCGCGACGGTCGCCCGGCAGGCCGCGCGCTCGACCTGGGCTGTGGCACCGGCACCACCGCGCTCTACCTGGCCGAACGGGGCTGGGAGGTGGTGGGCGTGGACTTCGCCCCCAACGCCATCTGGCGCGCGCGGCGCAAGGCGCAGCGGGCGGGCCTGGTCGAGCGCGCCGCGTTCTTCAGCGCCGACGTGTCGCGCCCGGACTTTCTGGGCGACGCGGGGCCGTTCGACCTGCTGATTGACGTGGGCTGTATGCATGGCCTGGTGCCAGAACAGCGCCCCCAGTACGCGGCCAACCTGATCCGGCTCGCGCGGCCCGGCGCGGCTTACCTGCTCTACGCCTTTCTGCCGCGCGTGGGGCGGGATGGCCGCGCGATGGGCGTTGACTGCGCGGGCCTGAAGGCGCTGTTCGGCGACGCATTCGCGCTGCTGGACTACGTGCCCGGCCAGGAGGTCACGCAGCCGGTGGCGAGCGCATGGTACACCTGGCAGCGCCAGGCGGTGACGCCGTGAAGCGCGCCCTGCTGCTCTTCCTGGACGGGGTGGGGCTGGGCGACGACGACCCGGCGACCAACCCTTTCGCGGCAGCGCGCACGCCCACGCTCGACGCGCTGGCGGGCGGGCAGCGCTGGCTGCGCGGCGTCGCGCGCCACGATAACGGGCGCGCCATCTTCATCCCCACCGACCCGCGCCTGGGCGTGCCCGGTCGCCCGCAGAGCGCCACTGGCCAGGCGGCGATCCTCACCGGGCGCAATATCCCGGCGGCGCTCGGCGAGCACTACGGCCCGCGCCCCAACGCGACCATTCGCGCCCTGCTCGATGGCGACAACCTGTTCAAGCGCGTGGTGGCGTCCGGCGGCTCGGCGGCGCTGATCACGGCTTTTCCGCCGCGCTTCTTCGACGCGCTGGCGCGCGGCAAGCGGCTGCCTTCCTCCATTCAGTACGCGGCGCTGGCGGCAGGGCTGCGCCTGGCGACGGAGCAGGACATCTACGCGGGCACGGCGATGAGTCCCGACTGGACGGGGGAGGGCTGGCGCAGCGACCTGGGCTACACCGACACGCCGCTTTATGCGCCGGGGGAGGCGGGCGCGCTCCTGGCGCGGCTGGCCGGAGAGCGCACGCTGACATTCTTCGAGCACTGGGTTTCCGACGTGGTCGGCCACCGGGGGACGCTGGCGCAGGGCGTGGCATTGCTGGAGCTGTTCGACGCGGTGATGGCCGGGCTGCTGGCGGGCTGGGACGACGAAGCCGGGGTGATCGTCATCACCAGCGATCACGGCAACCTGGAAGACCTGAGCACGCGCAAGCATACCACCCACGACGTGCCGACGGTGATCATCGGCGCGGCGCGGGAGCGCGTCGCCGCAGGGCTGCGCGACCTGACCGGCATCGCGCCGGGGATCCTGCGCGCGCTCGACGGCGCCGGGCCATAAGACCTGGCGTTGCGGCGCTCGCAGGCCAACCGCCCGCCAAGCGTAGGGCGCATTGGGCTGCGAGCCGTGTCTCTCTGTGCGATACTCGGCGATAGGCCGTGCACTGCCGCCCGGCCCGGTGGGAGCGCATCGTTTCTGATGCGGAGTGTTCCCGCAGAGACGCAGAGAGCGCGGAGAAGGGCGACGGCTTCACGGGCTTTCCCCACAGCTTTTCCTCTGCGGTTCAGCGAATCTGCCACGCGCTCGCGCCAACTCCGGTCTGGCGGACTTGTGGCGAATGCGCTATAGTGCCGGGCGTGCGGGGCTGTGCCCTGGGTCAGTTGGCCGGCCCCGCCCGACAGGGAATGGTAGTGTCTGTAGCTGCGCCTTTCGGCGATGTAATGGAAGCCCTGGCCTGCGCAGCGGCCAGATTGCACGCCGGCCCCGGTGTCGCGGAATGCGCCCGGTCTGGTGCCGGTGGGCAAAGGAGTGCCTGATATATGGGAGCACCAAAGTCCGGCGACAAGGCCAAGCGTGACACGCCGCGCCTCTCGTCCACTGTTCCGAATGACTACGACCATCTCAACGTGCCTGGCTCGGTGAACTTCCCCCTCGACCACCCGCGCAGCCGGCGTCCTCACGCGCGGC
The DNA here is from genome assembly GCA_023382715.1 of Anaerolineae bacterium. GTDB lineage: Bacteria > Chloroflexota > Anaerolineae > Aggregatilineales > Aggregatilineaceae > UBA2029. Next base: position 64,464 of record JAHDWP010000007.1, read on the forward strand.
GGCGGCGCGGCGGCCCACCCACGTGGATCAAGGCGCTGCTGGCGATGGCGGGCGTGATGTTTGCCCTGGGCGTGGTTGCGCTGGTCATCTTCGCCATCGCCTTCCCGCCCTTCTTTCGCGGGCTGGAGCCGCGCTACCAGCAGCGCCTGATTGACATGTTCCCGCCTTTCGAATCGCTGCGGGCGACGGTGCCGTTTGAGGTGCTGCCCACGCTCAGCGGGGCCAGCGACAGCGATGCTGCGCAGCAGCTTCTGCTGACCCAGGAAGAACCGGGCGCAGCTGACACGCCCCAGCCGGGCGGCGAAGAGCCGGGCCTCACCGATCCGGGCAGCGATGCGCTGCCAGAGACTCCGCCGATGATCGTCCCCAGCCCGACGCCCACCGAGAGCGCCGGCGGCATCCCAGTCGGCGCGGTGCCCACCGAGGAGCCGACGCCGCTGCCTGTCTACGAGGCTCCCCAGGTGGCCGCGCTGCCCACTTTCACGCCGCAGGTGCAGCCGACGGAGATGCCGCTGCCGCCGACGGTCAAGCTGGGCAACATTCGTTATGAGAAGCAGGGCTGGAACAACTGCGGCCCGACCACCATGACGATGGCCCTCAGCTACTATGGCTGGACGGATGGCCAGACCACCGCCGCCAACTGGATGAAGCCCCATCCAGAGGACAAGAACGTCAGCCCCTGGCAGATGGTGCGCTTCGTCAACGAGCGCACCGGGATCAAGGCGCTCTACCGCTATGGGGGGACGCTGACCGTGCTCAAGCGGCTGCTGGCGGCGGGCTTCCCGGTGGTGGTGGAGGAGAGCATCCAGCCGGCGGGCGAAGGCTGGCTGGGCCATTATGTGCTGTTCATCGGCTACGACGACACCCAGCAGCACTTCCTGACCTTCGACAGCTACCTGGGCAGCAACAAAGACCAGGGCCGCCCCAGCCCGTACAGCGTCTTCGACGACAAATGGCGCCATTTCAACCGCGTGTTCATGGTCGTCTATGAGCCATCGCGCGAGATGGAGCTGCGCCGGGCGCTCGGCGATTACGTAGACCCGGCGCACGGCTACCGCTCCGCGCTGGCCCAGGCGCGCGACGAAGCCACCAAGAATCGCGACGATAAGTGGGCCTGGTTCAATATGGGCACGTCCTACACGCTGCTGGGCGAATACGAGAACGCCGCTTTCGCCTATGATGAGGCGCTGCGCCAGGGCCTGCCGCCGCGCATGTTGTGGTACCAGTTCGGGCTGTACGAAGCCTACTACCACACCGGGCGCTACAACGACGTGCTGGCTCACGCCCAGAACACGGCCCGCTACACGCCCTATGTCGAGGAGTCGTACTACTGGGAAGGCATGGTCTACGCCGCCCAGGGCAACCAGCAGGCGGCGCTGGAGAAGTTCGACCAGGTGCTGCGCTTCAACAGGAACTTCTTCCCGGCGCTCGAAGCCAAGAACCAGGTCGAGGCGGGCACTTTCACGGTGGCACTGAGCCACTAGCGCACCAGGGCGGAAATGAGCATCCAGTCTGGCCTGGCCCAGCCCCCCATCCCCGGCCCTTCCTCCACGAGGAAGGAAGGGAGCAGGGCGCAGGCCTTAAACCCTTCCCCCGCAAGGAGGGAGGGGCTTGGGGTGAGGGGGGACAGCGAGCAGCTGGCGGCTGCGTGCCAGTGACGCTCGCGCGCTTCAAAGAACAGGGGCGGGTTTCGAAACCCGCCCCTGCGCCGAATGGCACGCGAACGCCTCCGTCCGCGCAGGCACGCCGACTTGACCGCACGAGGTAACTATGGCCGACCGCACTCCTCACGCCGACACCCAGCGCATGGCGCGCAACACGCTCATCCTGATGATCGCCTTCGGCACGGCCAAGGCGATCAGCCTGGCCCAGACCTTCATCATCGCCAGCGTGTTCGGCGTGGGCGACGAGTGGGACGCCTTCGTGACGGCCAACCGCATCCCGGAGCAGATCGTGCTGCTCATCGGCGGCGGCGCGCTGTCCTACGCCTTCATCCCCATCTTCAGCGGCCTGCTGGCCCGCGACGAGCGGGCGGCGGGCTGGCGACTGGCCAGCGCGGTGATCAACACCGTCTTCGTGGTGACGCTGGCGCTGAGCGCCCTCGGCTTTCTGTTCGCGCCCTGGCTGGTGGAGCACGTCGTCGCGCCCGGCTTCGCTGCGGACAAAGTCGCGCAGACGGTGACGCTGATGCGCATTCTGCTGATCAGCACGCTCGTCTTCAGCGTCAGCGGCATCTTCCAGGGCATTCTGCACAGCCACAACCATTTTCTGCTGCCTGCGCTGGCCCCGATTCTGTTCGACGTGGGCATCCTCTTCGGGGTGATCTTCCTGATCGGCCCGCTGGGGGTGTACGGCATCGCCTGGGGCGCAGTGCTTGGCTCGCTGCTGCACCTGGGCGTGCAGGTGCCCGGCCTGCTGCGCTACCGGATGCGCTGGCTGCCGCGCCTGGGCTGGCGCGATCCGGCGCTGCGCCGTGTGATCACCCTGATGATCCCGCGTGTGGCCGGGCTGGGCGTGGTGGCTTTCAACACCCTGGTCTTCAACAACATCGCCTCGCGCATGGGCAGCGGCGCGGTCAGCGCCTTCGACTGGGGCTATCGCCTGATGAATATCCCGGAGACGCTGATCGGCAGCGCGATGGGCTTTGTGGTGTTCCCCACGCTGGCCGCCTTCAGCGCGCTCGGTGACGACGCGCGCAAGCGCGGGGCGATGTCCGGCGCGCTGCGCTTCATCCTCATCGCCACCATCCCTGCCGCCGTCGGGCTGGTGCTGATCGGCAGGCCGCTGATCAGCCTGCTGGAGCGCGGCGCGTTCGACGCCGAGGACAGCGCGCTGGTCTATGGCGCGCTGCAATTCTTCGCCTTCGGCCTCATCTTCCAGAGCCTGCACGAGGTCGTTGCGCGCAGCTTCTACGCCGACAAGGACACCGTGACGCCGCTGTGGATCGCCGTCATCGCCGCCGTCGCCAACGTGCTGATCGTGGGCGGGCTGTATCTGGGCTTCGTCAGCGACTTCGACGGCACAACCCGCGCGGTATTCGGCGAGTGGGGCACGGCGTATGCGGCGGGCGACTATGAGGCGGCGCTGGGCGTGCTGGCTGGCGGGGCGACGCAGCTCAACGAGCAGCTCGCCGGCGCGACCGGGGTGGGGGGGCTGGCCATCGGCTATTCGGCCACTTTCCTGATCGAGCTGGCCCTGCTGCTGATCATTCTGCGGCGGCGCTGGGGCAGCGTGGACGGTCGTCACCTGGCCCTGACTGCCGCGCGGACGGTCGTCGCAGCCATCGTGATGGGCGCGGCGGTGCTGGGGGCCGATGCAGTGTTTGGCGCGCTGGGCTGGCACGAGGCCGGGGTCGCGCTGACCGGGCTGCGTGTGCTGGGACTGGCGGGCGTGGGCGCGGTGACGTTCGTCATCGCCGGCGTGCTGCTGGGTTTGCGGGAGATTCGCACGCTGCCGGCGATGGTCTTGCGGCGGGGCCAGCCATAGATCGGCTTGCGAAATGCGAATTGCGAAATTTGAATTGGAATGCGCTCTCGCGGGGTACGACGAAACGGGCGGGCTTCATTTCGTAATTCGCAATCCGCAATCCGCAATTCACCTTCGCATCTGTGGAAGCCGCGCCGCGAATCCTGTACAATTGCCCGGTTGTACCCACCGGAAACGCGCATCCATTGAGGAGCCTGATCCGTGAAGATTTTCGTTCCAGGGCGCATCTGCCTGTTTGGCGAACACTCAGACTGGGCGGGCGGCTACCGGCGCATCAACGCCGACATCGAGAAGGGCTACGCGCTGATCGCCGGCACCAACCAGGGTATCTACGCTAATGTGGAGCCGCACCCGACCGCCCTGATTCTCACCAGCACGACCCCCGATGGAACCCGGCACGGCCCCTACGAGATTCCGATGGAGCCGAAGGCGCTGCTCGATGAAGCGCAGCGCGGCGGCTTCTGGAGCTACATCGCCGGCGTGGCCTACCAGATGCTGACCAATTACCACGTGCGCGGCCTGCTTCTCGATAACTACCAGACCGATCTGCCGGTCAAGAAGGGGCTGTCGTCGAGCGCTGCTATCTCGGTGCTGGCGGCGCGCGCTTTCAACCGCGTCTACGACCTCAAGCTGACCACGCGCGGCGAGATGGAGATCGCCTACCAGGGCGAGATCACCACGCCGTCGCGCTGCGGGCGTATGGACCAGGGCTGCGCATTCGGCAATCGCCCCGTGCTGATGACCTTCGACGGCGAGCGCCTGGACACCGAGGAGCTGCGCGCCGGGCAAACTCTCTACTTCGTGCTGGTGGACTTGCAGGCGCAGAAGGATACGATGGAGATTCTGGCCCGGCTCAACCGCTCGTACCCCTTCGCCGACAACGAGACCGAGGCGGGCGTGCAGAAGCTGCTCGGCCCGGTCAACCGGCGCATCGTGGGCCAGGCGGTGGAGGCGCTGCGGGTGGGCGACGGCGAGCAGCTTGGCGCGCTGATGGTCGAGGCGCAGCAGTTCTTCGACCGCTACGCGACGCCCGCCTGCCCGGAGGAATTGACGGCCCCTGTGCTGCACCGCGTCCTGGACTACGAGCCGCTCAAGCCGCACATCTGGGGCGGCAAGGGTGTGGGTTCGCAGGGGGATGGCACGGCCCAATTCATCGCCCGCAGCGAAGCCGATCAGCAAGCCATCATTGACATTGTGGAGCGCGACCTGGAGATGCCCTGCCTCAAGCTGACGCTGGCCCCAGGGCCGCAGGTGCGCAAGGCGCTCATCCCCGCCGCCGGGTTCGGCACGCGCCTCTTCCCGGCGTCTAAGGCGGCCAAGAAAGAGCTGTTCCCCATCGTGGATCGCGACGGGATCGCCAAGCCGGCCATCCTGCTGGTCGTCGAGGAGGCGCTGGCGGCGGGCATCGAGGAAGTGATCGTCATCGTCCAGCAGGATGACCTGCGCGAGTTCGAGACGTTCTTCAAGGTGCAGGTGTCCATCGAGAACTACAACAAGCTGCCGCGCCATTTCCAGGACTACTCGCGCCACCTGCTGGACATCGGCCAGCGCGTCAAGTTCATCGTCCAGCACACCCAGCAAGGGCTGGGTCACGCCGTCTACATGGCGCGCGAAGTGATAGATAGCGAGCCGTTTCTGCTCATGCTCGGCGATCACCTCTACCGCTCCGAGACGGATCGCTCGTGCGCCCAGCAGGTGATTGACGTATTTCACCAGCGCGGGGTGAGCGCGCTCGGCCTGCGCCGCACGCCCGAAGACCAGATCGCCAATTTCGGCACGGCGACTGGCATCTGGCTGGAAGAAGGCGAGCTGCTGAGCGTCACCGAGTTCTCGGAGAAGCCGACCATAGATTACGCCCGCGAGTGCCTGCGAATGCCTGGCCTGCCGGAAGACGAATACCTGACTGTCTTCGGGCAGTACGTGATCAAGCCGCAGATTTTCGACTACCTGGAAGAGCACATTCAGCACAACGTCCGCGAGCGCGGTGAGTTCCAGCTCACTTCGGCGCTGGACCGGCTGCGCCAGGAGGACGGCTTCCTGGGGGTGGTCGTGCAGGGCCGCCGCTTCGACATCGGCATCCCGGAGTATTATCTGGAGACGCTGCGCACCTTCAGCCAGGATTGACAGGGGTGGGGAGATTGAAATCTACGGGGGCCGCGCGGCCCCCGTTGTCGTGTCAATCGGGGAAGAAGTCTTTGACGGGCAGGCTCAGGCCGGGCAGCACGTCGCCGCCGTCGAGCGCCCCGTCCGCGCTCACGCGGCGCACGGGCTGGCCGGGGGCGTACACTTCGACGCTCTTGGTCTCCGGGCGCACGACCCACACGACCGTCCCCGCCGCCAGATAGTTGCCGACCTTAACCCGCAGCACGTTGAGATCGTCGGAAGGTGAGATGACTTCCACCGCCAGGTCGGGGGCGAGCGGGTTGTACGTCTCGTGCGAGGGCTGGGGCTGGCGCGCCTTGGCGACGAAGGCCACGTCGGGGATGTAGCGCTCCTCGCCGACCTGGTAGCCGCCGTCCGCGCCGGTGACGTACCCCTCGACATTCTGCTGCATCAGATACAGACGGATGAGGAAGCTGATCTGGTTAGCCACCAGGGATGAATAGTTATTCGACACCACCTCGCTGATCTCTCCCCCCACAAATTCCACCCGGCGGTCGGCGTTCTCGGCTTCGATGGCCAGGCGCTCGAACTCCTCGACGGTGATGGGCTGCGTTGTGACGGCCATTGCCTATGCTCCTCTGCTCTCCTGACTCTATTGTACCGCAGTTTGATCGGCGGTCGGCAGATCGTCGCGAGGGGACAGAGGCGACGGGGCGATACTGACTTCGCTGGCGGGATCGCGCACGATCTGCGCGGCGGCGTCGGCGGGCAGCGTGACCGTTTGTCCGCTGGGGAAAGCGATCGCGGTGCCGTCGTCGCTGCGCGCGATGCGCACACCGTGCTGCATCCAGGTCATCGTCTCGCCGGAGAAGGCGCAGGGGCTGAGGATCACGGCGCGTCGGGCATCCAGGGCGAAGGCCCCGAACAGCCGGGCGAACCATTCCCACGACACAGCCCCCGTCAGCACGTCGCTGTCGCCCAGGCCGTCACCGCTCTCGGCGTGGTAGAGGGCGCGGAAAGCTCCCGCTTCGGCCAGGCTGCGTGTCTGCGCAGCCAGCACACGCCGGAATAACTCAACTGACTCCTGCATGAAGCCGCTCTCGATCAGCGCCAGGCCCAGCCGCGCATTCCAACCCGGCCAGACGCCGGCGCAGCCAGCGTGCAGCGCCGGATCGCGCTGCGGCGCGTTGGCGGGGCAGCCGGGCGCGCCAAACGGACGCCAGTAGGCCGCCGGGTCGGTCAGGTGAGTCACCAGGCAGGCGGTGCGCGCCTCGTCCAGCGCCCCCGACCACAGCGGCATGAGCAGGGCGATGTCGTGGGCGGACAGGTCTGCTGTGCGCGCCTCGACCTTGAAGACGCGGCTCAGCCCGGCGAAGCGCAGCCCGGTCACCGCCCGCCAGACGGTGCGCGTGGTGGCCGTGCCCGCGCCCCGGTACCAGTCGAACGCCTCGCCGGGCACTTCCTCGCGTGCCGGGTTTCCGGCGGCGTCCTCGCCCTCGACGCTGCACGAGAGGGCGGGCTTGCGATCCAGCCCGCCGGTCGCGCGCAGGATCAGGCGGCCCGGCTGACCAGGCTCAATGCGCTCGGCCAGGACGGACTCGCCGTGCCCGCTGAAGATCGTCTCGCCGAACGGGCAGGCGTGGGCGTCGCGGTCGCGGTAGGTGTAGACGCCGCGCGCCTCGTCCCAGAACTCTTCCAGCGCGGCGACAAGCGCGTCCAGGCGCGGGGGGATCGCTTCGACCACGTCCGGGCGATCCAGCAGCGCGCCGATGTCGAGCAGCGCCCGCGCCTCGCGGATCAGGTAGGCGAGCAGGTCGGGCGCTTCGACAGTGGCGGGATCCACGCCCTGCGCCCAGCGCGAGCCGCGCGCCAGTGCCGGCCCCTCGACGAAAGCGCCCTGGCCGGGGTGTTGCCATTCGGGGACGCCGTCGCCGTCGGCATCTGCGTCCGGGGCGAACCAGCGCGCGAAGAACGCCAGCAGGCCGTCCAGGCACTCCACCAGGAACGCCTGGTCGCAGGTGAACTCGTAGACCGCCTGGGCCAGCGTTGCCAGCAGCGGCGGGGCCAGGACGTTGGCCCGCTGCCCGTCCAGGCCGGGCCGGGCGTCAATCCAGCCGTCGTCGCGCTGCACGGCCAGGAAGTTGCGCACCATGCCCTGGGCCAGCTCCGGCGCGGCCAGCGCCACCGTCCCGGCGATGGTCAGCGCGTCGGGGACGGACTGCCCGCCCCAGGAAGAGGTGAAGCCGCCGCTGTGCGCCCCGCTGAGGGCGTAGCCCTGGTCTGGCCTGCGTGTGCTGACGAAGGACGGATGTGGCAGGCTCCCCGACGCCGCCAGGAAGCCGCGCAGCGCAAGCTGCTGGCTCCAGGCGAGGGCCAGGTCCCAGTCCGCGTGTCCCGTCTCCACCTGGGGCGCAGCTTCGGCGCGGGCGTGGACGGCGGCCAGGTGCGCGTCCCAGTCCTCGACGGCCAGCCAGCGGTGAGCCAGGGCCAGGCTTTCGTCGCGCAGCGGGCGCGCAGCCAGCACCCAGCGAAAGGTTACCGCTTCGCCCGGCGGGACGGTTTGCGCCCGGCTGAGCTGGGCGGTTGCGCCCGTCTCGCGCGCGTCTTCCAGCAGCAGCACCGGCTGCAGGTACGGCAGACGGCCCATCTGCAAGGCGACCAGGCCGCTTTCCAGCGTCAGGAAGAGCATGGGCAGCGCCTTGTCTTCGCGGGCGACCTGGGCCGTCAGGTCGAGGCGCAGCGCTTGGGGCCGGTCGCCGCTGTTGCGCACCGTGAAGCGCCCACCGACTGCCTGCGACTCCATCGCCCAGAACTCGGCGGTCAGTGCCAGGGTGAGGGTCAGCCTGGCGTGGACGCGCAGCAGGTCCGGGGCGAAGGCCGTGAGCACGGGCGGGGCGTGGTACCCTTGCGCCTCGTAGACCTTGCGCCCGCCGATGCCCCACACGGGCACGATGCGGGCCAGGCCCACGCGCCCGCCGTAGCGCGTCTCCAGGCTGAGCGCCGGCTCGGTGGGGCCGCCCAGGCGCAGCCCCCAGACCTGGTCATCGTGGTAATCGGTGCGCCCGGCGCGGGCGTCCGCCGCGATGCGGGGAGCCTGCGGGTCGCCGGGCTTGAGCTGCCATTCGCGCATGAGAGACCTCGTTGAAAAGAAAACGGTTGTTGGTTTCTGGTTATTGGTTATTGGTTGCTGGTTGTTGGCAGGGTGTCCGTGAGACGAGGCTGTTCTTACCAATCACCAAGAACCAATCACCAACAACCCGCTGCTCCCCTACCTTAATACAAACCAGCGGCGGGGGAAAGTGGGCGCAGCAGAACGCTGAGAGGCCGTTCGAGAAGCTGTTCCCTCCACCCCAAACCCCTCCCCCACAAGGAGGGAGAAGCTCAGCGAGCGCGCTTTTCTCCCTTCCCCCCTCGTGGGGGGAAGGGCCGGGGATGGGGGCAAAGGCAGACGCGCGACTTCTCGAACGGCCCCTGACAGGTTTTGCACGCACCCCAGCAAGCTGGCGGGGGAATGTCCCGGTGAGCGGGGAAAAACAGCAGGCGGACCCTGGACGGCCCGCCTGCGCGAAGATCGCTGCGGAAGGGGGAACGCTACGGCGCGGCGGTCATGCGCCAGGTTCCGCCCTGGCAGTCGCCGCGAATGTCCGCCTCGAAGAAGGAGATGCTCTCGTGGTAGAGCGTGGTCAGGCGATGCTCGCCGGGGCCGGGCAGGTATTGCCCGCCCTGCACATGGCCGCCAGCGAGGTAGGTGTACTTGCTGGTCAGCTCGAACTCCGGCGTGATGGCCCAGCCGAGCGCGTTCTTGAGGTCGTCGCGCGTGCGCCACAGCTTGCCGAAGCCGCGCCGGGGCTGGAACGTGCCTTCGGGCGGGACGAGACTCTCGTCAATCTCGGCTTCGCCTTCCTCGAAGGTGTCGTTGTAGCAGAACCAGTCGCCGCCTGCGCCGTTGTCCTGCGGGACGTTGACCATCACCCAGACCTGACGGGTGTGGCGAATCCAGAACATGCGCCCGTGCTCGAAAACCTGCTCAGCGATCTGCACCTCGGCGGCGACGTTGGTCGGGAAGCCCGCTGGCTGCGGCGTGGGCGAAGGCAGCGCGGACGACGGGCTGGCCGAAGGCGCGGGCGTCGCGCTGGGGGCCGGGGTGACGGCTGCCGTCTCGGTCGCGGCCACCGTTGGCGAGGCGGCGGGCGTCTCCGTCTCCGGCGTTTCCGGCGTCGGCGAGATGACGATGTAGATCTGAGTGGGCGGCGGCTCGTCGCCGCACGCCGCCAGGAATAGCCCGACGACGAGCACGCCCAGCAGGATCAGCGTGGTACGCATAGCATTCTCCACGGTGGACATGGGGTGGGACAACGCGGGGATTGTAGCAGAGCGGCGCGCGAGCGCAAAGCCGCCCGCGCCGATCATGGGCCAGTCGTCAGCCAAAAGGCGGGCAATCAGTGTGGGAACTCGTCGCCGGCCTCATCTTCTTCGATGATGATCGCCTGGTACGTCTCCACCTGCAGGCGCGGGTCGCGCCAGGCGTCCGGGGCGGCGCCCATCTTCTGCGCCAGCAGCGTCAGGAACAGGCGCGGGTCGGGGTAGTTCTCCCACACCTGGGGCAGGAAGGTCGCCCGGCGGTGCTCCAGGCGCAGCGTGACGCCATCCACGCCGGGGCGCAGCCGGCGCAACAGGTCGTCCGGGTCGGCGAAGTCGAGCGGCTGCGAAGGCGTGAGCACGCTGATTTCCAGGTGCAGGCCGGGCACTTCAGAGACCTGGACGGGCGTGAAGCGCGGGTCGTAGAAGGCGGTCTGCATGGTCATGCTCACCACTTCTTCGGCCAGCGGGCGGCGGGCGACCAGCGTCCCCGTGCAGCCGCGCAGCGTGCCATCTTCGCGGCGGCGCAGGGTGATGAAGCAGGCGCGTTCCTGGGCCAGGGCGGGCGGCAGCGCGTCCAGGTCTACATTGGGCGGCTCTTCCCCGGCGGTGACTCGCGCCAGCGTCTCGCGGGCCAGCGCCAGCAGCAGGCGTTGCTCCTCGCGCGTGTATGCGTCGGCCATGACACCCCCTTCATGGTCAGCGTTTGTTCCAGTATAGCGCGAAATGGGCCACGCTGGTGCCTGTGCGAGTTTTAGTCGCCGGGTGGGAGCCAGGGAGAGACTTCCGAAGTTTTGGAAACTTCGGAAGTCTGGCGCCGGCGGGCGCTGCGCACCTGGCTACTCACGGGGCGTCAGCAGCCACGTCCCGACCGCGTGGGCGCGGACCGCTTCCGCGCTGAAGTGGTGCGCGTGGTACTGCCCGCTCGACCACAGCGCGATCATGTCGGCATAGTGTTCGCTCTGCGGGCTGCCGCTCTGACCGGTAGTGTGCACCATCCGTGAGTTGTCCCAGTCGCTCAGGTCGAGGATCATGCGCATACTGGGCAGGCTGGTCAGCGAGAAATCGCCCGACCCGACACGCCAGCCCGTCGCGTTGACGATCTCCGGGCCGCCACTGGCCGGGGTCTCGCGGTTGAAGACGGCGCGCAGCACGGGCAGCGCCTGATCCAGGCGCGGATCAAGCCCCTCTGGAAGCTGGCCAATCGGCGCGGCCTGGAAGCGCGCGACGTGCAGATCGCCCCACTGCCACGCCGTCCAGTCAGCCCCGTAGGTGCCCTCCATGAAGTCCAGCGCCTCGCCCAACGCCCCCGCGCCCAGCGCCGCCGGATCGCTCTGGCCCGTCTCCGCGTTAGTCCACACCGGACTCGCCAGATCGTCCAGAATGAGCGAGAGCCGGTAGATGGTGAAGGATTCCTCCCAGAACGGTACCTCGTCGAAGACCAGCGGCACGAAGCGATCCCAGAAGGCGTTGAACAGCGCCGCATGGGGGCTGTCAGCGTCGTTCTGCAAGTCCCATTCGCCCAGCCAGGCGACGGCTTGCTCCAGACGGGCGTCGCCCAGGTCGAGCGCGGCCAGCCAGGGAACGGTCAGCGCCGCCGCTGAGCTATAGCTGTCGAACTGAATGGCTGCCAGCGAGTCCAGCGTGTGCGCGTTCTGCGCTTGCAGCAGCGTTTCGATGCGCGCCGCGCGGTAGCCATACGACCATTCCGAGGCGATGGTGAACGGGAAATCCTCCGGCGCGGCAACGGCGTTGTTGGCGGTGACGATGGTGCCGGCGGTGGGGTTGAACAGGCGCGGGTTGTCGAGCGGGTCTACATAGCCCCGCCACTCGTAAGCGGCGGAGGTGCCCGGCATGGGCCGCGAGCCGTCGTGCCCCTCGGCGCGCAGGGGGATGCGCCCGGAGGTGATGTAGCCGATGTTGCCCTCCACGTCCGCGTAGACGAAGTTCTGCGCCGCCAGGTCGAAGTAGCTCACGCCTTGCTGGAACTCGTCCCAGTTGCGCGCGGCGTTGATGGTCAGCAGCGCGCTGAAGTTGCGACTGGGGTCGGCGGCTGCCCAGCGCAGGGCCACCGGCTGATCGGCGCCGATCACCTCCGTGACAACCGGCCCGAAGCGCGTTAGTGCTACTTCCAGCGTGACCGGATCGGCGTCGAACGGGCGGATCGTCTCGGTGATCACCTCCATGGCCAGCCATTCGCCCTCGTAACGGTACTGGCGCGGGTTGGCGGGGTTCAGTTCGAGCAGGTAGAGGTCCTGCACGTCGGTGCCGACGTTGGTCACGCCCCAGGCGATGTCACGGTTGTGGCCGATGACGATGAAGGGCACGCCGGCGAAGCTGAACCCGCTCACGTCGAAGGGGCAGGCGTCGCTGATCTCGACGCAGTGCAGCCCCACCTCGTACCAGATGGAGGGCATAAGGATGGGCAGGTGCGGGTCGTTGGCCAGCAGCGGCAATCCGCTGGCCGTGCGCGCCCCGCTGACGACCCAGTTGTTCGACCCCAGGCCCACATCGCGCAGGGCGGCGACGGTCTCCAGGCCCGGCAGCGTTGCCAGCGCGGGGAGTGGTTCTGCCCGATGCGCCGTGACGGGCGTGGGCGTCCAGCCCGGCTCAAGAATGAGCGGCTGATGGGCGTAGTCGTAGCTGGGGGCGAGCGTCTCCAACGCATCTTCGCCGAACTCGTTGACCAGGCGCAGGCGCAGCAGTTCCACGTCCATGTTCGCGCCCAGGCCGAGGGCCATCATCTGCAACCAGGTGGCGCTGTTGAGCGGCGTCCATGGCTCGATGGCCGTCACGGGCGGCGCGCCCAGGCCCTCGCGCAGTTGGTTGGCGACCGTGTACTCGATGGCCGCGTCGCCGGGGGCTTTGCCCGCCAGCCAGGCGTTCACGCCGTCCGCGTAGGCTTGCAGCAGGCTCAGCACGTCGTCTGGCAGGTGGTCGAGGTCGTTCTGCGCGTTGCGGGCCAGGCCCAGCGTGCGCAGGTAGCTATCTGTCTCCACCAGCGACGACCCGCCGATCTCCGACAGCCGCCCGCTCCCCTGGGCGCGGAACCACTCCATCTGCCACCAGCGATCGGCGGCGTGGACGTAGCCCTGAGCCATCACCAGGTCGTGGAGCGTGGTGGCGTAGATGTGTGGCACGCCCAGCGCGTCCCAGTGGATGGTCACGTCGTCGTCCAGCCCCGGCAGCGTGAAGGCAGTGGCTTCCTGTTGGGCGCGGGCGGGCGCTCCCGCCATGCCCGTGACGATCATCGCCAGCACCAGCAGCACGGTGAGTCTGTGCAGCATGAGATCACCCCCTCGTAGCACACGCCGGCCTGCGGCGTTGTTCCCCAAGATTATGCACGAATCCTGGTGATTGTCACGCGCCGGGCGCATGTGGACTTGGGGGCAGAGTCTCACCGCAGAGGCACAGAGAGCGCGGCGAACGGCATAGTCCCCCGTTCTCCTCAGATGGTTTTCTCTGTGTCCTCTGCGCCTCTGCGGTGCAATGTCTTCCGCTCCGGGCAGGCCGCGTTCCCTCGCCGCGAGCCGCTTTGCGCGTGGGTTGACGAGGCCGTATAATGGCGGCAACTGTCCGCCGCACGGGGAGGTATGCACGATGAGCGCCAACGATCTCGCGGCCCGCGCGCGCCCAAAGCCCTTGACTGACGAAGAAGCGACCAACTTCGAGGAACTCTACCTGCTGCGCGCGCGCATCCTCGGCGTGCTCATCCGCGACGCGCGCCAGGCGGCGGCGTTGGGCCTGGAAGCGTGCGCTCAGTGCACAGGTGTGACGCCGGAAACGCTCGAAGCCTGGGAGCTGGGCCGGGCGATGCCCAGCCTGCCAGAGCTGGAGCTGCTCGCCTACCGGCTGGGCGTGCCGGTCAGCCATTTCCTGGCCTCGGACGACGCGCTGGAGCAGGAGCGCCGCCCAACAGTGGATCGCAGCGAATACCTGGCCCTGCGCGACCGGCTGATCGGCGCCTTGCTGCGCTCGGCGCGCGAGGAGCGTAGCCTGACCACCGAAGCGCTGGCCGCCGAAGCGGGCATCGCCGCCAGCAGCGTCACCGCTTACGAGCTGGGTCAGCGCGCGATCCCGCTGCCGGTGCTGGCGTCCCTGGCCTCGGCCTGTCACGTCCCGCTGTCGTACTTCCTGGAGAGCAGCAACCGCATCGGCCAATTCCTGGCGCTGCAAGAGGACCTGCGGCGGCTGGCCGATCTGCCGGAGGAAATGCGCCGTTTCGTCAGCGCGCCCACCAACCAGCCGTATCTCGACCTGGTGATGAAGCTGGCCGCGATGGAAGGCAATCGTCTGCGCGGCATCGCCGAGGCAATCCTCGACATCACGCTGTGAGCGCTGCGCGGCACGCTGTTTCTGGCCGCCCCCGAACGCGGTACAATCGCGCCCCATGACTGCTCCTCCACCTTCCTCACGCGCACGCTGGATCGGGCCGGCGATGCTGGCCGTGCTGCTGCTCGCCGCCTATTTGCGCATTCACGACCTCAACGCCCAGGGCATGTGGGGTGACGAAGGCTGGTCTATCTGGCTGGCGCGCGGCGACACCCCGCGCGACCTGACCCTGACGATGGTCGCCGACCATCACGGCCCGGTCTATTCGCTGCTGCTGCGTGGCTGGGGCCTGCTGGCCGGGGAGAGCGTGCTGGCGCTGCGCTGGATCACCGTCCTGTTCTCCATCGCCAGCATCGCGCTGATCTATGCGCTGGGCCGGGCGCTGTTCAACCCGGCAGCGGGCGCCGGCGCGGCGCTGGCCTTCGCGCTGATGGACAAGCACGTGGTGCTGACCCAGGAAGTGCGCGACTACCCGATGATCTTCCTGGTCATGATCGCCAGCGCGCTCTATTACGTGCGCTGGCGGCGCCGCCAGCGCGGGGGGAATGCGCTGGGGTTTGTGGCCTGGTCGGTGGTGGGGCTGTACCTGCACTATTACTGCTACATGGTCAACCTGGCCATCTTCGCCCACGCCGGGCTGACCCTGCGCGAGCGGTCGGCGCGGCGGCACTTCCTGGCGCTCAACGGGCTGATCGCGCTGGCCTTCGCCCCCTGGCTGCTCATTGTCGTCCACCAGTTTGTCGGCACGCCGGTGGACAGCGAAGTGCTCAATATTCACGGGATGCCCTTCGACCGCCACACGATCGAGTACCTGGCGACGGAGTCCTTCGGCAAGCCGGTGGCGCTCTATGCCCTGCTGATGGTCGTGGGGGCCTGGGGGCCGCTGGCGGAGCGCCTGCCGGGGTCGCTGGGGCGCGTTCCGCGCGACCGGCGGCTGTCGGGCGCGCTGCTGGCGGTGCTGTGGTTCGCCGTGCCGCTGCTGATCACCTGGGCGCTGCACACGCGCTACCCGCTGCTCACCGACCGCAACGTCTCGGTGATCCTGCCGGCGATTGCCCTGCTGGTGGGCGTGGGCCTGACGGCGTTCGAGCGCTTTGGGGCCGTATTCCTGGCGGCGCTGATCCTGACCAACGGCCTGCTGACGACCAGCTCGTACTTCGACAAGCCGCCCTGGCGCGAGATGGCCGCCGACATCGGCGCGGCGTACCCCGGCGGTGAGCCGGTGCTGCTGGACGTAGAGGGCGCGCACGCCGCGCTGTGGTATCACCTGACGCTGGAGCTGCCCGTTGACGTGGGGCGCGTCGTCAACCTGCTGCCGTCCGAAGCCGAGGGCGAAGACCTGGCCGTGTCGCTCTACGACCTGCGCAAGCGGTATCGGGGCGACTTCATCCCGCGCCTACAGCGCATCCTGGCCGGGACGGATGGGCTGTGGCTGGCTTACTGGGGCGACGAAGCCAAGAAGCACGACGTGCTCGACGCGCTGGTGGCGGCGGGCTTCGTCCGCACGGGGACGCTGGCCTACGAGCATCACGGCAACCCGATCTACGCCTACCGCTACGACCGGGCGGACTCCTTCGGCACGCCGCCCGCCGAGTATGGCTCTGTCGCCCTGCGGCGCGCCGTCCTGCCGGAGACCGCTCGCCCCGGCGAGACAGTCCAGGCGCTGCTGTGGTGGAGCGCCACCGAACCCCCGCCCAGCGACTACACCGTGTCCGTCTTCCTGCTCGACGCGGCGGGCGCGCTGCGCGCGCAGCATGACGGCTTCCCCGCCGGAGGGGGCCGCCCGACCTCCGCCTGGGCACCCGGCGAGATCGTCTTCGACGTGCACAGCCTTCGCCTGCCCGCCCACCTGCCGCCCGGCGAGTACACAGTGGGTGTCAAGCTGTACACGTGGTGGGATGGGGCGATCCTGCGCACATCGGACGGGGCGGAGTACGCCGCAGTGGGGGCGATCACTGTGCGCCAGTGAGGAAAAGCTCACCGCAGGGGCGCAGAGGGCGCAGAGAAAAGAAAAGATTCGGATGAAGAGCCTCGCGCCCTGCATACCCCTGAGGGTGCGGCAGCTTGTCGCCCTTCCTTCAATGCTTCCCTTGTTCTTCTCTGCGCCTCTGCGGCCCGGAGTCCTTTTCCGTGAGTCTGTAACACTCTCGCGCTGGCACGAGTCGGCGAATGCGTGTACAAAGGACGCAGTCGAGCAGATGATGCGCATGGCGCGAGGAGAGATTGCCACATGCCGACCGCTGAGGAGCTGAAAGACCAGGGCGTCGCCGAGTACCTGCGCGGCGACTACGAGCTGGCCGCCGAGACTTTTCGCGCGGCTGCGGCCCAGTACGAGGAAAACGACGTCGCCGACATGGTCGCCGAGATGCAGGTCAACCTGGGGCTGACTCTGCACTCGCTGGGCCAGCACGACGCCGCGCTGGAACAGATGACGCAGGCCCACGCCGTCTTCGTCCGGATGGACGATACGCATCGCACCGCCCAGGTGTTGGGCAACATGGCCCGCGTCTACGCCGGGCAGGGCAACAGCGAGCAGGCGATCACCAACTACCGCGAGGCGGCGGCCATCTTCAACGAGCTGGGCGACGAGGAGAATTATGGCCAGACCGTGCTGGCCATCGCCGACCTGCAGTTGCGCAGCGGCCAAGTCATGAAGGCCGCGGCCACTTATGAGGCGGGGCTGGAGCACGTCAAGAATCCCAACACACGCCAGAAACTGATGAAGAAACTGCTCGGCCTGCGCAGCCGCCTGGGTGGCGGTTAGCCGGTTTAAGCCAATCTGTGCAATTTCGTAACAAACCCTAGCAGCGTCTTTACCGTCTGCCGTCGCTGGCTGTGCTAGACTGGGGAAGGGGGAGTGAGCACAAACCGGCGTATGGTGATGAACGACGATCTGATCGGGGGAGCCGTTGGGCCATACGAGCTGGTAGATCGCCTGGGAACCGGCGGCATGGCCGGAGTCTACCTGGCGCGGTTGCCCGGCGATGGCCAGGCGGCGCTCGCCATCAAGGTGCTGGCGCTGCGCTCCACCGACCGCGCCGCGCAGCGCCAGCGTTTCCTGCGCGAGGCGCAGATGACTTCGCGCCTGCGTCACCCGCACATCCTGCCCGTCTACGATTACGGCGAGAGCAGCGGCAAGCTGTACCTGGTGATGAAGCTCATTCACGGCGGGACGCTGGCCGAACGGATCGCGCGCGGCCCGCTGGAGCCGGGAGAAGTCGCCGCCATCCTCACCCAGGTGGCCGGGGCGCTTGACTACGCCCACGCGCGCGGCGTCATTCACCGCGACATCAAGCCGCAGAATATCCTGTTCGACGCGGGCGGCGACGCCTATCTGTCCGACTTCGGCATCGCCCAGCCGGGCGACAGTGCCGGGGCAGAGGAAGCGCCGGGCTTCACTGGCACGGTTGCCTACGCTTCGCCGGAGCAGTGCCGGGGCGAAGAGCTAACCCCTACCTCCGATCTGTACACGCTTGGAGTGGTCGTCTACGAGATGCTGACGGGCACGCTGCCATTCCAGGGCAGCACGCCGCTGGCGGTGATGCGCCAGCATCTCACCGGGCCGGTCCCCGATCCGCGCGCGGCGAATCCCGCCCTGCCGCCCGGCGTGACTGCCGTGCTGGACAAGGCGCTGGCCAAGCGCCCGTCGGCGCGCTACCGCTCGGCGGCGTCGTTCAGCGGGGCGCTCAACCGGGCACTGTACAGTCACAGCCAGCCAGAGCAGCCCTCTGTCGAGCGAATCGCGTTGGCAGCTTCCGCGCAACCGGTCAGGCCGCCCGGCCCCATGCCGGACGCGCTGCGCCTCCGGGTGACGCGGCGACTGCTGGCGGTTGTGGCGCTCCTGCTGGCGCTCGCGATGGTCGCCGCCGCGCTGATCCTGACGTTCGCCCGCTGAAAGACCCTGGGGGAGGTTCTGATCTGTGGGTTTACCTCCCCTAAATCCCCTCTCTACACGCGGAGAGGGGACATAATCGCAGCATGACCCCTCCTTCCATTTGCAGAGAGAGAGTGGGGGGTGTGGCTCGCAGCGGCGCATTGCCGCTGCCCCATGTGTATCAACTTGAGGCTTCTGGGTGCGCGGTACGGGCGGAACGCCCCTCCCCGGCCAGGCCGGGGAGGGGGAAAACGTCCCCTCAAGCGGTCAAAGTCCCCCTCTCTAGCTTGGCTGGAGAGGAGGATTTAGGGGGTGAGGCGTTCAGCGAGCATTCCCGAACTTCCCCTGGCGACAGGTTGTTCGTGGACCCGCAGCGCAAGGCGTCTCCGCGGGGTTGGTCGCGGTCTGTTTCCCCATTCCGGCTGCCGCCGCAAAAAAGAGCGGGGCCGCACTGCCGCGACCCCGCCTTGTCATCTGTCAGAGGCAGCCCGCAGACCGGGCTACGAGGCCTCTTCCTTTTCCTTCTGCGCCTGGGCGACGATCTCCGCCTGCAGGTGCGCCGGGACGCGCTCGTAGCGCAGGAAGTCCATCGTGAACACGCCGCGCCCCGCGGTCATTGAGCGCACGTCGTTGCTGTAACGCTGAATCTCGGCCAGCGGCACCTCGGCGGTGACGATGCTGCGCCCGGCTTCGTTCTCCATGCCCAGGACACGTCCGCGCCGGGTGTTCATGTCGCCCATGATGTCGCCCATGCTCTCTTCGGGCACGGTCACCTTGACCAGCATGATCGGCTCCAGCAGCACGGGGCCGGCCTGCTCGAACGCTTCGCGGAACGCGCCGCGCCCGGCGATCTGGAAGGCGATGTCCTTAGAGTCCACCGGGTGCATCTTGCCATCATAGACGACGGCCTTGACGTACTTGACCGGGTAACCGGCGATGACGCCCTCGTCGAGCACCTGGCGCACGCCCTTCTCCGTCGAGCCGACGAAGGCCGCGCTGATGGCCCCGCCGAAGATCTCGTTGTCGAACTCGAACTCCGGCACTTCTTCGTCACCGCTGGCAGGGCTGGGCAGCGGCTCGACGCGCAGGTGCACCTCGGCGAACTGGCCCGCGCCGCCGGTCTGCTTCTTGTGGCGGTAGACGGAAGTGGCGGACTTGGTGACGGTTTCCTGGTATGGCACTTTGGGCACGCTGGTGTCCAGGCCCACGCCCATGCGCTCGGCGCGCTTGATGGCCACGTCGAGGTGCGTGCCGCCCATGCCTTCCAGCACGGCCTGCTTGATCGCGCCGTCGAAACGCCACTTGAGGGTGGGATCGGCATTGGTCATGGTGTTGAGCACTTCGTTCATCTTGGCGCTGTCGCTCTGCGTGCGCGGGTGCAGCGCCACAGCGTAGATGGGCATCGGGAAATGGGCCGGCGCCACCTGCTTGCCGAAGCCCTTGCTGGCCAGGGTGTGGCCGGTGTAGGTTTCGCGCAGCTTGGCCACTACCGCGATGTCGCCGGCATGGATGACTTCCAGCGGAATCTGCGTCAGGCCGCGCATGGTCATCAGGCTGCCCATGCGCTCTTCATGGCCGCGCGTCACGTTTTGCAGCGCATCGTTGCCCTTGATCGTCCCGCTGAACAGCCGGAAGTACGATAGCGTGCCGTACTTGTCCGTGTGGCTGTGGAAGACAAAGGCCACCGTCGGCCCCTGGTCCGAGTGCGGGCCGGGCAGGACCTCAACGCCATTGTCGGTCACCAGCTCAACCAGGCGCTGGGCGGGCGACGGAGCGTAGGCGATCAGCGCGTCCAGCAGCGGCAGCGCGCCGATGTTGTGCGTGGCGCTGGTGACGAAGACCGGCACCAGGCTGTGCTTGCCGTCGCGCAGCGCGGCGCGCAGGCCCGCGCTAATCTCGTCGTCGGCGAGCGTCTCGGTCTCGAAGTACTTCTCCATCAGCGCGTCGTCGGACTCGGCGGCGGCTTCGATCAGCGCCAGCCGCGCTTCTTCGATGGTGCCGGCCATCTCGGCGGGCGGGGCGGCGGTGTCTTTGCCCGCGCCGAGGTGCGCTTTCTGCGTCAGCAGGTTCACCACGCCAGCGAACTCCGCCTGCGTGCCGATGGGCAACATCACCGGCACGAAGCGATAGTCCGGGAAGCGCGTGCCCAGCGCGCTCAGCACGTTGGCGAAGTTGGCGTTCTCACGATCCAGCTTGTTGATGACGACGACAATCGGGAGATTGAATTCCTCTGCATACCCGAACGCCAGCTCGGTGCCCACCTCTGGGCCGGACACGGCGTCCACCACGACCACCGCTGTATCGGCCACGCGCACGGCATTCTTCGCCTCGCCCATGAAGTCTACATAGCCGGGGGCGTCCAGGACGTTGATTTTGTGCCCGCCGTATTCGATGGCCATCAGCGCGCTGTAAATGGACAGGCCGCGCGCCTGCTCGTCTTCATCGGAGTCAGCGACGGTGTTGCCCTCTTCAATCTTTCCCAGGCGAGTGATCGCGCCGGTGGCGAACAGCAGGCTCTCGGCCAGGCTGGTCTTGCCGGCGCTTTGATGGCCTATCAGGGCGATATTCCTCAGCAGGTCAGTGGTATAGTCTTTCATGCAGATCAAGCCTCCTAAAATGAGCCGCTGCTCGTTTATCCAGACGAGACATACCAGCGGGACGGCATGGCGCCATCCCGCGATCGTCCGTCCGGCGTAACTTGGCGTCTGAAGCGCACTGATTGTACGAAACGCACAGGCAAAAGTCAAAGGTCATTCGCGGCGGGGCGCGCGCAACGGTTGACAGCGACTCGCCGGGCGGAGAGGGAGCGGTGAGGCACGTCAGCGCCGAGCGGGGGCGCAGCAGAGCAGCGCCCCTACCGCCTGACGGATTTTGCACGCACCCGCGCAGGGGTAGTGTGCCGAATTCGGTTGAAGTGGCGTGTGCCCGTGTGACGAGTTTCAACCGCAAAGGATACAGTGCCGGCGGGAACACAGTGGAGTCTGCTGCCTGCCGCTGTGATATACTGGGGCCGCTGAGAAGGCACTGGGCAACGCGGCGAAAGGGTGATGAACGTGGCGAGCAGAGGGCACGCGCGGCGGCTGGCAATCGGGGTGGCGCTGCCTCTGGCCGCGTACCTGCTGGCGGCGATCATCGTCACCTGGCCGCTGGCCCGGCACCTGGGCAGCCGCGCTGCCGGGCTGCCTCACGGCGACACGCTGGAAGTGACGCGCCACATCTGGTGGGCGCGCGAGGCCCTGCTCGACGGCATCAACCCCTTCGATCAGCGTTTGCTGACCTACCCGGACGGCTTCATGAGCTGGGTGCAGTGGGCGCACCCGCTGCAAGTGCTGCCGGGGGCGCTGCTGTCCCTGGCGATTCCCCCCTTGACAGCGTTCAACGTCCTGCTCATCGTCACGCTGGCGCTCAACGGCCTGGCGGCCTGCTGGCTCGGCCTGCTGCTGAGCGATGGGAACCGCCCGGCGGCGCTGCTGGGCGGGCTGGTCTTCCTGGCCTGCCCGGCTGCCCAGGGGCACCTGAGCGTCGGACACCTGGGGATCGTCACGCTGTGGCCGCTGGCGCTTTTCGCCGGGTGCCTGTGGCGCGTCCTGCGCGGCGCTGACGGCTGGCGGACGGTCGGCTGGGGCGCGCTGTGGCTGGCGCTGAGCGCGCTGGTCCACATCTCGCATCCCGTCTATCTGCTCGCCCCGTTGATCGTGCTGTTGGGCCTGGGCGCGCTGCTCGCCGGGCGAGGTCGCATCTGGCGGCAGGGCCAACCGGCCAGCGCGCAGCCCTGGCTGCGCGCGGCGGCGATGGTCGGGCTGGGCGTGCTGCTGCTGATCCCGTTCTATGGCCCGCTGCTCACGGAGGCGGGTCGCGCGGAAATGCGCGGCATAGCCGAGACGGGCCGCGTGACCTACAGCGCCGACGCGCTGTCTTTTGTCAGCCCGTCACCGTTTGGCTGGCTGGGCGACTGGGGACTCGCGCCGGATTACGCGCGCGAGGTGCTCGGCACCAATTCGGCAGAGGGGACGGCTTACGTGGGCTTGGTCGCGCTTGTGCTGAGCGCGGCTGCCGTGCTGCGGCGACCTGCAGCGCGGCCCTGGCTTCTGGCGGCGGCGGGCGCGGCGCTGCTGTCGCTGGGGCCGCTGCTGAAGTGGCGCGACACCCCGCTGACCGTTGAATTCGAGTCCTTCAGAACTTATGTTACACTTCCCTGGATCGTTGCCCAGGACCTGCCCCTGCTGGATGCGACGCGCGCGCCGGGCCGCTTCAACCTGCTGACGGGCCTGGCGATCAGCGCGCTGGTGAGCGTGGGCGCGAGCGTCGTTCTGGGATGGCTGCGCCGCCCGGCCTGGCGCGCAGCGCTGGCTATTGGGCTGGGCGCTGCCGTGCTGGTCGAGTACCAGGTCTTCGCCCCATTCCCCACCGACAGCGCGAGCCTGCCCGCTTATTACGCGGCGCTGGCCGAAGCGCCGGGCGTGCGCGCCGTGCTCGACGTGCCGGTGAGCAATCCGCTGGTCGCCAAGATCGGGCTGTACGCCCAGACGGCTCACGGCAGGCCGCTCATCGCCGGGCACGCGCTGCGCCGCACACCGCAGAACCCGGCGCTGCTGGCTCTGCTGGAGCGGGCGGCGCTCGGCGAGGAAGAGGGCGCATTGCCGGCGCTGCCTGCCACTGAGGTGATTCCGCTGTTCTCTCGCGCGGGCGCCGACCGCGTGATCGTCCACAAGCGTTTCATCGCCGACGCGGCGGCAGTGGTCTTCCGGCTGCGGGCGATCCTGGGCGCGGCGGAGTACGAGGACGAATGGATCGCCTCTTTCGTCGTGCCGCGCGAAGAGGTGTTGCCGCAGTCACCGCTGTGGGCGGCGGGCGCGGATTGGGCGGGGGCGGTGGCGCTGGACGGCACGCCCTGGTCGCTGCTGGGCGAGGCGGGCGAATGGTATTTTGTCGCGGCGCAGCCCTACGCCGAGCTGAGCATCCCCGTGCGCGCCTATGGCTCGCCGCGCCGGATCGCGGTGCGCCTGGACGGGGCGCTGATCGGCGGGGGCGTCGTCGGCGAAGGGACGCTCAGCCTGCCGCTGTGGACTGAGGTGGGCATGCACACGCTGCGCTTCGAGACGCTCGACGGCTGTGATCCGTACCCCTTCGCGCTCGAATGCCTGGCCGGGCACGACGTGTGGGGCGGGGCATGCGCGCGGACGGAGCCGTCCGCCTGCCTCAGCGCGGCGCTCGGCAGGCCCACCTGGACTCCCCTGGCAGAAGAGCCAGCGGCGCTACACGTGACGCTCGACGGTGGGCTACGCCTGGAAGGGTACGCGCTGACTCTGCGCGACGATCCGCGCGCCCTTGACGTGCGCCTGTTCTGGGCGGCGGAGCGCGCGCTGCCGGCGGACTATGCGCTGTTCGTGCATGTCGCCGACCCGCAGACCGCGGTGCCGCTGGCCCAGTTCGACGGCTACCCGGCCATTGCCACGAGCGCCTGGCGGGATGGGGCGCGCTGGGTTTCGGATGTGCGCGTGCTGCTGCCGGACGATCTGCCGCCGGGCGAGGTGGCGATCAATGCTGGCTGGTTCGACCCGGCGCGCGGGGAACGGCTGGGCGTGCGCGGCGAACGGCCCTGGGCGCGGGACGGGATCGTGCACCTGACGACAGTGCGGCTCGCAGGCTGACGAGGCGTGCTGGCGCAGCGCCCTAGCGAATCATCACCTGCCAGGTCTCGTAGAGCATCACCGCGATGAAAGCCACCACCGGGACGGTGACAAACCAGGAGAACACGATGCGCTCGGCCACATTCCAGCGGATCATCTGGACGCGATCGGCGCTGCCCGCCCCGACGAGGGCGGAGCTGACCACGTGCGAGGTGCTCACCGGCCCGCCCAGCAGCCCAGCCCCCAGCGTGATCACGGTCGAAGCCGCCTGCGCGCTGAAGCCGTGAATGGGCCGAATATGATAGAACTTGCCCCCCACTGTGCGGATAGTCCGCTGGCTGCCGAACAGTGAGCCAGCAGCGAAGACCAGGGCGCTCAGCGCGATCACCCAGAACGGCACATAGAACCGGTCGAGGCTGTCTGTGGCCACAAGGCCCAGCACAATCAGGCCCATCGTCTTCTGGGCGTCGTTGCTGCTGTGCGCCAGGCCCAGGGCCACGGCGACGGGCAACTGCCCGCGCTGGAACCAACGGTTGATGCGGGGCGGGGCGTGAAATGCCCAGGCCAGCCCGTAGATCGCCCTGGCCGTGGCGAAGCCCACGAGCAGGCTGAGCACCGGCGAGAGCAAGAGGGCCAGCACGATCTTGATCAGCCCGCCCATGAGAACAGCGTGGCGTCCGTAGCCAATCCACGCTGCTCCGATCAGCCCGCCAGCCAGGGAGTGCGAGGTGCTCGTTGGAAACCCTAGCCGCTGGGCCACCGTGTTCCAAAAGTTGGCGGCCAGAAGAGCTGCGTAGACGACGGGCAGCGTGATCGCCTGGATGGCGATCAGGCCGCGCCCGACCGTCTCGGCCACCGCGACGCCGTAGAGGAACGGCCCCACCAGCGCAGCCAGCGCAGCCAGCCACAGCGCCCGCCGATAATTCAGCGCGTGCGTGGAGATCAAAGGGGCGACAATGTTTGCCGCATAGCTTCGGCCATTGAGAAAGCCGTACAACAATGCCAGCAAGATAAGCGGCACGACCGGCAGCGGCAGTGAGAGCATGATGAACTTCCTCTCTGGGGGGCACGCACATCTGGCGCTCTGAGTCGTAGATGGTAAATCTTATTTAACCTAAGTTAAGAGAATTTTATATTGATTGAGCGAGATTGGCAAACGCAGCAGGGTTTGTTGCCCAGAGTCACCCGCATCAGAAAGCGCTGGGGTGGGGCGGGCTGACCTCACCCCCGCTCGGCGCTGACGCACCTCGCCGCCGGGCAAGCCGAGCATAGCGCGGCTGGGGGTGAGGTCAAGCAGCGCGTCGCCGTCAACCCTGGCACGCCCCCTGACCATGTTCCCACTTGGCACGCGAGCGGGGTTGGTATAGAATACGACTAATCGTAGGGGCTATTACGTCCCTAATTGTCTTTATTAGGGACCCGTAGCCCAAGCGGAAGGATCGCTGAGGCGAGTAGCATCATGTTTACCATCATCCGAGCTTATGTGAAGGAGCACATGCTCACGGCGCAGATTTTCGCTTTCGCCGTCGCTGTGCTCACGCTGGTGGCGGCGGATGTTCTTTATCCGTCCACCGAAGTCTTTCTGATCGTGCTAGTGCTTCTGGCGGTGATGAACGCCAGGGTGCGCGCGTTCGCCATTGATTTCGCGCCGTTCATCGTGCTCATCTACTCATACGACACGCTGCGCAATTTCGCCGACGACCTGACCCGCGCCGACATCCACATCACCGACCTGATCGCCTGGGAGCGCGCGCTGTTCGGCGGGACGCTGCCCAGCTACTGGCTCCAGCAGAACCTGTGGGACCTGCCGATCACGCCGCTGCTGGACACGCTGACCAACACGCTCTACCTGTCGCATTTCATGAGTCCGCTGGTGATGGCGGCGCTGCTGTGGCGGCGCGGGCCGGGTGAATACTGGGCGTTTGCGCTGGGGCTGGTGGCGCTGTCGTATGCCGGGTTTGCGACCTATCTCGTCTTTCCGGCTGCGCCGCCCTGGTGGGCGACTCATCACGGCTACCTGCTGCACACGCCGATCACGCTCGATCACTTCGTGGTGCCGGCGGAAGTCGTCAGCGCCGGGCCGAACCCGGTGGCAGCCATGCCGTCGCTGCACACGGCCTACCCGACCTATATCGCCCTGGTGGCGCTCGCCACGTGGGGGCGGCGGGCGCTGCCGGTCATCCTGCTGCCGCTGGGCGTCGCCTTCTCGACGTTTTACCTGGGGCATCACTGGGTGATAGACGCGCTGGCGGGCGCGGGCTATGCGCTGTTCTTCTTCGGGACGGTGTTCCTGTTCTTCCGGCGGAACCAGATGTCGCTGGCCTGGCTCAACAAGGTCAAGCGGACGCTTGTGCCGCATACGTGAGCGCGGTCGCTATCGCACAAAACACGGCGCGGGCCTGGTGATATGCCAGGCCCGCGTTCTTTGTTCCCGGTGAGGTCGCCGCTCAGCCGCGCACCAGGCGGGGCAGGTCGCGCAGTTTGGGCATATTGCCCATCAGCAGCGTGTTGACGCGGAAGAGCCGCCCGGCCAGCCAGATGGCGAAGGCGATGCCCAGCACTTGCAGCACCAGCGACAGGACAAGCTGGATGAGCGGCACGTCAATGATGGCGATGCGCATGACCATAGACAGCGCCCCGGTGATTGGGAAGAGCGACAGGGCGACGGCCAGTGTGCCATTCGGCTCTTCGACGAATATGGTCAGGAAGAAGAATGGGATAGCGGCGGGCAGCGTGACGATGGTCACCAGGTTCTGGCTGTCGCGCACGGAGGTGCTCAGCGCGCCGATGCCGGCCATCAGGCTGCCGAAGAGCAGGAAGCCGAGCACAAAGTACACGACAAGCAGGACCAGCGTCCCTGCGCCCACGGTGATATCGCCCAGCGACTCGACCAGGTTGCCCGCCTGCGACGCGATGATCACAAAGGTGCCGGCCAGCATCCCCAGTTGCAGCAGGGAGAGCAGGCCCATCGCCAGAATCTTGCCCAGCAGCAGGGCGCTTGGCCGCACCGACGAGAGCATGATCTCGATGATGCGCGTTTCTTTTTCCTGCACGACGCTCTGCATCAGGTAGCCGCCGCCCCAGAAGACGCTCAGCATCAGCAGCAGCCCGAAGGCGTAGACCAGCAGGAAATTCTGATACTCACGGGTTTCCTCGGCGGCGCCAGCTTCCGTCAGGCGACTCTCGCTGATCACGGCTGGGTTGCGCAGCCGCAGATAGAGCGCCTCGTAATCGGGCGCGTCCACGTTGATCAGCAGGCTGCGCAGCAGGAAGTCGCGCATCAGGCCCTCTGTCCCCTGGGCTTCGATGCTGAAAACGCTGACATAGGCGGAGATAGCGCCGGTTTCCACGTAGTCCGGCGGGATGGCGTACAGCGCGTCAATGTCGCCCGCCTCCAGCGCGGCCTGGCCCTCGTCCAGCGAGGGGTAGGGCGTGATCACCGTGTGCAGGCAATAGGGCGAGCTGATGCGCTTGACGAGCTGGCTGCGCGCCTGGCTCAGCGCCTGTTCGGGGTTGAGCGCTTCCATCTCGCTCGCCGACGGCTCGCAGGCGACCTCTGGATAGCTCGCCGGAGACGGGAACAGGCCGTCCGGCGTCTGGTCCACATAGCCGATGGACTGGCGCTGCTCATTGACTTCGGTGATGGGCGCGGGGGCCTTCTCATCGTCCGCGGTCAGGTCGCGGTAGGCCTGGTAGCCGAAGAAGATGACCAGGGCCAGGATTGGGACGCCGAAAGTGATGAACAGATAGCTCTTGCGGCGAAACTGCTGGCGCACTTCGTAGCGGAAGACTTCAAGCCAGTGAGTCATCAGCGGAACAGCCCCTTTCTGCGGCGCGGCGCACGGGCGGCTTCGCCCGCTTCGGCGGGCACGCTGGTCAGCGTCACGCGGCCCTCGCGCAGCGCAACCCACAGGGTGCGCGGAGTAAGCGATTTGCCGTACATGAGCATCCCCAGCCGGAAGACCTTGACCGCCAGCCAGACGATGAACAACGCTGTGATGACCTGAATGGCCAGGCTCAGCCAGATCTGCCAACTGGGCAGCGTGCTCACGCCGAGGCGCATGGTCAGCCCGACGGCTGCTGTCAGCGGGAAGAACGAGAAGAAGAGCGGCAGCGGCCCGTTTGGATTGGTGAAGAACGCTACCGAAAACATGATCGGCAGCACGGCCAGGAAGGTGAAGAACCCGGCGATCTGGCGGCTTTCGGCTTCGGCGGTCACCGCCGCGCCGATGCCCAGCATGGCTGCGGCGAAGATCAGGAAGTTGATCACGAACAGCACGCCGATCAGGATGAGATGGGAGGTCTCGAACTTCGTGCCCCCCAGGAAGGCGCGCGCACTCTCGTTGATCTGCGCGATCAGCAGGCCGCCCATCGCCCACAGCACGACCTGGGTCAGCGCCAGAGCGCCCAGCCCCAGCAGCTTGCCCACCAGCAATTCTGCCGGGCGCAGGCTGGTCGCCAGAATCTCCATCAGGCGATTTTCCTTCTCCTCCACCACGCCGCTCATCAGGAACTGGGCGGTGGTGCTGGTCGCCATGAAGTAGATCATGACGAAGATGAAGGGCAGCAGCAGCCGACCCACCAGGGCCGCCTCGCTCAGCTCCTCGCCGCTGTCCAGGTCGCGCAGGGTGAATTCGACATCGGCCAGGCGCTCGACCGGCACCGGCAACGTCTCTGGCGCGCGATAGGCGATCTGGGCGGTCAGGAAGTCCTCGATGCCGTCGCGCAGGGCCTCTGGGATGCTGCGCTGCGCGACGAGAGTGACCTGCCCGGAGAGGACGTAGTGCTCCGGGATGACGAAATAGGCGTCCAGCTCTCCGGCCTGAAGCTGCTCGCTGGCGTACGCTTCTAGCGCGTCGAACACGGCGGGCAGCACATCCGGCTGGCTTCCGGCGGCGGGCGCGGCCAGGTCAGGATCGGTCACTGGCGTATAGTCAGCCGGGTTCGGCCCCGCCGGGTCAATGATCAGCGCCCGGTCTATATAGCTGACGCGCTGGAACTTGTCCAGCTTGGTCTCGCGCGCGACGGAGAACTGGAAGATCAGAAACATAGCGATGAGCGAGATTAGCGGCACGCCGAAGGCCGTGAACAGAAAGCTCGGTCGCCGGAAGTTGTAGGTGTATTCGCGGCGCAGCACGAGCCAGACTTTGGATGAGATCATGGCGTCAGCCTCCGCTCGCGCCGTTGGCGCGCCCCGTCCCGGCCACTTCGATGAAGATCTCATTCAGGCTGGGCACAGCCAGCTCGAAGCGGCGGATGTGATAGGCAGCGCCGACGGCCAGCGCTTCCATGACGGCGTCTGGCGTCACGCCAGCAGCCAGGTGCAGGACCACGCCGCGCCCGTTCTCGCCCTGCTCAACTCGCTCGACGCCGGGCAGCGCGGCCCAGTCGCCTTCGCCCTCGACGATGACGGCGTTCTTGGCGAAGCGCTGGCGCACATCGTGCACGTCGCCGTAGAGCACGCGCCGACCATGATCGATCATCAGCAGGCGGTCGGCCATTTCCTCGATCTGGTGCATCTGGTGGGTGGACATGACGATGGTCACGCCTTCGCGGTTCATCTCGTAGAGCAGGTCTTTGATCAGCTGCGTGTTGACCGGGTCCAGCCCGGAGAACGGCTCGTCAATGATGACCAGGTCGGGGCGGTGCAGCACGGTGGCGATGACCTGCACCTTCTGCTGCATACCCTTGCTCAGCTCGCTGACCTTGCTCTTGACATTAGCGGTCAGGTCGGCGTGCTCCAGCAGCGCCAGGGCGCGCTGGCGAGCGTCGGTGCGCGCCATGCCCTTGAGCTGGCCCAGGTAGACCAGCACGTCGAGCACGGGGACATTACGATACAGGCCGCGTTCTTCGGGCATGTAGCCGATGCGCTCTTTGGTCGCGTCATTGATCGGCGCGCCGAGCACCTCAATGCGCCCGCTGTCCGGCTTGAGAATGTCCAGGATCATGCGGATGGTGGTCGTCTTGCCGGCACCATTAGGGCCAAGCATGGCGAAGATCTCGCCGCGCTGCACGTCAAACGACAGGTCATTTACAGCGGTGAAATCGCCATACTGCTTGGTGATATTGTGGACGGCAATTGCCGTGTTTTCCGTGGAAATACTCATCAGGTGCTGCTCCTTGCTCATGAGACCTCCTGGCTCCGCGCCGGAGTAAAGCCTATACCATTATACGCAGCAGATGGCCCATAGTAACGAGCAATCTGTCACGTTTGGGGCGTGTCAGCCGGATTTTGGTGCGGTGCCAGGTATGCTGGCTCAGTGTCCTGGGTCAACGAACAACCTATTGCCAGGGGAGGTCATGACTGCTCGGTGAGCGCCTCCCCCCTCAATTCCCCCTCCAGCGAAGCCAGAGGGGGGACGCAAGCCGCTCACCCCTTCCCCTGGCTTTGCTGGGAGAAGAGCCGGGGGATGGGGGCCATGCCTGGGTGACGAGTTTCAACCGCAAAGGATACAGTACCGGTGTCAGGGCAATCGCATCAAATCTCGGTGAGCAGAGCCTGACCTCACCTCCCGGCTGCGTTGCGCTCTGCTGGACCGCTGCGCCCTGGTTGACCTCACCCCCGCTCGGCGCTGCCGACCCCTGCGCGTGCCCATTGCCGGGCGGCGCTTGTGAGAACCCGGCGCTTACCGTTACAATGGTCATGGGGAAGCGCGACTGCTCAGAGACCCCCTGCCTGGGCAGGTGACCGCTCGCTGGCCGCTGAGGGCTTCTTACGCTGAAAGGACGGGAGATGGGTGCCATAGGGGCGTTCACGTTCGTGCTGCACAGTCACCTGCCGTATGCGCGGCTGGCCGGGCGCTGGCCGCACGGCGAGGAGTGGATTCACGAGGCCGCGTCCGAGACGTACATCCCCTTGCTGGACGCGCTCTACGACCTGCGCGACGAGGGCGTGCGCTACAAGATCACGATCGGCATCACGCCGGTGTTGGCCGAGCAGCTCGCCGACGCCGATGTGCTGGCTCACCTCGACGAGTACCTGGAGGACAAGATCGCGCGGGCCAAGCAGGACGTGCTGCGTTTTCGCGGCGACGAAGCGCCGCGCCCCGTCCCCCGCGAAGAAGCGGAAGAGGGCGATCTGCCGCCGGTGGATCGCGGGGCGGTTGCGGCGGCGCTGGCCGCGTCTGCTGAGAGCGAGCGCGTGGAACTCCCGCACGAGAAACCGTGGTGGGTGGGGCACAAGCACCTGGAGTACCTGGCTGGCTTCTATCAGCGCTACTACGAGCGCGTCAAGGACTCCCTCGACCGGCGCTACAACCGCGACCTGATCGGCGCGTTCAAGCGCCTGCAGGACGAAGGTTATATCGAGATCACCACCAGCGCGGCCACGCACGGCTATCTGCCGCTGCTGGGCACCGACACGGCCATTCGCGGCCAGCTCAGGACGGGCGCGCGGAGCTACCAGCGCTTCTTCAAGCGTGCGCCGCGCGGCATCTGGCTGCCGGAATGCGCCTACCGCCCGGCCTATTATGAAGAAGATGGCACGATCCGGCCCGGCATCGAGCATTTCGTCGCCGAGCAGGGGATCAGGCTCTTCTTCAGCGAGACGCACCTGATCACCGGCGGCGCGCCGGTTGGCGTGGCGGCGGGGGAGGCTATCGGGCCGTATGGCGAGATCAAGCGGCGCTACCTGGTGCCCATGTCCGCCGCGCCGGTGCCCGGCGAGCCGCTGACGACCTTCCGCGCCTATTACGTCAGCGACACAACCGCCGGCCCGCACGCCGACCAGCACAGCGGCGTGGCCGTCATCGGGCGCAACAACGAGACCGGGCAGCGCGTCTGGTCGGCGCAGTGGGGTTACCCCGGCGACTTCGATTACCGTGAGTTTCACCGCAAAGACGGCGTGAGCGGCCTGCAATACTGGCGCGTCACCGGGGCGAAGGTGGACCTGGGCGACAAGGACTTCTACCACCCGGACTGGGCGGAGCACAAGGTGCGCCTGCACGCCCAGGACTTCGCCGCGCTGGTCGAGCGCATCCTGCAGGCGCAGTGGGAGCACGGCGAGGGTTACGGCATCATCGCCTCCAACTATGACACTGAGCTGTTCGGGCACTGGTGGTTTGAGGGCGTGGACTGGCTCAAGCAGGTGCTGCGCCTGCTGGCCGATAACCCAAAGGTGGACCTGGTCACGGCGTCGGAGTACGTGGAGCAGCACCCGCCGCAGCGCGTGATCCACCTGCCGGAAGGCAGTTGGGGCGCGGGCGGCACGCACTTCACCTGGGACAACAGCGAGACGCACTGGATGTGGGCGCCGATCCACGACGCCGAGCGGCAGATGCAGCGCCTGGCCGACCGGTACCGCGACCGCTACGACGACGACCTGCTGCGCGGCGTGCTCAACCAGGCGGCGCGCGAGCTGGTGCTGCTCGAAAGCTCCGACTGGCCCTTCCTGGTGACCACCGGGCAGGCGCGCCAGTACGCGGTGCAGCGCTTCAGCCAGCATGTCGAGCGCTTCCTGGCGCTGGCCGGCAGCGTCGAGCGCGGCCAGCCAGACGGCGCGCTGGCGGCGGAGCTTTGGGAGAAGGATCGGCTCTTCCCGGATATTGACTTCCGCTGGTGGTGCAGCGAGTAGCTTTCAGCGAATAGCCGTCAGCAGTCAGCCAAGACTGCCAAGACTGCCAGGCTGCGTGGCTGAAAGCTGACGGCTGATGGCTGATAGCTCCGCTCTACTCGAACGTCCAGCGGGTTGCATCGTCCGGGAAGCGCGTCCAGGCGAAGGCTTTGTGCGGGCGCAGCACCCAGAACGGTATGCCGTGCCGCATGGCGTACTTGGCCTCGTAGGCATCGTCCAGCCGCGCGACGAGCGGATCATCGGGGTCAGCGATGCGCGTGACGGTGCCTTCCAGGATGACGGCCTTCTCGCTGTCGTCCAGATGAACCACGACGCGCGGGTTGGCCGCCAGGTTGCGCGACCAGCGAGTCTGCGGCCCGCCGCCGAAATAGAGCGTCCCCGCCACCCACACGCCCCATACTGGCACGGCGTGCGGCACGCCATCCAGTTGGGCCGTCGCCAGCCAATAGTTGCGCGCCTGGGTCATGCGCTCGACCACGTAGTCCCAGGGCAGGGTGCCTTCAACCTCGCTGGGAATACCATAGCCGGGCACATGGGGGCGGCCCACCTCTGGGCGGTTTGTGGTATTGTGGGGCATGATTGTCTCTCCCTTGCACACTACGTGGGCGCGAAGTATACCTGATTGTCTGTCACGAGGCGTTTTTTGGCTGGGTGCGAAAGCCGCTATAATGCAGTCGGTTGCACCCCGCCGCACGCCGGGTGTGGACGCGGAGGGCCGGCGACGAGGAGAATCGTGCCATGCGCGTGTTGTTCGTATCTGCGGAGATGAGTCCGTTCGCCAAGACAGGCGGGCTGGGCGATGTGGCGGGCAGCCTGCCGCGCGCGCTGCGTCAGCACGGGATAGACGCGCGCGTGCTCATGCCGCTCTACGGGCCGGTCAGGGGGCGCTTTGACGACCGGCTGCGCTACCTGTTCAGCTTCCCTTTCCACCGGCGGGTGGGCACGGCGGACGTGCATCTGCATACCACCGAACAGGACGGCATCCCGGTCTATTTTCTGGAAAGCTGGCCGTTCTTCAGCGGCGGAGACTATATCTATACCGACCTCAACTGGGATCGCAAGCGCTTCGTGTTCTTCTCTCAGGCGGCGATGGGCGCGGCCTGGGAGTTGGGACAGGGGCGTGCGGGCGAGGCGCGCTGGTTCCCGGACGTGCTGCACGTTCATGACTGGCACACGGCGCTGGTGCCCTTTCTGCTGCACGAATCGCGGGGCGCGCCCGGCTGGGCGGATATGGCCAGCGTGCTGACCGTCCACAACATGGGCTATCAGGGCTGGGAGGCGGGCGGCTATCTGTGGGAGGCGGGCATACCAGGCCGCCAGCACCCGCACCTGATTTATCAGGACAAGACGGACAACCTGCTCGGCATCGGCATCGCCTACGCCCATAAGATCAACACGGTCAGCCCGCGCCATGCTATGGAGCTGCATTACGCGCGCTTTGGCGAGGGGCTGGAGGGGCTGGTCTGGGTGCGCGACGGCGACTTCACCGGCATCCTCAACGGCCTGGACACGGATCGCGCCAATCCGATGACCGACCCCGCCCTGCGCCATCCCTTCGACGCCAGCAACTTCCGGGTCGAGCGCCCCAGGAACAAGGCCGCCTTCCAGGCGGAGTTGGGGCTGCCGCAGCAGCCGGACGTGCCCCTGATCGGCATTGTCACGCGGCTGGTCGAGCAGAAGGGGATGGACTTCGCTGTGCCGGGGCTGCGCCGCCTGCTGGCCGAAAGCGACGCCCAACTGGTGATCATCGGGTCGGGCAAGCCGGAGATCGAGCGGGATGTGCAGCGCCTGGAATGGGACTTCGGCTGGAAGATGCGCGTCGTCCTCGGCTATCAGCCCGACCTGGCCCAGCGCCTCTATGCTTCGTCCGATCTGGTGCTGGTGCCCAGTCGCTACGAGCCGTGCGGCCTGACGCAGATGCTGGCCATGCGTTATGGCGCGCTGCCGGTCGTGCGCGAGACGGGGGGGCTGGCCGACACCGTGCAGAATTACGACGGCGGCCCGGCGGATCACGGGACGGGCTTCGTCTTCCTGTTCGAGGAGCCAGACGCCGTGCGCCTGACGCTGCACTGGGCCATTGACACCTATCGCAACCGGCGGGCGGCCTTCGAGCGGATGCAGGAGCGGGCCATGCGCCTCGATCTGAGCTGGGAGCACCCGGTGAGGCAGTACGTCGCTCTGTACGAGGCGGCGTTGCGAGCCGCGCGGGGCGACGCGCCGCACCTGGCCGAGACTGGGCGCGGCAGGCCGCGCTGAGGGCACAGGACAACCCCGGTACAGGCTGGTGGAAGTCCGCCGGTAGTTGCTTGCTGTCCCTCCCCCCAAAAAACCCCTCCCCGCCGGGAGGGAAGGGCTTAGGGGGCGTGCAAAGGCTGACAGCGACTCGCCGGGCGGGGGTGAGGTAAGCCAGGGCGCTGCTCTGCTGCGCCCCTACCGCCTGACAGGTTTTGCATGCACCCGGGGCTTAGGGTCGGCGCTCTGCTCCCTTCCCCCCTCGTGGGGGCAGGGCCAGGGATGGGGGTCTGAGCCAGGCCGGACTGGATGCTTGTTTCCGCTCTGGTGCCCCAGGGCAGGACCTATGCGGCGACCTCTTTTCGCCGGATCAGGGCGCGCCTCAGGACGGGTGATCGTCCGGGTGTGAGTGCTGACCTGGCTGGGTCGTGTCGGCGGAATTGAGCGGCGGCTCTTCCGGCACCTCCCCGTTGTCCTGGCCCTGCGGGGCGGCGGGCATGGCCGGCAGGGGGGTTGCCGGCTGCGCCACGCGCTCTAGCGGCAGGGCCAGCGTGAAGGTGCTGCCTTCGCCGAGCGCGCTGGCCACGCTCAGATAGCCGCCATGCGCCTCGGCCACCGCCCGCGCCACGAAGAGGCCCTGGCCCAGCCCGCGCGGATCGAGCATCTTGCCGTTGGGCGTATGCGCCTCGCCCCGGTAGAAACGCTCGAAGATGTGCGGCAGGTCGTAGGGCGAGATGCCCACGCCCGTGTCGGACACTTCGATCAGCGCGCTGTCCTCGCGGATGCGCCCGACCTGCACGTAGATTTCGCCATCCGGCTCGGTGTACTTGATGCTGTTGTCTATTAGATGGCCGACGGCCCATTGCAGGCGACGCTCGTCGCCGGTGATCGTCAGGCGGCTGGCCCCCATGGTCGAAAACGCCAGCCGTAGCCCGGCCTTTTCGATGCGCGGGCGCAGCCCCAGGATGACGTTGATGACCAGCGCCGGCAGGTCAATCTCCTGCTCGCGGACGGCGAAGCTGCCCGCGCCGATCTCCGA
Organism: Anaerolineae bacterium; assembly: GCA_023382715.1. GTDB lineage: Bacteria > Chloroflexota > Anaerolineae > Aggregatilineales > Aggregatilineaceae > UBA2029. The sequence continues at coordinate 100,091 of JAHDWP010000007.1, forward strand.
AATATCCAGCAGCTCGACGATCATGCGGTCGAGGACGGCGGCGTTGCGGCTGATCGCTTCCAGGAACTTGCGGTTGGGCGGGCGGTCGTCAGGCATGGCCAGCAGCACGTCGCTCATGCCCTTGATCGCTGTCAGCGGCGTGCGCAGCTCGTGGCTCATGTGGGTGACGAACTGATCCTTGAGCCGGTCGGCGATGGCGTCGCGCGTCACATCGCGCAGCATGAGGACAGTGCCCAGCCGCTGGCCCTGCTCGTCGGCGACCACGGCGATCTGCGCGCCGAGGATGCGATTGTTCACCTCCACGCGCTGCGGCTCACCCAGCGTGATCTCGCCTTCCAACGGAATCCGGTCGCGCGCGTCGGCGAACATGCGCCCCAGCTCGCTGTCCCAGAAGGCGCGGATCGAGCCGAGCAGGTCGTGGGCGGCCTGGTTCATCAGCACGATGCGCCCCTCGTTGTCCTGCATGATCACGCCCTCGCTGATCACCGCCAGCACGCCGCTGAGCTGGGCGATGCTCGTCTGCTGATCGGCGTGCAGCCTTTCAAGCTCTCTAACGCGCTGGAGCGACTGGTGCTGCGCCGAGTCCTGCCCGTGCTGCTGGCGGCGCAGCGTGCTATACAGGCGGCCAAAGAGCCGCCCGGTGTTGGCGCCGAGCGCATCAACGGACTGGACCATGTCGGCGACAGGGTGCGCCGGATCGTCGGGCGGAGTGTTGCGAGACATGCGGCAGTCCTCTCCTTCTGCGGGCGGTGTTGGCGCTGCCAGCGCGATCAGTTGGCCGGCGGTGCAGGCGGCGACAAGGGGGCCGCGCCATCGCCGGCTCGTTTGATCTCGGCCAGCCGGTCGAGCATGGCTTTCAGTTCGGTCAGGTCGGGCAGTGGCTTGTTGATGATGGTGTCCACGCCGTCGTGCTTGAGAATAGCCTGGCGCTCGTCGTTGCTCAGGCTGAACGCGGTCATCAGGACGATGGGGATGCGGTGAAAATGGGCGATGGAGCGCATGCGCCGGGCGATCTCGTTGCCACGCGGCCCCGGCATGCGGATGTCCAGCAGAGCCAGCTCTGGCAGCTCCCCGCTGTGACTGCCCCCTTCAACCTTGTCGAGCCAGGCGAAGGTCTGCTTGCCGTCGCGGAATTCGATGGCGGCATGGCCCCAGGCCATGAACAGCACCTTGACGTAGTTGCGGATGTCGTCATCGTCTTCAACGACTAACCAGGGCTTCACAGTCCGTTCCCCCTTGGCCGCTTTCCCTTTGCCCACAAGTCTACCGCGTTTTTCCGCGCAGGGATACCCGGCTGTGGGCGCGCGGACGCGCGCTGACTCCGTGACGCAGGGCCGTCGTCGCGTGGCGCTGCGCCGAACCCCACCCCCGCCCGGCTCACCCGGACCAGAATTCATAGAAGATTCACGGCAAAATGAAGTGTGAGTAGGGCATAAACGTATTGCCTATGCTACACTGTCCATAGGTGAGGGCGCGTCGCTGGCGGGCCAGTCGAGGGGTGACTCATGTTGTACAACGTGTTGATCGTCGAAGATGACCGCCAGATGGCGCAAAGCCTGGCCGCGCAGATCGGGGTGCTGGGGCACACGGTCGTCATCGCCTATGGCCCGCGCATGGCCATTCAGCAGCTCAACCAGGTCATCCCCGACGTGATCTTCATGGACCTCAATATGCCGGGTCTCAATGGGCTGGAAGTGCTGCGCTTCCTGCGCCGCGACCCGACCACCGCCACCGTCCCGGTGGTGATCGTCTCGGCCAGCGACGGCCCGGAGACCATCTCCGCCGCGCTCAAGGCCGGCGCGAACGATTACATCGTCAAGCCGCCCACCATCGAAGCGATTGAGCAGGCGCTCGCCCGCGTGGTCACGTTGCCGCCGGAGCTGGGCGGGCCGGCGCAGCCGCTCGACGAGCGCGCCAGCGCCCCGCACTGACTCCCTGAGCCAGCGCACTTCATGACAAGCCGCACCCACCGCCCTCCGCTCAAGGGGCGCGTTCCCTGCCCATAGCCTGGGGGCGCACGCACCACGCCCACACACTCTCCCTATCATCTCAGCCACTTCTAAGTCGGCCTGAACATCTTCTGCACATCTTTCGACTATCCTTGGGATCGTCTGGCGAGTGTCGGGCGATGCCCCCCCTGTTCAGACGCCAGATTCCGCACTACTCGGAGCGTTGCCGGGCGCAGGAGTATCGGCCCGCGCCGCAAGTCTGCGGACAGATAGTGGGGGGGCATCCTAACCCTATCGTAATTGCAGGCGAGCCGCTCAATCACCAGGCAACGTGAGAGACTCGCCAAATCCAGAGCATCCTAAGGAGAGAGCGATGAGCAAACGTAGAATGGCCGCAGTGCTGGTAATTGTGCTTGTATCGTCCATGCTCGCCGCCTATGGAGAGAATCCGCAGCGGGCAATTTCCGCTGTCGTGCAGCCGGCAGACAGCCAGAGTCAGGCTGGCCCCCAGGATTATGTTCAGGAAGACTCGGAAGTCACCCGCATTGTGCTGGATGGAAGCTCCGCCATCGCAGACGGAGAGGGTGTTGCAGTGGACGGCAGCAAGGTGACAATCGTCTCGGCGGGCACCTATGACATCAGCGGTTCTCTGGCCGATGGGCAGGTAGTCGTAGACACAAAAGAGGATGGAACGGTCACCCTTGTCCTGAATGGGGTTGACATCCGCAATTCGACAGGTGCTCCCATCTATGTCGCCAAAGCGCAGGAGGCGGTCATCGTCCTGCAGGACAACACTGAGAATCGCGTGGCAGACGGGGCAACCTACGTGTTCGAGGACGCGACGGAGGATGAGCCAAACGCGGCGATCTTCAGCAAGAGCGATCTGACCATCGCTGGCAGCGGCGCGCTGATCGTCGAGGCGGCCTACAACGATGGCATCGCCAGCAAAGACGGCTTGATGATTACGGGCGGCACGATCACGGTCAGCGCAGTAGATGATGGACTGCGCGGCAAGGACTATATCGTCGTCAAGGGCGGAGCGATCACCGTGAACGCCGGCGGGGATGGCCTGAAAGCGGACAACGCCGAAGATGCCACCCAGGGTACCATCACGATTGAGGCCGGCACCTTCTATATCACGTCGGGAGGCGATGCGCTTCAGGCTGAGTCAGCCCTCTCGGTCAGCGGTGGAGAGTTCACCCTAGTGTCTGGCGGGGGTAGCAGCAGCAGTATTGGCGCGGACACCTCCGCGAAGGCGATCAAGGCCGGGGTCAGCGTCACCCTTGACGGCGGAACCTTCACGATTGACTCTGCCGATGACGCCATCCATTCCAACGACAGGATCGTGATCAACGGGGGTGTCTTCACCATCGCCGCGGGAGATGACGCGATACACGCGGACGCCACCCTGGAAATCAACGGGGGCAACATCAATATCACCAGGTCGTATGAAGGGCTGGAGAGCGCCGTCATCACCATCAACGGCGGGGATGTCCGCATCGTGTCCAGCGACGATGGCGTGAACGTGGCGGGGGGTAACGATGGCTCCGGCTTGATGGCCGGGCCGGGCCAAGGTGGGGCGGGCGGAGGCCGTATGCCGGGTCAAGGCGGCGCGCCGGGCCAGGGCACCCTGCCCGGTCAGGATGCTTTCGCTGCTGAGGGCGATCAGCTCCTCACCATTCACGGCGGCCTTGTGGTGATTGATGCTGCGGGTGACGGGATAGACGTGAACGGCGCGATTGAGATGACGGGCGGCGTGGTGATCGTCAATGGCCCTACTGATAGAATGAACAGCGCGCTGGATTACGATCGTGCGTTCACCATCTCGGGCGGCGTTCTCGTGGCAGTGGGCAGTTCTGGCATGGCCCAAGGGCCTAGCGACTTCTCCACCCAGAACTCAGTGCTCCTGAACTTCAACGGGACGCTGCGGGCCGGTACCCTGGTTCACATTCAGACCAGCGCAGGCGATGAGCTTTTCACCTTCTCGCCCGCCAAGGACTACGAGTCCATCGTCTTCTCTTCACCAGAACTCACAACCGGCCTCACCTATGATGTGTACTATGGAGGCAGCTCAACAGGATCGATGGCGGATGGCCTGATCCAGGGCGGCGCATACGACTCTGGCACCCAATACACAAGCTTCACGGTCTCTGGCGCTGTGACAAGGATTGGCAGCATGGGCAGATGGTAGCGTTCTGAGCGGTCACGGAGAACAAAACCAGGGCGCCGCGCGGCGCCCTGGGTGTTTATCCCTGCGCGGCGGCTCAGCCGCCGGCGACGATCCGCCAGGCCCCGTAGCCGGAGCCGATCACCTCACCGCCCGGCAGCGTGATGTAGAAGGCGTACTGCGGGCGCGGCACCCGTGTCGGCGCGACACGCTGCGCGGTGGCCATGTAGCCCTGCTCATCATCGAGCGCCCAGCCCAGCTTGTCGCGCACGCCCGGCGCGTTGGCCCACACCTTGCCAAAACCGCTGTCCGGTGCCTGACGGTTGAGCGGCGGCGCGCCTTCGATCACCGCGTCGGGCAGGTTGGCGTAGTCCTGCTCCAGGAAGATGGACGCCGTGCCGTCGCTGAAGTGCACGTAGATCTCGTTGGTGTCCGCCCGCCAGATCATGTGCCCGCCCTCAAAGGCCCGGTACGACGCGCCGACCTGCCCTGCGCGCCCCGTCGGGCAGCCGTCACCTTGCCCAAAGAAGAACGTGTAAGGGCAGCTAATCTGCACGATGGCCGTCGCCACCGCTGACCCGTCGTGCGTGCGCAGCGTGTAGGTGGCGCTGTAGGCGGCGTAGCCGGGCACGCTCACCACCGCCGAGCCGCTGGACGCCTGGGTATCCACCACCGTCTGCACGGCTGTCATCTGGGGGACAGCCGCCTCGATACGCACACCGCGCGCCCCGCTCACATCCCAGGTGAGCGTCACCGGCTGGCCCGGCGCGACGGTGTTGGGCGTGGCCGTGAAGATGTTGACGCCGCCGGTCGGCGAGGCCGGCTCCGGCTGCGGCTGTGGCTCAGTGGTCGGCGCACGGCCCGGCTCCTGTGTGTCCCCTGCCACCGGCTCGCTGATCGGCAGTTGCAGAGTCTCCTCGGCGTAGACCGTGCCCGCCACCACGTCCACCACGCGCAGGCGCAGCGTCACCGCCTCCTCGCCTTCGCGGTAGACGGGGGCCACCGGCCCCTCGCCCGCCGAAGGAATCCACAGGTACAGGCGCGGCAACTCGACAGAGGTTGTGGTGCCATCGGCGAAGACCTGGTCGAAGACGAGATTGGCCGAGGGGACGCGCTGACTCACTTCCCACTGAACTGTCACCCGCGCTTCGCCGGAAGCCAGCGCCGCGCCTCCCACGGTGTCAACTTCGGTGCTGAACGCAGCGATGGCGGGCGGCTCGGTGAGCATAGAGGCATCATACGGGACCGTCACGATGCGCTGATCAACGACCTTGTTGGTGCCCACGCGGATGATCGAGAGCAGAAAGGTGGGCGGGCCGAAGTTGAGCGGATGGCGGATTGTGATGACGCGCGCGCCGCTCGCTTCCAGGGGCGCGGTGTCGGCTGGGAAGACAAGCTGCCAGTCGTCCAGCACGTAGGTATGCAGCGCCAGCCGGTATTCTCCGCTGAGACCGACAGTGTGCCAGGTGAGGGTGGTCGTCGCCTCGCCTGCCTCCGCCTCGGCCAGCCCGATCGTCTCCAGCGACGAATCGAAGGTGATGATCGTAGGCCGCACCGTCTGCGCGCTGGCGCTGGCCCCAGCGCTCAACAGGGCGATCACCAGCAATAGCACAAGCATCTTGGTTCTCATCAGCTATCCCTCGCCAATCTTGGCCGCTCTCGCTACCGGGAGTTCAGGTCCTGGGCCGGTCGTCGTTCGATACTCATTTCCATGCTGTGCTCCTAGCTTACAGGCATGTGCGGCAGGAGGCAAGTCCCCAATCCGGCGGGATGCGGGCGGCGGTTGACAGCGCCTCGCCGGGCGCGGGCGCGTGACGGGCCTTGCGTTCGGGGTCGCTCAAGCGCTCTCCGGCGGGCGATCGGGGGGCACCGGGCGCACGGCGGCGGCAAGCTCGCGCCAGAGCGCCGTCTTCGCCGCCCGGTCGGACTCATTCTGATAGAGGAGCACGTTCCGGTGCGTCCACAGATTGAAGTCGAGGCGTGTCAGCGTCGGGTTGCGGTGTGTCAGCATGGGGCGGTTGTCCCAGGCGTACAGTTCGAATTCCTCGGCCAGGCGGCGGTAATGGGGCGCGGTCTCCGCCGCAATGCCGGAGAGGCCCGCCGGATCGCGCACCACCTCGAACAGGGCAGCGCGCCAGCCGCGCTGCCTGGCGCGCTGGGCGATCTCCCAGCCGGTGTCTTTGCTCACTTCGCCCACCAGGCGCGCGCCCCAACGCCCCAGCCGCGGCTGGCGGCGCGGCTGACGCAGCAGGTAGCGATCGAGGGCGCGCGGCAGCCATAGCGTCTGGCGCAGGGCGAAGTCAAGCAGGCGGCGGCGGGCTGTGCGCCCATAAGGTCGCCAGTCGGGGGCGAACGCCCGCAGCGCATCGCTGCGCCAGCAGGCGAAGATCGGGCTGGGGAAGTCGTGATACTTGCCCAGCTTCCAGGACGGATACGGCGCGCCAGCGGCGACTACCTCTCTCGCTGCGAAGAGCTGGCGCAGCGCGCTGTCCCAGCCAGGGCGCAGGATAGCCACGTCGGGATCGACGATCAGCACGAACGGGGAGCGCACCAGCGGCCACAGCGTGTTGAGGCCGTGCGCGTGCCCCATTGACATGATCTGTCCCTGCACATTGACGGGCACAACGTCCAGGCGAGGGAAACCCAGGTCGTGCAGAGCGGGATCGGCCCCACCGGTATTGTCGGCGACCAGCAGGCGAAGCTGCTCCGGCTGATCGGCCAGGGTCACCATGCCCGCGAACAGATCGCGCAGCAGCTCTGCGGAATGCCAGCTCACGCTGAGGACGGTCAGCCAGCTATCGGGCACGTTGCCGTCTCCTCGTCATTCCGGCGCGGGCTGGGCCGGCGGGCGCAGCCCCAGCGCCGCGACCATCGCCGCGTAGCCGGGCCAGCCGTCGCGCAGCCGGCCATACATCAGCTCATCATGCCAGCGGCCATCGGCCAGCGTCGCCCGGCGCTGGCGCGCTTCCAGCGCAAAGCCGACCTTCTCCATCTGGCGCATGACGCGGGCGTTGAGGCTCATCGTGCCCAGCCAGACCTTGCGCATATCGAGCCAGTCGAAAGCATAGTCCACGACGAGCAGCAGGGCATCGGTGCCGTAGCCGCCGCCCCAGTAGGCAGGCTCGCCGATCACTGCGCCCAGGTCGGCCACGCGGTGATGTTCCGACAGCCAGTTGATGCCGATGCCGCCGATAGGGGTGCCGTCGGTGGTCAGGATGCCGAATATCACCCCTGTTTCGTGACGTTCGGAGCGGCACCACTCTTCGTACTCGCGCTTCAGCGTGGCCTTCGAGATGATGAAGTGCTCCCCCATGCTGCCCCAGAAGCGCGACTCATTGTTCACCCAGTCATGCTCGCGCGCTCTGAACCGCTCGTCATAGGGCACCAGGTTAACCAGCGTCCCGTAGAGCATCGCTCACCCCTGCGCCCGCAGCCCCAGCCGCTCGATCATCGCCTCGCGCCCCGGCCACTCCTCGCGCTGCACCCCGTAGAACAGCAGGTCGTGCCACGCACCGTCGGCCAGAGTCGCCCGGCGCTGGCGCGCTTCCAGCGCAAAGCCGACCTTCTCCATCTGGCGCGTCACGCGCGCATTAAGGCTCATCGTCACCAGCCACAGCCGGCGCAGATCGAGCCAGTCGAAGGCGTAGTCCACGATGAGCAGCAGGGCGTCGGTGCCATAGCCGCCGCCCCAGTACTGCGGCTCGCCAATCTGCACGCCCAGAATGCCCAGGCGCAGATGAGGCTTGATGTCGCCGACGACAAAGAGGCCGATGGGCGTGCCATCCTTCGCCTGGATGCCGAATCCGCTGTGCAGCTCCTGATCCTTGCGCGCGGCGCGCTCTTCCTGGCGGCGCTTGACCACCGCCAGCGACACAAACTGGCGGTCGCCCACATCGCCCCAGAACGCCGCTTCCCCGTTCTCCCAGCGGTGCTCCAGCGCATTGAAGCGCTCGCCGAGCGGCACCAGGTCTACGAGCAATCCCTCGATCTTCATCTCTGCCTCATTTCGCGCCGGACTCCGGCGCTGTGGCGCGCTCGCGCAGGCCCAGTTGCTCGACCAGCGCCGCGCGGCCCGGCCACTCCTCGCGCAGCAGCCCGTAGGCCAGCCAGTCGTACCACACACCGTCGGCCAGCGCGCTCTGGCGCTGGCGCACCTCCAGCCGAAAGCCGACCTTCTCCATCTGGCGCATGACGCGGGCGTTCATGCTGGTCGTCATCAGCCACGCCTTGCGCACGTCGAGCCAGTCGAAAGTGTAGTCCAGCAGCAGGAGCAGGGCATCGGTGCCGTAGCCGCCGCCCCAGTACTGCGGCTCGCCGATCTTTGCGCCAAGCATAGCCAGACGATGATGCGCCGACAGCCAGTTGATGCCGAAATAGCCCAGCGGTGTGCCGTCCTTGCTCTGCACACCGAAGGCCACTCCCAGCTCGTCGTTGATGTCCCCGCTCTCTTCGGCCCACTGGGCGTGGCGCGCGGCGATCATCGCCTGTGTCATGAAATGGCGCTCGCCGCCGCCCGACCAAAAGCTGGCCTGGTTGTTCATCCAGCGGTGATCGCGCTCCAGAAACTCCTTGCCATAGGGCACCAGGTTCACCAGCAGCCCTTCGAGCATCTCCCACCTTCTTTCCGGGACGGCGCGGCGGAGTGACGGCGCGCCGCACAGCCTGCTAACCAGCGCCGTCCTTCTTCTCGTCCTTCTTCTCCGGCCTGGGCTTCGGCTCCAGGCCGCTCGGCTGCAAATCCAGCCCGGCGACTTTCGCCGCGTAGCCTGGCCACTCGCTGTCCAGCAGGCCGAACATTTCCATATCCACGTAATCGCCGTCCCAGCGAATGTGCTGGCGCAGCGTCCCTTCGTGGACGAACCCGGCGCGGCGCAGGTGCTCCAGCCGGACCTCGTCGAAGGGCAGCGCGACGGCATCCAGGCGGTGCAGATTGCGCGTCTCGAAGCAGTAGCGCACCAGCATCAGCAGCGCGTCGAGCACTTCGTCGCTGCCTTCATAGCGGCTGTCGCCGGCGAAAAAGCGCGCCTCGGCCTTGCGCACGCGCGGCCACTCGTGATCGAAGATCACCGCGCCGATGGGGTCGCCGTTCTTGGCCTGGAAGCCGATCAGCGCCCCGCGCTCGTCCTTTTCCATGCGCTCGATGTACTTCTTGACATCGTGCTCGGTGTGCGGCTCGCGGCGCTCCCACAGGTGCGCACGGAACCACGCCTCCTCGTTCATCCAGGTTTCCAGATAGAGGGCGAAATCGTCCTCAAACGGAACGAGGTCAACCAGAGTTCCCTCGATCATGGGTATCGGTGCTCCTTTTCGGGGTATCCGCGATACAGTAACCGGGCTGCAGGGCGGCGCTCCGTTTCACCCGCAGGGCGTACTGCCATAGGCTCCTACGATCTCACTCTGCCCGGCGTGATGGTCCGCAGTCACGGGAGCAAGTGTTGTCGAGACGCGCGGGTTTGTCAAGGGCGGGCAGCGGGCGCAGTGGGCGCGCAAAGGCTGACAGCGACTCGCCGGGCGGGGGTGAGGTCAGCCAGGGCGCAGCAGAGCAGCGCCCCTACCGCCTGACAGATTTTGCACGCACCCCAGCGGGCGCGGTGAGTGGCTGAGCGCCGCATGGCACAAAGGATTCTACGAAGGAAACCCGCTTAACGGTGCGCCCGGCGATCACCCCGGTTTCTGGGCGACCAGCACGGACGGCACGGCGGGTTCGCGCCCGGCCAGGCGATCGCGCAGCCCCAACGCCCGTGCGCGCCATCCAAACCGGTGCGAATCGCCCTCCACGACCAGCCCCGCCGCGCGCAAAAGGGCCTGCGCAGCCGCCATTCCCTCCGCTGACGGGGCGAGCGCGTCCATCACGGCCAGCCAGCCGCCGGGCCGCAGCGCGGCCAGCGCCGCGCCCAGGGCGCGCTGTTGCGCCGCCCCATCGCCGAAGCGGGCCAGCCCGCCCTGCAGGATCGCCCAGTCGAAGGCAGCGCGTGCCAGCGGCAGCGCATTCAGATCGGCCTGCACGCGCAGGTAGCGGGCGATGGGATAGACGCCCAGGCCGTAACCCGGCCCGGCGAGCGCGTCGAGGGCCAGCGTGGTGTAGCCGGCCACGTCCAGCCCATAGGCCAGCCAGCCCATCTCCGCTCCGATAACCACCGCTTCGCCCATCGGCCCGACGGGAAGCCCGCCCTTGCGCAGCCGCACGTCCTCCAGAAAACGCCACAGCAGGGCCGTCCCTGCCGCCTGCTGCGGCCAGTAGTCCAGCGGATAACCGGGCAGGCCCGTCTGCGGCAGCGCCTTGAACTCGTCCTCGTCCGGGACAGCCCAACCCACGCGCGCGCAGCGTTCCTCGTGCGCCTGGGACTCGGCCTCAATCGCCGCGCGCCGGTCGGCGGTCACCAGCCGCAGAACGCCATCCGCAAAGGGGTAGACGTGCGCCGCATCAGCGGCGCAGCGCACGCCCCCCTCGTCCAGGCGCAGCCGTGCGCCGTCCAGCGGGCAGGTCAGCAGCGCCAGGTAATCGCGCCCCCGGCCCTTGAACGCCCCGTTGATCGGGCGCATGTCGCGGTTGTAGTGGAGGTCGGACATAAGGCGAGTGGTCTCGTCTCAGTGAGCGGTTGGTGGCGGCTGGCCGTTGGTTTGGGGCTGCTACGAGCGGTGGCGCAGAATCATCAGGAAATGATCGCCCCAGGCGCGCAGGCCGGGCCAGGTGCGCGTCCGCCGCTCCAGCGCCAGCCAGCCCCCCTGCGCACCCGCGTCACGATAGAGCGCGTGCAGATGCACGGGCGGCAGCCACAGCGGGAAGGCCATCACCCGCTCGACGGTAAAGTGCCCGGCGAAGGGCGCGGCGAACTCTTCCGGCGTGTAGAACTTCACCGGCGCGATCACGTCGCTCGCCCCGGCCCTGGCTTCTGCCCATGCGCACGAGCGGTTGAGCCGCTCTGCCCGCGCGCCGGGGCGCAGCCCGCGCAGTGTCTCGAACAGGCAGCGGCGGCTCATGACCGTCGCCACGAACGGCGCGCCCGGCGCGAGCAGGTCGTGCAGGCCGCGCGCCACGCCGGCCAGGTCTGGCTCGGTGTTGAGCGTGCCCAGGCTGGCATAGGCCCCGTCGAAGGGGCCGCGTTCGTCCAGCTCCGCCAGCCGCCCGGCGGCGCGCACGCGGAACTGCGCGCCGCGCCGCAGCCCGTAACCGGCCAGCTTGGCCTGCGCCTGCCAGACCATGCCCGGACTCACGTCAATGCCCAGCACGCTGTAGCCGTCCTGGGCCAGGCGCAGCGCCTCTTCGCCCGTGCCGCAGCCGATGTCCAACAACGCGGCAGCGGGCGGCACCAGGCCGCGCACCACGTCCAGATGTTCGGCGCGCAGCCAGCACAGCAGCGCGTTGCCGGGACGGCTGCCCGACGGCACGCCGAAGCGGGCGTCATAAGTCTTGGCCGCCTGGTCGAAGCGCGCCTCCAACGTCTTGTACTGCGCGGTCAGGTCAGCCGCTGACAGCGTTCCCAGGCCGTCTTCCGTCCTTTCAGCCATCCTCTCCCCCACGATCTGTGCCAGCGCCGACCTTATCGCCAGCGGGCGGAACCAGCGTCGGACGCCGCACCGCCCACCACAGCGCGATCAGCGCCATTCCCGCCGCCGGGCCGAGGCCCATCGCGCAGAGTGCGCGCCCCGTCCCGTCCCAGCCCAACGCCCCCAGCAAGGCGTAGCTGACCCCGGTCATCACGACGAAGACGGCCAGCCAGGCCAGGCCGAGCAGGCTTCCCCGCCGCCAGATGTCGCTTCCCAATGGGTTCGTTGGATCGCCCATCACGTCCCCACGATGCCGCCAGCCGCCGGTCATGAGCCGTTAGCTGCCGGCCCTCAGCCACCAGGCTTTCGGAGTTTCCAAAACCTCGGAAGTCTCCCTTGCGGCAAAACTCCCCTTACTCCAGCAGCGGCCAGACCCACATCTCCGACCACAGACAGTCAGTGCGCACGTCCTCGTAATTGAGCAGCGCCACGCCCACGCGCCCCGCGCCGGGCAGCATCGTCTCCTGGGCGACCAGCGCACCGTTGACGTACAGCGCCACGCGCTTGCCCTGTGCGATGACCAGCAGCTTCGTGCCTCTCGGTGCGACCAGCGGGCTGAGGTCGTAGACATTGGTCGCAAGCTGCGCGTCGCTCGCCTGAACCAGGCCGAACCCGCCGCCGCTGTCCACATAGGCCAGCGCCAGGTTGCGCTCGTCCTGCCAGCGGAAGAACAGGCCGCAGCCCACGCTCTCGCCCACCGTGCTGATCGCCACCCGCCCGCCCAGCACAAAATCGTCGTACTGCGCTACCTCGGTGCCAATCGGCTCGAAACGCGCTGTGACACCCGTGACTGACAGCGACCGCTCCAGCACGTACAGATCGCGCTCCGCCGCTGGCGCGATGTGCCCCCCGCCGGCCAGCTCGGCGATGATCGTCGCCGGGTCGGGCGCGTTCCAGGTGGTCAGCGCCAGCGGCAGGCCACGATAGGTGGAGCCAAGCCGGGTGGTGACCGTCACGTTGTCAAAGAGCACGGTCACCCCTTCGCCCGCGTCCTCGCCACTGGTGACGAAAACGCCCACCGTGCCTGGCGCAGGCAGCCGCTCGTCGGTCAGCGTGCCCAGCAGCGCGCCGTTGGCAAAGAAGTCGAGGCGGCTGCCGCGCGCCATCACCGCCAGCACCCAGGGATCGGCGCGACTGGCGAGGGCGTCGGCAGCAGCCCACGAGCGCAGTGCATAGACGCCCGTCGCGTCCTCGTAGAGCACGCGCCACTGCCCCGCCGTGTTGACAGCGAGGCGATAGAAGCGAGTCGGCCCCGGCCCCTGGGCGCGAAATACCAGCCCGAACTCGGCGTAGGGCGGCGCGCCGGACACGCGCGCTTCGGCTTCCGTGTACAGGTCGCTCACCAGCAGCTCGCCGGGCGGGACGGCCAGCAGCGTTTCGCCCGGCGCGGTGACGCGCAGCCGCAGGCGCTCCTGGGCCAGCACGAGCGGCTCGCCCGCCGCCGTCACCCATGAGACATCGCCCTGGTCGAAACTGCTGCGCAGCGCCACCGCCGCGAACCCCGGCGTGAGGGCCAGCTCGTAGGTGCCGGAGGTTGTGCCCGCCGCGCCCTGGTAGCGCAGCACGCGGACCGTGTAGGTCCCGTCGGCGGGCAGAGTCAGCGCTTCCAGCCCGGCATCGCGCATCAGCGAGTCCAGGTCGTCGTTTTCGGCGACAGGCTCACCGGCGGGGCCAATGACCTGGATCACCGGGTCGAGATCCCCTTCGACCGACTGCGCGATCAGCGAGACGATCTCGCCCGCCCGCCCTTCAAACGTCCAGTCGGCGGACGGCTGACTAGCATTCAGCACGCCGCGCACCGGCTCGAAGGGGCGCAGCGTGCCTGGCTCCTGGGCGCGGGCCGCCGGGCGGCCTGCGCCCAGCAGGGCCAGCAGCAGCGCCAGCGCCATTGCTCTCCACCAGCCGGGGCGCTCGCGCCGCCGGCCCGCCGGCCATCGTTTCGCTGTCACAGACACTTGCCTTCGTCATCGGGCACGCCCTCTCGCGCCCGCCAATGGTCTTCGCCAGGGCTGCCCAAGAGACCGGTTGAAAGCCTCGTCCCCCGCTCCTCTCTCCGCGTGTGGAGAGGGGCTTTAAGGGTGAGATACCCCTGCAGCCCAGAACTTCTCAAATGGCCGCTAGAACTCCCACAGCCAGATGTCGTTAAGCTGGCAGTACGTCTGCGCCGTCTGGCCCGCGTCATCTGCCGGGACGTACATCTCCAGGGCAAGCTCGCCCGCCTTCGGCACGAACTCCGTGTCGGCGACCAGCACCCCATTGACGTACATCAGCGTGAAGCCTTCCATGGCGATGACCAGCGCGCGGTTGGTGACGCCTGGGCCAGGGATCACGGCGCTGGTTTCCAGTAGCACGCTGCTGTCGAGCATCTGCCCGTTGGCGTCGAACTCGCCCAGCAGCGCCCACCCGTCCTCGAAGACCAGTGCCGAATCGCTGGCGGTGCCGGAGGCGCGGAAGTGCATCCCGCAGCCGGCCCCCTCGCCGGAGTAGATCAGGCGCGCGTCAAAGCCGAGGACGAAGTTGCGGAACGTCTTGCCTCGCCCCAGCGGGTACCAGTTGAAGCCTTCGGATGACGTATCGCCGTAGCTGCTCGGAACGGTGAGCGAGATCCCACCGCCCACCGGCACGATGCCCAGCATACTCAGCTCATTCACGATTGCGGCTGGCGAGGCGTTCGCCCAGCTCTCAAGTTGCGCCGGGTATGTGGACTGCGCAACCGGCGTGTTGGTGGGAAGTGCTAATGGCAGGGTGGGCGTCGGCGGTACCGGTGTCTTGGTGGGAAGCGCCAACGGCAGGGTGGGCGCCGGCGGCACCGGTGTCTTGCCCGCACCCAGCGACCCCAGCAGCCCCGGCTTGGTCGGCGTCGGCTGCACAATGCCGGCAGTACCCGTCCCTGAGGTGAGGGGGCGCGTCACCACCACGTTGTCTGCGAATATTGTCAGCGTGTCGAGCTGGTCCACCGTCGTGGCGGCGGCCAGCCCGTTCAGGCCCTCGCTGGCGTAGTTGGCAGGGTCGGATACTTCGGCCACAAGGCGCCCGTTGAAATACAGCTTGAAGACGTTGCCCTGCATCAGCACGCCAACCTGTGGCTGGATGTCGCTGCCATCAACGACCGGGCTGACCGTCCATTCCTGGACGGTATACCACTCTCCCTCTCCGCCGAAATAGTACACCGAGTAGTCGCTATCGCTGCTGAACGTCACCGTGTAGAAGTGATCCCCTGGCTCGTCCGAGCGTAGTACAAACCCATACTCGAAGTAACTCGGCGAGCCGTCAATCGTGAAGTCCGCCTGGATGTAGGAGTCGTCCCAGATCAGGTCGTCGCCGGTGGGCAGGGTGAAGGCGACCAGATTGTCCTTCATCACCTCGAGGCGCAGCTGCTCCTTGAAGATGGTCACCGTCATGTTCGCCGAAGCGTAGGGTTCCCACTCCATGTGCAGGGAGTCCGTGCTGGGGCCGAAGGTGTCCCACTTGGTCAGGCCCGCGAAGCCGGGCAGCAGGCGCGCTTCGAACGTCCCGGCGGTATTCCCCTGGCGGGTCAGGGTGGCCGTGCAGACCCCGTCAGCGGGCATGGTGAACGCCTCGCTGACGGTGACACCCGGCGTCCCCGGCACGACCGTGCCATAGGCAAAGGGGTTGCCCTGCGGGTCCTGCAAGGTGGCGTCCACAGCCAGGTCGCCGGAAGTCGTCCGCACGACGAGCGACCCGACGCCGGTGGCTTTGCACTCAAACGAGTACACCGCCTGGGGTATCGCCGCATCGAGCTGACCGGAGATCGGCCCCGGATCATCGAACGAGAACGAGAGTTGCGCGGTGGGCGCAGCCTGAACGGCGCGCGGCACCAGCGCCATCCCACCCATTGCCAGCACCAACACCAGCCCAAGGCTGGCGATCACGCGCTCACTGCTTCTGGCATCCATGTCTACCTCCTGGCTCAGAGTGGCCTGTGGTGCGAACTTTACCTGCGAACGGACTCTCTGCGCAACACGGCGCGCAGAGAGTCTTCAGTGGTCAGCCGTCAGCGATCACTTGTGAAGCGATCTCACCGCCGGATTGCCGAATGCGCGCAAAGGTCGCCGGCGACTCCTCTGGCGCAGGGCATTGACCTCACCCTGTGCTCCCTCTCCGCCTGCGGGAAAAGGGGCCGGGGGATAGGGGTTGGAAGCGCATGCCACGCTCTAGAGCGTGTTATGCACTTCTGCCGGGTGGACATCCCCCCATCCCCCGATCCCTTCCCCCACGCAAGCGGAGGGAAGGGGCCAGGGCGGGCTTCTTCCTTCCCCCCGTGCGGGGGAAGGACCGAGGATAGGGGGCAAGCACAGGAGCTGCCCGCCTGCCAAAGTTCATAACAGCCTCTAGCCCCACCCCGGCACAAAACGGCGCAGCAGGGCCAGCACTGCCCGGAAATCGTCCGCGCCGATCTCGGCTCCATCTTGCCAGCGCTGATCTTCCAGTTGCAACAGGCGGCGCTGTTCGGCTGCCGCGCTCAGGTCGGTGCTGGAGAGCGTCTCTTTGCGCGGGCGCAGCCGGGTGAAGCTGGCATAGCCGGGCACCTGCTCGGCTTCCTGCGGCGACATGAACGTGTAGAGGATCAGCTCTTCGTCGTCCTGCAACAGTTGCAACGCCATGCAGTACCATCCTTTGGGGACGCGCGTGCGGCGGCGTACCACAAAGCGCCACGACCTGATGTTGACCGTGCGCTCCCAATCAATGCGCGTGATGCGCGCCGGCGAGTGCCGCCGGTCGGTGACGACCAGCGCCTGCTCGCTCAGCGTCGCCGCGCGCCGGCTGGGCAGCCAGCGCTTGAACAGCCGGTCGAGCGCCAGGCTGCCTCCCACGAAGGCCAGCGCATCCAGTGGCAGCACCAGGCACGCGGGGCTGGTGTTGTCCAGCAAGCGCCCGGCCAGCGCCATGCCGACGAGGTGAACCCCCACGGCGAAGGCCAACGCCAGCATGGGCACCCAGAAGCGCACGGCGAAATGCTCAACATCAATAGCGATCTGACGCTCGGTCGTGCCAGCAAGGTCGGGGTGACTCGTCAACGCGCTCTTGCTCCGTCGGGTGAGGGGCGCAATCGGTGCTGGACCAGGCGGGCGTGGTGACTCAGCGCCACAAGGAGACGCCGCCCAACATGCGCTCGATCTCGCGGCGCAGGATCAGAGTGTCGAAGGGCTTGGTCACGTACAGATCGCGGGCGCTGTCGGTGAAACGATGCCGCCGCCCGGCCTGTTCGGGCACCACCGTCAGGATGATGATCGGCGTCTCGCCGAGAGCGGGGTCGGCGCGCACCGCGTCGTACACTTCCCAGCCGCTCATGCCAGGCATCATCACATCGAGCATCACCAGATCGGGCTGAACCTGGCGGATGAGACGCAGCCCTTCAAAACCATCTTCGGCCACATGCAAATCCAGCGCCGGGTGCCGCAATACAATGCCCAATAATTGCGAGATTTCCCGATGATCGTCCACCATCACAACACTATACACGCCTCGCCTCCATCCGCGCCGTGCGCCAGCGGCGTATCCACACTTGTGCTCCATCTAGATTATCACGAATCGGCGAATCGTGAGACACATTCGGGCATGTTCCGGGCGCATTGCATGGCGATGCGCCCCATGCAGGGCGCAGGAGAGGGCCACCTGTCGCAGAGTTATCCCGATATGGCCGGATGCCGTAGCAGAATCCTGTGCCGCGTGACAGAGAGCAACGCCCCAACACCAGGCTTCTGAAGCTCTCGAAAACTTCGGAAGCCTTCCCCTGCTCAAGGTGCAGCAGCGCCCCGTGCAAAACCGGCGCGTGGCGAATTCACCGCCGGCGCCTCTTTTCGTTGCACGCTGCCCAGCGCCGGGTATAGTTGTAGCCGCACACACCCGGCGGAGATTAGCAGCGGAGAGACGACCATGCCGACCGCACCGCTCACCCTCGGCATCGAAGAGGAATACCAGATCATTGACCCGGTCACGCGCGAGCTGACGTCCTACGTTCAGGAGATGATGGGGCAGGGGCGCGTCGTGCTGGGCGATCAGCTCAAACAGGAGTTCATGCGCTCGCAAATCGAGGTCGGCAGCCACATCTGCCGCAGCGTCAAAGAAGCGCGCCAGGAGCTGATCCGCCTGCGACGCACCGTCTCCCAGGTGGCCGAGGAACACGGACGCGAGATCGCCGCCGCGTCCACGCACCCTTTCTCGCGCTGGCAGGATCAGGACATCAGCGAGGGCGCGCGCTACGATGACCTGGCCAACGAAATGCGCGACGCCGCCCGGCGCCTGCTCATCTTCGGGATGCATGTGCATCTCGGCTTCGGCCAGACGCCCGAAGCATTCGAGCTGATGATTGATGTGCTCAACCAACTGCGCTACTTCCTGCCGCATCTCCTGGCCCTGACGACCTCTTCCCCGTTCTGGCACGGGCGCGACACCGGTCTCAAAAGCTACCGCAGCCTGGTCTTCGAGAACATGCCCCGCTCCGGCATCCCGCCCCATTTCTCCGGCTATGCTGAGTACGCGGGCTATGTCGCGCTGATGGGCAAGGTCGGCTCGCTGAGCCGTCGCGCCGACACGGCCAAGCCGACCGGCACCCTGGGCGACGTTGGCGACCCGACCAAAATTTGGTGGGACGCGCGCCCACACCCGAACCTCGGCACGCTCGAAGTGCGCATCTGCGATGTGTGCACGCACGTGGACGACGCGGTGGCCATCGCCGCGCTGCTCCAGGCATTGGTTGCCAAGCTGATCCAACTGCGCAACCAGAACCGGTCGTGGCGCATCTACCGGGGCATCTTCATCGAGGAGAACAAGTGGCGGGCCGTGCGCTACGGCCTCGACGGCAAGCTGATTGATTTCGGCATTGCGGCGGAAGTGCCCATGCGCTTCCTGGCCCAGGAACTTTTGACGCTGGTGGATGACGTGGTGGACGACCTCGATTCGCGCGCCGAGGTCGCCCATATCCGCACGATTCTGGAGCGCGGTACCAGCGCTGACCGCCAGGTGGCCGTCTACCAGCACGCCCTGCACGGAGGGGCGACTCCCCAGGAGGCGCTCAACGCCGTCGTAGATCACCTGATCGCCGAGACTTCGGCGGGGTGGACGCAGCCCTGAACCGCGCCGGCGCGCAGGGCGTGGGTCGCCGGGCGCTGATGCGCGCGCTCTTCGCTTCGGCCAGCCTGCGCGACGCCGCTGTGGGGCCGATCCTGGCCCCGCTGCACGCCGACTTCGCTGCCTACGCCGCGCCGCGCCCCTCCGACCGCGCGCTCGATCTGGGCAGCGGCAGCGGCGGCGTCGCTCGGCTGATCGCGCCTCGCGTGCGCTCTCTGGCCGCGCTGGACTTCTTGCCGGATGCGCTGGCCCTGGCCCGGCAGGCGGTGCCCGGCAGCGCCGCCCTCGTCTGCGGGGACATCGAGTGCCCGCCCTTCATCACCGGCGCGTTCACCCTGGCCACCGCTTCCTTGGCCCTGCACGCCACCCTGCCCGCGCGCAGTCTGCCCGCGCTGCGCCGCGCTCTGGCTCCCGGTGGACGCCTCATCATCCAGGAATGGGGGCCGGCGGACGCGCTGCACCTGGCCCTCGACGATCTGCTGGCCGATCACGCCAGCGAGTCGCCGCCGCCGGCGCTGGCCGATCTGCGCGCCGCGCTGGCGAGCCTGCCGCTGCTGTGGGGCGATCTGTTGCAGGATGTCGAGGACTACCGGGAATGGCTCGTCGAGGCTGGCTTTGAGGTGGAGCGCGCCGAAGAGTCCGCGCCGGTGACGGTGCGCATTCCCTCGGCGGACGCCTATCTGCGCTTTCTGCTGGCCCGCCCCGATCGTCACGCCGAGCTGGATGGCATGGGCGAAGAAGCGCGGGCCGCGTTTCTCGCCGCCGCGCGCGCGCAAATGGCCTCTGCTGCCGGGCCGGGCGGATCGCTGCGCTGGGCGCCCGTCCTGCTGCGCGTCACCGCCCGGCGGCGATGAGAGTCAGGAAGAGCGGGCGGCGATCAGCCCGGAGATCACCCCCAGGCTCAACGTGACCAGGAGCAGGATCGCGAAGAGTTCGGACAGAAAATCGGTCGGGTGCCAGAGCAGGTACGCGCCGAACACGGTGAAGAAAGCGAACGCGGTGAGCACAATGCGATACGCCCAGCGCTCCCGCGCCGAAATCCGCTCAGCCTTCTGCTTGTTTGTCATAACACTCCGCCCTGTTCCGCTGTGATCCGGTTCGGCGGGCGAGAGGCACTCGCCCGCGCGCCAGTATAGCGCACCCGCGCTGCACGATCCATGCTCACCATGCTCAGCCGGCCCGGCTGCGCGCAAAACCTGCCAGGCGGTCGGGACGCTGCTCTGCCGCGCCTGTGCAGGGCGTATGGCAATACGCCCCTGCGGGGTCGTGGCAGAGTGTCACCCGCTGTAGGGTTATCCCGAACCAGCGCGGGACGCGGGCGGATTTACCTCACCCCTCCGTCCTCTCTCCACACGCGGAGAGGGAGCAAGTCGGGCACAGTGAGGCCGGGTGAGAGCAAGCCCTGCGCCCGGCGCCCTCGTTTTTCACCCGCGTTGGCAAATCGGGCCAAGCCTGCTATTCTACAGCCTGCGCTCACTGCGCCTGCTGGCGCGGGGGAGCGCGCCTGGAATCCAGAGACATCCCCATGCCGCGCGCGATGCCATATACCGGGCCGATCTCCGCACGAGCGGCTGGTCGCGCCTGATTGATTGCTATATTCAAGGGAGAATGACAGATGGTCAAACCCGTCGCCAAAGTAGATGTGAGGCCCAGCCTCCCGGCCAGTCTGGAACGGCTGCGCGATCTGGCCTATAACCTGCGCTGGAGCTGGGATCACGAGACGATTGCCCTGTTTCGGCGGCTGGATCGCGACCTATGGGCTGAGACCGGCAGCAATCCCGTATGGATGTTGGGGCGCATCAGCCAGGATGTGCTGCGCGCCGCCTCGGAAGACGAGGCATTTCTGGCTCATCTCGATCGCGTCTGCGCCAGCTTCGACGCCTACATGGCCCCCGACGCGCGGACCTGGTACCGCCGCCAACACGGCGAGTTCGATAAGCCGTTCATCGCCTACTTCTCGATGGAGTACGGGCTGACCGAATGCCTGCGCAACTACTCCGGCGGCCTGGGCGTCCTCTCCGGCGATCACCTCAAGAGCGCCTCAGACCTAGGGTTACCCCTCGTCGGCATCGGCCTGCTCTATGAAGAGGGGTACTTCCACCAGTACCTCAACGCGGATGGCTACCAGCAGCAATCCTACCCGCTCAACGACTACCCCAACCTGCCGGTGCAGCAGGTTTTCGGCGAAGATGGCGAGCCACTGATCATCGAAGTGCCCATCGCCCAGCACACCGCCCGCATTCAGGTGTGGAAGGTCCAGGTGGGCCGCATCGCGCTCTACCTGCTGGACACCAATCGCCCCGATAACCCGCCTGAGATCCGCGATCTCACCGACCGGCTCTATGGGGGCGACAAGCGCACACGCATTCGCCAGGAGATCGTGCTGGGTATCGGCGGCATCCAGTTGCTCGAGGCGCTGAACATGCGCCCGACGGTGTGCCACATGAACGAGGGCCACAGCGCCTTCCTGGCTCTGGAGCGCATCAGCCTGCTGATGAAGGAGACTCCAGGGCTGAGCTTCTGGCAGGCTGCCGACATCTGCGCCGCCGGCAATGTCTACACGATCCATACGCCGGTGCCCGCCGGCCTGGAACGGTTCGGCTACGACCTCATTGACGAGCATTTCCCTTACCTGTGGGAGCAGCTCGGCCTGGCGCGCGAGCAGTTCCACGATCTGGGCCGCGAGCACATGGGCGGCTTCGACGTGTTCAGCCTGCCCGTGCTGGCCCTGAAGGTGTCCACCGGGGCCAACGGCGTCAGCCAGCTGCATGGCCTGGTCAGCCGGGCAATGTGGCAGTGGATGTTCCCGCAGGTGCCGGAGAACGAGGTGCCGATCGGGGCGATCACCAACGGCATCCATATTCGAACCTGGATCAGCGGCGAGATGGCTGGCCTGCTCGATCGCTACCTGGACCCTGCCTGGCGCGACGAGCCGGACAAGACGGAGTACTGGCAGGACGTTGACCGCATCCCCGATGCGGAGTTGTGGCGCACGCACGAGCGCCGCCGCGAGCGCCTGGTATCCTATGCCAGGCGGCGGCTGCGCGCCCAACTGATCGCGCGGGGTGCGCCGCAGTCCGAGATCGAGCATGCCAACGAAGTGCTCAACCCCGACGCGCTGACCATTGGCTTCGCGCGGCGCTTCGCCACCTACAAGCGGGCGACGCTGCTCTTCCGCGACAAGGAACGGCTGGAGCGCATCGTCAACGATCCGCAGCGCCCGGTACAGTTCATCTTCGCCGGCAAAGCCCACCCGCACGATCATCTGGGCAAGGAGCTGATCAAGGACATCGTCAAGACTGCCGAGCTGCCCGCCTTCAGCCACGCCATCACCTTTCTGGAGAACTACGACATGAGCGTAGCCCGCGCGATGGTGCAGGGCGTTGACGTGTGGCTGAACACGCCGCGCCGCCCCAACGAGGCCAGCGGCACCAGCGGCATGAAAGTCATCTACAACGGCGGGCTGAACGTCAGCATTCTCGATGGCTGGTGGGCCGAGGGCTACGATCCGTCCGTCGGCTGGGCCATCGGCGCGGGCGAAGAGTATCCGCAGCAGGAATGGGACTTGCAG
Source organism: Anaerolineae bacterium (assembly GCA_023382715.1). GTDB lineage: Bacteria > Chloroflexota > Anaerolineae > Aggregatilineales > Aggregatilineaceae > UBA2029. The sequence continues at coordinate 122,418 of JAHDWP010000007.1, forward strand.
GACTTCATCGAGGCGCAGGCGCTCTACAACCTGCTGGAGAAGGACATCATCCCGGCCTTCTACACGCGCACCCGCGACGGGCTGCCGCGCGAGTGGATCGGGCGCGTCAAAGCCAGCATGCGCAAGATGGCTCCTGTCTTCAACACCTACCGCATGGTGCGCGAGTACACCGAAGAGTACTACATGCCCAGCCACAAACGGTTCACCGCGCTCAGCCAGCCGGACCTGACGCACGGGCGCGAGTTCGCCGACTGGCTGGCCAACACGCGCGCCAACTGGGGCCGCCTGAAGATCGAGCGGGTCGAGGTCGAGCCGCAGCGGCTCACGGTGAAGGACGACATCTCCGTGCGCGCCTTCATTGACCTGGGCGCGCTTCAGCCGGAAGACGTCAGCGTGCAGCTTTACTATGGCGCGCTGGACAGCCGGGGCGAGATCTTAGTCGGCGAGACGATGGACATGGAGCACCGCTCAGACAGCCAGGAGCAAACGGGCAACACGCACGAGTTCTATGCCACGCTGCGCTACACCACGACCGGCCAGCGGGGAATCTCCGTGCGCGTGCTGCCGCGCCACGATGACCTGGCCAGCCCGATCATGACCAACCTGATCACCTGGGCCTAGCGGCTCGCGATGACGCGCCGGGCGCTGCGAAATCAGCGCTCGGTTCTGTATTCTCTACCCGGTGATGAGCGTTGCGGGCAGGTGCGGCGCGTAGTTGATCCCGCGCAGAATCCACAGCCCGTCCTGCCAGGTGAGGTGGTGCATGGCCGTGTTGTGCATCCAGATGTCCAGCGTGTGACATTTGAGCAACATGCGCACCATGGTGCCCGCCGTGCCGCCGTGACAGACGACGACTTTGGTCTGCACGGCTTCGGGGTTCTCGATCAGGCGGTTGAGCACGCGGCGAGTCTGCTCGGCGAAGCGCTGGTAATAGTTGTCGGCGGGCATGATGAAGTAGTGCGGGCCGTTGTCGGAAGGGTGCACCAGGCGCGGCAGCTTCATGTACAGGTCGTGCGTGGTCTCGCGCAGATCGTCGTCCACCTTGACCGGCGCGTGAATATAGCGGTTGAGGATGGAAGTCGTCTCGCGGGCGCGGCGCAGAGGGCTGCACACGATGGCCGTGACGCCCGGCTCGTTCTCGGCCAGCCACTGGCCGAGCAGCTCGACCTGGCGCTTGCCCAGATCGGTCAGGTAGAGGTTGTCGTCTTCGTCGCCGCGATGCTCGGCCTGTCCGTGCCGCACCAGAATCAACCGCATTCGCCACCTCGTCTCGCCAGAATCCGTCGCGCTGGGCCAATCGCCGCAGCCTGACCTGCCGCCGCACCGGATTATACGGAGCGGGTGCCGATTGGTCAATGAGAGAAGCGGGCGAGCGCGCTAGACGGGGGCGTAGCGCTCTCAAGGAGAAGACCGAGACATTATGCGCACTATGCTTCGCACTCTTTCGGGCCGCCGCGCCTGGGTGGCGCTGGCGGTAGTCCTGGCTGGCTGTGCAGCCCTGCTGCTCTTCGGCGCGCTGAGCATCCCTCTGCTCGACCGGGCAGCGGTGCAGGACTTCGACGCCGAGCGCGCCGCCTGGTTCTTCACTCACACCGCTCCGGCGGTGCGAGACGTGTTCCGCGTGATCACCGTCTTCGGCTCCGAAGTGCTGTGGGTAGTGGGGTTGGGGCTGGGCGCGATCCTCATCGCTCGGCGCGACTGGACTCTGCTGGCGGGGTGGGCGCTGGCGATGGCCGTTGGCAAGCTGTGGAATGTCGGCCTGAAGGAGTGGGTCGCCGCGCCGCGCCCGGCCTTCGACGGCTGGACGAACCCGGAAGGTGGCTATGGCTACCCCAGCGGCCACACCATGCAGGCGACCATCGCCTATGGGATGCTCGCCTACCTGGCCTGGCGGCGCATTGCCAGCCGGCGCGTGCGCGCGGCGCTCGTCGCGGGCGCGGTGGCGATCATCGTCCTCATCGGTCTCAGCCGCCTGGTGCTCGTGGTGCACTTCCCCTCGCAGGTGATCGGGGCGCTGCTGGCGGGCGGAGTGTGGCTGCTGACCAGCGCCGGCTTCACCGCGATTCTGCGCGGGCGCGGCGGCGTCGGGCGGGGGTGAGGCCGGGCAGGGCGGGGCAAACGCGCCTCGGCTGAGGGACGTTTCCCCTCGGTTGCCCGTGAGGCGACCTTTATTGTACACTGATGCGCAGTCATGACGATGGCGCAGCACGTGTGGCGCAGAGGAGCAGGGCGTTGGCGACGTGGATGGTCGTGGATGACGAGCCGGATATTTACGACGTCCTGGTGACGATGTTCCAGCTCTGGGGCATTGACGGCGTAGCCTTTGTGGATGGCGCCGAGGCTGTGCAGTGGGTAGACAGCGTGGACGCCGGCGCTTACACCGGCGAGCTGCCGGAGCTGGCGATCCTGGACATCCGGCTGCCCAGTGTGGAAGGGCACCATGTTGCCGCGCGCATCCGGCGCAGCCCCAAGCTCGGCGACATGGCCATCGTGCTCATCACCGCCTACCGCATTTCTCCGGCGCAGGAGAAGCAGATCATGCTCATCTCGCAGGCCGATCTGCTGCTCGAAAAACCGCTGCCCACCATGTCGGAGCTGCGCACGCAGCTCGACGCGCTGATCGCGCGGCGTCAGGCGCTCGCCGCGGCGCGCCGCCGCGCTGCCGTGCCGGTCGCCGAGCCGCAGACGCCCGGCGCACCTGTGGCGCTGGCCTCCGGCGGCTCCGGCGCCGACGCCAACCTCTCCACGCGAGAAGCCGCGCCCGAAGACAGGCTGGCGGCTCCGGCTTCGCGGCCTAGCTCCGCCGAGTCGTAGGCGGCGGGCGGCTTGGGCGCTACAATCTTCCGCTGTCCGGCGTGACGATGCGCCTGATGGCGGCAACCGCGCGCGGTGCGCGGCGCATGAACGACAGGCTGAGCGTGTGATGCAGAACATCAACCCTTCTCAGAACATCACCCGGCGCGGGCGCTACTACCTTTTCCTGGGCGGCCTGGCTTTCTTCAGCGGGGCAATCGCCATCACGCTGGGCGTGCTGTTCATCTTCTTCCCGCTGTGGGATTCCTTCATCTTCGATCTGTTTCAGATTGTGCTGATTGTGGTCGGCATCGTGGCCCTGGTGGCGGGCCTGGGCCTGGTATACCGCGCGCTGACGCTCCAGAAGGACAATCCGCTGGCCTATGCGGTGGGCGAAGGGCTGAGCCAGTCGCTCGACGAGCGTTTCACCTACCTGCGCAACGTCAGCAAGCGTCGCGTGGGGTATATTGACGCGGTGCTGGTCGGCCCGCCGGGGGCGCTGGTCTTTCGCATCGTGGATTACGCTGGCGCGTGGATCAACGAGCGGGCTGAGTGGATCAACCAGACGCGCGACGGCAAGCTGCGCCCCGCGAAGACCAACCCCACCCGCGAGGTGGTGCGCGACGTGGTCGCGCTGCGCAAGTTCCTCGCCCGGCATGGGCTGGAGAATGTGCCGGTCTATGCCATCGTGGTGTTCACCTCGCCCAACGTGCGCCTCTCCGCCGATGGGCCGGTGGTGCCCATCTGCGAAATCCCCACGCTGCACCAGATCATACGCCGCGACTACCTGACCGACGATCGCATCACCCCGCAAATGGCCCAGCAGGCAGTCAGCGCCATCGTTGACGGCTGACGGAGCGAGTCTGGCTCATGGCGCAGTACGATCCAGCGGAAGACGACGCGGACTATCCGCTTTACGACGGCGCTGATCCGGGTGATCCCTATGCGGAGGATGGCGGCTGGCCCGGCCCGCCGGAACGCTGGCGGCGCGTGCGCTGGATCGTCTGCGGCGGGGCTTTCGCGATGCCGCTTGTGCTGCTGATCGCGCTGCTGGCGCTGCTGGCCCGCCTGGACGGCCCGGACGAGGAGTCGCTGCCCGGCACGAGCGCTGCCAGCCCCACGACGGCAGACGTTGCCGAGACCGCCAGCGGAGACTGGCCGCCCGACGTGACCTTCGCGGCGCACACCACGCCCGCGCTGATCCGCAACGAGCTGACTCTGGCCGGGGCGCGGCACGGCTACCGGTTCGCTGGCACGGCGGACGCCGTGTGGGAGATCGTCGTCGAGCCGCTGCCCGGCAGCGGGATCGCGCCGCTGCTGACCCTGTACGCGCCTTCCGGAGAGGCGCTGGCCTCTGGCGCGGCGCTGATTATCGTGCTGCCGCAGGGCGGTGACTACCGGCTGGTGGTGGAGGCCGGGCAGGGGGGCAGCGCGACCGGGGCCTACCAGGTGTCCGTCTTCCCGCACTGATGCGGCCCAGCTCCGGCGTGTTTTCCGGCGTATCCCCGCGCCGGGCCGCGCGCCGGAATGTGGTATGATGGGGCTGGCGGGCAACTGGCGCGGGCCGCGTGGTCGGACGCGCTGCCGCGAAAGAAGGACTCATGGACCCCGATACCCTGCTGACTGCTGGCGGAATCTTCCTGCTGCGCGTCGTGGGCAACATGATCACGACGGTGCGGCTGGTGCTGATCGTGCGCGGGCAGAAGCTCCCCTCAGCGGGGCTGGCCGTCATCGAGACGCTGATCTTCGCCGTCGCCCTGGGCAGCGTCGTCTCGAACCTCAACAACATCTGGAACCTCGGCGCCTACAGCGTCGGCTTTGCAGTGGGCGGCTACCTGGGCATGACGCTGGAGCAGCGCCTGATTCAGCGCTTCGTCTCGGTGCATGTCATCTCGCCACACCACTCGCACGACATCGCCGTCGCCATCCGCCAGGCGGGCTTCGGGGCCACCGAGAGCTATGGGCAGGGCGCAGAGGGGCAGGTCGGCGCGGTGACGGCGGTCGCCAAGCACCGCGACGTGAGCAGGGTCGTGCGCGTCGTGCAGACGGTGGATCCGAAAGCCTTCGTCATGCTCGAAGAGCTGCGCGGCATCTCGCAGGGCTATTTCCGTCGGCTGAATCGTCACGAGCGCTGAGATCATGCCCGACCTGCTGACGCGCATCGCGGAGACCATCGAGCGCCACGCCCTGTGCGCGCCCGGCGACCGGGTCGTGGTCGGCGTGTCGGGCGGCGCGGATTCGCTGGCCCTGCTGCACGCGCTGCTGACTCTGCGCGAGCGGCTGGGCATTGCCCTGCACGTCGCCACGCTCGATCACGGGCTGCGCGGCGCAGCGGGCGCGGCGGATGCGGACTTCGTGCGCCGCACAGCCCGCGGCTGGGGGCTGCCGGTCGCGGTGGGGCGGGCGGACGTGGCCCGCATCGCGCGGGCGCGCCGCCTGGGCGTGGAAGAGGCCGCGCGTCAGGCGCGCTACACTTTTCTGTTGCGTGTGGCGCGCGGGGTGGGGGCGGCGCGCGTCGCGGTGGGGCACCAGCGCGACGACCAGGCCGAGACGGTGCTCATGCACCTGCTGCGCGGCAGCGGGCTGAGCGGCCTGCGCGGGATGCTGCCGGCCACACCGCTCAGCGACTATCACCTGCTGGAGGACGCGGTCATCGTCTGCGATCCGCCCCTGGACAATCTCCCAGCGGCCCCGGACGCCTGGCCTGTGCTCATCCGCCCACTGCTCGACCTGTCGCGGCGGGAGATTGACGAGTACATCGCCGCGCAGGGCCTTGTCCCGCGCCTGGACGCGACCAACCAGGACACGACCTATTTTCGCAACCGACTGCGCCACGAGGTGCTGCCGCTGCTGGAGACGCTCAACCCGAGCGTGCGCGGCGTGCTGGCCCGCACCGCCGATGTGCTGCGCGCCGACGCAGAGCTGGTGCGCGCGGCAGGAGAAGCGGCGCTGGCGCGGGCGCTGCGGGGCGTGGCGGCAGATTCCCTCGCGCTCGACCGCGCCATCTGGGACGGCCTGCCGCTGAGCAGCAAGCGCCAGATCATCCGCGTGGCGGTGTGGCGATTGCACCCGGCGCTGCGCGATGTGACTTTCGAGCACGTCGAGCGCGCCCTGGCCGTGGCCGACAGCGGCAGAGTCGGCGCGCGGGCGACTCTGCCGGGTGGGCTGGCGCTGCGCGTGGGCTATGATGCGCTGATCATCGCCGGCGCGGGCGCCGATCCGGTCGGAGAGGGCGCGGACGCTCCGGCGTTGTTGGACAAGGGCACTGGTCAGGTCTTCGGCCCTGGCGAGCAGGTGGAGATCGCCTGCGGCGAGTGGGTCTTCGGGGCGCGCCCGCTGCTGCCGGGCGACGGCCTGGCCGCCCTGCACGCCGATCCGCTGACGGCGGCGTTGGCCGTGCCCGCCGGGGCGCGGCTGTGGCTGCGGACGCGGCGGCCCGGCGACCGCCTGCGCCCGCGCGGGATGGGCGGACGGTCGCAGAAGCTGTCCGACACGCTGATCAACCTGCGCGTGCCGGCAGGCTGGCGCGACCGCGTGCCGTTGCTGGTGGTGGACGATGCCATCGCCTGGTTCGTCGCGCCAACGGCGGGGGGGCTGCGCGCGCGGGTGGCGGAGCCGTTCGCCGTGCCGGGCGACGTGGCGCGGCTGGATGGGGTGGGGGTGGTCGTCTGCTGGCGGCGCGCCGGGTGAGTTGCCGGCGACTCTGAACGGACAGCTTACTGCGTTTGTGTTTGGCCTACTGCTGGAGTTAACAGACACTTGCATTTTTGCCAACGTTCAGCTATAGTTAAGATAAGATGAATGACCGGAAGAGGCTCAGCCCTCATGGGGACGTCTCGGCGGCGTGCGATCGCTGGCTCCGGCCAGCTTGCGAAACCGGGCTTCAGGGAGAGATGGCTCTGTCTGGCGGCTGTCTCGGCGACCTCTGGCCGGCAACCGGGCACTGACGCCCGTCGCGCGCAGACTGTTGGCGGTTCTCATTAGCACTTATTGAGGCATACACGCAATGGAGAATCCACAAGAGGCTCATATCCTGGTCGTGGACGACGAAGGGGCGATCCGCTACTCGATCAGCAAGACGTTGCAGCGCCTGGGCTATCAGGTGCACACCGCCGAGACCGGCGAAGAGGCGCTGGAGATGATGCAGCGCCAGGAATACGACGTGGTGCTGACCGACATCCGTATGCCGGGCCTGACCGGTGTTGAGCTGCTGGCCCGAATCAAGGAGCAGGCTCCCGACGCGGTGGTGATTCTGCTGACGGGCTACGCCAGCCTGGAGACGGCCATCGAAAGCCTGCGCCTGGGGGCGCACGATTACCTGGTGAAGCCCAGCAGCAGCCAGGACATCCGCAACAGCGTCACCGAGGGGTTGGAGCGGGCGCGCAACCTCAAGCACCGCCGCCAACTGCTGAGCGCGATCCGCGAGAGCGCCGAGGAACTGGTGGGGACGGGCGGCGAAGCCGAGCGCGTCGCGGCAGGCAAGGCTGGCTCTGCTGCCAGCACGCCTGTGGTGACGCCGGTCACGACGATGACCATCGGCCCGCTGACCATTTTCCCTGGCCGCTACCAGATTTCGGTTGGGGACAATCCCATTGACCTGACGCCGACCGAGTTCGACCTGCTGCTTTACCTGGCGGCGCATCGCGGGCGGGTGGTGCCCTGCTCGGAGCTGGTACGCGAAGTGCGCAATTACGCGCTGGACGAGACCGAAGCGCGCGAGGTGATTCGCCCGCACGTGAGCAATCTGCGCCGCAAGCTCAAGGCTTCGGGGCAGAACCCGAACATTATCGTCAACGTGCGTGGCATCGGCTACCGGCTGAGCGAGACATCCTGAGCGAGAGGGGCAGGCTGATCTGCGCCCGGCGATGCCCTTTCAGAGACCGTTCGAGAAGTCACGCGCCGGCCTTAAGCCCCCTCCTTGTGGAGGAGAGGTTTGGGGTGGGGGGAAAACAGCTTCTCAAATGGTCTGATGCCAGGGGAAGACGTCGGGATTCGCCTGTGAAGGGCGCAGCTCATTTCTGGGGCGAGAGGTCGCCGCTGAGGCGCAGAGAGCGCAGAGAAAAGGATGATATCGGGGGAACTCTGGTTCTTCCCTGCGTCTCTGTGTCTCTGCGGTTCGAGTATTCCATCCCCATCGTGGGGTGCCCCTCGCTGCTGACTCCAGGTTGTTTTCGCGCCCATCCCGTAGTACCTTTGTGGTGACTTTGGACTG
>JAHDWP010000008.1 GCA_023382715.1 Anaerolineae bacterium
TCTCCGTATCTCTCCTCCACTTACCCCCTCAAGAGTAAGTGGCTCCTGTTGCTCTTCACTCGCTGCTTCCTGTCACTATGCTGTTGTTAAGGAGCACCGGAACAAAAGCCCGGCTTGCGCCGGCCAAGACACCTCATTCAGTTCGCAACAATCCCGACCGAATTCCGTGTCTCGCACCTCCCGGTTCGCAGTGAGCCAGGCGCTTTGCACAGCCCACTCTCGCTCTTGCGAGCGCATCCTTATCCTAACACACAACCGGAGCGCTGACAAGAGCCAACCACGAACTTCTCAAAGTGCCGTCCTCCCCCGCGATCAGCAGGGGTGAACGGGGGAGCATTATAGCGGCATTGCCGGGCGTGTCAAGGCTCAGTTTCGCCCAATCTACGTCTATGCTCCCGGCAACTGTTCTCTCTGCTCTCCAACCAGCTTCAGCACCCGTGTCACCGCCCCGGCAAGCCCCCTCTGGACTTCCGGCGTGCACTCTTCTCGAAAGGTCCAGACGTCCTGCGCTTCGACCGCGACGATGTCTATGGCTTCATCGCTGGGCACGCGCGCGCCATAACGGCGCAGCGCCCGCAAGGCGGTGACCAGATTCGTGTCGTGCGCCGACGCCATGTTCAGCGTCCCCGGCAGATCGCCCAGCTTAAGCTCATAGACTGTGCCGGGGGGTGCATTCCCGGTCATGATCGCGTCCACAATCACCGCCCGCTCATAGCCGACGAGCAGCTCAGCCAGCGACAGCCCGCCCACGCACGCCTCCGTGATCTGCACAGAGTCCTGAGCGAGCGGGCTGCCCTCGTATCGCTGACCTTCCAAGACCTGGCGCACCTGTTCGGCCACCTGCCACCCAATTCCGTCATCGGAAAGGATTGGGTTACCCAAGCCAATGACCACAATGCTGCCAGGCTGTCCAGTCATGCCACACTCCTCATTCAGGCTGCGCCAGCAGCTCCGGCGCAACATACTGGCTGGCGTGGTGAACCACCTCACCGTTCCGATCGCGCACGACCAGCTCCAGCGGCATCTGCCCCGGCAGCGTATGCGTGGCGCACGACAGGCACGGATCGTAAGCCCGGAACGCCATCTCGATCTTGTTCAAGACGCCGTCATTCACATTGCCGTTCTGGATCAAGGCCTCTGCCGCTCTGCGAATACTCACATACATCGGAGCGTAGTTGTTGGTCGTCCCGACGATCAGGTTGACCTTCTGCAGGATGCCCTTCTCGTCCGTGATGTAGTGATGCGTCAGCGTGCCACGCGGCGCTTCGACGATCCCCACACCCTCTGAGGGCGTCTCCGTGGGAATAGCCCGGATGTCGCTGCTGGTCACTTCCGGATCTTCGGCCAGCTCGAGCATATGCTCGGCAGCATACTGCAATTCGATGATGCGCGCCCAGTGCGCCGCCAGCGTATGGTGCACCGGCTTGCCGCCGAGTGTCTCGTACATGCGCTCGTACTCAGCCTGCGCCAGCGGAGTGGCCAGGCCGTCCGCCGCATTCAGCCGCGAAAGCGGCGTCGCGCAATAGAGTCCGCTGTCCTTGCCGTCCACAAAGCCCTTCCAGCCAACTTTCTTCAGGTAGGGGAATTTGAGGTACGACCAGGGCTCGACCCGCTCGGCGACGTACTCGCGGTAATCGTTCGGCGCGTACTTGCAGTGCTCAACTCCATCCGGCCCCACCACACGCACCTTGCCATCGTAGAAGTTGGCATGGTTATTCTCGTCCACCAGCCCCATGTAGTACGTCTTCTGCGTATAGCCGTCGCTGGTGATCAGGTCCACGTAGTCCGTGTTCTTCAGGACAATGTCATGGAACAGGCTGATCGTGAACTGGCCGAACTCGATATTCTTGCGCGCGATAGCGATGATCTCCTGGCGCTGCTCCTCGGTGATCGGGTGAGTCATCCCGCCGGGGATCGCCGCCACCGGATGGATCGGACGCCCGCCGATCATCTCGATCACGCGGTGATTGCGCTTGCGCGTGTCAATCACCTGTCCGCCGATCTCCAGCCCCACCTTGGCGATGACGCCGAGGATGTTGCGCTCAGCAGCAGGAGCATCCGGCCCGACGACGAAGTCCGGCCCGCCCAGCGCGTAGAAGTGTGTCGTGTGGTCCGTGACAAAGAACGACATGTAGAGCAGTTCGCGCAGCTTCTTGCCCGCCGGCGGCACCTCGACCTTGTACAGGGCGTCGCACGCTTTGGCGGCGGCCATCATGTGCGCCTCTGGGCAGACCCCGCAGATGCGGCTAGTCAGAAACGGCATCTCCTCGACCGGGCGGCCCACGCAGAACACCTCAAACCCGCGTAGCTCAGGGACCTGGAAGTAGCAGTTCTCGACATTGCCCTGCACGTCCAGGAAGATCTCGATCTTGCCGTGCCCTTCCAGGCGGGTGATCGGGTCAATGGAAATTCGTGTCATTGTCTTCCTCCTGGGCTACGCCGGCTCGCGCTGGCTGGTCTCGCCGACCGGCTGGCGCTGACCGTTGCCGCGCGCCTTGCGCCGCAGCAGAGAATCGGGCAGATGGAAGCGGTAGAGGTACCCGGCAGGATCGGGCAGCGTGTCGAGGATTGCCTCGGCCTCTTCGGCGGTCATTGCGTCGAGCACCGAAGCGATTCCCGTGAGGATCTTCGCCCCATGATCGAGCACGCCTTCGTTCGGACCATAGCAGCCCCGGCAGCCAAACCCCACCGACGGGCACTTCGCGCCGCAGCCAGACCGCGTGGCGATCCCGGCGCAGAACAACCCCTGCTCCAGCAGGCAGATGTCCGGATCGGGGAAGATCTCCTGCGGGCGGTAGAAGCGCTGAATCTTCTTCTCGCTCTTCTTGCGCGAGCACTCGTCGCATACGGTCACATCAGGGCCGATCACCGACCCCGGCGGCGGCAACTCGCCAGACACAATCGCGTTGATCGCGATCTCGATGGACGACGCCTCTGGCGGGCAGCCCGGCAGGAAGTAGTCCACCGGCACCACCTGCGCCAGCGTCTTGACCGTGTTCCAGAAGCCGGGCAGCCTCAGCTCACCCTCTGGCACATCGCTGCGCTTCTGCGGCACGACGCCATCCGGGTTGACCGTGCTGGGCGAGTCGAAGTAGATCCACTGGAACATGGCCTCGCGGTCGGCGAAGTTGGCCAGGCCCGGCATAGACCCGCCATAGGAACACGCGCCGAAAGCTACCAGCACCTTCGACTTCTGGCGCAGCAGGTGCGCCATGTGCGCGTTCTCGTCGTTGCGGATGGCCCCGTTGAACAGGCACACGTCAATCTCGCCGTCTTCCATCGCCTCGACATCGGCGTACTTGAAATCCATCACGCACGGCCAGAACACGATGTCAAACGCCTCGGCCACATTGAGAATCTTCTCGTGCAGCCCCAGCACCGCGATCTCGCAGCCGCCGCAAGACGAGGCCCAGTACAGCGCCAGCTTCGGTTTCTGGTTACTCATGGACGGCCTCCTCCACAGCATACGGGTCTTCGTTCGGCCAGTTGCGCGCCCAGTCGAGCGGGCCAAGCTGCCGAATCTGCTCGGTGACGCGCGCCACCGTCTGGGCGAACTGCACACCTTCGGCGGCAGATGCCCAGTGGAGTTGCACGCGCTCGTCCTCGATACCCAGTTGGCGCAGCGTGCGCCGCAGCAGCGCAAAGCGGCGGATGGCCTTGTAGTTGCCCTCCTGGTAGTGACACTGCCCAGGATGGCAGCCCATGATCAGCACGCCATCGGCCCCCTTCTGCAACGCCCGCAGCACGAAGGTGGGGTCCAGACGCCCGGTGCACATGATCCGGATGTCGCGCAGTGTCGCTGGATAGCCCATCCGTGACGTTCCGGCCAGGTCTGCCGCGCGATAGGAGCACCAGTTACACAGGAAGCCCACGATGACGGGCGTGAATGTTCCGTTATCACTCATCGCACCATGCTCCTCATCAGACTGCTTCGACGATGGGCTGGTCGGACAGCACGTCAACCAGAATGCCATCAATCTCGGCCATCAACTGGTCGAAGGTGAAGTGCGCCCCAGTGATCACCTGGCTGGGGCACGCGGCCACGCACGTGCCGCAGCCCTTGCACAGCGCCGGGTTCACCCGCGAGACGCCCTTTTCCTCGATGAAGTCAATGGCGTGGTAGGGGCACATGTTGTTGCAGATGCGGCAGCCAGAGCAGCGCTCCTCGTCAATCGTGGCGCGAATCGGCTCCAGGGCCACCTCGCGCTTGCTGATCGTGCCCAGCACGCGCGCCGCCGCAGCAGCGCCCTGGGCTACGCTGTCCGGGATGTCCTTGGCACCCTGGCACGCGCCGGCGATGAACACTCCTTCGGTCACCGTAGCCACCGGGTCGAGCTTGGGGTGCCGCTCGGTGAAGAAGCCCGTGTCGCCGCAGCCCACGCCGAACATGTAGCCCACGGCCTGGGCATCGGCGCGCGGCTCCAGCCCCGCCGCCAGGATGACCATGTCCACCGGCACGCGCCGCTGCTGGCCGATCAGCGTATCTTCGCACACGACGACCAGCTTGCCGTCTTCTTCGGGGCTGCGCGCCGCGTCAGTGATCTCCGACACCTTGCCGCGAATGAACTGCGCCCCTTCGTCCATGATGCGGTGATAGAACTCTTCGTATCCCTTATGGAGCGGGCGCATGTCAATGTAAAAGTTGTAGACCTGCGCGCCCGTCTTCTCCATCACCAGGTGGGCAAATTTGAGCGACGACATGCAGCAGATGGCCGAGCAGTGTGTGTTGTAGTTGCGGTCGCGGCTGCCCACACAGTGGATGATCGCCACCGATTGCGGGGGTGTCTCCCCGTCGCGCAGCACGATCTTGCCCTCAGTCGGCCCTGCCGCGTTCGTCAGGCGCTCGAACTCCAGGCTGGTGAACACGTTCTCCAGCCGTCCGTAGCCATAATTCGGGACGCGCCGCGCGTCGAACAGCTTGAAGCCCGTCGTCAGGATGATGTTGCCCACTTCCAGCTCGACTACCTCGTCTTGCATGTCGAAGCGAATGGCGTTGGTGGGGCAGACCTTCTCGCACATGCGGCATTTGCCGCTCTTGTAGTAGGTGCAGTTGGGCACATCAATGACCGGATACTTGGGCACCGCCTGCGGGAACGGGCGGTAGATCGCCTTGCGATGGCCCAGCCCCGCCTCGAACACGTTGTCCACGATCCGGATCGGGCAACTCTCCCAGCACGAACCGCAGCCGGTGCACAGGTCCTGATCCACCATGCCCGCTTTCTTGCGCACCCGCACGGTGAAGTTGCCCACGTAGCCATCCACGCGCTCCACCTCGCTGTAGGTCAGCAGGGTGATGTTGGGGTGCGCGCCTACATCGAACATCTTCGGCGTCAGGATGCACGCCGAACAGTCGAGCGTCGGGAAGGTCTTGTCGAACATGGCCATGTGCCCGCCAATGCTCGGCTCGCGCTCCACCAGGTAGACGTGATAGCCCGCGTCGGCGATCTCCAGCGCCGCCTGGATGCCGGCAATCCCTCCGCCGACGACCAGCGTTTCGGGCCGAATAGACACCTGCATCGGCTCCAGCGGCTCGTGGAAGATCACCCGGCTCACCGCCGCGCTGACCAGGGCTTTGGCCTTGTTGGTGGCGCCATCCTTGTCATTAGCGTGCACCCACGAGGCGTGCTCGCGGATATTGGCCATCTCGAACATGTACGGGTTCAGGCCGGCCCGCGCGCACGCATTGCGAAACGTCTTTTCGTGCATATGCGGCGAGCACGAGGCAACCACCACGTGGGTCAGATCGAACTCCTTGATGTCCTGCTCGACCTGCTCTTGCCCGGTGCTGGCGCACATGAACTTATTCTCGCGCGAGACGACGACGTTGGGCAGGTTCAGCGCCCATTCGGCGACATGCTCCACATCCACCGTCCCGGCGATGTTGTGTCCGCAGTGGCAGACGTATACTCCAACTCTTGGTTCGCTCATGGTGCCCTCCTATTCCGGCATGGCAGGCATGGGCAGCGCGTTCTTCGGACGCCGAGTGGGCGTAGCGCGCGGCGGCGGCACGTCCTGGATTTTGTCCAGCACGAGCCGGGCATCTACGAATTCCTGGCCGAAGCCCAGCTCCTTCGGCGACAGCCCCAGCGCCAGGCCGAGCACCTGCGTGAAGTAGAGCACCGGCACGTGGTAGTCCGTGTCGAAGTAGCGATTGGCCGCGTCCTGGTACACGTCCAGGTTGAGCTGACACATCGGGCAAATGGTGACGATGGCGTCCGCCCCGCCCAACGCCGCACACCGCACGATCTGGTGAATCATCCCAAGCGCGGTATCTTCGCTGATCTGGGTCATATGCCCGCCGCAACAGAACGTCTTGAGGGCAAAGGGCGCCGCCTGCGCGCCGAGGGCCTCCAGCATCCTGTCCATCGCTGTGGGCTGTTCGGTGCTGTCAAAAACGCTGTCGGGCCGAGCGACCAGACAACCATAGTAAGGGGCCAGCTTCAAGCCATACAGGGGTCGCCGCGCGCGCTCCTTGAGCCGGTCATTGCCGATATCGGTGATCACCATTTCCAGCAGGTGTCGCACCTTGATCGTGCCCGCCTCGTAGTGCAGCTGGCCAGCCGCCAGCGCCTGGTTGACTCGCTCGCCCAGCTTCGGGTAATTCCCCATATTCTTATCGGTCTTATGCAGATTCAGGAAGCAGGCGCTGCACGGGACAATGAGTTCCGTCGCGCCTTGTTCTGCGGCCAGGGCCAGGTTGCGCGCCACCAGCGCGTAGGCTGGCAGGCGATTCACCGAGAAGTACTCGGTCGCCCCGCAGCAGTTCCAGTCATCCATCTCGACCAGGTCGAACCCCAGCGCGCGCGCCACAGCCTCAGACGACTGCTGGTAGGCGTGCGACCGGTGTTGCAGCGAACAGCCCGGATAGTACGGATAGCGAGTCGCGGTCATGCCTCCACCTCCCTGGCGGCGATAGCTTTCGCTTCAGTGAGGATCGCCTGCAACTGATCCACCCCGCGAATTGACTTGGGGCGGAGCGGCAGCCGGTTGCGGCGCAGCATCCCTACGCCCATCAGCCCCAGCTTGACCACCTGCTGCGGGTGATGGAAAAGGTGATAGCGCGTGGCCAGGCCAGCTTCAAAGCTGCGCCCGCGCTGCTCCACAAAGCCGATGAAGGTCTCAGAGAATTTGGCAGCACGGGGGTGATCGTAGCGCCCGGTGCGAATCGCCATCTCTTTGAGGGTGTACATCAGATCGGTGATCGGGATTTGCTGCGGACACCGGGTCGTGCAGGCATAGCACGAGACACAATACCAGGGCGTGTTGCTGCTCAGCACCTCGTTCTCCATGCCCGCGTTGATCATGGCGAAGAGCGCGCGCGGCGTGTGATCCATATCGGCCCCGGACGGGCACGATCCACCACACGAACCGCATTGCAGGCACTTAGCGAGCAGTTCCCCTCCCGGTGTAGCCTTCACAACCCGGTCAAAGAACATGTTTCCTTGTCGCGTTGTCAAGGGAAACTTACCTCCTTGGCCGTCAGGCCACCGCACAACATAGCACAGGCTGCCACAAGCCTCGTCTCCGAAAGCCTGCCGGCTATCGGCGGTGCTCCGGGCAGTCCGTGCCCGTCAGAAAATGGGTGTTGCGATGAACGTTAAGACCTTCGATACACATTGATATGCTGCACTTTTCTCTTGCCCGATCAAGGGCGATCGCCTTTCTCTAAATTAACTGGTTACATAGTTGTACAACCGCTTAGAACGCCCGATTCTCATTGTAGCAGGTGCCCAAGTAAGGGAGCTATCAGCCATAGCGACTAGTTGCGGTCAGCGAGTAGTCGCTATGGACTAGGCCAGCAGCACGTCCGCTGGCAGCATCATCCGGGCCAGGCGCTGTCGAAATCTACCATGCCGTGAGTCACGCTATAGACCGCCACCTGCAGGCGGTTGCTCAGTCTCAGCTTGTGGTAGATGCTGCCCAGATGGTTGCGCACCGTGTTCTCAGAGATGTCGAGCAAGGCGCCGATGCGCCGGTTCGTCATGCCGCGCGCGACCAGGCCGAGCACCTCGGCCTCGCGCGAGGTCAGGTTAGGGTTCGGCGATGCGTGCAGGCACAAAGTGCAGTTGCTCATGGCCAGTCGCTTCATCAGCACGGCTGTCGTCGCCGGGGTCATCGCCGCCTCGCCGTGCATCAGCCCGCGCAGGTGCGCAAAGAGCGCCTCTGGGGTGATGTTCTTCTGCAGGTAGCCCTCTGCCCCGGCCAGCACACACCCCAGAAGCGTGTCCGCGTCGCAGTCGGTGGTCAGCACAGCCAGGCGACTGTCGGGAAGCTGGTTCTTGATCATCCGCACCAGCGTAGGCCCGTCGCACTCGTTGATCTCGATGTCGAGCAACATTACGTCTGGCTCAAGCGACTTCGCCAGGCGAATCCCCTCCAGGCAGTCTTCTGCCTCGCCGATCACCGTCATATCCGGTTGAGAGTCCAGCAAGCGGGCGATTCCACTGCGAAAGAGGATATTGGCGTCAATCAGCAGCACCCGAATTTTATTTGTCGTCTCGTTCACGCTGTGCGCACCATCCGGATCATCTGATCTGATCGGCCTGGCATCGCCCGGGTTATCCAGGACAACCATACTACCGATCAGGGCCGTTGTGATTTTTGTAATTTGTATTCAGTATAGAAGTTTCGTGCCGGGGGCGAACCGGTCACTCGGCACATCGTGGTGCGCCAAATGCCACTTATCGGGGCAGCGCTCACCGTCCGGCGCGACTGGCCCAGTCAAAAAGAAAGCGCGGGATGGACATCCGCCCATCCCGCGCGCAGCGCCACACATTGCCTGCGTCCGCCTCATTTCTTCTTGCCGAGCCAGTGCTCCGCGTACAACTGCCATTCCAGCGAGTCGGTCGTCTTGTACTCGTACAGGCCAGTGCCCGTGACCAGCTTCGCCCCTTCGCCGGCCCGCTTAATCCCGTCGCGAGTGCCGCGCGCCGCCGCGCGCACATCCTCCACCGCCGGGTCGTGCTCCGGCGCAGCGTCATACGTGGGCAGGGCGACAATCAGGTCTGGCGGGCGTTCCAGACCAGCTAACGCCTCCACGTAGCTTTCCACCTGGTAAGCCACCCATCTCTCGTACTCCGCCGCATCCTTCAGTCCGCTGGCGTGCACCATGATCACCGCTTCGTCCACGTTGAGCAGACCCACCTGCTGCTTGTAATCCACGTCCCAGGTCAGCTCCGGCGCGCCCGCCGGACTCGCCGGCACATCGGGGTCTGTCGGGACGCGGTCGGGCGGGACTGTCACCGACAGCAGCGCCTTTCCACCCAGCGCATCGCCTAATGCGCGCAATAGTGTGATATACGATCCGCTCTGGCTCACCACGCCGAAACCGTTGAGCTGTACGCCATCGTATCCCCATTCGCGCACGCCCGTGCGCGCCAGCTCTACCACCTGCTCGCGCTGATCCGCGTTGGCGATCTGCTCGGCGGTCATGCGCAGCCAGAGCAGAATCTCGATCTTGGGATATGCCTGGCGCAGCGCCTGGGCGAACTGCGCGGCATACTCCCCATACAGCAGCGACCCGTCGGACAACCAGGCCGCCGCTTCGACGTACACCCGGTCAATGTTATGCGCGGCCAGACGCTCGCTCAGGCCCTGCACAGCGTCCGGGCTGAACGGCTCGCTCGTCCACTTGAACTCCAGCCATGTCCGGTTATGAGTGGGCTTGCTGCTGTCCTCAAGGGCGGGCATCACCACCTGCGAGATCAGCAGAATGAGCAGAATCACCCCCAGGACCGCCGCGCCCACCCATAGCGCGGGGCCAGACCAGGGAGACGAAGGGTCCACGCGCACATGCCCACGACTTGAGCGCAACCTGGATCGCCGATAGTAACGCACAGCCCGTTCCCCTTTCTGTCAGCCCCGCTACAACGGCTCGCCGTGCCCAGAGTCCGGCGCGATGTCCGTCGGAAACTCGAACTCAGGCACACGGATATTGATATCCAGCGCCAGCAGCGCTTCGGCCTGGACCGCCCACATGGCGGCTTGCCGCGCAGGCGTATCGTGATCGTAGCCCAACAGATGCAGCGCCCCATGAACCACAGCCAGCGCCAGCTCGTCGCTCACCGAGTGGCCTTCGCGTTCCGCCTGCCGCTGAATGGTCGGCAACCCCAGAATCAGGTCGCCCAGATAAGGCGGCTCGTCATCAGGCAGTTCACCGGCCTCCCCTGCGGGGAATGATAAGACGTCCGTCGGCGCATCAACCTGGCGGTACTGGCGGTTTAGCTGACGCACCGTCTCATCATCCGCGATCACGATGCTCAGCCCTGCTTCCGGCGAAACGCTGTGGCGATCCAGCACCCACGCCGCCGCCTGCTTCAGCCGCCGCACAGGGAGTCCTGCTACTGGCGCAACCTGCCACACCAGGCTAATCGCCCGTCTCGCCATTGCCTCCGTCCTTCGTTGCGCCCTTCCGGGCTGCCGTTGTGCTGGCCTTTCTGGGCGGCGGAGCCGAGTTGCCCGATGCCGGACGCCTCCGTCCTTCGTCTTTTGCCTCTCGTTTATCGCGCGCGTCCTGGCCTGCGCCAGGGGCCGGCGCATCGCCACTCGCGGGCGCGGCTGGTTCTGGGGTCGCCGCTGGCGCTGCCACCTCTGCTGGCAGCGCCTTCTGCGACGGCGTGCCCGGATAGGCAATGCGTGGATGGAACACGCCTTGCAGCGCCGTCAGAAATGTCTCGCGCAGCGCATGAAGATCGTTGAGTGTCAGCTCGCTCTCGTCTAGCTGGCCGCACTCAAGGCGCTCGTCGAAGATGTAGTTGACCGCCTCCTCGATGTCCTCCTTGGACTGCGGGCGCCGCGCGCGCACGCTGCTCTCGCACCCGTCGGCCAGCATGAGAATCGCCGCCTCGCGCGTCTGCGGGCGCGGCCCTGGATAGGTGAAATCGCGGGCGTCAACCGCATCCGCGTCGCCAGCCCGCTCTTGCGCCTTGCGATAGAAGTAAAGCGTCTGCGTCGTGCCATGATGCTCGGTGATGAATTCGCGCAGGCGGGATGGCAGACGATACTGGCGGCCCAGGCGCAGCCCTTCGCTGACATGGCCGATGATGATCCGGGCGCTTTGCAGTGGATCGTCGAGCGCGTCGTGCGGATTCACGCCGTCAACCTGGTTCTCCACGAAGAAATGCGGGTTGAGAATCTTGCCCACATCGTGGTACATCGCCGCCACGCGCACCAGCGGCGCGTTGGCGTTCACGCGCTGCGCGCCCAGCTCGGCCAGATTCGCCACTTGCAGGCTGTGCTGGTAGGTGCCCGGCGCTTCGCGCAGCAGACGCTGCAACAGCGGGTGATTGGGTTGCATCAGCTCAACGAGCTTCAGGCTGGTCGGGATGTTCAGGGTGTTGCTGGTCACATAGAGCGCGGCCAGCCCCACCGCCGCCGACAGCAGCCCATTGACGAAAGAGCCGACCATCTGCGAGAGCACAGTAACCGGATCGGGCGCGCCCTCCCCACGCAGGGCGAAGAGCAGCGCCGTGCCGATGCCGCAGGCAGCCACTGCCAGGCCAGCCATGAAGTAGGCGTTGAGCCGCTCGGTACGATCCAGGCTCAGCACGCCCACCGTCCCCGCCAGCCCGATCAGGACAGTGAATTCCAGCGATCCGCCCGTCACCAGGCCGGCCATCGCCGCGAAAAAGACGCTGATCACAATGGCGAACTGGTGCCCGACCAGCGTCGCCACCAGCAAAGAGAGCGCCGAGGCCGGGAAGAAGTAGAGCAGAACCCGATCCTCTCCATTCATAATGCTGACGCTGCCCAGGAAAAGCAGGAAGGCCACCCCCAGCACGACTATCAGCGACGGGTTGAAGAAGACCTTCAGGTAGAACTTCCACAGGTACACGCCCAGGACAACAGCAACCAGCGTCGTCAGCAGCAGCGCCCCCGCGAATCGCTCGATACGGCGGCGGGTTGGCTGCAAGAGGCCGAACTGTTCCAGCGCCTCGATATGGGCCGCGGTTGCCAGCTCGCCGGCCCGGATGATCATCTGTCCCTGGGCGAACGAGCGCACCTCCACCGGCACGCTCTCGGCGACCTGAAGCTGCGCCTGGCGAGTGAGTTCCTCATTGAAATAGGTATTCACCCGCATCAGGTCAGCCACGATGCCGGTGATGATCTGGACTTCAGCCTCGCTGTAACTGGCGCTGATCAGGTTGGGTAGATCGCCGCGCTTGGCCTGGATGTTGTCATCGCGCACCTCGCCGCTCAGCACCCGCTCCAGCAGGCGCATCACCTGTGCGTCAATGTCGCGCCAGCGGTCGTTGTCCTCAATAGACAGCAGCACGCTGATCGCGGGCGCCGGCAGGTCCAGGTCGGTGATAGCGTCAATGTCCGCCTCGGCCTGGGCGGGGGTGGCGAAATCGTCATAGCGCACGTTCTCGATGAAGTCCAGAATCTGGCGCGCGCGCTGTAGTTGCTCGCTCTTAACCGAAGCATCGGGCGGATCGTAAATGGGGCGGACGGCGGCGACTTCCGCGTCGCGCTTGGCCTGCAAAAGCACTTCGCTGTCATACTTCAGGCTGCGCGGAGCCAGAACGTCATACGGCGACACGTCGCCGGCTTCCAGCGCCACCCCCGCGCCAGAAGGGAACAGCGCGTCCGAGGCCATGATCACCGAGCCGCTCAGGACGAAGGCTGCCAGCAGCAGCATATAGACACTCTTTCGCAGCGTCCCGTGCAGCCCCTCCTGCTCGCTGACAGCGTTGGCGTCGTGGTTCGCGGCTTGCATCGCCCTTCCCCCTCATCCCAAGCGGGCGCTGTAGCGCCCGCTCAATAGATGGGAAGTATCGCTCGGCGCGGTCGCAGAGGATAGCCCTGCGCTCGGATGGAGTGCCACCTAGCTGAGCAGTTCGCGCACAATGGCGTTCACCAGCTTGCCGTCAGCCTGCCCCTTGACGCGGGCCATCACCACCTTCATGACCTGCCCCATGTCTTTCAGTGTGGTGACTCCCACTTCGGCGATGGCCTCGCGCACAATCGGCTCAAGCTCGGCGCGGTCAAGCTGGCGCGGCAGGTAGGTTTCGATGAGGTCCAGCTCATACTGCTCCTGGGCGGCCAGCTCGACTCGCCCCGCGCCAGACATCTCGACAATCGCCTCACGGCGCTTCTTGGCTTCGCCCATCAGGATGCCGAGCGCATCCTCCTCGGACAGCTCAACGCGCCGGTCAACCTCCACCTGCTTAAAGGCCGCCATCAGCAGACGCAGCGTTTCCCGCCGCCGGGCATCGCCCGCCCGCATTGCGTCCTTCAAATCCGCCTGAATCTGCTCTTTGGGATGCATGGTGCCCCCTCACTTTGTGTGTGCGCACCGCCACGCATTATAGCCACTGCGCCCCCATCCTGCCAGTTAGCCGGGTGGCCAACCCATCCGTCGGCCCCCCAGCAAATGCAAGTGCAAGTGATAGACCGACTGCCCGCCGGCGCGCCCCTGGTTGGTCACCAGCCGGTATCCGGCCTCGGCGATCCCCTCCTGCCCGGCGACCTGCGCTGCCACCGCGATCAGGTGCCCGATCAGCGACGCGTTGTCGCCGTCCACGTGCAGCGGCCCGCTGATGTGCTCGCGCGGGATAATCAGAATATGCACGGGCGCTTGCGGCTTGATGTCGCGAAAGGCAACCGCCTGCTCATCCTCATACACGATGTCCGCCGGTTGCCGCCCTGCCACAATTTCGCAGAATATGCACGTCATCGGCTCACCCCACCTTTCGCTTCTCCCACGCACACGCCCGCCTGCCGCTCGCCCACCAACGCCTGATCGCCCAGGCGCACCAGCCGGACGGGGACGATCTGGTTCGTCAGCACGTCGGGCGCGTCCAGCGTCACACGCAGGTAGTTGTCGGTCAGCCCTGTGTTACAAAAGCCCTCCGGCGACGCCCCCGCCACCTGCTCCCACAGCACAGGCATCACCTGCCCGACGAAGCGCGCGTAGAAGCGCCGCCCGCCCTCGTCGGAGAGCGCCAGCATCCGCGCGCTGCGCTCGCGCTTCGTCTCGTCGGGCACCTGCCCGGCCATGCGCGCCGCTGCCGTGCCGGGCCGCGCCGAATAGCGGAAGACATGCAGCTTCATGAAGTCCATCTCGCGCGCGAAAGCATAGCTGGTCTCGAATTCGTCGTCCGTCTCGCCGGGGAAGCCCACGATGAGGTCGGTGCTGATCGCCAGGTCAGGAATGCCGGCGCGCGCCTCGGCCACCAGCTCGCGGAAGGCGGCCTGCGTCGTGCGACGGGCCATGCGCCGCAGCGTGGCATCGCAGCCGCTTTGCAGCGGCAGGTGCAGGTGCCGGCACAGGCGCGAGTCTTCCCACAGCCGGAAGAAGCCCGGCGGAATGTCCCACGGCTCCAGCGAAGACAGGCGCAGGCGCGCGACAGGCGTCCGGCTCAGCAGCGCCTCGACCAGCGTTCGCAGCCCGGCGCGGTCGCCCCAATCGTGCCCGTAGGACCCCAGGTGAACGCCGGTCAATACCGCTTCGTGGTAGCCAGCCGCGGCCAGGTGCGTCACTTCCGCCACAACATCGTCCAGAGGACGGCTGCGCGCCGGGCCACGCGCAATGGTCGTCACGCAGAACGTGCAGCGGTTATCGCACCCATCCTGCACCTTGACAAATGCCCGCGTGCGCCCCAGCGCCCCTGGCCGGAATTCGCGGGTCAGCGGCTCGCGGTCGAACGGCTCGATCTCTTCGGGCAGCCCCAGCACGAGCGGCACCAGGCGCTCTTTGTCCAGATTATCCACCACGCGCTGAACGCCGGGCAGCGCCCGCACCGCGTCCGGCGACAGGTGCGCGTAGCAGCCGGTCGCCACGACCGGCGCGCCGGCGCTGGCCCGGTTCAGCCGGCGGATGATCGTGCGGCTGGTGCGCGCCGCCTCGCGCGTCACCGCGCACGTATTGACCACGCACAGGTCGGCGTCCTCTGCCGTCTCCGCCAGGGTGTGCCCGGCGCGCTCGAACTGCCTGCCCAGCGTCTCGATCTCGCTCTGGTTCAGCCGGCAGCCAGTGGACTCCAGATAAACGCGCATCACTCGCTCACTCCGTCGCCGCGCCCGGCCCCACGATGATCAGGTCGTCAAAGGCGACGGTGACCGCGCTGCCGTCAATGGTGCCCGCCGCCAGGGCGATGTGCCCCTGGGTGAAAGCTGCATCACGGTACACGTCGGTCAGCGTGCCGCCGTCTACGCACACGCCCGGCCCGATCCACATGCTGTTGAGGTTAGCCCCCTTCAGGCATAACCACACCGGCTCGCCGTTGACGAAGAAGCGGAATTCGTCACCCCGCCCGATCACGTGCAGCTCGTTAGGCGCAGCGCCAAGACGAATCGCGTCGGTCATGCCCCAGTCGCTGATCCGCTCCTGCACCCCGCCCCGCACCTTCGCCAGCGAATAATAGCCGTCAGCAGTGACGCAGAAGAGGTAGAAGTTGCGCTCGTCGCGGTAGCGAAACGCCACACAATACTGGTTCTGGTCCACAGGGCCATCCAGCAGGCGGGCCGTCACGCGCAGATCGAGATCGCCGAATTTGCGGTCGAGCGCGGACCAGATCACCTGCTCGGCCACGCCGGAGCCATAGCGGATGACCAGCGCGTTATCCGGTTCGCCGCCAGCCGGGCTGCCGCTCGGAGACTCCACCTGCACTGAATCCCGCCCCGGATAGAGATCCCACTCGTCGTTGAAGGCATCGAATGAAGTCGCGTACAGCAGCTCGCCCGGAGCCGGGCGCGGCACTGGAAGCTCGTACAGCCAGTCGGTCACCACCGCCAGCCCCAGCCCCAGCGCTAATGCAGCGACCAGCGCCAGGCCGATCATGGCCCACCCCAGGCGGCGCACCATCACAATAGCGCCCCGGTCGTACACCTCGAACAAGCGCCGAAAGGCCGGGCGTGTAGTCGCCAGCCAGTACCACGCAGCCAGCAACCCCTGAATGATGAGGGCGACTGCCGCCAGGCGCACGCCCAGGCTCAGATTACTCAGCAGTTGGCCGATCACTCCCGATCCGGTCGCCCGATCCGCCTGCCACCAGACGGCGCCACCTGCGGGCAGGCTGAGCAGCAGCAGCGTCGCCGCCAGCCGCGCCGCGGCGGGCGCTCCCCGTCGCCGCCCGCCCAGCGCGCCCGCCGCGCGCAGCGTCAGCGCGCTCGCCAGCGCCAGCAGCACCGCCCCGGCCATCTGCGCCTGAATGCCCCGCTCGTAGATGCTGCCGGGGCGCGCAATGCGCAGGCCGCGCGTGATCGTCACCCGCTCGAACTCCAGCGCGAACAGATACGCCAGAATCGCCAGCGCGCCCGCCAGCAGCAGGATGCCAACTGCCGCGAAATGGGCGCGCATCGCCCGCACCGTCCACCCGGCCCAACGCGGTGGACGCTCGGACTCCGACACGCGATGGAACGGCTCAATCTGCTCGATCAAGGTCTCGGTTCCTCTGCGGAAGCTGGCGCAGTTACCGCGATGTCGCCGAATGGCCCATCCGCGTAGCCGCGCCCCGCCTTCGCAACAACGTCAAACATATCGCCGGCCAGTCCTCGCTCCGGCGATGCTGCCCCATCCGAAATCCTATGCGCGCCGGATTGTAGCATAGAGCGGGCGGCTGTCGAGGGCCGCCCAGAGCAATCACATCAAAAGGCGCTGGGGCTGCGCGCGCTGACCTCACCCTGCCCGGCGCTCAAGCCTGGCCCGCTATCCAGGCGCGCCGAGCCGGGCCAGCCCGCGCGCCGCCAGAACCGCATAGAGCGACTCCGCCGGCGCGTGCTCCACGACAAATTCATACGCGCCGCGCGCACCTTCACCCTCTCCCTGTGCCTCCAGCACCATCCCAAAGTAATACCGGCTGCGCACGTCGCCAGGAGTCAGGCTAACCGCCGCGCTCAACTCTTCGTGCGCGCGCCCTGTTTCGCCGAGACGATACAGCGCCCACCCCAGACTCGCCCGCAGGAAAGCATTCTCCGGCGCGCGCCCACAGGCGGCTTCCAGAAACGCCAGCCCCTCGCCTTCCAGCCCAAACCCGGTGTCTGCATAGAATGCCGCCAGCAGCTCAGTCCACTGAACCTGCTCAGGTTCCAGCGCGACAGCAATGCGCAGCCACTGTTCGGCCTGCGCCAGGTCGCCCCCCTCGCGCAGCGTCAGGCCGAGTTCCGCCGCCAGCGCGGGGTTCTCCGGCGCAGCCCAGTATGCGCGCAGGAAGGCGGCATAAGCCGCCTCATGGTCACCAGCCAGCCGCCAATGCAGGCCGAGCAGGTAATTCACCTGCGGGTCGGTCGGCGCCATCGCCCGCGCGCGCTCAAGGCTGGGCAGCCCGTCCAGCCCCTGCTGGTCGAATGCATATCCCAGATAGGCCAGCGCCACAGGATTCGCCGCGCTCGCTTCCAGGGCGAGTTCCAGCGCGCGCTGCGCCAGCGCCCACTCGCCCGCCCCGCCCAGCGCGATCCCCAGCGCCGCCAGCGCCTCGCCCCGCCCGCGCGAGCCGTCTGGCAGCGCGTCGAGCACGCGCCGCGCCCGCCCGGCCAACGCCGGATCAGCCTCTGCCCGCAGCAGGTGTTGCGCCGCCTCCGGCTCGACCGGCGCCAGCAGCATCCCCAGCCGCAGGTGCGCGGCAGCGTCGTCGGGGGAAGCCGCCAGCAGCGCGCGCAGCGTGTCTTCGGCGGCGTCCCAATCATGCGCGGCAATCTGCGCGGCAGCTTGCCCATGCAGGCTGGTTGGATCGTCTGGCTGCGGAGTTGACCGGAACGTTGGTGCAGGGAGGGGTCTGGGAGCGCTCGCTACGGCGCGCGGCCAGGGAGAGACAAGGGGACTGCTGACGATGCCCACCAGCAACCCGATCAGCAGCGCGGACAGCCACCAGCGCACGGAGCCGCGCCTGGACCTTACACAGACCGATAAGCGATGCGCATCATGCATGAAGCTGCAGGGCGCTCAGCACAGCCCGCCCGATCTCTTCCACCTTGAACGGCTTGATCAGGTAACCCTGCACGCCCTGGAGCTTGCCCATCAGCCGGTTGGCCGGGTCGCCATACGCCGTGATGACCAGAAAAGCCGGGTTCGCCCCGCCATGAGGCCGTTCGCGCATCTCTTCCAGCAGCCGCCACCCGGTGATGTCCGGCAGCGCGATGTCCAGCAGCACCAGGTTGGGTTTCTCACTGGCGTACAGTGCTAACCCCTGATGACCATCGGCTGCGTGCCAGACTTCGAACCCCATTCGCCCCAGGATCGTTCGCAAGATGGTGCCCAGCTCCAGGTCATCTTCAACGATCAGCACCCGGTGCCCTGGGTCAACCACCTGGGCAATGCTGCGCGGCTGGCCTTCGTCCTGTCCAGCCCAATCGTACAAGGGAACTCCTCCCGGCGAATCGGGGCGCTCGCTCATGTCGGCTCCTCCGGCCTGCTATGGCGACTCCTGCGCCTATTCGGCCTGCGCAGTTCGCGCGTCATTATAGCATAGGACGGCGCTGTCCACGCGGCGCACCACAGAGCGCACCGGCTCTCATTCCCGATCCTTCAGCCGCTTGTCCACCAGGCCCTCGAACGGGTCCGTGCCGGGCTTGACCAGCACATCGCGCGAGCGCCCGCCTGGCTTCTGCTCGCCGACAATGCCCAGCTCGTACAGCAGGTCCACGATTCGCGCCGCGCGCGGGTAGCCCAGCCCAAGCCGCCGCTGGATGAGCGAAGCCGAAGCCTCTCCCGCCTCGACGACCAGCGCGATAGCTTCCTCGAGCATCGGGTCCGTCTCGGCCAGCACTTCGCGGCGAGTCATGCCGCGCTCCCAGGGGCCAATCGTGATCGGCTCCAGTGCGCCCGCCGCGATCTGCTGTTCGTGCCACCCCCGCCAATGCTCGACGACTGCGCTCACTTCCTCATCAGACACGTAGCAGCCCTGGATACGCTGCGGCCCGGCGGCATCGGGCGCGAGGAACAGCATGTCGCCCCGGCCCATGAGCATCTCGGCCCCGGAAGTGTCCAGGATCACGCGCGAGTCAATGCTCGACGCGACGGCGAACGAAATGCGCGCCGGGAAGTTCGCCTTGATCAGCCCGGTGATCACGTCCACGCTGGGCCGCTGCGTGGCGACCATCAGGTGCATCCCCACCGCTCGCGCCATCTGCGCCAGGCGGGTCAGCGCCCGCTCGGTCTCGTCGGGGCGCTGCATCATCAGGTCGCCGATCTCGTCAATGATGATCACGATATACGGCAGGGCTTCGCTGGCCCGTTTACGGCCAAGCCCCGCGTTGTAGACGTGAATATTGCGCGCTGCTTCCTGCTCCAGCAGGCGATAGCGCCGATCCATCTCGCGGGTGGCCCAGCGCAACACGCCGATGATGCGATCCAGCTCGGTTTCCACCGGCCCCAACAGGTGCGGCAAGCCGTTGAAACGGCTTAACTCGACCATCTTGGGGTCAAGCAGCACCAGGCGCACCTGTTCCGGGGTGCTGTTCATCACCAGCGCCGTCGTCATCGCCGCCAACATGATAGACTTGCCCGAACCGGTTGTGCCGGCGATGAGCAAGTGCGGCATCGTGCCCAGGTCGGCGACGAACGCCGCGCCGGAGGTGTCGCGCCCCAATGGCAGCGCCAGGGGATGGTGGCGAACTCTGTAAAACACCTCAGACTCCAGCACCGGGCGCAGAGCAACAGTGCTGGGCTGGCGGTTCGGCACTTCCACACCGACATACGACTCGCCGGGCACCGGCGCCTGGATGCGCAACCGCCTGGCAGAGAGCGCCAGCGCCAGGTCGCCGTTGAGGTTGGTGATCTCGCTGACCCGCACGCGGTTGACGACTCGCTCGCCGTCCTCGGTCAACTGCTCGGTGAGCGGCGATACGGCGTACTGCGTGACCGTCGGCCCCACCTTCACGTCAATCACTTCCGTCTCAACGTCGAACTCGAGCAGCGTGTGCCGGATGATGCGCACGTTGGTGTTGATCTCCTCAGCGGTCGGGATGTTCAGTTCCAGATCGCTCAGCAGGTCCAACGGTGGCAGATTCGCGTCGCGCTTGCCGACCTTCTTCACTTCGCGGAAGTCGTCCACCGTGAAAGTGCGCCCACCTTCCGGATCGGGCGACGCCCGGCGGATGCGCCCGCGCACGCCGTTACTGGGCGGCAACTCGCGCGGGACGACCGACTCGCGCCCGCCCGGCTCGCCCAGCGAGACCAGGCTGCGCCCATTCGCCGCGCCGAGCTTGCCGCGCGCCTGCGCAGCGATCTCCTGCCGCTCCGTATTCGTCGGGCGGGCCGCGTTGCGTCGCGAAGGCAGCGAGGCGCCTTCTTCCGCGCCGGAGATGTCAGCCGGCGCGCGCCCCAGAGACTCGACCTCGTTCGCGCGAGGGTTGCCCGGGTTATCTGCGCGCCCGTCCGGATCGTCCAGGCGCTTCAGGCCGCGCTCGAGCAGCGCGCGCACTCGCTGTGCCGCCAGCAGCACATGCTGCACCCGCAACTGCAACAAGAAGATCACGCTGACAACCAGAGCGGTGATGAGAAGAAGCTCCATGAGCGCGCGGCCCATGCCCGTCAGCGACAACAGCTCCGTGAGCAGCCAGCCCAGGTACCCGCCCCCCTTGCCCTCGCTGGCCAGCACACGCGGCTCGGGGTCGTTCGCCAACACATGCAGCAGAGCCGCCAGCGCCGCGAACCCCAGCTCGAAGGCCAGGATGGCCCCCCACCCCACGCTGATCGTGCGGCTAAATTTGGACATCAGCACGACGATGCCCGCTGCCACCAGCCCCAGAGCAATCATATAAGCAGCGTTGCCAGAAAGCTGGCGCAGGGCGCGCGCGAGCGCGATCGCCAGAGGTGCCTCAGAGGAAGTATTGAGCAGCGCGTTGAGCGTCACCACGCCCAGCACGATCAGCAACAGCGCGCCCAGTTCGTCAACCCGGGGGGGGAGTTTCTGCCTCAGGTCCTGCCAGAAAGCGCGATCGGTCGCCCTGGCGACGACCTTGCCGGCGATCTGGCGCGCTTGCCGAAAGACGCTGGGCCGCTTCTGAATAGTAGGGCGCACTCGCGCCCGCCCCGTCGCAGACGGCTTGCTCTTGCGCGCCGGGGCCTGTTTGGCTGTTGGGCGCGGCGCCGGAGCCTTGTCCGCCTGCTTCCCCTGGGACCTGGCCGGCTGGCTCTTGCCCTGACGCGGCTTCTGTCCTTGCGACGCTTGCTTGCCAGCCTTGTCGCCGCCCGGCGTACCGCGCCGCTCAGAAGTAGAACGACCGCCAGCGGCGGCCCTCTGCCTGGCCATCCGACTCGTTCCCCTCACCTGCCAGCGTTGAGCTGTCCACTGGCTGCAATCTGCCCCATCAGCTTCGTCACTTTATTCTAGCACTGGTGTTCTAGCCCTGCAAAGAGTGGCGTTGGTGCGCGTCGCCAAGCGCGTACTGGTTTTTGCGCGCCATTTCAGTTAAGATACCCGGCGCACACGCTGCAAGGAGACCTTCGTGCCCAAGCCTGTACATATTGCGCCGTCCATCCTGGCGGCAGATTTCACGCGCCTGGGCGAGCAGATTGCCGACGCCCAGGCCGGCGGCGCCGACTCGATCCACGTGGACATCATGGATGGCCGCTTCGTGCCCAATATTACCATGGGGCCGCTCATCGTGGCTGCCGTACGCCGCGCGACTTCGCTGCCGCTGGACGTGCACCTGATGATCGTCGAGCCAGAACGGCACATCCCTGCTTTCGTCGAGGCCGGGGCCAGCAGCATCTCCGTTCACGTGGAAACGTGCCCGCATCTGTACCGCGTCGTCCAGCAGATCCGCGAGCTTGGCGCGAAGCCGGCGGTCGTGCTCAACCCGCATTCGCCCGCCGTGCTGATCCAGGAAGTCCTGCCAGAAGTGGACATGGTGCTGGTCATGACCGTCAACCCTGGCTTCGGCGGGCAGCGCTTCATCCCGCTGATGCTGCACAAGATCCGCCAGATTCGCGCCATGATCACCGAACTGGGCCGCTCGATTGACGTGCAGGTAGACGGCGGCATTGATAGGCAGACAGCGCCGCTCGTCGTGGCGCACGGCGCGAACGTGCTCGTCGCCGGGACTTCTATCTTCGGGGCCAGCGAGGGCATTCGCGAGGCCATCGCCGG
Organism: Anaerolineae bacterium; assembly: GCA_023382715.1. Taxonomy (GTDB): domain Bacteria; phylum Chloroflexota; class Anaerolineae; order Aggregatilineales; family Aggregatilineaceae; genus UBA2029. The sequence continues at coordinate 22,035 of JAHDWP010000008.1, forward strand.
CTTGCGCGCAGCGGCCAGCGTCGGGTGAGATCAAACGAAAAAGCCAGCTTTTGCTGGCTTCAGGTAACGCTCGCAATGCAGCGAACGAGACCTACTTCGTGCGGACTTTGGCATCCTTGCCCATCGTGCGAATGCACCTGGCGCATACGTACTTGCTCACCAGGCGGCCTTTCTCCATCACCTGTATCCGCTGGATATTGGGCCGGAACTGCCGTCTGGTCCTGCGGTTCGAGTGGCTGACATTGTGACCGAACTGTGGCCCTTTGCCACACACTTCACACTTTGCCATTGGAATGCCTCATAGAAGGTCTGTTCAAACAAGCGGACGCCATGCTACCATAGAGCCGAGCGCAATGCAAGGGCTATCATGGATCTGTGACGGGACAAACGTATGACCACCAACGAAACGCCTCGCGGCTCAATTGAGATCTCGCCCTCGGTGATTGCCACGCTCGCCAGCCACGCCGCCTTGCAGACGTATGGCGTGGTAGGCATGGCTTCCCCCAACCTGGCGTCCGACATCGCCGCGAGCCTCACCCGCGATCCCAATCGCGGCATTGCGGTACGCCTGGACGGTGCCCATATCGTCATTGATGTGTACGTCATCATCACGCATGGCACCCGCATCGCCTCCGTCGCCAACAGCCTGATCAATAGCGTGCGCTACGCTGTGGAACAGGCGACAGGCTTGTCGGTGGGCCAGGTCAATGTGCGCGTCCAGGGCTTGCGCGTCAGCAAAACAGAATGAGGGTGTAATGACCGCCAAGGCACACAACGCAGCTCCCCCTCCCTCCGGGCCAACCGCCTGTGATGGTCAGGCTTTCAAGCGACTCGTGCAGGCAGGCCGCGACTGGCTTGACCGGCATCATGCGCTGGTCAACCAGTTGAACGTGTTCCCCGTCCCGGATGGAGACACCGGCACAAATATGCTCATGACGATGCGCAACGCCGTCAAGGAAGTCGAGGCGAATCCCAGCGATCACATCGGGCAGGTCGCCGCCCAGATCGCGCACGGGGCCATGATGGGATCACGTGGCAATTCGGGCACCATCCTCTCCCAGTTGTGGCAGGGGTTCGCCCATGCGCTGCGCGATCACAAGTCGCTCACGCCGGAGCTGCTCGCCAGGGGCCTGCGCGAAGCGTCCGACACGGCCTATCGCGGCGTCATCAAGCCGGTGGAAGGCACGATCCTCACCGTTGCCCGCGAGGCAGCAGAAGCCGCCCAGGAATCAGCGCGCGACACGCACGACCTGGTTGAAATTCTGCGCCGCGTGGTTCTGCGCGCCAAAGATGCGCTGGCGCGCACGCCGGAGATGCTGCCCATCCTGCAAAAAGCGGGCGTCGTGGACTCGGGGGGCAGCGGACTGGTGTACATCCTCGAAGGGATGCTGCTCTATCTGCAGGGGGAACAGATCGAGGTGGAAGAGATTATCGCAGCCGAAGCGCGCGACCTGGCAACAACCCTCGCACCCGAAGACGAGCTTGGCTATGGCTATGACGTGCAGTTCATCCTCAAAGGCGACGGCCTCGACGTGAACACCGTGCGCGCGGCCATTGACCAAATGGGCTGGTCAACGCTGGTCGTCGGCAGCCAGGACGCCATCAAAGTGCACGTCCACGTGCACGACCCCGGCATTCCGCTCAGCTATGCCGTCAGCCTGGGCGCGCTCAGCGACATCGTGGTCGAGAACATGCAGGAGCAATTCCAGGATTACGTGCGCGAGCGCGGAACCGCAGAACCGCCAGCGAAAGCCCAGCCAGCCGGTGCCCAGGCGGAAATCCCGCCTATCGAGCTTGACTCGGACGACATTGGCGTGGTCACTGTGGCCTCCGGCGAGGGCCTGGCCCGCGTCTTCCGCCAACTGGGAGCTGCCGGGCTGGTGATGGGCGGGCAGACCAATAACCCCAGCACCCAGGAGATTCTGGACGCGATCCAGCATGTGCCCACCGAGAAGATCATCCTGCTGCCCAACAACAAGAATATCATCCTGGCCGCCGAACAGGCCGCCCGCCTGGCCACAGACCAGACTGTCGTTGTCATCCCCACGCGCAGCATGCCCCAGGGCATCAGCGCCCTGCTGCCCTACGATCCCAAAGGCGACCTGGAGACGGTGGCCGAGGCCATGCTCCAGGCGAAAGACAACGTCGTGACCGGCGAGATCACCACCGCCACCCGCAGCGTTGAGCTTAACGGCGTCCAGGTCGCCAGCGGGCAGATCATCGGGCTGGTGGACGGAACGCTGGCCGTTGCCGGCGACAACCTCAGCTCTGTGCTGCGCTCGACGCTGGAGCAGATGTGTTCCCACACCTGCGAGCTGATCACGCTGTACTTCGGCAACGGCATCCGGGAAGCAGAGGCCCGCCAGGTGACCGACAGCCTGAGCGCCCTCTACCCCGATCAGGAATTTGAGGTAGTATACGGCGGCCAGGCGCACTATCACTACATCCTGAGCGCCGAATAGCTCCGGCCTGGGTCGCCCGTGTCGTAGGGAGACAGAATCGTTGGGCAGAGTGCGAATCGTCACCGACAGCACGGCGCAGTTCCTCGACCCGGCCAGTGTGGAGCGCCTGGGGATCGAGGTGGTCCCGCTATCCATCAGCCTGGGCACGCGCGTCTATCGCGAAGGGCAGGATATTGATCCGGCGACCTTCCTGCGCCTGGCCCAGCAGAACGACATTCCCGCCCGGCTCATCGCGCCCAGCCCGGAAGACTTCGCGACGGTCTTCCGCCGCCTCAATCAGGAGACCGACCAGGTCGTGGCCCTGCTCATGTCGCGCCAGCTCAGCCAGACCTGGGAGAACGCTCTGCGCGCCAGCAAGACGCTACTCGGTCGCTGCGAGATCGTGCCTCTGGACTCGATGACACTCTCGGTGGGCCTCGCTCTGCTGGTCGAAAGAGCGGCGCAGGCAGCCCAGAGCGGCGCATCTCTGGACGAGATAGTCCACCAGGTTCGGTCGCAGTCGCCGCAGGTCTACTCGGTCTTCTACGTCAGCGGGCTTACCTACCTGCGCCACACCGGTCTGCTCAGCGAAGCGCAGACCGTCCTGGGCACGCTGCTGGACATCAAACCCTTCCTCACCATCGAGGAAGGGAAGCTGATCCCGATGGAAAAGGTGCGCACCCAGGTTCAGGCCATTGACAAGATCGTGGAGTTCGTGGCGGAGTTCTCCGCCCTGGAACAGTTGATCATCCTGCACAGCGCGCCCCACCCCACCGAGCGCACGCGCCTGCTGATCGAGCGCCTGGCGACCGAGTTCCCCGGATGCTCGTTCCCGCTGGTCATGTATCAGCCCAGCCTCGCCGCGCTGATCGGGCCGGACGGCGTTGGGGTGGTCGTCTACGAAGACCCGGACGCAGAGGATAGCCTGTCATGAAGTCCGTCCTCGTCATGACCGACAGCACGTGCGATCTGCCCCGCGACTGGATCGCCCGTTACGACATCCGCGTCGTGCCCACCTATGTCCATTTCGGGCTGGAAAGCCTGGCCGACGACGGCGTGCAGATCACCCGGCCAGAGTTCTACCGGCGGCTGACCACCGTCGCCGAGTTGCCCAAGACTTCCGCGCCGCCGCCCGGACAGGTGCTCGCGGTGATGCAGCAGGCCCTGGCCGACGCTGAGCACGTCATCGGCATCACCGCCCCGGCCAAGCTGAGCGGCATCTTCAACACGTTCCGCCTGGCCGCCGAGCAAAGCGCGCCGCAGCGCGTCACGCTGATCGACAGCGGTCTGGTGAGCATGGGGCTGGGCTGGCTGGTCCTGCTGGCCGCCAAGCGCGCCCAGGCAGGCGTGGCGCCGGCGGCCATCGCCGCAGAAGTGCGCACCGCTGTGCCGCGCGCCGACGTCTGGGCGGCGCTGGACACCTTCGAGTACGTGCGGCGCAGTGGACGAGTCGGCTGGGCGACGGCAATGGTCGGCGAGCTGTTCCAGATCAAGCCGATCATCCGCCTGTACGATGGCGTGGTGTCCTCAGTCACCCGAGCGCGCACCTCTCAGCGGGCGTTCGCGGCCCTGGCGGAGCTGGCGCACGATGCCGCCCCGCTGCAACACCTGGCTGTGATGCATACACAATTCCCGGAAGGTGGCCAGCGCCTTCGCGAGGCGCTGGCCGACCTCGTGCCGCTCGCCGAGGTCCCGGTCGTGGACGTCACGCCAGTCCTCGGTGTGCATGTCGGGCCGAGAGCGCTCGGCGTCGGCGTGCTACGTCAAGCGTAACCAGAAAGATAACCCTATGCCTTCGGCGCTAGAAACACTGGTCAAAATCCTGAAGCTGGAGCAGGAAACCGGCTTCCGCAACACCGCGGTCATCGGCGGATTGGGGTCGTTTGTCGGCAACTGGGAGCGCGATGCGCGCCAGCAGGCCAAGCGCCCAGAACATCACGTGCTCATTGATGACCTGATTCAGCTTCTGCACGATTACGACGACAAAGACAGCGCAGACCAGCGCCGCGAGTCGGTCAAATACATGCTGGGACGCATCACCGGGCGCATCCAGCCGCCCCGCCCCGCCCAACCAGAGACGGTTGCGCCGCCGGAAGCCGGCGAGCAAGAGTCGGACGCCGCAGCCGATCTCCCGGTTGACGGCGAACAGCAGGACGCCGGACAGGACGCTGAGACCGTAGAGGAGAGCTACACCCCGCCGCCGCCCGCCCGCGATCAACCGGCCAGGCACCGCGCGCTCCCTTCGCGACGGGGACGCCGTCCGGCGCTCTCGCCCGAAGAGGCTGCCGCGAAGCTGGCCGCCCTGCAGACGCCGGTGAGCGCGCTGCATCGGGTCGGCGAGAAGATGGCTGAGAAGCTGGGCCGTCTGGGCATCGTCACCGTCGGCGATCTGCTGTTCACGTTTCCCCGCCGCTACGACGACTACACGCGTATGCGCACATTCAACCGGCTGGTGCCCGGCGAGACGGTGACGGTGGTCGCCGCCATCCGCAACGTCGCCCGCAGGCAGGGGCGCGCCGGACGCCCGTATCTGTCGGTCGTGCTGGAAGACGGCACCGGCACTCTGCAGGCGGTCTTCTTCGGCCAGCTTTGGCTTCAGCGCCAGTTCAAGCGCGGCAGCATGATCGTCGCCAGCGGCAAGGTCGAGCAGTTCCGCAACGAAGTGATGATGACCAATCCCGAATGGGAGCTTCTGGAGCGCGAGCACCTGCACACCAACCGCATCGTCCCCGTCTATCCGCTCACCAAAGGGTTGTCGGCGCGGACGATGCGCCGGCTGATGCGCCAGGCGCTGTCCGATCACGCCGCGAATGTCCCCGACTACCTGCCCGAATCGGTGCTGGAGCGCACCGGCTTGCCCGATCTGAGCTGGGCACTTGAGCAGGTGCACTTCCCGGACTCGCACGACTATCTGGAACACGCCCGGCAGCGCCTGAGCTTCGACGAGCTGTTCCTGTTTCAGATGGCGGTTATGGAAGCGCGGCGCGACTGGCAATCGGCCCCTGGCCAACCGCTCGCCGTGCCGGATGAGTGGCTGGGGGCGGCGCTCGCCGCCCTCCCCTTCCAGTTGACGGCGGCCCAACAGCGCGCGCTGGACGACATCCGCCGCGACCTGGCGCGCGACGTGCCCATGAATCGCCTGTTGCAGGGAGACGTGGGATCGGGCAAGACCGCCGTAGCCGCCCTCGCCCTGGCCATCGCTGTGCACAACGGCAAGCAGGCCGCGCTCATGGCCCCGACGAGCATCCTGGCCGAGCAGCATGCCCGCAATGTCACCGGGCTGCTGCGCGCCCTGCCCGGCGGGGAGCAGATAGAGTGCCGCCTGCTGACCGGCAGCACGCCTTCTGCCGAGCGCGACGAAATCTACGCGGGCCTGGCCGAAGGGAGCGTGCACGTGGTCATCGGCACGCACGCGCTCATTCAGGGCGGCGTGACCTTCCGCGATCTGGCCCTGGCCATCGTGGACGAGCAGCACCGCTTCGGTGTAGAACAGCGCGGTAGCCTGCGCGGCAAAGGCTTCAACCCGCATGTGCTCGTCATGACGGCGACACCCATCCCGCGCACGCTCGCCCTGACGCTCTACGCCGACCTCGACCTGTCCCTCATAGACGAGCTGCCTCCGGGCCGCTCGCCCGTCGAGACGCGCGTCCTGCGCCCGGTCGAGCGCGAGCGAGTCTACAGCTTCATTCGCGCCCAGCTTGGCAAGGGACGCCAGGCGTTCATCGTCTATCCTTTGGTGGAAGCGACCGACGACCAGGAAGAGGGCCAGGCGGCTGTCGAGGAATACGAGCGGCTGCGATCTGCCATCTTCCCAAACTACCGCCTGGGGCTGCTGCACGGACGCATGGCCCCGGCGGAGAAAGACGCCGTCATGCACGCTTTCGCCAGCGGCGAGCTTCAGATACTGGTCGCTACGTCGGTCATCGAGGTGGGCATTGACGTGCCCAACGCCAGCGTGATGCTGATCGAGCACGCCGAGCGCTTTGGGCTGGCGCAGTTGCACCAGTTCCGGGGGCGTGTCGGGCGCGGTGAGCACCGCTCCTACTGCCTGCTGATCACCGAGACCCCGTCTGAGGAAGCCATCGCGCGGCTCAGCGCCCTGGAAGAGACAACCGATGGCTTCAAGCTGGCCGAGATTGACTGGCGGCTGCGCGGGGCCGGCGATCTGTTGGGCATCCGCCAAAGTGGCGCGCAGCAGTTCCGCCTGACCGAGCTGATGAACCCGCGCCTGGTCGAGCTGGCCCAGCGTGAAGCGCGCACCGTCTATGCCGACGATCCGCCGCTGGGCCGTCCGGAACACCAGTTGCTCGCTCAGCGCCTCCAGGCTTTAGCCGGGCGTCGGGGCGACATAAGCTGACACCTGCGCGCCCCCTGTGGCGGGCGCAGCGACGATATAGGACGAGACACTATGCGTAATGATCACATCTGCTGCGCCATCTTCCCTGGCTCGTTCAACCCCGTCCACTATGGCCATGTGGACATTGCCCAGCGCGCGCAGCGCATGTTCGATGAAGTGATCGTGGCCGTCTATGTGCATCCCGGCAAGCCCAACCTGTTCTCTGGTGAAGAGCGCGTCGCCCTGGTTCGGGAAGCGTTGAAAAATGAGCCGCGCGTGCGAGTTGCGTCATACAATAAATTAACTGTAGACTATGCACGAGAGGTTGGCGCTCACGCCATCGTGCGCGGGCTGCGCGTGTTTTCGGATTTCGAGCTGGAGTTCCGCATGGCGCTGGCGAACCGCCGGCTCGCGCCGGACATCGAAATCGTGACATTTATCGCCGCCGAGGAACACCTGCACATCAGTTCGAGCACGATTCGTGAGATCGCATCGTTGGGGGGGGATGTGTCTTCGATGACGCCGCCGCATGTAGTCGTAGCCCTGCAGCGGCGTTTCGAAGAGCTTAGAGCGCAAGGATCCAACTCCTCCTATATGGTCAGTATAAATGAGTAGCAACGCACCGGAGTGGGGAGGCAGCACATGGATATCCAACACCTGGTAGACCGCCTGGAAGACCTGATTGACGAAGGGCGTCACGTTCCTTTCAGCAAATTCACGCTCATTGACGAAGAGCGCGCGCTGGAGATTATTGACCAGATGCGCATTTCGGTGCCAGAGCAGATCGAGATAGCCTCGCGCGTGATCAACCAGCGCGACCGTGTGCTGGCTCAGGCCACCGAGGAAGCCGAGCGCGTCCGGCAGATCGCCCGCGATCAAAGCAAAGACATGGTGGAGCGTGACGCCATCGTGAAAAAGGCGCGCAGCCAGGCCCAGAACATCGTCGAAGAGGCGTACCGCGAGGCAGAGAATATTCGCGCCGATGCCGACAGCTACGTGGTGGAAGTGCTCAAAGAGTTGGAAGGGCAGCTCATGCACAACCTCGCCGTAGCGCGCAACGGCGTGGCCAAGATCATGGAGGCGCGCGCTGCCAGCCGCGCCCAGACGCAAGTCGCCGCCGAGCAGGAAAGGCAGAGCATCGCCCTCCCTGTCGAAGAATACGCCGAAGCCACCCTTGATCAGGACAGCAGCCGGCCCGGCCCAAGCGACTGATTCGCCGCTCTGGCGTTGCGCGCACTGCGCGTCCCAGCCTTGACAGTCCCGTGAAGGCTGCTTATAATTCTGCGCGTTGCCCGGCCCGAACGCCGGACATGCGTCTGTCTAAGGAGACTTCAATGGGTCCGCTACCCAAGCGAAAAACGTCCAAGACCCGCCGCGACAAGCGGCGTTCGCACGACCATCTGGCGCCGCGCCATCTCGTCCTCTGCAACGAGTGCGGCAATTACAAGCCGTCGCACGAAGTCTGCCCGCATTGCGGCATGTATCGCGGTCGTGAAGTGCTGCAGGTTGCCGAAGAAAAATAGCAGACCGGCGACAGCCATTCCCGGACAGCAATGCTGGGGGCCGTGCCTTGACGAGCACGGCTCTTTGCGTTATGAACCCTGGTGTGTGACCGCATCTGTTCACAAAGGAAGGAACACCCCATGATCAGTTGGCAGGCCACTGCGCTGCTTTTCCCCGGACAGGGATCGCAGGAGGTTGGCATGGGGGCCGACCTGGCTGCCGCTTTCCCCGGCGCGCGTGCCGTCTTCGCCCAGGCGGATGAAGTGCTTGGCTTTCCCCTCAGCAGCCTGTGCTTCAATGGCCCCGCCGAAATCCTCAACGACACGCTCAACACTCAGCCGGCCCTGTTCGTCATGGGCGTCGCTCTGGTACACGTCCTGAGCGAAGCGCTCGGCGACACGTTCCAGCCGGCGTGCGCAGCCGGGCACAGCCTCGGCGAGTTGACGGCCCTGACCGCCGCTGGCGCTATGACTTTTGCAGACGGGCTGCGCTTGGTCCGCGAGCGCGGGCGGCTGATGCACGAAGCCAGCCATCGCGCGCCTGGCGCGATGGCCGCTGTGCTGGGGCTGGACACAGAGGCGTTGGCCGCCCTCTGCGCAGAGACGAGCGCCCAGACCGGTCGTCCGCTGGTGATCGCCAACGACAACTGCCCCGGCCAGGTCGTCATCTCCGGCGATAAGCCAACCCTGGAGCTGGCCCTGCCCCGGATTGAGGCGGCTGGCGCCAAGCGCGTTGTCCCGCTGACGGTCAGCGTGGCCTCCCACTCCCCGCTCATGGAGAGCATCACCGCCGATTTCGCCAGCGCGCTGGCGGCCACACCTTTCAGCGCCCCCCGCCTGCCCGTGATTGGCAATGTGCACGCTGCGCCGCTGGAGTCCGCTGAGGCCATCCGCACCGAGCTTGGCGCGCAGCTTACCTCAACCGTGCGCTGGACGCAGTCCGTCCAGACGATGCGCGCGCGCGGAATCGAGACGTTCGTCGAGCTGGGGCCGAAGGACGTGCTGACGGGTCTGGTCAAGCGCATTGACCGCGCCGCGCAGCGCCACACGCTCAATTCCGCCGAAGCGGTGCAGGCGTTTCTCCGCGAGTGCGACATTCCATCCTGATTGGGCACTATGCCCAACGATTTCCGAGCTACCCCAGCAGATCATCCAGATTGACTGTTGGGGTTGTTTGATTCTTGTGAGCAATGCACAAAATCCCCACTGGCTCCGGGACTTCGCGCCACTATAATCAGCGGCTACCGATCGTCGCAGACAGGAGTCGCCACAATGGAAGACAAAGCGCACGCCATTATCGAGACCGCCAGGGCAGAAGGCGTGAAGTTCATTGACTTGCAGTTCACCGACATCTTCGGCGCGACCAAAAGCGTGACCATCCAGGACGTGGGGCTGGAAGATGCGCTTGAGCGCGGTGTGTGGTTTGACGGGTCCTCGATCCAGGGTTTCGCCCGTATTGAGGAATCGGATATGTTCCTGCGCCCCGATCCGATCACTTTTCGCGTGTTGCCCTGGACGCTGGACGATCCGTTGGGGCGACGCGCGCGCATCATCTGCGACGTATACAACCCCGACGGCACCCCGTTCGAAGGTGATCCGCGCTATGCACTCAAGCGCGCGATAGCCCACGCCGAGAAGCTCGGCTACGTCTACAACACGGGGCCAGAGCTGGAGTTCTTCCTCTTCCGCGAAAACGGTCGCGAAGCGGTCCCTCACGATGTCGGCGGCTATTTCGACTTCTCGCCCGGCGACGAGGCGCAGCGCGTGCGCAGCGACATCACTCGCGCGCTGCTGGCCCTGCGTATCCATGTCGAGATGGCCCATCACGAGGTGGCGATCGGTCAGCACGAGATTGACTTCCGCTACGAGCAGGCCCTCCACGCCGCCGACAACTCCGTGACCTTCAAGTACACGGTCAAGGGCATCGCCGCCAAACACGGCCTCATCGCCACCTTCATGCCCAAGCCCGTCTTCGGCATCAACGGCAGCGGCATGCATGTCCACCAGAGCTTGATGGATCGCCAGACCGGCGAGACCAGGATGTATGATCCGTCGGGCGTGTTCAACCTGTCGGCTGTTGCGCGGCAGTTCGTCGCCGGGCAGCTCGCCCACGCCCGCGCCCTCGCCGCCGTCGTCGCGCCGACGGTCAACAGCTACAAGCGCCTGACCCCCGGCTATGAAGCGCCCGTTTATGTGTGCTGGGCGCAGCGCAACCGCTCGGCGCTGGTGCGCGTGCCGCGCCACTCGCCGGGCCGCGAAACCAGCACGCGCGTCGAATTGCGCTTCCCCGACCCAAGCTGCAATCCCTACCTGGCCTTCGCCGTCATGCTCGAAGCGGGTCTGGACGGCATCGAGCGCGGGCTTGAGCCGCCACCCCCCGTCTCCGACGATGTCTTTCACTGGACGTCCGCCGAGCGCGAAGCCAACGGCGTGGGTGTGCTGCCGGGCACGCTGGAAGAGGCGCTGGATGCGCTGGCCGCAGACGACATCGTGCGCAAGGCGCTCGGCGACCACATCTACAACGTTTACGAGCGGGCCAAGCGCATGGAATGGGACGAATACCGCATTCACGTGACGAGCTGGGAGATCAAACGCTACATGCACACGGTGTAAGCCGCCCCCGTGCGGAAAGAGACCAGGCGCAGGGGGCCGCCCGCAGGAGTTGCCCCCTGCCTTTTCCGTTGCTATCATGGGCCTCCACCAGACCAGCTAGTCACACATCGCAGAGGTCTCATGAGTTCGAGCAGCGACCAACACAGAGCAGCCGCCACCCAGCAGGGCCAGGTACCGCTGGCCATCGTCACCGTCAGCGACACGCGCACTCCCGAAAGCGACGTGAACGGCGCCTATCTGCGCGAGCAGATCGCGGCCGCCGGCCATCGCGTGGTCGCTTATCGGATCGTCAAGGACGAAGTGGATCAGGTGCTGGAGGTGCTGGACGAGCTGGCAGCGGGCGAAGCGCGCGTGATCCTGTACAACGGCGGCACAGGCATCTCGCCCCGCGACTGCACCTACGACGCCCTCAGCCTCAAGCTGGAGAAGGTGCTGCCCGGCTTCGGCGAGTTGTTCCGAATGCTCAGCTACCAGCAGGTCGGCGCGGCGGCGATGCTCTCGCGCGCCACTGCCGGCGTCTACCGCAACACGATCATCGTCTCCACGCCCGGATCGCCCGCTGCGGTGCAGCTTGCCTGGGAAAAGCTCATCGCGCCGGAACTGACTCACCTGGCCTGGGAAGCCCTTCGCTGAGCGCCCAACAGCGGAAATCGCAGGCGAAAAACCATTGACGCGCCCGCGTCCCCTGGTATAATACCCAGGCAGTTCGGCGACGTAGCTCAGCGGTAGAGCAGGGGACTCATAAGCCCTGGGTCGTGTGTTCAAATCACACCGTCGCCACTCCTCACACTCGGCGCACCGCCGAGTTTTTGTTTGCCGTTCCTCACTTGTCGGGCGCCCCTGTGATCGCGTACACTACAATTCAGATGACTGTCGTGAGGATGGGAGCGCAAGCCATGCCCAAGCGACCAGAGATTCTGAATCAGCAGGCGCTCGAAGAAGCCCTGCGCCGCGTGGGATGCCCGGACTCGTGCATCGCGCCCACGGTGAGCAATTACCGGCTATTTGTCCCTCTGGTGCTGGCAGCGCTGGGCCGCGAGCGCGTCTATGACATCGTGCGCGAGGCGCGCGGCGATCTCGGCCTCGGCCAGCAGAACGCCGCCTGGCGCGCTTCGATCAAGCACATCGTCGCCTGGGCCGAGGCCGAGATCGACTCCTACAAGCAGCGCCGCGACCTGGAAACCCTGGCGGAGCCAGCGGACGACGGCGCAGGTCAGCTTAAGCTGCTCTGACGCACTTTGTCTGGGGCGCGCCTTCCGGTACAATCCTGGCCACGCGCATCAAGGTATTCTTCAACAGCGCATTTGAGGGAGCTTGTATGACACCGACATTCGTGGTCTTCTTTGGGCCGCCCGGCTGCGGCAAGGGCACCCAGGCCAAGCGAGCCGCCGCCGAGCTTGGCCTAGTCCAGATCTCGACCGGCGAGCTATTCCGCCAACACCTGAGCGAAAAAACGCCGCTGGGCCAGCAGGCGCAGACGTACATGAGCAAAGGCGCGCTCGTCCCGGACGAGATCACCATCGGCATGGTGCGCGAGCGACTTGCCCAGCCCGACGTGCAGACCGGCGCCATCTTCGATGGCTTCCCGCGCACGGCTGCCCAGGCGCAGGCCCTGGACGATTTGCTACATGAGCTTGGAGCCAGGCTCGATCTGGTCGTGGACTTCGCGCTGCCCATGTCCACCTCGCGCCAGCGCTTGCTGGGCCGCCAGGAAGGCCGCGCCGACGACCGGCCAGAGGTCATCGAGAAGCGCCTGAACGACCACGCCCAGGTTGAGGCGAGCGTCATGCCTTACTATCGCCAGCGCGCGGGGCTGATCAAGTCCCTGGACGCCAACCGCCCGATTGATACGATCTATCAGGACGTGCGCGACCTGATCAAGGCTGCGCTGCGCTAGAATCTGCTGATCCCGATCCCTGGGCAGTCGCTCGGACAGATGGCTCCGCTCCCTTCCTTTGGCCCGGCTGGGGGAAGGGGGCTGAAGGCCCGCGTTCTCCTCCCTTCCCCCCTTGTGGGGGAAGGGCCGGGGATGGGGGGCTAGGCCAGGCCAAATCGCGCGCCCATTTTCGCCCTGAGGTACGAGGGATATTCTCCACCCTCTACTTCTGCAGCGGCGGGAAGTCCGATCCACCTTCCAGGATCATCATGTGCCCATTGCCCAGGCTGACGTCCAGGTGCACCGCACCCCTCCCCCGGTGAACCGCATCCGTGCCCCACAGCGGCACCAGATCGCACTCGCACACCGGCAGAAAGGCCCGCCCTTCCTCGCGGGTGGCGAAGCTGGCGCTGGCCACGATGACTAGCGTCTCCTCGCTGTTCTGCCGCGCGAAAGTGATCAGCGTCGGGTTGTCGCTGTAGCCGACAAATACCGTCGCCGGGTCGGGATCGCTAAGGAGATCGGCGTGCTTCTGGCGCAGCGCAAGCGCATAGCGCACCGAGCCGATCAGGTTATCCGGGCGCGTCCAGTTAAAGGCCCACGCGCTGAATAGCGGCAGCGACTCGGCAGGGTGCTCGCGGATCATCGCGTCGGTGAAGTCCAGTCCGGTGTTGATTGGCTTGGTCTCCATCAGCTCGAAGCCGCTGTGAATGAAGGGGATGCCCGGCACCAGGATGCTGAAGGCCAGCGCGTAGTGCACGTACTGAAGAGCATAGGGCCGCACGGCAGCGCGCGGCGTATTGTGACTCTCCGCCGTCGCGAAGAAGGGCAGCGGCAGGCGTTCGTGGGCCAGCCTGCCCAGGAATTCGCGCAGCTTTTCGGGATGGTGGAGATCGAAGACAAGATAGCCCAGCACGGCGTTGTAACCCTCGTCCACGCTGGCCTGCCCGATGACGAAGTTCTCATCCCAGAAGGCGAAATCGGGGTCAATCGCCCGCGCTGACTCGACGACGCGCTGTTTGAGCGGCATGGGCAGCGCATGCCCCATGTCAATCATCACCCCGTCAATGCCGAACTCTCGCTGGTGGTGTGGGATCACGCCGGCGATGGCGTCCCACAGCGGCGCAACCGCGTTCTCCGGGCGGGCCAGCCGCTCGTCGTACATGCGCAGCGTGTTGTAGGCGATGTAGTTGAAATCCGGGTGATCATACATGCGCAGGTATGTCACATCCGTCCAGGGCGGCTGGTTGTCGTCGGGCGGCCAGTCGGTGAACGCGCCGGGGATGCGCACCCGCGTGCCGTCGTCAAGCTGGCCCACCCAACGCCCATCTTCCATCCACACCTGGTCCGGGCGGGGCGGGCGCGTGAACATGGCCCGGTGCGACTCAGGAGGCGGGGGCAGCGCCTTGAAGTCGCCGCGCACGACCTTGTCCTTGACCTGGGCCAGATCGTCCGGCGCGAAGATCGGGATGCCATAGGTATGGGGGTCGGCGCTGCCCAGCGCGCGATCCGGCACGTCCTCACGAATCCAGTAGAACCACTCCGGGTGCTGGCCGATCCACGCGCCATCTTTGGAGGCCGTGCGCAGCACGAACTCCATGATCACGCGCATCCCCAGGCGGTGCGCTGCCTCGACAAAGCCCGCAAACAGCGCATCCGCTGAGAGTCCCAGCGCCGGCTCGTCGAGATTCTCGTCCAGCGCATACGGATCGCGGATGCCATAGGGCGACCCCAACGTGCCCTTCTTGCCGTCCTGCCCCACCGCCGTGATCGGCAGCAGGTGCACCGTGTTGACGCCCAGGCTGCGGATGTACGGCAGCAGCGCGATGCTCTTGAGCAGCGTCCCCGTCTCGCGCCAGCCGTCCACCGACGGGCCAATCCCCAGCACGCCGTCGTGCGCGTGGTCGTAGGCCGCCGTCACGCGCGGGAACAGGTTGTAGACGATGGCATAGCGCGTCCACGACCCGCCCCCGCCCTGAATTAGCGGCTGCGCCGGCTGTGCGGCGATCCATGCCAGCTTATCTGCGTAAAAATCGTAGGGGTTGACCGCCTGGGCCGCCGGATGCTCATGATCGATCCACAGGCCGGGCACGTGGTAGGGCTGCGCCAGAGCGCGCTTGCGCTCGCGCAGCGTCGCGATGATCTCCTGCAAAACCGCCATACAGACTCTCTCCGCGTGCAGAACGCTTGTCGGATAAGCACCGGGCCGCAGGTGCCCTCACTCCCAGCAGCGAGCGCCCCGCTCTCCAGAAGCCGCAGCGCTACACAAAAAAGGGAGGCTATGCCCCCTTCCCGGTGTGCATTGCTGCGCCCGCTCATTGATTATAGTCGGCTCCGAAGACCTCGGCCATCAGCGGCCCAAGCTTCGCCCGGTTGGGGACGAGAATATCCTGGCCCTGCCAGTTCGTCGGGATGACATACTCCCAGCCCAGCACCGCGTTGCGGTAGTTCGTCGCGGGGATGTCTTTGACCCACCACGCCAGTTGCAGAATCTGGTCGAGGCCCAGCCCCGTGTCAATGCCATCCCTCAACTCAGACCACAGCGCGGGTGCCTGCACAGCAAGCTCCGGGATCATGTTGTAGGCCGTCACCTTGTCGCGAATGGCGTAGATCACCTGCTGCTGGCGGCGGTTGCGGTCAATGTCGTCGCTGGCATGGCGGCTGCGCGCATACTTGAGCGCGGTCGCGCCATCCATCTGGTGCCAGCCCGCCTCGATGTAGAACGGGTCATAGCCGTAGTTCATGTCGGGATACTGTGGATCGTAGATGTCCTGCGCAACCTCAACGTTGATCCCGCCAATCAGGTCAATCACCCGCGTGAATGTGTTGAAATTGACCAGCACATACTCGTTGACGCGGATGCCGAAGTTGTACTGTACCGTCTGCATCGCCAGGCGCGGCCCGCCCCCCGGCCCTTCCAGCTCGCCCGCGCTGTATGCCGTGTTGATGCGCTGCGGCCCATAGCCCGGCACGTCCACGTACAGATCGCGCGGGATGCTCATGATTCCCACGCTGTTGGTGCGCGGATCGAGACTGATCAGGATCATGGTATCCGTGCGCACCGACGCGCCGAACTCCCCTGGCCGCCAGTCCATGCCCATCACCAGCACGGTGAAGCGCTCTTTTCCACCCCAGGGGCGGATGATCATGCTCTGGCCGTCGCCCAACATGCCGCCCACCGGCTCATCGCCCGACGCGGCCAGCACACCGCCTGGACCATACAGCACTGAGGTCGGCTCCAGCGGCGGGGCGCTGGTCGCCACCGTTCCCGGCGTGCCGCGCGTCGCCTGCAACAGGAAGTACACCACCATGCTCATGATGACGGTCATGCCCAGCAGTGCCGCCGCGATGATCACCCACGCCCAGTCATCCGGAGCGCCCAGTTCGCGCCGCCTCTTGCGGCGGTGAACGCGGTCGCGCGCGCGCTTACCGTGCTGCCCGCGCCCATAGAGCGGCGTTGGGAGCGACTCCGGCGAAGGCATCGCCGCCGGCTGGCCGGGAAAGCTGTACCAGTGCCCGGCGGTCGGCGCAGTCTTCGGCGAGCGCGGCGGCACTCCCGCCCCGTCGGGCGGGGGCACGGCGTCCAGGTGTTGCTGCGTCTGGGCCGGATCATCGGGCATCATAGTTGGCTCCACTGCGGTCATTATCGGTATTGTAGCGTCAAACGTTCAAAGCACAATGTCCGGCCAGTGTGCTACAATCCGGCTGTCCGATGACGAAATCCCACCTGAGGAGTATGTTTCGCGATGACACAAGCTCGCTGGCGGCTACTGATCACGCCGCCCGCTGACGGCCCCCTGAACATGGCCATTGACCAGGCGATCATGGAAGCGGTCGCCTCCGGGCGCGTCCCTCCTACGCTGCGCTTTTTCGCCTGGACACCCCCCTGCCTCTCGCTGGGTTACACGCAGCCCGTCGCCGACGTGGATCGCGCGCGCCTGGCAGCGCACGGCTGGGGCCTCGTCCGGCGGATGACCGGCGGGCGAGCCATCCTGCACACCGACGAGCTGACCTACAGCGTTGCCCTGCCCGCTGACGATCTCGTCGTCGCTGGCGGCGTCGTCGAGAGCTATCGCCGTCTCAGCGCGGCGCTGGTCGCCGGCTTGCACGCCCTGGGGGTCGAGCCAGAAGCCGACAAACGCGCTGATGGTCACAACGCCGCCAGCGGGCCGGTCTGCTTTGAAGTCCCCAGCCACTACGAGATCACAGTCGGGCGCAGCAAGCTCATCGGCAGCGCCCAGGTGCGCAAATTCGGCGCGGTGCTTCAGCACGGCACGCTGCCCCTCGCCGGGGACATCGCCCGCATCTGCGATGCGCTGGTCTTCGCCAGCGACGAGCAGCGCGCGCGGGTGCGCGCGCGCGTCGCCGAGCGCGCCACAACGCTTGAGCGCGCGCTGGGTCGCACTGTTTCGTGGGACGAGGCAGCGCAGATCATGATCGCCAGCTTTCGCCAGGTCTTCGATCTCGCGCTGGAACAGGCGGACGCCCTGACCGCAGAGGAGACCGCCAGGGCCGCCCGGTTACGAGAGGAGCAGTACGCCGCCGAGACGTGGAACGCGCGGTTCTAGTCCGGCAGACACGAGGAATCCGGCGGCAGTACCTCGGCACTCGTCTGGAACACGATCTGCTCGAAGCCGAGTTTCTGCAGCAGATCGTATAACGTCGCCTGGGCGTTCTGCGTCGCCAGTCCCAGCAGGTCGAGCGTCGTGGCGGTTTCGAGCAGGTCGCCCATCGCGCGGTCGTAGGCTTCGCCCTGCATCCGCCGGAAGCGCCCGCCGCAGTCCTGCAGGCCCGCCCACCCCCGGCAGTCCCAGGAATGCACCTCTGGCTTGCCCAGGCTGCAATGCGTGATCTGCGCAGGGGGCAGCGTCACCGTCAGCACGCCGCCCGCACCCGCCACAAGATCGTCCTCGCCGATCTGCGCCAGGTCAACCCCCGCCTTGACCGTCCCCACATAGCTGACGTTCAGCTCCGCATCGGGCGCGGCCCCGCTGTCCACCACCGTTTTAGTGATGACCAGGCCGCTGCGCACCGTCTCCAGCACCGCCAGCTTCTGGATGTTCAGCACAACCGTCCGGCTGTCTACAACCTCCGGCTCGGCGTCGCTGTCGAAGCCGAAGATGGACAGGAAGTTGCCCGCCGGGTCGCCCAGAAAGTCCGCCACGCCGATCGTCAGCACCAGCACCATACAGGCCAAAACGACCGTCAGCACCAGCAGCGACGCCCCGGTGAAGAAAGCGCAGGTGCTCCAGCAGCCGCGTGCGCGCGGCGGGGGGCTGCTGCGCCGCCGCTTGCGACGCGGGGGCGTGCCGACCACTGCGGGCACCTGGCCAGCCGGGCGCTCTTCGGGAAGGCTATCGGGCTTGGAAGGCTGAAGTTCGGCCATAGGCCAGTCCTGAGGGTACGAGACAGCGACTGTATGTCATCGCCGTCTGACTAATGACTACGCGAGAAGCGCTCTGCGGTTGCACAGCCGGGCGCCTCAGGTCAAAGCGCGCACCTGGTACAGCGCCCCATCACCAAAGCCCCGCTTGCGATAATACTCGCGTGTGCCCACCGCCGAGATCACCGCCAGTCGCGCATAGCCGCGCTCGCTGGCGATCTCCGCCGCCCGCTCGATCAGGCGCGTGCCCAGCCCGCTGTGCTGAGCCTTGCCGTCCTCCGCCGCGCCGATGGTCACGGCCTGTCCATAGACGTGCACCTCGCGGATCATCGCCGCACCCGCCAGCTCCGGCACGGCAGGATCGCCCTGCGGCAGCGACAGTCGCAGAAAAGCAGCAATGCGCCGGTCGGCAGTGATCACCTGCAGGAAGACTTCCTCGCCAACTCCCGCCTCGTAGCGTAGCTCATCCAGGTGCAGATCGCCGGGCAATACAGTCCCGCCGCGAATCTCACGCCCGCGAATGTCCGGGCTGCGCAGGCCGCGTGCCCGCAGTGCCGCCTCAACCGTCTGCCGGAAGTTGGGCTTCATCTCGCCGGCCACAATGTCGGTGGAGGGGATGTCGCGCACCACGCGCGTCAGGCGGCAGTATTCGGGCGTGCTGAGGAAGCAGGCGCTCAGCACGCCGAGCAGCACGTCTTCGCTGTAGGGCGACCACTCGCCGCGCTGATAGACCTGCATCAGCTCGGCGCTCTCGATGAGCGAGCACGGGTAAATCTTAAGCTCATCGGGCCGTATGTCCGGGTCCGCGAACAGGCGCCGGTAGTCCGCCTCGTCTGCTTCGGGCGAGGAGCCGTACAGGTTCGGCATCCAGTGGGCGTGAATCTTGAACCCGGCCTGCCGCAGCAGCCGGATCGCCCGCCGCGTCATGGCGACGGTGTGCCCGCGTCGGTTCTGTGCCAGCACCGCGTCGTCCAGGCTTTGCACGCCGATCTGCACCTTGGTCGCGCCCAGCCGCCGCATACGGATCACTTCGCCCGCGTCAATGTGATCGGGGCGCGTCTCCACCACCAGGCCCACGCAGCGGATCGGCGCGGTCTCGTTCTCGCGGTGCGCCGCCGCCAGTTCCTCCCACGTGGCGAACTCGTCCACGACCGTGCGCGGGCGCTCGCCGCGCGCGACGGCCTGCGCCAGCTCGCGCGAGCGCCGCATCTCCGCGCGATAGATGCGCCGCACCACCTGGTTGTACGACTGCTCCAGCGCGGCGCCTTTCAGGGTCAGCGACGTGGCCTGATCGGGGTGCAGTTGCGAGGCAGCGCGCAGCAGATCGCGCACCTCGTCCGTGCGATCCGCGCCCGCGCCGAAATCGTGCAGCGCATCGAACAGGCGCTTGACGAACCACACCTGGTACGTCTCCGGGTAGAATGACCACGTCCCGCCCAGGATGATTAGCTCCACCTTGTCGAGCGGGTGCCCGGTCTCGTACAGCGTCCCCAGCCGCGATATGACCTGCAGGTAAGGGTCGAAGTGGTTCTGCTCGGCGCGCTGCGCGCCCGGCTCACTGGCCAGGTAGCTCTTGGGCATCCGCACGTCGTTCGGGCAGAAGATGCACTCGCCGGGGCATGGGTAGGGCTTGGTCAGCACTGTGACCGGCGTCACGCCCGAAAGCGTGCGCACCGGCTTCATGCGCAACCGGGCCAGCACCGCGGCGTCATAGGGCGGCAGGCCGTCCGTCCCGGCCAGCGTCCGATAGGCGTGGATCAGGTCGTTCTTGTTGAAAAGCCCCCGCCCGTCCTTTGGATGCTGCTTGAGAATCTGGATCAGGCGCGGGGCCGTCAGGTTGGGTTCTCGGACAACCTCGTATAAGATCGCCAGCAGCGACTCGCGGTATTCCGCAACATCGGCGGGGGGCTGGTAACGCTTACCCATCTCACAATCCGAATCTGCTCCAGGGACAGACCTGGCTGGTTAGCCTCATGGACGACACCACTATCGCGCGCCTGAACGCGCTCAATCGCACCTTCTACGAGATCACCGCCGCTGATTTCGACCAGACCCGCGCCGCCCCCTGGCCCGGCTGGGACGCCCTGCTGCCCCACCTGGCGGCCCCGCTCTCAGTGCTGGACGTGGCCTGCGGCAACGGTCGCTTCGGGCTGTTTCTGTTCGAGCATCTGGGCACAAACGTAACCTATCACGGGGTGGATAGCAACCCGGCCCTGCTGAGCCGGGCGCGCGCAGCGCTGGCCGGGCACAACGCCCGCCTGGAACTGTGCGACGTGCTGACCGGCCCGCTCCCCCAAGGGGCTTATGATCTGGTGGCGCTCTTTGGGATGCTGCACCACATCCCCGGTTATGAGGGTCGCCGTAGGTTTCTGCGCAGCCTGGTCGGGCGAGTCGCGCCGGGCGGACTGCTGATCTTCGCTGCGTGGCGTTTCTATGAGCACGAGCGCTTCCGCCAGCGCATCCTGCCCTGGCCGCTCGACCTGGTCGCCGAGCCGGGCGACTACCTGCTCGACTGGCGGCGCGGGGCGCGCGCGCCGCGCTATTGTCATTATGTGGACGATGCCGAACATGCCGCGCTCGTCGCCGCGACCGGCCTGCGCGAGCTGGCCACCTATCGCGCCGACGGGCATACCGGCGATGTGAACCGTTACAGCATCCTGCGACGAGACAGCCCATGACCCCTGCCCCCGACGATTATTCAGCCCTGCACGACGCGCTCATCGCCTGGTTCGCCGCGCACCGTGAAGACCTCCCCTGGCGGCGGAATCGCGACCCCTTCGCCGTGTGGGTCTCTGAGATCATGCTCCAGCAGACGCAGGTCGCCACCGTCATCCCCTACTTCGAGCGCTTTATGACGCGCTTCCCGACGGTGAGCGCCCTGGCCGCCGCTCCGCTCGATGACGTGCTCAAGCTGTGGGAAGGACTCGGCTACTACAGCCGCGCGCGCCATCTGCACCGCGCCGCGCAGATCGTCGTCGCCGAGCATGGCGGGCAGCTACCCTCTGACCCGGTTGCGCTGCGCCGGCTGCCGGGCATCGGGCGCTATACCGCCGGGGCCATCGCCAGTCTCGCCTTCGGTGCAGATGCGCCGCTCCTCGATGGCAACGTGATCCGCGTGCTGGCGCGCCTCTTCGACCTGAGCGACGACGTGAGCCAGGGCGCCACCCAACGCCGGCTCTGGGCGCTGGCCGCATCGCTGATCCCCGCCGGTCGCGCGGCGGCCTGGAACGAAGGGCTGATGGAGCTTGGGCGGCGCGTCTGCACGCCCATCTCCCCGCAGTGCGCCGTCTGCCCGCTGGCCGATCGCTGCCTGGCGCGCGCAAACAGCACCCAGCAGGAGCGCCCCGCCAGGCGTCCCCGCGCCAGAACGCCACACTACGACGTGACCGCCGCCGTCACCCGCCGCGCTGATAGTCGTCTGCTGATCGCGCAGCGCCCGCCAGGCGGGATGCTCGGCGGACTGTGGGAATTCCCCGGCGGCAAGCGTGAGCCGGGCGAATCGCTGCGCGACTGCCTGCGCCGCGAGCTGCGCGAGGAGCTGGGCATCGAGGTCGAGGTCGGTGAGCAGATCGGGGCCGTCCGCCACGCTTACACCCACTTCCGCATCACGCTTTACGCCTTCACCTGCCGCCTCGTCGCCGGTGAGCCGGCTGCCCTCGGCTGTGCGGGCTGGGCCTGGGTGACGCTCGACGAGCTGGATCGCTACGCCTTTCCCGTCACCGACCAGAAGATCATCGCCATGCTGCGCGATGGTCATGGGCAGCCTGGCCTGGATCTCGGCTGAAGAGGGCTTTGCATGTCCGGGACAATAGATCACCCGGTCACCGCAGAGGCGCAGAGGACGCGGAGAAGAATTAGAACCCTCTCGATAACTCCCTTTTCCCTGCGTCCTCTGCGCCTCTGCGGTTCAGAAATCCCGCCCCCCCTCGTCAGGAGCACGCCGGCCCCCGGCTGAACTGCGCTTTGGCTCGCCGGGGACGTTGTGCTATGCTCGAATATGGGTTCTGCGTGCGCAGATCGCGGGTGGAGATGGCAATGCTCAAGAGCTTCATGGACCGGCGGGACGAAGAACGCCAGATGAAAGAGGCGGGACGTCTCCCGCCCGGCCAGGCCCTCACTCAGAAATTCCCCGTGCTGCACTACGGCCCCGTCGCCCAGATTGACGTGAGCACGTGGGCGCTATCCGTCTTCGGCGAGGTGGAGCGCGAGCTGCGCTGGAGCTGGGACGAATTCCGCCAGATTCCCACAACGACGATCACGACAGACATCCACTGCGTGACCGGCTGGAGCAAGTTCGATACCGCCTGGGAAGGGCCGCTCTTCCGCGACTTCATCCAGCTTTGTGGCGTCAAGCCCACCGCGCAATACGTCATCGCCCACGCCGCGCACGGCTTCACGGCCAACCTCCCGCTGGAAGCCATGCTCGAAGACAACGTCCTGCTGGCCTGGAAGTACAACGGCGACTACCTGACCCCAGAACACGGCTACCCCGTGCGCACGGTCGTGCCGCAGCGCTACTTCTGGAAGAGCGCCAAATGGCTGCTCAGGCTGGAGTTCAGCCCGGTGGACAGACCGGGCTTCTGGGAGCAGGCGGGCTACCACAACGACGGCGATCCCTGGAAGGAAGAGCGTTTCCAGCGGCAGCGATTCTTCTGACCGGGAGATGTTGCCATGCCCGGCAGCGAAGGTTCTGTGTCTCACCCTCAGTTCGCCCCTGACAAGCCCTGTGCAGGACTGCGGCCCCCTGTCTCACCGTTTCGCCAGGCCCAGGAGTCTGCGGCTGCGCATCCACGCCACCTGCTCCGCGTCCAACCAGGGCACAGGTGCATCAAAAGGGTAGCGTATCAGCAATGTGTCCACGCACCCCGAACACGGGAGCAACCTCGATGGATCTTTTCTCTGGAACCCGCGCCAATCCGATCCGTGTCGCAATCATCGGGTCTGGCCCGTCAGCCTTCTACACCGCCGAAGCCTTGCTCAGCAACCCGGAATTCGTCATCGAAGTGGATATGTTCGAGCACCTGCCGACGCCGTTCGGGCTGGTACGCGCCGGCGTCGCGCCCGATCATCCGAAGATCAAGACGGTCACCCACACTTTCGAGCGCACCGCCGGGCGCGAGCGATTCCGCTTCTTTGGCAATGTGACCTTCGGGCGCGATCTTGTCTATGCGGACATCGCCCCCCGCTACCACGCCGCCGTTTACGCGGTCGGCGCGCAGACCGACCGCCAGCTTGGTGTCCCCGGCGAGCACCTGCGCAACAGCCACGCCGCCACCGAATTCGTCGCCTGGTACAACGGGCACCCCGATTATCGCGATCTGACCTTCGATCTTTCTCATGAGCGCGTGGCGGTCATCGGCAACGGCAACGTGGCCGTTGATGTCGCGCGTATCCTGGCCCGCACGCCGGATGAGCTGCGCCAGACCGACATCGCTGATCACGCGCTGGAGGCGCTCGCCGCCAGCCGTGTGCGCGAAATCCTCATCCTGGGCCGGCGCGGGCCGGCGCAGGCCAAGTTCACCAGCATCGAACTCAGAGAGCTGGGCAGCCTGGCTGACGCCGATGTGGTGATTGACCCCGCCGATCTGGAGCTTGACCCGCTCAGCGCGGAATACCTGCACTCCGGTGAGAGCAAGACAGCCGCGCGCAACTATGCGATCCTGCAGGAGCTTGCGCGCACCGGGCAGAGCGGCAGACGCCGGAAGATCATCCTGCGCTTCCTGGTCTCGCCCGTCGAACTGCTCGGCGTGGACCGTGTGGAAGCCGTGCGCGTGGTCAGGAATGAAATCTGCGAGCGCGGCCACTTCATGAGTCCCTGCCCCACCGAGGATCACGAGACGATTCCTGTGGGGCTGGTCTTCCGCTCCATCGGCTATCATGGCGTCCCGCTGCCCGGCGTGCCCTTCGACGACGGGCAGGGCATCATCCCCAACAAACGCGGGCGCGTCATCAACGAGCACGGCGAGCGGATGCGCGGCGAATATGCGGTCGGCTGGATTAAGCGCGGCCCGATCGGGATCATCGGCTCAAACAAGCCGGACGCCCAGGAGACAGTGGAGATGCTGCTGCGCGATATGGCCTTCCACCAGCATTTCTGCCCGGTCAACCCGACCCGCGAATCCATTGACCGCCTGCTGGCGCAGCGGGGAATTCGCTTCACAACCTACGAGGATTGGCGCACGCTCGACCAGTTGGAGATGGAGCGCGGGCTGGCAGTGGGACGCCCCCGCTGCAAGTTCACGCGCGTGGAAGATATGCTGAGCGCTCTCGAAGAGACGCACCGCGCGCCGGTGCCCTGAGCGTGGCGCACCCTCTCAACCGAGGCTGACCGGCTGGCGCAGCAGGCGCACCGCGAAGGCGTCGCCGGCGCGCGCCTCTGTCCGCCCCTCGGGGATGATCAGCAGCCCGTCCGCCAGCACGAGGGACATCAGCGCCCCGGAGCTTTGCGTGCCGGTCCTGTGCGCGATCAGCACGCCGCCCCGTTCGCTGAGCGTCACGCGCAGATAGGTGCGCCGCCCGTCCAGCACCACGTCCTCGTCCAGCACAGCGGTCGCCTGCGGAACCGCATGAGGATCGGCGCCGCCGGCTTTGCGCAGCGCCGGGCGCACGAAGATGTCGAACGTCACCATCGTCGAAACCGGGTTGCCCGGCAGGCCAAAGAAGGGTACCCCGCTCACATCGCCGAAGGCCAGCGGCTTGCCGGGCTTGATGTTCACCCGCCAGATGTCCACCTGCCCCAGCTCGTCCACCACCGTCCGCACCACGTCGTGCGTGCCCACCGACACGCCCGCCGACGTAACGATGAAATCGGGCGCGTGGGCCAGCGCCTGATGCAGACGATGGCGCACATCGTCCAGAGTGTCACGGGCAATCGGCAGGCGAATAGGCACGCCGCCGCACTGCTGCACCAGCCCGGCCAGCATATAGCTGTTGCTGTTGTGAATCTGGCCGGGGGCCAGCGGCTGATCAACGTCGGCCAGCTCGTCACCGGTGGACAGGATGGCGACGCGCGGCTGGCGGAAAACCGGGATGTGCGCCCGGCCCAGCGACACGAGCACGCCGACATCCTGCGGACGTAGCAGCGTGCCCCGTCGCAGCACCACCTGCCCGGCGCGGATGTCTTCGCCGGGCGGGCGCACGTTCTCGCCCACCACGACCGCGCGGTATATCGCCACACGCGCAGGCAACGGCGCATGCCCATCCGATCGCCAGCGGTCGTCGGTCTGCTCCACCGCGACCACCGCATCGGCTCCGGGGGGCAGCGGCGCGCCGGTCATGATGCGCGCCGCCTCGCCAGCGCCCAGCGCACGGCTGGCAATTGTCCCGGCAGGAATATCCAGCGTGGGGGTGAGGAACGCGGGCGCGTCGAGGGTTGCCCGGCGGACATCTGCCGCGCGCACCGCGTACCCGTCCATCGCTGAGTTGGCGAAGGGCGGGACGGACGCGGCAGCCACAACGTCCTCGGCGAGCACTCGCTCGAGGGCCTGGGCGACGTGCACCTCTTCGGCGGGCAGGACGTGGACTCGCGCCAGTATCCGGCTCAGCGCGTCCTCTGCGGACAGCAATCCGCCCACCCTACGACTCCAGCAAACTCAGCGGCACGTGGCATCCTCGCGAATGCCCAGGTCGAACATCTCCGAGATGACGGGAATATCATCCCACCAGCACTTGGCGTCAATGATGATGCCGCCGATCACCGATGTGACGATGCACAGCACGAGGAAACACCCGCAGCCCAGCACGACCCAGCGCCCTGCGCCGCCGCCTTCATAGGGTTCCTCTTGGTACTGGTAATCGTAGCCCGCCGGCTGCTGCATGGGCATCCCGTAGGGCTGCTGGCCAGGGGCCACGCCAGCCGCGTAACCGGACGGGGCGGGCGGCATGGCCTGCGGTGGTGGGTAGCCCGCCGCCGGGCGCTGAAATTCCGCGCCGCCGGGCTGCGGAGGGCCGCCGACCATCGTCGCCGCCTGGGCAGGACCGGCCATATAGCCCACTTCGGCCTCGTAGGCCACCGTCACCGTCTCGCCCAGCCCGATCATGTCACCGGGCGAGAGCGGACGCGCTCCCGTCAACCGCTGCCCATTCACAAACGTCCCGTTGGTCGAACCCAGGTCTTCGAGCGTGTACCCCCCCGTGCCCTGCGTGAAGCGACAGTGATGGCGGCTCACCTCAGGGTCGTTGATCACGATATCGTTGGTGATGTCCCGACCCAGCGCGATGATGCCCTGTTCCAGGGGATAGACCTGATTGGGCTGCGGTCCACGACGCACAATCAAGCGAAAGCTGCTGCTTCCCTGCATAACCCCTGCCTCCTCACGCGCGGCCAGCGGCGGATACGACTCACGAGACGGTTCGGAGTATACGGGGATCGCGAGTTGGTGTCAACACAGCGCGGCGCGGGTGCTCTATGGTGGAGATGAAATGCTTGAGCCACAGGGAGACGCAAGGCGCAACGGGAATCTGGCGCCCGTTTCGTAGTCTTCTTCTCTCTACGCTCTCCGCACCTCAGCGGGGGCTTCTCGCTCCAGGAAGCCGAGAAAGCCGTTGCGTTCAGGCACAAAGACACAGCGCCCCAGGACTTGGCGGCGCTGTGCCGGAATGTTTAGTGGAAAGCCGCCTGCTTACGTGAAGTCGCGCAATTGGCGCGAGCGACGGGGATGGCGCAGCCGGCGCAACGCCCGACCCTCAATCTGCCGGATGCGCTCGCGCGTCAGCCCGAACTTCTGTCCGACCTCTTCCAGCGTGTAGCTGCGCCCGTTTTGCAGCCCGAAGCGCAGCCGAAGGATTCGCGCCTCGCGCGCCGTCAGCGTCCCCAGCACTTCCTCGACGCGCTCGCGCAGCAGGTTCTGGTAGGCGCTCTGCGTGGGAGTCGGCGTGCTCTGATCTTCGATGAAGCTGCCCAGCTCGCTGTCTTCCTCTTCCCCGACGGGGCGCTCCAGGCTCATCGGACGCCAGCTCACCTTGAGCATCCACTGCACCTTGCGCGGCTCCAGCCCCATGCGCTCGGCGATCTCCTCTGGCGTGGGCTTGCGCCCATGCTCTTGCTCAAGCTGGCGGGCCGTTTTGTACAGGCGGCGGATGCGGTCGGACATGTGCACCGGCACGCGAATCGTGCGCCCCTGGTCGGCAATGGCACGGGTGATCGTCTGGCGAATCCACCACGTCGCATAGGTCGAGAAGCGATAACCGCGCGTGTAGTCGAACTTCTCGACGGCTTTCATCAGCCCTAGGTTGCCCTCCTGGATCAGGTCCAGGAAATGCACCCCGCGCCCCATATACTTCTTGGCGATGCTGACTACCAGCCGCGTGTTTGCTTTAATCAGGTGATCCCGCGCCGCTTTCCCGTCCTCGATGATCGCCTCCAGCACCTGGCGAGCTTCATCAGTCAGGTTGCCGTTCCGCCGGGCCAGCTCGACGCGGGCGGCGTTGCCAGCCTCCAGCCGCCGGGCCAGCCCGACTTCCTCTTCTGTGTTCAGCAGCGGGACTCGTGCCATCTCTTTGAGGTACAGTCCAACAGTGTCATCGGACGACACGCCGCTCAGGTCATAAGCTTCGTCCTCGTCCTCGTCGTCCAGCACCTCATCGGTGGCGTCGAGATCAAAAGCATCGGACTTGTCGCCGAACACTTCGACCCCGGACGCATGGAGCCACATGAAGATTTCTTCGAGCTGTTCCAGCGCCTCGTCTGCATCCGGCATGACATCAATAATATCGTCGGTCGTCAGAAAACCTTGCGTATCGGCCTTTTCCAGCAGCGCCACCATGATCGCCTGACCGGGTGCGCTGCCTTCGGTCTGTTCCGCATCGCTATGCTCAATCAATTCCCACCCCCTTAAATTACTCGTCTGCCAGCTCCTGCGCGTCGCAGGCACCTCGCGGCGTTCTCGAAATGCTGATGAGAAAATCGTCTACGGTTCTTCGGAGTCCAGGGATTGGAGACGAGAGCGCAGAACCTCCAAACGCGGGTCAAACCGGTCTGGCTTGCAGCCGCATAGTCCATCATTGAGGTCCTGGCCACACTGCGGGCACAGCCCGGCACAGTCCGGGCGACACAGCACCACCATGGGCACCGCCAGGATCGCTTCTTCGCGCAACAGGGGGGCCGTGTCGAGGATGCCAGTTTCGGCGACGGCGTAGGCGCAATCAGGCGATGCCGGAAAGGCAAAAAGTTCTTCTAGCGTCAACTCGACGGGCACGAACGTGGGCCGCAGGCAGCGCGCGCATTCGGCCAGCACGTGCGTATCCAGGGTGCCCTGCACCAGGACGCCCCGCGAATTGCGGCTGAGCCGCAGAGTGCCGCGCAAAAAGTCGAGCGTCAGGTCGTCATCAAGCTGAACGCGCGGTAGATCGAGGGCGATCTCGCGGACATACCCCACCCCCTCAGCCAGCATGAAGCCCACGTTGATCTTGAGGACTCGCCGGTTGACAAAAGGCTGACTACGCGAAGTGGACACCCTACCGAGCCTCTCAAACGTTCGGGCAAAAAAGAAGACAGCCGCCGACTCGAGGCGGGCGACGAGTCACGGCTGCTATAATTGCCCCCCCACTGCCACTGACGAAATTATAACGTTTTCTCAACCTAATGTCAAGCAGAACACTCGCGTATTATCAGGCATGGGACTGGCAACCTAAATAGCCTTTAGCCTCCAGCCATCAGCCGCCAGAAGCCGTTTGAGAGCCTCCCCCCCGGCTCGCTTTCCGTAAACGAAGAGGGGGAGTCGCCGTGCAATTAAGTCCCCTCTCCGCATGTGGTAGGAGTGAGGTAAACCTGCCAGCCAGGGCTTCGCAAACGGCCTCTCACCTGCGCCCGCCGGGTCGTCGCTCGCGCCCCGGTTTACGCCCGGCGGCGAATCCGGTATAATCCGCCCCGCCAGCCAGAGCTGGCTGGTCAGGATGGGTTGCGGCGCGGGCACGCCGCTGCCACATAACCGTGAGAACACCCTATGCGTATCCTCATCACCGGCGCTGATGGGCGGCTCGGCAGCGAGCTGGCGCGCGTGCTGACAGCACAGCAGCACACCGTGACCGGCATTGATATCGGCACGGTGGACATCACCGACCGCGAAGGGGTCAGTGGTGCATTCGCCACTGCCTCGCCCGACCTGGTCATCCACTGTGCCGCGCTGACGGCGGTGGATTTCTGCGCCGAGCACCCCGACGAAGCGCTGCGCATCAACGGCTATGGCACACAGGTTGTTGCTCAGGCGTGCCTGCGGCACGGCGCGGCTCTCGCCTATATCAGCACCAATGAGGTCTTCGATGGCCAGCAGTGCCGGCCCCGTCTTGAGTACGATGCGCCCCGCCCGACCAACCCCTACGGCTACAGCAAATGGGTCGGCGAGCAGGTCGTGCGCGACCTGGTGAGCCGGCACTACATCATCCGCACGTCATGGCTGTTCGCGCACGGCGGGCACAACTTCGTTCATGCCGTGCTGCAACGCGCGCGCGAAGGCCAGCCCCTGCGCGTAGTGGTCAACGAGGTCAGCTCGCCCACTTACGCGCATGACCTGGCCGCCGCCATCGCGCAACTGGTGGCCACCGACAGCTATGGCATTTACCACCTGGTCAACGAAGGATACGCCTCGCGCTGGCAGTTCGCCCGCCAGGCGCTCGACCAGGCGGGTTTCGGGGCAGTGCTCATTGAGCCGATCGCCCTGACCGAGTTCGCGCGGACGTCGCGTCCGCCTCAGTACGCCATCCTGCGCAACACCGCCGCTGCCCGCCTGGGAATCACGCTCCGCCCCTGGCCGGAGGCGCTGACGGCCTTTCTGGAAGCAGAGGGGCTGCGCGCGCGCTGAGAGACTGCCATGCCAGAACCTACCCCTCAACCGCTGGTTTCGGTCGTCATCCCCAACTGGAATGGCGCGCACTTCCTGCCAGGCTGCCTGGATTCGCTGCACCGCCAGGGCTATGCGCCGCTGGAGATTCTGGTCGCCGACAACGCCTCTTCGGATGGCTCGCGCGACCTGCTGGCGGCCCAATACCCGGATGTGATGCTGGTGGCGCTGCCGGAGAATCGCGGCTTCACCGGCGCATGCAACGCCGGCATGATCGCCGCGCGGGGCGAGATCGTCATCCTGCTCAACAACGACACCGAGGCGGATCCCGGCTGGATCGCGGCCATTGTGGACACCTTCGCCCGCCACCCCGAAGCAGGTCTGGTGGCGTCCAAGATGCTGCTCTTCGACCGGCGCGATCACTTTCACACCGCCGGCGACCTCTTCCGCGTGGACGGGCGGCTGTTCAATCGCGGGGTGTGGGAGCGCGACGACGGGCAGTATGACCAGGAGGAGTACGTCTTCAGCGCATGCGGCGGCTCCGCTGCCTACCGGCGCGCCATGCTCGCCGAGATCGGCCTGCTCGATGACGATTTCTTCTTCTCCTGCGAAGATATGGACCTGGCCTGGCGCGCCCAGCTTGCTGGCTACCGCTGCGTTTACCAGCCGGCGGCGGTCGTCTACCACCGCCTGGCCGCGACGGGCGGCGGAGTCACGGCCAGCTACCACGACGGGCGCAATATGATCTGGCTGCTGGTCAAGGACTATCCGGGCGCGCTGTGGCGCAAGCACGGGCTGAAGGTGCTGCGCGCTCAGCTTGGCCTGGCCGGGCAAGCGCTGCGCGCCTGGCGAGGCGCAGCGGCTCGCGCCCGGCTGCGCGGCATGGTCGCCGGGCTTGTCGGCATTCCGCGCATGATGCGCAAGCGGCGGGGCATTCAGCGCGCCCGCCGTGTATCATTAGCATACCTGGAATCCATCCTGACGCCGATGCCCGACGAGGCGCCGGCATCGCAGCGAAAGTGAAGCCAACGGTGACTCCGCCCCGCGATCCGCAGCGCGCAGAAGCGCCCTATCTGTCCATTGTCATCCCTGCCTACAATGAAGAAGCCCGGCTGCCCGCCAGCCTGGAAGCCATTGTTGACTTCCTGGGCAGCAAGCCCTACAGCGCCGAGGTCGTGGTGGTGGACAATAACAGCAAGGACGGCACCGGCGCCATCATCCAGGATTTCGCCGCCCGTTCTGCGTGTGTGCGCGGGCTGTTCGAGGGGACGCAGGGCAAAGGGGCCGCCGTGCGCACGGGAATGCTGGCGGCGCGCGGCGACTATCGCTTCATCTGCGACGCCGATCTGTCCATGCCTATCACCGAGCTGGACAAGTTCCTGCCGCCGCAGTTGGCGGGCTATGACATCGCCATCGCCTCGCGTGAAGCGCCCGGCGCGGTGCGCTACCACGAACCCTGGCACCGCCACGTGATGGGCCGCGTCTTCAACACCATCGTCCGCGTGCTGGCCGTGCCCGGCCTGCAGGACACGCAGTGCGGCTTCAAGATGTTCCGCGCCGAAGTCGCCGAGGCGCTCTTCCCCCTGCAAACCATGAACGGCTGGAGCTTCGACGTGGAGATCCTCTACGCCGCCCGCCGCCGGAGGTACCGCGTCGTCGAGGTGCCGATCCACTGGTATTACGGGGAGAACACGCGCATCAGCCCGCTGCGCGATTCGCTCGATATGTTCGTCGAAGTGCTCAGGATTCGCCGCAACGGTTTGCGCGGCCTCTACACCCCGCCCCATCCATGACTGCGTCGGCTGATCTGCGCCACGAGTACGCCCTGGCGGGCCGGGGCTTCGCCCGCGTCGCCGGACTCGACGAGGCCGGGCGCGGCGCGTGGGCCGGCCCGGTCGTCGCCGGCGCGGTGATCCTGCCGCTGGATCGCTTCGATCTGGCTCATGCCCTGCGCGGCGTCAACGATTCCAAGCAGCTCACCCCCGCCGAGCGCGAAGCGCTGCTGCCGCTTATCGCCGGGACGGCGCTCGCCGTCGGTGTGGGGTACGCGACTCAGGGCGAGATTGACGCGCTGGGCATCGTCCCGGCCACGCGGCAGGCCATGCAGCGCGCGCTCGACGCGCTGGCCGCCGCGCCGGACGCCCTGCTCGTGGACGGGCGGGCGCTGTCAGCGTTCACCCTGCCCTGCCTGGCGATGGACAAGGGCGATCAGCAATCGCTGTCCATCGCCGCGGCCAGCATCGTCGCCAAAGTGACGCGCGACCGCTTCATGGACAGCCTGGATGACCTCTTCCCCCAATACGGCTTTCGCGAGCACAAGGGCTATGGCACGCCGCTGCACCAGGGAGCGCTGCGCGCCTTCGGGCCGTGCGCCGCCCACCGCCTGACCTTCGCGCCGCTGCGCGCCCTGCTCAGCGCGGCCACAGCAGCCAGGGAGCAGCCCGCGCCATGAAGCTTGCCCTGGTTCACGACTGGCTTAATCAGATTGGCGGTGCGGAGGACGTGCTCGATCACCTGGTGCGCTTTTACCCTGGCGCGCCGGTTTACACGAGCATGTACGCGCCGGACCTGATGCCCGCCCATTACCGGAATTGGGACATTCGCTCGACCTGGATGGACCGGCTGCCGGGCATTCACCGGGCGCATCAGCGCTATCTGCCGCTCTATCCGCTGACATGGGCACGCACCGATCTCTCCGGCTACGATGTCGTGCTCAGCAACAAGAGCGGCTTCTGTCACGGCGTGCGCACCGGCCCGCACACGCTGCACGTCTGCTACTGCCTGGCCCCCACCCGCTACATCTGGAATCTGGACAGCTATCTCGCCCGCGAGGGCTTCGGCGCGCCGGTGCGCCTGGCCGCGCGCCTGGTCGCCCGACTGTATCGCCGCTGGGACTACGCCGCCGCCCAGCGCGTGACTCACCTGATCGCCATCAGCACAGAGATTCAGCAGCGCATCCGCCGCTACTATCACCGCGAGTCCGCGCTCATCTACCCGCCGGTCGAGGCCGCCGAGCGCTTCACGCCCGTCCAACAGGTAGGCGACTACTATCTCGCCCTGTCGCGCCTCATCCCCTACAAGCGCATTGACCTGGCCGTCGAAGCCTGTACCCGGCTGGGCCTGCCCCTGCTCGTCGCTGGCAAGGGCCGCGACCGCGCGCGGCTGGAGAGCCTGGCCGGGCCGACCGTGCAGTTCCTCGGCTTCGTGCCCGACGACGACCTGCCCGACCTGTTCGCCCGCTGCAAGGCGTTCATCTTCCCCGGCCTGGAGGACTTCGGCATCGTGCCCGTGCAGGCGCAGGCAGCGGGCCGCCCGGTGATCGCCTTCAAGGGCGGCGGCGCGCTGGACACCGTGATTCCGGGGCGCACTGGCGAGTTCTTCACCGAGCCGACCGTCGAATCGCTGATGGCCACCTTGCGCGCTTTCGACGCGAGCCGCTACGACCCGGCAGCCATCCGCGCCCACGCCCTGCGCTTCGATTCGGCGGTTTTCGAGCGGGCGATCACGACCTTCGTCGAGCGCGCCTGGGATGAGTTCAGATCGCGCGGCGGCTCTGCGACATCATCGGGCGCGCGGTCATGAGGCCGCCGCCCTGCCGTCGGGCAGCCGTTCTTTCCATCGGTCGGCGCGCTGCGCTATAATCTGCCCTGTTCCCGCCCGCTCAACCGCAAAGGCTAGATCTCCTGATGAGTATTGTCCAGGCTGTTGCCGAGCGCATCATAGACAACGTGGCTCAAGTGATCATCGGCAAGCGCAACGAAATCCGGCTGACCGTGATCGGCCTGCTATGCCAGGGTCATCTGCTGATCGAAGACGTGCCCGGTGTGGGCAAGACGATGCTGGCCCGTGCGCTGGCCCGCTCCATCGGCGCATCGTTCAGCCGCATCCAGTTCACGCCCGATATGCTGCCCAGCGACGTGACCGGCGTCTCCGTCTTCAACCAGCGCACGCACGAATTCGAGTTCCGCCCCGGCCCGATCATGTCGCAGATCGTCCTCACCGACGAGATCAACCGGGCCACGCCCAAGACGCAGGCCGCCCTGCTGGAAGCGATGGAAGAGCGCCAGATTACCGTAGATGGGCATACCTATGCCCTGGACGAGCCGTTCCTGGTCATCGCCACGCAGAACCCGATCGAGTACGAAGGGACGTTCCCCCTGCCCGAAGCCCAGCTTGACCGCTTCATGCTGCGCATCCGTCTCGGCTATCCCACGCCGCAGGAAGAGATCGCCATGCTGGACTCGCAGCAGTACCAGCACCCGCTGATCGGGCTGACGCAGGTCGTCTCCGTCGAAGACCTGATGGCCGCCCAGCGCGCCGTGCGTGACGTGTACCTGAATCCGGACATCAAGAACTACATCGTCAACCTGGTGACCATGACCCGCCAGCATCCGGACGTGTACCTGGGGGCCAGCCCGCGCGGCGCGCTGGCCCTTTACCGCGCCGCGCAGGCGCGGGCAGCGGTCATCGGGCGCGATTACGTGATTCCCGACGACGTGAAGGCGCTGGCCGACGCCACGCTCGCCCATCGCATCATCATCGGCCCCAACGCGCGCATCAAGGACATCGCGCCCGGCAGCATCGTGCAGAGCATCCTGGCGATGGTGCCCGTGCCCGGCGCGACCGTCGGCTCACGCCATTAGCCCTGGCCGGTGGGCGACTCATGCAGAACCGTCGCAATGCGTTCTATATCCTGATCATCTTCAGCCTGGTCTCCGGCGCGCTGAGCGGGCGCGCGTTCTTCTTCAGCCTGTCCTACGCCCTGGGCGCAGTGCTGACCGGCTCGTTCCTGTGGTCATGGGCCGCCGTCAACTGGCTGAGCATCGCCCGCCACACTCACGCCCGCCGTGCGCAGGTCGGGCACTCGCTCGACGAGACATTTCGCGTGCGCAACACGGCCCTGCTGCCCAAGCTCTGGCTGGAAATCCGCGATCATTCCACCCTGCCCGGCCACAACGCCAGCCACATCGTGCCCACACTGTTGCCGCGCGGACGCTTCGGCTGGGAGACGCGCACCATTTGCACGCGGCGCGGGGAATTCATCCTGGGGCCGCTGACGGTGCTCAGCGGCGATCCGTTCGGCCTGTTCCAGTTCCCGCGCAAGTTCCCGGCGCAGTCTTCGATCATCGTCTACCCGCCGACCGTGCCCATTCACAACTTCGCCGCGCCGGTCGGCCCGCTCTCCGGCGGTGAGGCCGTGCGCCGCCGCGCGCACTTCGTCACCACCAACGCGGCAGGCGTGCGCGACTACCAGCCGGGCGACAGCTTCAACCGCATCCACTGGCGCAGCACGGCCCGCCGCGAGCGGACGATGGTCAAGGAGTTCGAGCTGGACCCGCTGGCTGACGTGTGGATTTTTCTCGACCTGTCGCACGCCTCGCTGGTAGAGCGCCCCAACGGGGCCGCGCTCTACACGCCGCTCACCCGCCTGCCGCCCTCAACAGAGGAGTACGGCGTGACCATCGCCGCGTCGCTGGCCCAGTACTTCGTCGGCAAGGGGCGCGCGCTCGGCTTCGTCACCTACGGCCCCTACCGCGACATCGTGCAGCCCGACCGCGGCCCGCGCCAGCTCACGCGCATCCTGGAGATTCTGGCGACGGCGCGCAGCGCGACGGAACTCTCGCTGGCGCAGATGCTCTCGCTGGAGACCGTGCACCTGAGTCGCGGCACGACCGCCGTGCTCATCACCGCCGCGCAGGACGAGCGCTGGGTCGCCGCCGCGCATACGCTAGCCCGGCGCGGCACGCGCATCATCGCCGTCATGCTGGACGCGCACAGCTTCGGCGCGCCCGTGCCGCGTATGCACGAGATGCAGCGCATGGCCGAGGCCGCTGGCCTGGTCGTCTACACCGTCCACCAGGACGATGATCTCACCGGGGCGCTCAGCTATCGCGGGGTGCTGCGCGCGCCAGCCGTCTGAGAGGTTCGACAGCGAAGGATGAGCCAGTGAGCGAACGGGGTTCTCACGCGCGGCGACAGCGCCGCTTCCTCTACCTGGCGGTGTTCATGGGCGGCGTGACGACTCTGGCGGTCGAGATTTCGGCGGCGCGTCTGCTGGGGGGCATCTTCGGCACCAGCAACATCGTCTGGGCCAATATCATCGGCCTGATCCTGATCTACCTCACTGCCGGCTACTTCATCGGCGGGCGCATCGCCGACCGCTGGCCGACCTTCACCATGTTCTACACTCTGCTCACCTGGGCGGCTTTCTTCTCCGGGCTGATTCCCCTCGCCGCGCACCCCGTGCTGCGCCTGGCCGCCCAAGCGGTGCAGGACTTCGACGCCGCCGTGACCGTCGGCTCTTTCCTCAGCGTGCTGGTGCTCTTCGCCGTGCCGGTGACGTTGCTCGGCTTCATCTCGCCCTTCGCCCTGCGCCTGGCCCTCTCGGCGGTGAGCGACGCGGGGCGCACCGCCGGGCAGATGTACGCCCTCTCCACACTCGGCAGCATCATCGGCAACTTCACGCCCGTGCTGCTGCTCATCCCGCAGATCGGCACCGCGCGCACGTTCCTGGCCTTCGCCGGGCTGCTGATGGCCGTCGGCCTGACCGGGCTGGCCATGCAGGACCGTCGCGCCGCGCTCAAGCTGCTGTGGATGCCCGCCTTGCTGTTCGCCCTGGCCGTGCTCGCCCTGCGCGGGCCGCTGCGCCCGCCTCCGTCCGGCATGACCCTGCTCTACGAAGACGAGTCCCCCTACAACCTGATCCAGGTCGTAGAGGACGAGGACGGCACCCGTTACCTGCTGCTCAACGAAGGGCAGGGCGTCCACTCGCAGTGGCACCCCAGCCAGGTCTACTTCCGCCGCACGTGGGGCTTCTTCCTGGTCGGCCCCTACTTCAACGCGCCGCCCTTCACGCCAGATCGCGTCGAGCGTGTGGCGATCATCGGCCTGGCCGCCGGCACTATTGCCCGCCAGCACGAGACGGCCTATCCGGGCTTGCCGATGGACGGCATCGAGATCGATCCGGGGATTGTCCAGGCAGGGCGGCGCACGATGGGCATGACCATGCCGACCCTGAACGTCATCGTCGAGGATGGGCGCTTCGGCCTCACCCGGCTGGGCGACGACTACACCATGATCGGCGTGGATGCCTATCGCGTCCCCTACGTGCCCTGGCACCTGACCACCGTCGAGTTCTTCCAGGAAGTGCGCGATCACCTGGCGGCAGACGGCGTGCTGATCATCAACGTCGGGCGCACGCAATCCGACCGCCGCCTGGTCGAGGCGATGACGCGCACCATGCTGGACGTGTTCCCTACAGTGCACACGCTGGACGTGCCAGGCGCCTACAACACCATCCTGGTCGCCACGCGGCAGCCCACGCACGCCGAAAACCTGATCGCCAACATCGCCGCCCTGCCGCCAGACGCGCACCCCGTCCTGCGCGAAGTGCTCGGCGACGCCTGGAACGCGCTGGTGCCCACCGTCGCCTCGGACGTGCGCTTCACCGACGACCGCGCGCCCGTCGAGATGTTAGTAGACTCGATGGTCGTCGAGTTCCTGCTCGGCGGCGGCATTGACGAGCTGGCCAATTGACCGCGCCGGAGGATAGCGTGCCCACAGACGCCGCGCCGCAGACCGCCAACAATCCCCTGCCCTGGAACGCGCTGGCCCTGCGCTTGCTGCTGACGCTGGCCCTGCCGCCGTTGCTCGCTCTGACCAGCGTGCGCCTGGTCATGACTGAGCTTTTCGTGCAGATCGAATACCAGCGGCCCGGCTTCCCCGCCGACCGCTACGGCTTCAGCCGCGCCGAGCGCCTGCACTACGCGCCCTATGCCGTGCGCTACCTGCACAACGACGCCGGCATCAGCTACCTGGGCGATCTCACGTTTCCCGACGGCAGCGCGCTTTTCAATGCGCGCGAACTGCAACACATGGCCGATGTCAAGGCGGTGACGCGCGTCGCCTTCCAGGTGCACCGGGCACTGCTCGTCGCGGCAGGCGTCAGCGCCCTGCTACTGGCACGCCGCCGGGTAGCGCGCCGGGCGCTGTGGCGCGCGCTCGCTGATGGCGGCCTGATCACCATCGTCCTGATTGTCGTCCTGGGAGTGCTGATCGTCGCCAGTTGGGATCTTTTCTTCGACAGTTTCCACGCGCTGTTCTTCGAGGGAGATACCTGGGTCTTCCGCACCAGCGACACGCTGATCCGGCTCTTCCCGGAGCAGTTCTGGTTCGACGCCGCGCTGACCGTCGCCGCCCTCACCGTCAGCGGCAGCCTGCTGGCCATGCTCATCGGCTGGCGCATGGAGCGCCGGATGGACGGGACGCAGAGCGAAGCGGGGCGAGACCTGGCGATCCCGCCCCGCTGATATTCCGGCCCGCGATCAGGCGATCACGCCCCGTACTTCTGCAGCCGCTTGGCGTGCGCCAGGGCCAGGGGCATCAGGTCTGCCGCCGGGAACTGGCCGAGCGCGCCGATCAGGCACTCGCGCTCGCCGAACGCCTGCGCCCGGTCGGTCATATGCGTGGCCGGCGCCCACAGCAGCGTCGGCACCGGGTGCCATGAATGCGCGCGGTACGTGGCCGGCGTGGAGTGATCGCCGGTGATGATCAGCACGTCCGGCTTCAGATCGAGCAGAGTCGGCAGAGCCGCGTCCACGCCTTCGATAACCTTCACTTTGGCGTCGAAGTCGCCGTCCTCGCCCCGGCTGTCCGTGTACTTGATATGGCAGAAGATGAAGTCGTACTGATCCCAGACGCGGGCCACATGGTCAAACTCGTCCTGCGTCGAGTCGTGCGATGAAGTCTGGATCACATCCATGCCCACCAGGCTGGCCACGCCCTTGTACATCGGGTACACAGCCACGCACGCCGCCTTCAGCCTGTAGACCTCGCTGTACTTGGGCAGCCCCGGCTCGCTGGCGAAGCCGCGCAGCGTGCACATATTGGCCGGCTCATGACCCTTCAGCCGTTTAGCCGCTTCGCCCAGCCACTGATTGACCAGCGCGGCAGTTTTCTCCGCTTCCGGGGCCAGCGCCCGCGCCGGCAGCGGGGCGACGCCGGTCTGCTGCGGGTCGGTGTCGGCGATGGCACCGCTCAGCCCCTCCCCGCGCATGACCATCGCAAACCGGTAGTCCTGCCCGACTCGCACGTCGAACTCGACGCCGGGCACCTCAATCTGGCGCAGGATTTCCACGCGCCTGGCCCCTTCCTCAGTGGGGATGCGCCCGGCGCGCCGATCGGTGATCAGGCCGTTCTCGTCCACCGTGCAGAAATTGCCGCGAATGGCCACGTCGCCCGGCCTGACTTCCAGGTCAATCCCCGTCGCTTCCAGCACGCCGCGCCCGATCTCGTAGACCAGCGGGTCGTAGCCGAAAAGCGCCAGGTGGGCCGGGCCGCTGCCGGGCGCGATGCCCCGCGCCACCGGGATCGTCAGGCCCAGGCTGCCTTCGCGGGCCAGCCGGTCCATGTTCGGCGTGTGCGCGGCTTCCAGCTCTGTGGGACCACCCTGCTCGCGCGGCAGCCCGCCCAGGCCATCCATGACCAGCAGCAGAATCTTGCCACCCTCGTCCAGCGTCAGGCGGCGTGTCAGATCGAAGTTCGCCATTGTCCACACTCCCTCTCGCAGATGTCTTGTGCGACCATCAGGCGCTAGTTGTAACACGCCCGTGCCGCCTGGCAAAGTGATCGTTGACGGCAAAACCCGTGCGCAATGATATTGTAGAAAGGGCGCATTCGAGCTAAAATCCGCCCCCGGATCGTTGAGGTCTGACGCAGCCACGGCTGCCGGGTGTGGCCAGCTTAGGTGGGGTGAAGCATCGCCATGCGACGAACGCAGCAGGTCATCGTCAAATGGCTGACCCCTGGGCTGCGCGTCAAGCGCTGGCTGGTGGTGCTGCTCTTCGGCATCACTGTGCTGGCGCTGGGGTTGACGCAGGTGATCGTCACCCTGTATCGCACTGGCGACCTGCCCAACCTGCTGTACACTGCCGGGCTGCGTTTCCTGCCCATCTGGGCGCGTGTGCTCGTGTCGGCAGTGGTGGGTCTGGGCGCCGTGAGCATCGCAGTTTTCCAACTGAATCGCTCCATCCTCGCGCCGTTCACCTATCGGCGTCGCGAGTCGCTCATTGATGTCATGGTGGCCCACCAGCGGCGCGGGCGCGGGCTGAAGGTGGTCGCCATCGGCGGCGGGACGGGTTTGCCGAGCGTGTTGCGCGGCATGAAAGCCTACACCGGCAATCTCACCGCCATCGTCACGGTGGCCGATGACGGCGGCAGCTCTGGCCGGCTGCGGCGCGAGCTGGGGGTGCTGCCGCCCGGTGACCTGCGCAGCAATATCGCTGCCCTGGCCGATGACGAAGACCTGATGACCCACCTGTTCCAGTACCGCTTCGCCAACGGCGGGCTGGAGGGGCACAGCCTCGGCAATCTGTTCCTGACTGCCCTGGCGGACATCGCCGGGGGTATGGACAAGGCGGTTGCCCTGACCGAGCGCGTGCTGGCCGTCGAGGGGCGCGTGCTGCCGGCAACGCTCCAGGACAACGTGACCCTGTGGGCAGAGGTGCGTGTCCCCGGCGAAGACATGCCTCGGCGTGTGGCGGGCGAATCGCAGATCGCGCAGGCAGGCGGGCGCATCGAGCACGTCTTCCTGGCACCGGATCGGGTGCGCGCTTTTCCCGAAGCCGTGCGCGCCATTCTGGCTGCGGACCTGATCGTGATCGGCCCCGGCAGTCTGTACACCAGCATCCTGCCCACGCTGCTCGTCGGCGGCATCACCGAAGCAGTCCGAGCCAGCAGCGCGCTGCGTGTCTACGTGTGCAATGTCGCCACACAGCCCGGCGAGACCGATGGGTACACGGTGGCTAATCATGTCGAGGCGTTGGAGAAACACATCGGGCGCGGGGTATTAGACGCAGTGCTCAGCAACAATTCGTATCCCAGCAAGAACGCGGGCGAGCACACGCACTATGTGCTCCCCTCGCTCCCAACAGACGCCGTGTACGCGCGCTATCAGTGGCACGCCGCCGACCTGACCGACGGCGACCGCCCCTGGCGGCACGATCCAGCGAAGTTGGCTAAGGCGCTGCTGGCTGTCTTCGACGACACAGCCCAGACAGCGCCTTCCAGGAACGGCCTGGCCGCCTCCGAGCGCCAGACCGCACCCAAGAACCACCAATCCGATAGCCCGTGAGAACGGGCAGTTCAGGCTCGAATCAGTTCGTGCCACGTCATAACCATAAGGAGACATCCATGACTGTTCGCGTAGGTATCAACGGCTTCGGTCGCATTGGCCGCCAGGTGCTCAAGGCTATCAACGAGCGTTACCCGAACGACCTCGAGGTCGTGGCGTTCAATGATCTGGGCGACCTGCCCACCATGGCTCACCTGCTCAAGTACGACTCCAACTATGGTCGCTTCCCCGGCACGGTGGAAGTGACCGACGGCGGTCTGCTGGTCAATGGCCAGCTCGTCAAGGCCCTCAGCGAGAAGGACCCCGGCAAGCTGCCCTGGGGCGATCTCGGTGTGGACATCGTCATCGAAGGCACCGGCGTCTTCCGCAGCCTGGAGAAATGCCAGCCGCACATTGACGCCGGCGCGAAGAAAGTGATCATCACCGCCCCGTCCAAAGGTGCCGTGCACCTGACCATGGTCATCGGCGTCAACGATAACATGTACGACCCGGCCAACCATCACATCGTCTCCAACGCCTCGTGCACGACCAACTGCCTGGCGCCAGCGGCGAAGGTCGTCCACGACAAGTTCGTCATCAAGCGCGGCCTGATGACCACCATTCACGCCTACACCAACGACCAGCGGATCCTCGACCTGCCCCATTCAGACCTGCGCCGCGCCCGCGCCGCGGCCATGAGCATGATCCCCACCACCACCGGCGCGGCGAAGGCCGTCGCCCTGGTGATCCCCGACCTCAAGGGCAAGTTCGACGGCCTGGCCGTCCGCGTCCCCACCTCGACCGTGTCGCTGGTGGACTTCGTGGCCGAGATCGAGAAAGAGACCAGCACCGAAGAGCTGCACGCCGCCTTCAAGGAAGCGGCGGCGGGTTCGCTGAAGGGCATCCTCGGCTTCGAGGAAGAGCCGCTCGTCTCGATCGACTTCAAGGGCGACGACCGCTCCAGCATCGTGGACGCCGGCGCGACCAGCGTCTTCCAGGGCACCATGGTCAAGGTCATGACCTGGTACGACAACGAGTGGGGTTACTCGGTGCGCACCGCAGACCTGGCCAAGCTGATGGCCGACAAGCTCTAGATCGGGCGCGTCTTGCCTGTGTTTATGTGACCACGTCGGGGGCACGGGCCGCAGCGCCCTGCCCCCACATTCTGGTCTGGAGGACTGCACATCCATGAACAAAAAGACCATCCGCGATCTCGACCTGGCCGGCAAGCGCGTGCTCGTCCGCGTGGACTTCAATGTGCCGGTCAAGGATGGCGTTGTGACCGACGACACCCGCGTGCGCG
Organism: Anaerolineae bacterium; assembly: GCA_023382715.1. GTDB lineage: Bacteria > Chloroflexota > Anaerolineae > Aggregatilineales > Aggregatilineaceae > UBA2029. The sequence goes on from JAHDWP010000008.1 coordinate 64,376, forward strand.
CAGCCATCCCCACCCTCAAGTACATCCTGGAGCAGAAGCCGCGTTACATCGCGCTCATGTCGCACCTGGGCCGCCCCAAAGACGCCCCGGATCCCGCCTACTCGCTCAAGCCGGTCGTGCCTGTGCTGGCCGGGCTGCTGGGCGTTGACGTGGCCTTCGCCGAAGATTGTGTCGGCGAGCCGGCCAAACGGGCTGCTGCCGCGCTGCCCACCGGCGGCGTGCTGCTGCTGGAAAACACGCGCTTCTACAAGGAAGAGAAGAAGAACGACCTGGCCTTCGCCCAGCAGCTCGCCGAGCTAGGCGATGTCTACGTCAACGATGCCTTCGGCTCGGCACACCGCGCCCATGCCTCCACCGAGGGCATCACGCACTATCTGCCCGCCGTCAGCGGCTTCCTGATGGAGAAAGAGCTGGAATACCTGGTCAACGCCATCGAGCAGGCCAAGCGGCCCTTCGTCGCCATCCTGGGCGGGGCCAAGGTGTCGGACAAGATCGGCGTGATCGAGTCGCTGCTGACCCGGTGCGACACGCTGCTCATCGGCGGCGGCATGGCCAACACGTTCTTCAAGGCCCAGGGCTGGGCTGTCGGCGACTCGCTCGTGGAAAACGAGGCGCTCGACACCGCGAAGGCGCTGCTGGCACAGGGCGGCGCCAGGCTGGTGCTCCCCGAAGAAGTGGTGATCGCCGACGCCTTCGACAACGACGCGGCCACGAAGGTGATCAGGCCGTCCGCTGGCGTGCCCGAAGGCTGGCGCATCCTGGACATCAGCCCCAGCGCCGTCGAGCAGTTTCGTGCGGTGCTCAAGGACGCCCAGACCGTCGTCTGGAATGGGCCGATGGGCGTCTTTGAGATGAGCAACTTCGCCAAAGGCACTTACGCCATCGCCGAAGTGCTGGCCGAATCCAGCGCCACAACGATCATCGGCGGCGGCGATTCGGCGGCGGCAGTGGCCAAGGCCGGCCTGGCCGAGCGCATGTCGCACATCTCGACCGGCGGCGGGGCCAGCCTGGAATTGCTCGAAGGCAAGGTGCTGCCGGGCGTCGTCGCCCTCAACGACCGCTAACCGGCCCGCGCTCTTTGGGCAGCCCGGCGGAGGGTGTCTCCGCCGGGCACTGTCCGCCCTGCCCCTGAGGACGATGCGCACAGGTGCGCGCAGATCTGTCAGGCAGAGGTGTTGCTTTGCTGCGCTCGCAGGAGTATATAGCCATACGCGCCCTGCGAAAGCGTTTCGCCCACAGCATCAGCCTGAGACGAATCCCTCCTGCCCGCCGAGGAAGCGCGGACCTCGCAGGGGCACTATAATAAAAGAGGCGCGGACAGCGCCCTCGCTGGCGCGCCATCCGCACCCAGCTTATCACGTCGCCAGTATTCATGATCGCCAACCGTTGGAGGCAATTTCCTCATGCGCAAGCCCATCATCGCCGGCAACTGGAAGATGTACAAGACTCCCCAGGAAGCCGTAGCTTTCGTCAACGCCATCAAGGATCGCCTGGCCGCGCTCCCCGCTGCCGAGCGCGTGGTCTGCCCGCCCTATGTGGCGCTGCCCAGCGTGCAGGCGGCGCTGGCCGGCACCGATATCGCCGTCGGCGCGCAGGATGTGCACTGGCAGGAAGAGGGCGCTTACACCAGCCAGATCGCGCCCGGTATGCTCAGGGGGCTGGTCAAGCACGTGATCGTCGGCCACTCCGAGACGCGCGAGTACCAGGGCGTCACCGATGAAATGGTCAACAGGAAAGCCAAAGCCGCCCTGGCGCACGGGCTGCACCCGATCATCGCCGTCGGCGAGAGCCTGGCCATCAACGAGGCGGGCCAGACACAGCAGTTCGTCGAACGCCAGATTCGCGCCGCCTTCGACGGCATCCCTGCCGAAGCCCTGGCCAGCATCGTCGTCGCCTACGAGCCGATCTGGGCCATCGGCACCGGGAGAAGCGCCTCCGGTGAGCAGGCCAACGCCATCATCGGCTCGATCCGCGCTATCTTGGCCGATCTTTACGGCCACGAGCACGCCGAAGCCATGCGCATCCAGTACGGCGGCAGCGTCAAGCCGGGCAACATGGCCGAGTTCATGAGCCAGCCGCACATTGACGGCGCGCTGGTCGGCGGCGCGTCCCTTCAGGAAGACTCGTTCGTTGACCTGGTCCGCATCGCCATCGAGGCAAAGGGGCTGGCTTAGCAGCTATCCGCGAATTCGCCCGCGCAGGGGCGCTATTCTGCTGCGCCCGGTAGCTCACGGGAGGTTGGCGGGCATCCAGCATGACTCTGGGCAACCTGCTCGCGCCCTGGCTGCTGCTGGCCGGGGTGCTCATCGCGCTGATCTACGTAGAGAAGTGGATCCACAGCCACCTCTACGGCGTGGGCTGGGTGCTGACCAACAATAAAAAGAGCGCCACTGCCCTGTATTACGTGCTGCTCTCGCCGGGCGTCTTCGTCCACGAGTTCACGCAATACCTGGCGGCGGGTGTGCTCAATGTGCGCATCAAGCGCGTGATCGCCTGGCCAGAGGCGCAGGATAATGGCACCCTGCGCCTCAACTTCGTCACCGTGCAGAAAGCCCACTCGTTCCAGAAAGCAATCATTGGCGCTTCCCCGCTGGTCACGGGGCTGGCCCTCGTCTGGGTGATCAGCAATTACATCCTGAACCTGGAAGAGGTGCTCGCCGCCCTGGGCAAGGCCGATCTCACCCTTCTCGGCGCGGCGCTGCGCGAGCTGGGCAGCACGCCCGATTTCTACCTGTGGCTGTACCTGACGTTTGCCATCAGCAACGCCATGCTGCCCACGCCCGCCGACCGTGAGGGCTGGCCGCTGGCACTGGCTGGCTTCGGCGCGATCCTGGTCTTCCTGGTCGCCATCGGTGTGGGCGAAGTGCTGCTGGACACGTTCACCGGCCCGGTCGCGCACGGCGTAGAACTGCTGACAACCGCCTTCCTGACCGTGCTGACCGTCGAAATTCCGGCGGTGATCGCCATCGCCTTCTTCGAGGAGATCATGGAGCGCCTGACCGGGCGCAAGTTCGTCTACAGCCAGCGCCCGGCGCGCGGACGCGGGCGACAGCCCGGCTCCGCCGAGCCGCTGCCCCCCGGCGCGCCACTGCCGTCCGTCTACAATCTCAACCTGCCACTGCCCGACCCGGCCACCGACGCCGGGCCATCACCGCGCCGCCGCGAACCTGCCCCAGCCGCCCCGTCCCGCGAGCCAGAGCGCGCCCGTCCAGAAACCGCCGTGACACCCGCGCAGCGCCCGGCCACAGCAGCCGCCCCGCTGCCCTCGGCGCGGGGCACCCCCGCACCAGGATCGCCCGCCCTGCGTCCCGCCCCGCCCGGAGCGCCTCCCGCCCGTCCAAGCCAGTCTTCTGCCGACCGGCCAGCGCCTTCTGGCAGTCCCGCATCAGGCGCGCGCCCGGCCACGCCGTCGCCGTTCGGCGAGCGCCGCCCTGCTGCTGATCGCCCGCGCGATGAGGGGGGATGGTCGGCGCCACCCAGCAGCAGCCCGCCGCGCGCACCGCGTCCCTTGCCCGGCGCGCAGCCAACGTCTGGCATCTCGCCGTTCGGAGGTGCACCGCCCGAACGCGGCAGCGCAGGGCGGCCAGACTTCGCCCGTCCTGTCCCGCACCGCGAGCTTCCCGACGAAGGGCTGGAGATCGAAGAGGACGATCTGATCTACGAAGATTTCGACGAGGACGGCCTGGCCTCCGATGATCTGTTTGACGAGTGAGACGGCCTGGCCTCACTCGCGTGGTGGCGTCCTGCGGCTCAGCACGACAAACCCCCCGCCAAGGACCGCAGCCATCACCATCAGCGCGATGAGCTTGAACAGGCGGCTGGCCGTCACCAGGGCGATGCCCCCGAAGAGCGCGCAGAAGACGTAGTAGCCGAGCACGATCTGGCGCGGCGAGATGCCTGCGTCGAGCAGCCGGTAGTGCACGTGGCCCCGGTCGCCTTCGGTCGGATTGCGCCCGCTGCTCACCCGCCGCGCGATCTGCCAGACCACATCGAGCAGCGGCAGGCCCATCACCAGCAGCACGGTGGCCATCTTCGCCCCGCCGATGATGCCCAGCACGCCGATCGAATAGCCGAGGAAAAGCGCTCCATTGCTGCCCATGAACACCCGCGCCGGCGGGAAGTTGTACGGCAGAAAGCCCAGCGCCGCACCGAACAGGGCCAGCGCCAGCAGGCTGACGCTCACCTGGTTCAGCCGAAACGCAGCGTGAATGAAGATCATCAGCGCGGCGACCGCGCAGACCCCCGCCGCCAACCCGTCCAGCCCATCCAGCCAGTTGACAGTGTTCATCATGAAGCCCAGCCAGAACAGCGTCAGCGTCACCGTGACGAGATACGGCCATTCGGGCGTGCGCTGGCCGGTCAGCGGGTTATTGAAGCCCTCGATGAAGATCAGGAAGACGACAGCGATGGCCGCCGCCAGCAGTTGAGCGATGTACTGCGGCAGCGCGCTCAGCTCGCGCTTGTCGTCCAGCAGGCCGAACAGAAACAGGAACGCCCCGCCGAGCAGCAACCCGGTCAGGCGGATGATCTCCTTGTCGTCGGTGCGCGCGACCGGCAGGAATTGCGCCAGGATCGCGGTCAGGGTGAAGGCAAGATAGAGCGCGATGCCGCCGGACTTGGCCATGACGCGCGGGTGCAGATGCCGCCCGCGCGGCACGTCCACCAGCCCCCAGCGCAGCCCCAGCCGCCGTGCCAGCGGCGTCAGCGCGAGCGAAAGCCCGGCGGAGACAGTCAGGACCACTACAAACGAAACGAGGTCGGCGGAGCGCATGATGCCTCACGCCGTTCCGAACTGGCGGTCACCGGCGTCCCCCAGGCCGGGGACGATGAAGCCGTGCTCGTTCAGGTGATCGTCTATCGCGGCCAGGTAAATCGGCACGTCGGGATGCGCCCGTGTGACCACGTCAATCCCTTCCGGCGCGGCGATCAGCCCGACGAACTTGATGCGATGCACGCCCCAGTCCTTGAGCACGTCAATGGCTGCCACCGCCGATCCGCCCGTCGCCAGCATGGGATCGAGGATCAGGCAGACCTGCACCGTCGGCTCAACGGGCAGCTTGTTGTAGTACGACACCGGGCGCAGCGTGCGCTCGTCGCGATAGATGCCCAGGTGCCAGACCTGCGCGCCAGGGATCATCTCGTGGATGCCCTCCACCATGCCCAGCCCCGCCCGCAGGATGGGCACCAGCCCCACGTCTTCCCGCAGGTGATGGCCGGGCGCGCCGCCCAAAGGTGTCGTCACCTCGAACGTGTCCAGCGCCAGGTCAGCCGTCGCCTCGTAGCCCAGCAGCATGGCCAGCTCGCGGATCAGCTCGCGGAACTTCTTGTGCTCAGTCCGCGTATCGCGCAGCAGCGTCAGCTTGTGCTTGACCAGCGGGTGAGCAGACACATGCACGTTGCACTCGGCCATTCACGCCTCTCCTTCAGCGACCGCCCACGATGATTGTATCCGCATGTGCGCCCCCGGCAAAGCGCGCCTTTACCTGCGCGCCCGGCAACGGTATACTCGGCGGCGCAACCAACGCGAGGGAACACCCTATGTCCGACAGCAGCCGCATGGTCAGCGGAAAGAAGCGCACCGAAGACCGGGCCGACAACGCCCTGCGCCCCAAGCGGCTGGGCGAGATGACCGGCCAGACGCGCGTCGTGGAGAACCTGCGCATCCTCATCGAGGCGGCCAAGAACCGCCATGAGCCGCTCGACCACGTGCTGCTTTACGGCCCGCCAGGCCTGGGCAAGACGACGTTCGCCCACGTCATCAGCAACGAGATGGAAGTCAACATCCGCATCACCGCCGGGCCGTCCATCGAGCGCGCCGGCGACCTGGCCGCCATCCTCACTCACCTGCGCGAAGGCGACATCCTGTTCATTGACGAGATTCACCGCCTGGGCCGCGCCGTCGAGGAAGTGCTCTACCCGGCGATGGAAGACTTCGCCCTGGACATCGTCATCGGCAAGGGGCCGTCGGCCAAGAACGTGCGGCTGCATCTGCCGCGCTTCACGGTCATCGGCGCGACCACCCGCCTGGCCCTGCTGACCGCACCCCTGCGCGCGCGCTTTGGCGCCGTCTACCGGCTCGATTTCTACGACCCGGATGCCATGCGCGAGATCGTGCGCCGCGCGGCTCTTCTGCTGACGATTCCCATTGACGACGACGGCATCGAGGAGATCGCCCGCCGCGCCAGGGGAACGCCGCGCGTGGCCCTGCGCCTGCTCAAGCGCGTGCGCGACTTCGCCGAGGTGCGCGCCGACGGCACCGTCAGCTTCGATGTTGCAGCGGGCGCGCTTGACTTGCTGGACATTGACCCGCTCGGCCTGGACGACATTGACCGGCGCGTGCTGCGGACCATCATCGAGAAGTTCGAGGGCGGCCCGGTGGGGCTGGAAACCATCGCCGCCTCGATCAGCGAGGAAGCGGACACCATCATGGATGTCTACGAGCCGTACCTGCTCCAGCTAGGCTTTCTGGAGCGCACGCCGCGCGGTCGCGTGGCCACGCGCCTGGCCTACGAGCATCTCGGTCTCTCCGACGAGCGTCCGCCGCGCCAGGCTACCCTGTTCTGAGAGGAGCGCAGGTCAGGCGATGGATCTCAGCGCAGTGGGCCGCCTGGTGGTCGCGCTCGGCCTGGGCCTCGTCGTGCTGGGGGCGCTGCTCACCGTCGCCGGCAGGCTCCCCCTGCTGCGCGAGCTGGGTCACCTGCCCGGCGACATCCGTATCGAGCGCGAGGGCTTCTCGTGCTTCTTCCCCCTGGTGAGTATGCTCCTGGTGAGCCTGCTGCTGTCGCTCGCCCTCAATATCATCCTGCGCCTGTTAAACCGTTGATCAGCACCCATGACTAATCGCTGCGCCATGCACATCACCGACTTCGACTATCACCTGCCGCCCGAACTGATCGCCCAGACGCCCATCGAGCCGCGCGACGCGGCGCGTATGCTGGTGCTGGATCGGGTCAGCGGGGCCGTCGAGCATCGCGCCTTCCACGACCTGCCCGAATACCTGGACGCGGGCGATGTGATCGTCCTCAACCAGACGCGCGTCATCCCCGCCCGGCTGCTCGCCCGCAAAATCCCTACCGGAGGCGCCGCGGAAATTCTGCTGCTGCGCCCCCTGGACGACACGCATTGGCTGGCCATCGTCGGCGGCAGGCGCATCAGGGTGGGCGCGCGGCTGGCTGTGGGGCCGGACGGCACGTCGCCGGTCGAAGCCACCATCGTCGAGGAGCGGGACGCGAACCAGCGCGTGATCGCCTTCAGCGAGCCGATCCAGCCGCACCTGCGCGCCCTGGGCGAGACGCCGCTGCCGCCCTATATCAGCGCGCCGCTGGCCGACCCGGATCGCTACCAGACGATCTTCGCTCACGCCGACGGCTCCGCTGCCGCACCCACTGCTGGCCTGCACTTCACCGGCGAAATGCTGATCAAGCTCAAGCGCCAGGGAGTTGAGATCGCCTATTGCACGCTGCACATCGGCCTGGACACCTTCTCGCCGGTGCGCGCCGAGAACGTCGCCGATCACCTCATGCACACCGAGCGCGCCATCCTCTCGCCAGAGGACGCGCAGATCGTCAACAACGCGCGCCTGCGTGGGCGGCGCGTCGTCGCCATCGGCACGACTGCCGTGCGCACCCTGGAGACGGCGGCCATTCGCTCGGCGGCCTTTGGCAGCGCCGCCAACGACCCGGTCAGCGTCCGGCGCACGCTGGCGAACCTGGCCGAGAACGTCTGCCCCTGGCGACCCGTCATCGCCGTTGACGAAGATACGGACCTGTTCATCACGCCCGGCTATCGCTTCCGCGTCGTGGACCGGATGCTGACCAATTTCCACCTGCCCCGCTCCACGCTGCTGATGCTGGTCAGCGCCTTTTCCGGGCGCGAGCACATCCTGCACGCCTACGAAGAAGCGATCCGCGAGCGCTACCGCTTCTACAGCCTGGGCGACTGCTGCCTGCTGCTGTAATCCGGTATGCGGGACGCCGCTTAAGTGGTACAATTCCCGCGACCTTTCAAATCCGATGAAGCCCTTGCCCCAGGGAGACTCGTGCATGGAGCAGATGCATACGATTCCAGAAGAGCACTATCACGTGGCCGCCGACCATGTCCGCGCGCGCCTCAGCGTTGCGCCGGCGGTCGGGCTGGTGCTTGGCTCTGGCCTGGGGCCGCTCGTGGACGAGATCGAGGGAGCGCAGGCCATTCCCTTCGGGGAGATTCCCGGCTGGCCAAGCGCGACTGTGCAGGGGCACGCTGGCCGGCTGGTCGGGGGCACCCTGGAAGGATGCCCGGTCCTGGTCATGCAGGGTCGCATTCACTACTACGAAGGGTACAGCCTGGCCCAGGTGACGCTGCCGGTGCGCGTCATGCGCCTGCTGGGTATTGACACGCTCATCCTGACCAACGCGGCGGGCGGGCTGAACCAGGGTTTCTCGGTCGGCGACATTATGGTGATCGAGGATCACATCTATCCGGCGGGCTTCTCCGGGATGAACCCCCTTCACGGGCCGAACATGGGCAGCTTCGGCCCGCGCTTCCCGGTCCACACCCACACCTACAGCCCGCAGTTGCGGGCGCTGGCGCACCGCGTCGCCGCCGGGCAGGGCCTCACGCTGCGCGAAGGGGTATACGTTTCGCTGTCCGGCCCTACCTTCGAGACGCCAGCGGAGGTGCGCCTGTTCCGCGCCTGGGGCGGCGACGCCGTCGGCATGTCCACCGCGTCCGAAGCGCTGGTCGCCTATCATGCGGGAATGCGCGTGCTTGGCTTCTCCAGCATCACCAATATCTCGCTCGACAGCACCACTGCCCAGCAAGAGGTCAGCCACGAAGACGTACTGCGCGCGGGCAAGCAGATCGTGCCCCGCCTGGCTGCTCTGCTGCGTGGTGTGCTGCGCGAGCTACCGCCGTTCGACCCTGGCGAGATAGAAAACGCGCCGGAGCATGACTAGCGTCGTCTTCTTCATCGAGCGCATCTCTTTTGGGCTGTACATCCTCTGCGCGGCGGGCATTCTGCTGATGGCCTTCCGCCTGCAACAGGCCCGCCGCGAGTTGGCGATCGCCCAATTCAAGCTGGAGCGCGAGCACGCCCTGGTGCGCCAGGCGGCAGCGATCACCTTCGGCGGGCTGCTGATCGAGATCATGGTCGGCGTGTGGGCCATCGCCACCATCATGGCCCCCGCCGTGCGCGACCTGCGCACCAGCCCGCAGAGCGTCCAGGCACCAGTGCTGACTCGCTTCGTGACCAGCACGCCCGCGCCGAACCCGCCCATTGCCCTCGATGCGGGCGGCGGAGTTGTCGCCGGGCCAGCCGTCTTCGCCACCCCGGAGCCTACCGCGACCTCAGTCGGCACGATCGTCCCCGGTGCGCCGCAGATCGCCGGCTGCCCGCGCGAGAGCGCCTGGCTGCTGGTGCCGGGCAACGGCCATCTCATCTTCGAGACGACGACCTTCTGGGGCACGGCCACCACCAGCGACTTCGCGTTCTATCGCTTCGAGCTGAAGCCCGCTGTCGCAGGGGCGGAGTTCGCGCCCATCGGCGATTATGCGGTCCCGGTAGTGGACGGGCCGCTGGGCGACTTCTACCCCATCAACTTCGCCAATGGCGAATATCGCTTCCGCCTGACCGTCTTCGACACCACCCAGACCATGCGCCACCTGTGCGAGGTGACGATCCACATCAGCGACCCACCGCCCACTCCCACGCCCATCGGCGCGGGGGCTGTAGACACTTCCCCGCCGTAACACCCACCAGCCGCGTCATTCCAGCCCGGCCAGGCGGCGCTCGCGCCGGTACTGCTGGGGTGTGTCAATGTCGCGCAGAATGCTGTCATCGCTCACCGCCAGCAGATGCAGCCGGTCGGGGTGGCGGGCGATCACGTCACGCGGCGCGCCCCCTTCCAAAGCCAGCAGCTCCGGCCAGAAGCGGCTGTCGAACAGCACCGGGTGCCCCCGACGGCCTTCGTACACCGGGGTGACGATCTCGCCCAGGCCCCGCCCATAAGCCAGCAGCACCTGGTCCACCACGCGCGCGTTCAGCGCCGGCTGGTCGCCCATCACCACCAGGCAGGCCGCCATCCCCGGCGACAGCGCGCGCAATCCCGCCTGCACGGACGAGATCATCTCGCCCTGCTGATAGTCCGGGTTGTGCACCACGCGCACCGGCAGCCAGGCCACCGCCCGCGCCACGTCATCAGCCCGGTGCCCGGTCACAACGACGATCTCCGCCAGGCGCAGCGCCACCAGCCGGGCCACAATCGCCTCGATGACCGTCTGCCCCCGATCCCAGGGCAGCAGCGGCTTGGGCTGTCCCCCCATCCGCGCCGACTCCCCGGCGGCCAGCACAAGCGCCGCCACGCGCCGCTGCGCTTCGCTGATCGGCTCGCCAGATGACTGCATCGCGCCCAGCGCCACCGCCTCAATGCGGGGCGAGCGCAGCGCAAGCTGGGCCACGCGCCGCGCCCGGCGATGGACGTACCCTTCGCCGGGGGTCTTGTTCAGCAGGACGCAGACGCGCGCCCCATTCGGCACGCCGCGCAGCCCCAGCTCCGGGTCGCGCAGGGCAGCGGCCATCCAGGGCGGGATCAGCCGCCCGCCTTCGGCGAACCCGTAGCGGTCGCACAGCCGGGTCGCGTTGTAAACATGCGCCTCGTCCAGCGGCTGGTCGAGCGCGTCCACCCCAGCCACCAGCACGACCAGCGTCGTCTCCGGCGGGATCACCGGCTCGTGCGCGCGCGGCACCTTGAACGGCATCTGCCGCGCGCCATCCGCCTCGATCAGCAGCACGTCGGAATTCACTGAGTCGATCAGGCCGCCGATGACCGGGAGCGGCAGACCAATGACCTTGTGCGCGTTCCGCGCATCGCCTGCCGCGTAGAGGAATACGAAGCCGTGCTCGCTCAGTTGGTCGCGGATGTGTTCGGCGGTCACCGCGTCGCTGAGCTGGATAGCCGCCGGTGCCTGGGCGACTTCATACGAGGCCACGCGCGTCGTCGTCGTCGCCAGCACGCGCCAACCCTCGGCACGTAGCTCCGCCGCCAGGCGGAACAGGGCTGCCGTCTTGCCGCCGGCCCCGACAAAAGACACCACGTCGCCGCGCTGCACGCGCAGCGCCTCACGCAGCAGCATCAAACGCGCTCATTTCGCTGGCGGCCAATCGGGCGAATCGTCGGGAGAGTCAGTCTCGCGCAGCAGCAGTGCAAGCTGTGGCGCGCTGAGGATCGCTTCCAGCACGCCGCCGCCGATCGCCAGCGCCTTCTCGGAAACGGTGAAGCAGTGCTCGCGCTCACCGCGCGGGTCCACATCGCCGATCTTCAGCCCCGCCCTGACCGACACGGACGGGTGAATCAGCCCGCGCAGCACGCCATCAAACGGTGCGCGCACTTCCTGGCCGCCGACCGTGGCCAGCATATCGCCGGCGCGCACGGTGTCGCCAATGGCTGCCAGCGGCGTCACCGTGCCCGCGCAGGGCGCGCGCAGCACGCGGTCGAGCGCGTGCCCCTGCACACTGCCTGGGCTGCCGGTGTCCGGCTGCGCCGACCCCTGCCAAAGCACCCGGCCCAGGAAGTGCCCCCGGTTCGTCTCGATCACGGCATGGCAGTCCACGCCGGCGGTGAAGCCCGGCCCCAGCCCGATGACCAGCGGCGCGTCTGTCTGCGCCGTGCCCAGGTTGCGCTTGGCCAGGCGCGCATCCACTACCACCGCCGGGCGCAGCGCGCCGATGCTCGCCCCGTCAGGGTCAACCAGCACCGGCACCTCGCCGGCAGCCTGCACCTGCGCTATCTCGTCGAGATGGGCCACGCGCCGCGCCGTGAGGCCCTCCACCGCAACCTGGCCCTCGAACACCGCCGCAGCCAGGGCGACGGCCCGCCGGATGGCAAGCGGGCGTTCCAGCTCGATCACCAGCACTGGAAAGCCCGCCTTCACCAGCCGGTACACCACGCCGGAAGCGAGGTCGCCCCCACCCCGAACGATCACGGGAACACGGCTAAATAACACCGAGGCCCTGCTCGCGCAGCCTGACCACCACCCGCTCCGGCGTCAGCGGGATGCGGTCGAACCACACGCCGGTCGCATCGTGCACCGCCGCCACAATCGCGGGGGCCAGGGGGATGAAAGGCATCTCGGCCATGCCGCGCGCGCCCCAGGGGCCGCGCGGATCGGTATATTCGAGAATGACCGATTTCGTCTCCTGGGGGATGTCCCAGATCGTCGGGATCAGGTAGGTTGACAGGGTGGGGTTGAGGATGCGCCCCTCTTTGGTCACCACGTCCTCCATGATGGCGTATCCCAGCGCCTGGATGACCGCGCCCTCTATCTGCCCTTCGATGAGGTGCGGGTTGATGGCTTTGCCGACATCGTGCGCCGACACCACGCGCATCACATGCACGTGCCCGGTCTCAACGTCCACTTCGACCTCGACGAACTGCGCCATATAGCCATAGGACACGTTCGGATCGCAGCGCCCGGTCTCCGGGTCGTAGGGGGTTGTCCTGGGCGCGTTGTAGCGGTAAGTGGCAATGGCCGGGCGTTCCTCGGCCCGCCACTTCTCCAGCGCCAGCTCCGCCGCCCCCTTGATCGCGTTGCCAGCCATGAAGGTCATGCGCGAGGCCGAAGTGCTGCCCGAATCGCCGGCGTAGGTTGTGTCGTGGCCGAGAAGCTCGACCTTCTCAACGGGCACCCCAACCGCCGCGGCGGCCATCTGCACGAAGGCGGTGTGCGCGCCCTGGCCCATGTCAGCGCCCACCTCGCGCACCACCACGCGCTCGATCTCGGTGGAGCCGTACAGCTCTATGGTCGCCCAGTTCCCTTCGGGCGCGCCGAAGCTGAACCCGATATTCTTGAGGCCCAGCGCCATCCCAATCCCGCGCCGCCTGGCCGGATCTGCCGGCTGCGCGACGGGCTGTCGCCGCCACTGTCCATCCGGGCGTTCCCAGTAACCGCTTTGCACGGCGCCATCGGCGAGCACACGATCCAGCGAGACGCCGGGCGGCAGCGGCGAGCCAACCACGGTGATGCTGCCATCCTTGAGCACGTTCATGGCGCGCAGCGCGACCGGGTCCATGCCCAGCGCCTCGGCCAGCCGGTTCATCTGCCCTTCAGCAGCGAAAGCGCCTTGCGGCCCGCCGAAGCCCCGAAACGCGCCGTTGGGCACGTTGTTGGTATAGACGGCGTAGCTGTCCACCTGGGCGTTGGGGATCACATACGCGCCACAGACCATCAGGTGCGCATTACCGAGCACTTTGGAAGAGGTATAGGCATACGCGCCCGCATCGGCGACGACTTCCGCCTCCGCCGCGACCAGCCTGCCCTCTTTCGTCGCGCCCCACTTCGCGCGGATGGTCATGGGGTGCCGCTTGTGATGCCCGATGATGGATTCTTCGCGGCTCCAGATGATCTTGACGGGGCGCCGCAGTTTCCACGCGGCCAGGCCAAGCACGATCTGCACGGACATATCTTCGCGCCCGCCAAACGCCCCGCCGATGGCCGGGTAGATGATCCGCACCTGCTCTTCGGGCAGCCCCAGGGCATGGGCGACCTGCTGCCGATCCTTGTGCACCCACTGCCCGGCCACCACCACCGTGACGCGGCCCTCTTCGTCCAGGTACCCCAATCCGGCTTCCGGCTGGAGATAGGCATGCTCCTGCGCGCCGGTGCGGTACACGCCCTCCACCACCACCTCGGCCTGCGCCCAGCCCGCCGCCATATCGCCGTGACGGATGCGGTAATGGGTCAGAATGTTGCCCTGGGCGTGCGGGTGAAGCTGCGGTGCGCCTGTTTTCAGCGCCTCTTCCGGATCAGTGATCACCGGCAGGTCTTCGTAGGTGATGTCAATCAAACGGACTGCTTCGGCAGCCGCCGCCTCGCTGTCAGCCACCACCAGCGCCACCTGGTCGCTGATGCAGCGCACGATGTCCGCGCCCTCTTTGGCGCTGCCCAGCCCACACAGCACCGGCTGATCCGGGATGCCCAGCCCGTACTCGTTGACCGGCACGTCCCTGGCCGTGAACACGGCTACCACGCCGGGGTGGGCCTCAGCTTTGCTCGTGTCCATGGCCGTGATGCGCGCATGAACGCGATCCGCAAAACGAATCTTCATCCACAACTGGTCTTCCATGTCAATATCGCCAGGATACGCGGTCTCGCCCAGGACCTTGCCCACCGCGTCGAGGCGGCGCACGCTCTGGCCGATCAACAACTCTTTTTCGCTCACTGCTTCTCCACACTCCTTGCCATGTAGTCCCGTTGTGGGCAGGCCCAGGCGATGCGGCGCCAGTTCAGCGGGCGCTCATCGCCCCGTCACAAGGGGCGCAGCCAGAAGAACCCGACGACCGCGCGCCCCCGAACCCAGGCCCCCGCCCCACAAACTCGTATCAGCTCTGCCAGCTATCCGCTCAGTCTTTCTTGCGCTTGAACTCCCGCTCCTGGCGCTTCAGTTCCTTGAGATCCTTCTTGAGCTGCTTGGCGACAGCCTTCTTGTTGGCCGGGGGAGGTCCCATCTGCTTCCACGCGCGGCGCTCCGGGTCGGTGCCATAGGTGGCCAGGCCGACGGCCAGCATCGCCAGGCCCATCAGGACCAGCCACAGCACCGCAGCGACCAGTATCTCGACGATGTTGTTGCCGTGATAGCGCTCGCTGTCAGCGTACCAGTCATAGCCGGCGAACTGCTGGCGCAGATCGCCATAAGCGTCGTCAATGGTCTCGCTCTGATCGCGGCCCAACTCGACCAGCGGGAACGCGATCAGATAGGCCGCGATCGCCAGCAGCGCGGCCAACATCAGGCCAATGACCGGCAGCCAGCGATTCGCTCGCCGTTCCCGCTTCTGAGGCGCGTATCTGCTCATCGCCCCCTCCTCCCCCACGCACAGCCCTGGCCTTCACCAACTTCACAGCCGCCTTCCCTCTGCGCGCGGAACAGGGATTCTCCCATCCGAATTTCGAAACTCGAAATCCGCCATCCCCCCTCCGCCTGGAGAGTCTTTCAGGTACCGTTCCCCTGGGCGGCCTGCTCAAACGCCTGCACGATCTTGTAATACCCCGTGCAGCGACACAGATTGCCAGTGATGCTCTGCTCGATCTGAGCGCGCGTCGGGTGAGGATGCTCCTCCAGCAGCTTCGCGCCAGACATCAGGAAGCCGGGCGTGCAGTACCCGCACTGGACGGCGCCCGTGTCCACGAAAGCCCGCTGCAACGGGTGCAGCGCCCCATCCTCCGCCGCCAGCCCCTCAACCGTCGTGATCTGCGCGCCATGCGCGCGCGGGGCAGGCACCAGGCAGGCCATCACCGCCACGCCGTCGAGAAACACGGTACACGCGCCACACTCGCCCTCGGCGCAGCCCTCTTTCGTGCCCGTCAGGCCCACGTCCTCACGCAGGAAGCGGAGCAGCGTCTTGTTCGACGCGCCCGTGATCGAATACGGCTCGCCGTTCACCGTCGTGACGATCGTATCGCCCAGATCGTCTTCATGGCGGACGGCTGCCGGCAGCGGCTCGCGCACGGTCGCCCGGTGAGCGCCCCACAGCATGGCCGGGTCGTCCGGCCAGCCGGCGCGCTCCGTCCCGCTGCGCAGCGCGCGCAACGCCCGCGCCACCAGCACGCGGCACATCTCCGTGCGATAGCCCGCACCGCTGCGCACATCGTCAATGGGCGTGGGCGCTGCCGCCGCCAGGCGCGCTGCCTCGCGGATCGTCTCGTCAGTCAGCGTCTTGCCCTGCAGGTATTGCTCGGCGACGGGCACGCGCAGAATCGTCGGGGCCACGCTGCCCAGCGTGATCGCCGCACGGCTGATGATCTCCCCCTCAAAACCGAGCACCACCGCCGCATTGACCACTGAGATCGCCTGGGCGTTGCGCAACCCCAGCTTGAGGAACATGCCGCGCTCGTGCCTGCCCAGCGCCGGGAAGGTGATCGCGGTCAGCATCTCGTCCGGGGCCAGCGCTGTCCGGCGCACGCCCTGGTAGAACGACGGGAAATCCAGCGTGCGCTCGCCGCGCAGCGAGGTCAGCGTCACCGTCGCGCCCAGCGCCCACAGCGGGGTGATCGTGTCGTTGGCCGGGCTGGCCGTGATCACATTCCCGGCCACGGTACCCCGGTTGCGAATCTGCGGCGCGCCCACGCTCCACGCGGCCTGCGCCAGCGGCAGCGCCCGCTCAACGACGGCCCGGCTGCCCACCAGATGGTTATGCGTGACCAGCGGGCCGATCCGGATGGTATCGCCCCGCACGGTAATCTGATCCAGACCGGGCACGCGGGTGATGTCCACCAGCGTATCCACCCCGGCCCGCCCGCCGCGCTCCAGCTCCAGCAGCAGGTCGGTGGCGCCGGCCACGATGCGCGCGCGCGCCCCGAACTGCGCCAGCAATTCGAGCGCCTCTTCGACGGACGTAACGCTATAGTAATTCTGCCACATGCACTAACCCTGTCCTTGTGTGGTCACCTATCAACTGCTCCTGGGAGAGCAATACTAGCATAGAAAAGAACGCTTGCCTAAAGCAGACTTCCTGTCTCATGGAACATCCACAATCATGTACGGGTTCACGTTGAGCACGGTCGTGCCGGCGAAGACCGTCCGCCGGGGACGCCGGTTGTCCCATGTGTCCACATGGCCGTGCAGCAGGAACATAGGCCGTCCCACGCGCATCAACAGCCGGAAAGCGTTGAACCCGCGATGGGCGCGGTCTTCCGCGATGTCATGGATGTGGCGCGGCGGAGAGTGGGCCACCAGCACATGTACGCCGTAACCCGCCCACGCTCGCCGCACCGCCAGGCGCGGCAGCAGGCGCAGCACCTTGATCAGCATCTCGCTCTGCGTGTACTGCGCGTCGCCCTTGTTGTAGCAGATCGAACCCTCCAGCCCCACAAACAGATGGCGCTGGAACCTGAGGAAGCGCAGATGCAGATTGTCTCCGCCAGGATGGTTGGGCGCATAGTGGACATCGTGATTGCCCCGCACGTACAACAGCGGCAGTGTCAGCACGGTCCCGATGAAATCCAGATACTCGACCGGCATGTCGCCGCAGCTCACCAGGACATCAACATCCGCACAGGACTTGCGCAAGTACGCCGGCTCGTGCAGTTGGGGCTGCACCACGTCGCTGACCGCCAGAATCTTCACCGCCATGCTTTCTTTTTCGCTCGTTCACTCTCGCTCAGCAGGCTTGGCCGGCCATTGCAGCGACTCCCCGCTGCCGCCGCGCTGCGCCTGGATCACCTCGCCCATGATGCTCACGGCAATCTCTTGCGGCGTCTCAGCGCCAATGGACAGCCCGATCGGGGCGTGCACGCGGTCGAGATCAGCCTGCGCTATCCCCTTCGCGCGCAGCGCCTCCGCCGTGATCATCCAGCGCCGGCGGCTGCCGATCAGCCCGATATAAGGCGCGTCTGTGCGCAGCAGCGCGGGCAGCAAAGCCTCGTCCACGATCAGCCCGCGCGTCACGGCGACGATGTACGTCCGCGCCGAGATCGGGGCCTGCTCCGCCAGGTCGCCCGGCGCAACCGTCAGGTATCCGTCCATGCCGGGTATCTGCTCTGGCGTGGCATAGTCGGGCCGATCGTCGCTGACAACCACGCGATAGCCCAGCCATTTCGCCAGCTCCGCAACAGCCTTGCCGACGTGCCCGGCACCGATGACCAGCACCGTTGCCGGGGACAGCAGCGGCTCGACGTAGACGCGCACCGACCCGCCGCACACGCCCGGATCGCCGGATTTCGGATCGGCCAGGTCGTAGCTGACGATGCGGCTCGCCCCGCTGCGCATGGCCGCCTGCGCCTCGGCGATGACAAACGCTTCCATCTGCCCGCCGCCCACCGTGCCGACGATCTGCCCGTCCGGCCAGACCAGCATCTTGCTCCCCGCCTGGCGCGGGACGGAGCCTTGCGTTTCCACGACCACGGTCAGCGCGGCGGGCCGCCCCTCCTGCTGGGCGGCGAGCGCGGCTTCGAACACAGCTCGATCTTGGCTCATAACCGTCCCCTTCGACTCACCCGGCCTGCGCCTGCTGGCGCAGCGCCCGCCAGACGCGCTCCGGCAGCAGCGGCCCGTGCGTCATGCGGATGCCCGCCGCGTCATAAAGCGCGTTCGCCAGCGCCGGCCCCGCACCGTCCAGCGGAATCTCGGCGACGGCTTTGGCCCCGAACGGGCCGCTCGGCTCGTAAGTCTCGATGAAGATGACGCCCATCTCCGGCATCTCGTCGGCGCGATAAATCTTGTACGGGCCGAACTGCGGGTTGGTCATGCGCCCCTGCGCGTCGAAGGCCATCTCCTCGCAATGCCCGTAGCCCAACGCCTGCACCATGCCCCCTTCCACCTGGCCGCTGGCTGTCACCGGGTTGACGATCACGCCGCCGTCAACGGCCATCACCATCTCGTCCACCGTGAACTGGCCCGTCTCCGTGTCCAGCGTCACCGTCACGTACTGCGCGGCGAAGGGCGGCGGCGAGTCCGGGCTGACGTAGCTGGCCGTGGCCATGATCTGCTGCTGGTGCTCGTGGTGCAGGCTGTTGAGCGCGATCTCGCGATGCGTCACGCTGCGTCCATCCGGGGCGTGGGCGGCGCGGTCGCGCAGCACGATGTCCGCCGGCGCGACGGGCGGCGCGCTTTCGTCCTGCTGGCTGAACATCCGCGCGGCGACCTCGCGCATCTGCGCGGCGACCTTTTCGGCGGCGAGCACCGTCGCCCGCCCCGAAATGTACGTTGTGCTGGACGCATATGCGCCCTTGTCGAAGGGGGTGAAGTCCGTGTCCGACGAATAGGTGATGAAGTCCTCCGGCGCGCAGCCGAGCACCTCCGCTGCCATCTGCGTCAGCACCGTGTCCGAGCCGGTGCCCAGGTCGGTCGCGCCCACCAGCAGGTTGAACGAGCCATCGTCGTTGATCTTGATGCTGGCCGCGCCCATGTCCAGACGCGGGATGGCCGTCCCCTGCATTACCGCTGCCACGCCGATGCCCCGCCGCAGATGCGGCTTGCCCGGCACCTGGTGCCAGGCCGGGTTGTCGAACCGCTCGTGCCAGCGGATCGCCTTCGCGCCCTGCTCCACGCACTCGGCCAGCCCGCACGACTGGATGAACTCCGGCGCTGCCTCGCGCCCTTCGCTCCAGGCTTTGCTGGCGGGATGCTCGTCTCCGCTTTTGATCGCGTTGTTCAGGCGGAACTCCAGCGGATCCCAGCCCATCTCGCGGGCGATCCACTCCATCTGCTGCTCCACCGCCCAGAAGCCCTGCGGCACGCCATAGCCGCGATAGGCGCCGCTCGGCGGCGTGTTGGTGTAGACGACATCCGCGCGAAACTTGATGTTTGGCGCGTTGTAGAGCGACATGCCCTTGTGGCCGGTGTTGCCCGCCACCGTCATGGCGTGTGCGCCGCAAGCCCCGGTATCGCTGAGCGCGTGCATCTGGTTGGCGACGATCATCCCGTCGCGGGTCACGCCCGTTTTCAGCGTCAGGTACATGGGATGGCGCGAGCGGCTGGCGTAGAACTCCTCTTCGCGCGTGTATTCCAGGCGCACCGGGCGACCGGTGGCGATGGTCAGGTGCGCGCAGATGTCTTCGAGCAGCACCTCCTGCTTGACGCCGAAGCCGCCGCCGATGCGCGGCTTGATCACGCGGATGCGCTTCTCCGGCAGGCCGAGCACGGGGGCCAGGATGCGCCGCGCGTGGAACGGCACCTGCGTGCTCGTGCGGATCACCAGGCGGTCGTCCTCGTCCCACCACGTCACCACCACGTGCGGCTCCAGCGGCGTCTGCTGCACTTTCGGGCTGTAGTACACTGCCTCGAAGATGCGGTCGGCCTGGGCGAAGCCCTCCTCCACGTTGCCCACTTCCCAGTCCACGACGGCGGCCAGGTTGCGCGTCCTGTCCTCAATGTGCCAGCTTTCCGGCTCATTGTGCAGGATGGGCGCGCCTTCTTTCATGCTATCGCGCGGGTCGAAGATCGCCGGCAGCAGCTCGTACTCGACCTCGATCAGCGCCAGCGCCTTGAGCGCGATCTCTTCCGTCTCCGCCGCCACCGCCGCCACCCGGTCGCCGACGAAGCGCACCTTGTAGTCCAGGCTGTAATTGTCGTGCGGCCCCGGCTCCGGGTCGCTCTGTCCCGCCGTCGTATAGGGCACGCGCGGCAGGTCCTGGTGGGTCAGCACGGCGTGCACGCCGGGCAGCGCGCGCGCCCGGCTCGCATCAATGCGCCTGATCAGCGCGTGCGCGTGCGGGCTGAGCAGCAGCTTGCCGACCAGCATCCCGCGAAACTCAATGTCATCGGTGAACGCCGGGTTGCCCTGCACCAGCTTGCGCGCATCCACCTTGCGCGCGGGCTTGCCCACCTGTTGCAGCGTGTCCACCTCCGGCGCGACGAGCATCACCGGCAGCGTGCGCGTGGTCACCTGTGGCGTGCCCGGCTGCCCCTGGGGAGCATCCGCAGAAGGCCGTACATCGTCATCCCACTCTGCGGGCCGCGTGAAGACTTCCGCCGGCACCGGGATCGCCCGCTCCGGCCCGATCGGGGGCACTTCCTCGCCGCGCAGCATCGCCGCCGCGCGCAGCACCGCCTCCACCGGCTTGACGTAGCCGGTGCAGCGGCACAGCACGCCCGCCAACGCCGCGCGGACATCGTCTTCGGTCGGGTCCGGGTTGCGATCCAGCAGCGCCTGCGCCGCCAGGATCATCGCCGGGGTGCAGTAGCCGCACTGAATGGCCCCCGTCTCCACAAAGGCCACCTGCAGCGGGTGCAGCGGCTCCGATCCGCGCCAGCCGCGCTCCTGCGCCCCGCCGAGGCCCTCAATCGTGACGACCGACCGGCCCGCAGCCTGCGCCGCCAGGATCAGCGACGAAACAACCGGCGCGCCGTCCAGCAGGACGACATCTGCGCCGCTCATGCCCAGCCCGTCTCCGTACTTGACGCCGAAGACGCCATAGCGGCGCAACAGGCGCAACAGACTCTCGTTCGGCGCAGCGTCCAGCGTCAGCGCCTCGCCATTGAGCGAAAAGCTAATCTTCACTGCTCAGTCTCCTCAACCACGATCTCACCGATAAACAGGCGCCGGTCAGGGCCAGCGCCCGCGCCCGTCACTGGATAGCGAACGCCAGTGCGCGCCTCAAACATGCCCAGGGCCACGACATACTCACCTGGGGGCAGGTCTGCGGGCAGCGGGACGGTATACGTGTCGCCCAGGATGCCAGGCAGCCAGTTGGCCGGTGGCAATGCCCCTCCGCCGGGGCGGGTAACCACCTGAGCGACCGGCTCCGCATCTACCCTGTCCCTATTATACAGATGAACGAAGATCACGCCGTCTCCTGCGCCGGGCGCTGCCCCCTGCCACACCGCGCGCACCGCGATCTGGCCGCCCACGCCTTCCTCAGGCGGTGTGAAGTCGAGCGCCACTTCGCGCAGACGCACCGCGCCCGTCTCGCCGAAGACGGCGACCGACGGCCCTTCGTCCGCCCCCTGCGGCTGAAAGTCGCCCTGATACGCCCAGTGATAGTACGGCGAATAGGCGTCAGCGCGCGGATCATCTACCTGCGCTTCGATGCGCACCCGCGTGCGCGTCCCGCTGATCTGCGCGGCGGGCACCCAGGTGACGATCTCGACCCAGCGCCCCGGCACGGCGGGCTGCACGCGCTCCGCAACACGATCGCCGTTCACGAAAATCGCCAGCGGCACGCTCGCCCGCCCGTGCACGCGCGTGACCAGCAGCAGGTCTTCGCCGGGCCGCGTGCGCAGTGTGAACGACTCGCCACCAGTCAGGACGCGCCCGCCGTCGGTCGCCCGGCAGCCTTCTTCCTCGGCCAGCCCGCAGACGTGGTACCAGTGCGTGTAGACCTCGGTGATGAAGCCGGGCGGGGACTCAGCCTGCCACCAGGTGTAATCATGCGCATCTTCGCTGCCCAGGTTGGCGACATCCACCGCATCTGCCAGCGCCAGGCCGTGCACCGCGTCCAGCGTGGAGGCTTGCGCGGCGATCTCCTCCGGGCGTGTAGTAGCCCAGTCCGCCGTGTACACCGCCTGGTAATCCGTCGCCGCTGCGACGTTGTGCTCGCCCAGCGTCACCGGGAACTCGGCCAGCACGTCGCCAAACACGCCCGCGTCCAACAGGTAGCGCAGCCCCTGCACGTCCGGGTAGATCGCGAACGCGCCGGGCCGGTAGCGGCTGTGAGCCATGTGCTCGTAGATCGCACCGGGGCCTTGCCGCCACGACGGGGCCGGGCCGGGCAGCGTCAGGCCGACCACATCGTACAGCGGGCGCTCGCTGAAGTAGCCCATCATGCCCACATCGTGCACGCCAACGCGCGGCGCACCCGGCTCCACAGGCAGGTTATCGCGCACCCAGCGGGCCATCGGCACCTGCTGATCGCGCACGACGGCCACATTCTCGCCGTAGTAACCGGCGAAGCTCAGCGCCGTCAGCAGCGAGGGGAGAAGAATCAGCGCGGGCAGCGCCCAGCCCCAGGCCCGCCACCCCTTGCGCGCGGCCAGCCCCTCGCCCAGCCCGCGCGCCGTCCACGCCGCCGCCGGGTAGAAAAGCGCCATCGCTGGAAGCTGGTAGCGCTTGAACTGCCAGAAGGCCGTGTCGAGCGTGGCGACCGCCGCCGTCAGCAGCAGGATCGTCGCCAGGGCCAGCGCCGCCGCGTTGATGCGCCGCCCCCGCCAGGCCAGCCAGGTGCCCGCCAGCAGCGCCCCCAGCGCCGCCGGGGCCAGCAGCGGCGAGGTGAAGATGCCGAAGTCCGCGCTGCGCCCGACGAGCAGCTCGCCCCACATCCGCCCAAAGGACGAGAGCACGCCCACCAACCGCTCGCTGAGCGGCGCGCCCGTATTCGCCAGCAGCGACTTGGCCTGCATCCCCGACGCTGACGCGCTGCCCGTCGCCGCCCAGTTGAGCGTGGGCTGGATCAGCGCCGCCGCCACCGGCAAGGCCAGCAGCGCGCCCCGTCGCAGCCGTGCCCGCCCCTCGCGCGGCCAATCATCTCGCACGGCCAAGAAAAGCATGGCCAGCAGCGCCACGATGACGCCTTCCGGGCGAGTCAGCGCCGCCAGCGCCCCCGCAGCAACAGCCAGGCGGCGGCGATTGCTCTGCGCGGCATAGAAGGTCAGCAGCGCGAGGAACAGGAAGAGCGCCGTCTCCATGCCGCTGAGCGCCGCCCACACGAACGGCCCCGTCACGGCGTAGGCCAGGGCCAGCGCCAGCGCGTACCCCGCCCCACCCGGCTCCTCGGCCAGCGGACTCGCCCGCCCGATCAGGTAGACCAGCCACACCGATCCGAAGAAAGCCAGCGCGCCGATGCCCAGCGCCCAGTAGGCCAGCGCCCAGCCGTCGCAGCCCGCCACGTGGCCAAGCGCCAACAGCGGCGCGTAGAGCAGGCTGGTCGCGCCGGAAGTCGGCGGATCGCCCGGGTAGTACGTCAGCGGCTGCCCCGCTGCCCACTGGTGCGCGTACTGGAAGTGAATGTAGGTGTCGTCCAGGGGCATCAGCAGCGGATCGCGGCTCACCGCCAGGCTCACGCTCAGCGTGAGCGTCACGACTGCCCCCACCACGACCACAAGGGCCAGCCACGCCGTCCACTGCTCGCGGCTGGCCCCTGCTGTCTGGAGCCACGGTCGGCGGCGCGGCACGCCGTGCGCCACGCCGCCCGTATCATCCGGCATCAGCCGCCTCAGCCACCCTCTTCCGGATACACCTGCCAGCCCACGTCGGCGGCGAGCATCTGCGTCACGTGCTCATGAGGGATGTCCACCAGCGTCGCCGACGCCTCAACGGCCACCGAACCGTCGGCCAGCGCGATCTCGCCGCTGACCAGCGCCATTCGCCCGCGATCCTGGTCCACGCGCCCGCGCACGGTGAACTCTTCGTCCAGCGGCACCGGGCGGCGATAGCGGATCTCCATCTTCGCCGTGAACATGAAGCGCGCCTGCTCAACGGCGTCGCCGCCCTCGTCGGCCAGCAGCGCGCGGCCCATCGTCTCGTCGAGAATCGTCGCCAGGATGCCGCCGTGCGTCATGCCGGGGTAGCTCTGGTACTGCTCGCCAAGCGTCACCCGCGCCACCACGCGCTGATAGCCATCGTTGAAGAAGCGGATGCGCAGCCCGCACGGATTCGCCACCCCGCAGACGAAGCACCAGCGCGCGCTCGGCTGCTGGTCGAACCGCTCCACCGAGGGAGGTTGAATAGACACCTGCGCCTCGCTATGTCAGGCCTGTCAGTTGCTATAGCCGTCGGCGAACGTGTCAATCATCAGCCGCACATCGTCGCCCAGCGGGTAGAGCACCGGGCACGTGCAGCCGGCGGACACGTACTCGCGGACTTTGGCGCGCACTTCGGCTGGCGTCCCCGACGCGGTGATCAGTTGCACTACGTCATCGGGCACCAGCGTCATGGCGCGCTCGATCTGCTCTTCGGTCGCCGGCCAGGTCAGCACCTGGTGAATCTCGTCGAGCAGCTCACTGCTGACGCCGCTGGCCTTCATGATGTGCGGCTGCTGGCCCAGGTACTGCGTGACCAGCTTGCGCGCGCCATCCAGGGCCTTCTTGCGGTCGCTGTCCACCGAGCACACGACCAGTTGAGGCCGGTCAATGTCTGCCACCGTGCGCCCGGCCAGCTTCGCGCCGGCCTCCAGTTGCTCCAGCGCGGCCACGTTATAAGCGGGCGACACCAGGTAGTTGAGCACTGCGCCATCGGCGATCTCGCCGGCCATGGTCATCATCTTGGGGCCAGTCGCGCCGATATAGATCGGCACGTTGCGCGGCTCGCGCCGCCCGTGCACGATATCCAGCTCGATGCCGGTCACGTTCACAAACTCGCCGTGAAACGTGACATTCTTCATCGCCAGCAGGTCGCGCACCACGGTCACATGCTCGCGCATGGCCAGCAGCGGCTTGGTGCGCTCGATGCCCACGTTCTTGGCCAGCGGATCCCACCACGCGCCAATGCCCAGCAGAATCCGATCGGGGGCCAGGTCGTCGAGCGTCAGGAACGTCGCCGCCGTCAGCGCCGCGTTGCGCGTCCAGTTGTTGATCACGCCGGAGCCGACCTTGATACGCTTGGTCGTCGCCGCATAAGCCGCCATCGGGACGATGGCATCGCGCACCAGGCGGCTTTCCGCCTGCCAGACGGCCTCAAAGCCGCGATCCTCAGCGTACTGCACGTACTGGATCGCGTCTGCCAGCGGGTG
Organism: Anaerolineae bacterium; assembly: GCA_023382715.1. Taxonomy (GTDB): domain Bacteria; phylum Chloroflexota; class Anaerolineae; order Aggregatilineales; family Aggregatilineaceae; genus UBA2029. Next base: position 89,513 of record JAHDWP010000008.1, read on the forward strand.
CGCATCCTGCAAGTACAAAGCCACTCGATCAGCCATAAACCTTCTCCTGTCTATCCTGTATGCCGCTGCAGAATCGATTGCTTACGGGGTGCCGCCAGATAGCGGCACGCCTTCCGGGCCAATTCGCTCTATGATAGGCTCTCCCAACGCCTTTGCCAACTCAATATAGCGGGCCAGGTCGTCGGGCGTGTCAATGTCCAGCGACGCGCTCTCCGAACGGTGCACGACCACCGTCGCGCCCGCTTCGCGCGCGTAGTACTGGTGACGGTTGAAGCTGTTCTCGCCAAAAGCATAGGGGATGATCCCCGGCGGCCTGACGAACAGCAGATTGGTGCCTTGCTCGCGACGGTCGGGCACCAGCACCACGGAGTTGTGGTAATGACCCACGTCCACGACCGTCCCAATGTCCATCGCCGACAGCAGGGGGATGTCCGCCGGCACCACGAGCACCGCCTCGCTGCCCCACGCCTTGGACGCCTGCGTAGCCCGCAGTAGGGCGTTGTTAAGCTCCGGCGTGCCGCTCTCCTGCACCGTCTGCGCGCCCAGGTCGCGGGCCAGCGCCAGCGCTTGCATATCGCGGCTGATGACCAACACACCCTGAATGTGCGACAGTGGCAGCAACAACCGCACGGTGCGCAACATCATTTGAGTCGCCAGGTATTGGCGCTGCTCTGCCGGCAGCACCCCCGCCAGACGGCTCTTCGCCCTGTTCAACGGCTTCACTGGCACAATCGCCCATACACTCATCGCTGTAGGCTCCCTGCCCACCCCAAAACCTCGCGCGCCAAACGCGCTTTGTCGGCATCTGTTTTCATCAACGTAGCTGTGACCAGCGCCGGAACAGCCATATCTGCCGCCTGGCCGGCGTCGGCGCTGTCCACCACCAGCCCATCCACCAATCCCTGATAATAGCGCGCCACACCCGCCGGAGAAATATCCAGCCCCAGCTCCGGCATCAGCTTGGCCGCCGGCCCCTTGACCGCCTGCCCGCCGATGAACGGGCTGACCGCCACACACACGCCTCGCCGTCCGCGCAGCGCCTCTCTCATGCCGCCGGCGGCCAGGATCGGCGCGACCGACAGCACGGGATTGGACGGGCAGATCACGATCACCTCAGCGGTGGCCAGGGCCTCGCCGACCGCCCCGGTGATGCGCGCTTCCTCTGCGCCGCGAAACTGCACGTCGCGGACGGTCGGCTGCCAGCGCCAGCGTACGAAGTAGTCCTGAAAGGCCAGCGCGCCGCGTTCTTCCGTGTCCACCATGGTCGCCAGCGGGTCATCGGTGACCGGCAACAACCGCTGCCGGACGCCCAGCGCCCCTGCCAGGCGAGCCGTCACTTCCGTCAGCGACAGGCCCGCCGCCAGCCAGTGCGTGCGCAGCAGGTGCGTGGCCACATCGCGGTCCCCCAGGCGGAACCAGGTGTCTTCGCCATAGCGCGCCAGCATCTCGAGCATCTGGACGCTGTCCCCGGCCAGTCCCCAGCCCGTCTCCGGGTTGGCGACTCCGGCCAGCGTGTACATCACCGTGTCCAGGTCGGGCGAGATATGCAGGCCGTAGAGCGCGAAATCATCGGCCACATTGCCGACGACCGTCAGGCGGTCGGGCGGCAAGACCTGCGCCAGCCCAAAGACCAGCTTGGCCCCGCCCACCCCTCCGGCCAGCGCCACCACGCGCGGCGCATCTGTCAGAACCATCGGACCTTCGCTTCCAGGGGCGCGCGATCTTTGCTGCGTGCCTCCGCGGGATAGCCCACCGTCAGCAGGGCTTGTGCCTCCCAGTCGGGCGGCAGGCCGAGCGTTTCGCGCACCACGTCCGGGCAGAACAGCGGCGCGCACATCCAGCACATCCCCAACCCCTGCGCGTGCGCCATCAGCAACATGTTCTGGACGGCCAGGGCCACGCTCTGCGCCGCCATTTCCCGCTCAAGACTCTGGCGGCGGACATCGGGGTAGCGATTCATGTCCGCCATGCTCAGAAACACGACGATCACCGCCGGCGCGCCGCCGATGCGCGCCACCGAGCGCGCAACCTGGCGTTCTACCTCGTCCGGCGCCAGGCCGTCCGCCAGCAAATCGCGGCGAAAGCGCGCGCCCATTGCTTCGGCCAGGCGCAGGCGCGGCTCCGGCTCAACGAGCGCGGCGAAGCGCCAGGGCTGCCGGTTGTGCGCCGACGGCGCCCAGCGCGCCGCTTCGAACAGCCGCCCCAGGGCCGTCTGCGAGACGGGCCGCTCGCTGTAGCGGCGCACCGAGCGCCGCGTCTGCATCAGCGCCAGCAGCGCCGTCGCGTCCATGCCGTCACTCACCCGCATCCTGATGATCGGCATACAGGTCAAGGGCTTCGGGCCGGACGAGATCGGCGGCGCAGCCCTCGCCCGGCGGGAGGGTCATGCCGCGCACCAGCACCGCCGGCAGCCCTTCCGCCCCCTGCCCGCTGACCAGCCCCGCCGCCGCCGCCAGCTCGTCGCCCAGCCCGGTCACAGTGATATGCAGCTCGCGCCCATAAAGGTCATGCTGCCCGCGCTTGTCCCAGGCCGCCGGGAACCCGGCCAGCCCGATAGCCACGCCCACCGTCCCGATGCGGAACGGGCGGCCATGCGAGTCGCTGATGACAACGCCGGGCGCAATGCCGGCCAGGTCGTGCAGGCGCTGGCGAATCTGCCTCGCCGAGCGATCGGGGTCTTCGGGCAGCAGCAGCACCCAGTCTTCTCCCTCGCGGCCCACGTTCGAGTGATCAATCCCCGCGTTAGCCAGCGTGAAGCCCAGCCGGTGCCGCACGATCAGCACGTCCGGGCGCATGCGCGAGATGGCGCTGGACTCGCGCAGGATAAGCTCGACCATGCGCGGGTCCTTGCGCGTCCGCTCCGCCACCCGGCAGGCGCGCGCCGACGGCTCGACCGTGCGCAGGTCCACAAAGCGCCCCTCAGCTTTGGAGACCAGCTTGGAAGTGATGACGAGAATATCTCCCGGCTCGATGGCCAGGCCCGCGACTTCGAGACTGGCGATCAGCAGCGTCGCCAGGTCGTCGCCAGGCTGAACGTGGGGGATATTCGGCAGACCGATCAGGGTCAGACGGGTGAGCTGCGCAGCCGTCGGCACGTCATTCAAGGCCCGTGATGCGAATCCCTGCCCCAGCGACCTTGTAGCGCCTGTTGATATAGAGCAGAACAGGCGTCAGCGCTTCGACCGCCACCGCGTTAGCCAGCGGCCCGGCGTCCACAGCGCGCATCCCCGGAATGGCCTCCACCAACTGCGCGACCTCGCCCTTGGCCTCAGCGTCATCGCTGCACATCAGCACATCGCAGTCCACGCCATGAAACGGCTCTTGCAGGTGCGCCGCGCCGACATTCTGGAAGGCCGCCACCACGCGCGCCCCATCGCCCAGCAGCGCCTGCGCTTCCAGGCTGGCCGCCTTACCCTCTGGCACGTATACCGTGCGCACATTCGGCGGCTGCAAGGGTACCGTGACATCCACCAGAATCTTGCCCTGCACACAGTCCCTCACCGACTCCAGAATTGCCCCATGCGCGCTGTACGGCACGCTGAGCACCACCAGATCGGCCTGCGCGGCGGCCTCCTCGTTGCTCGTCCCCTGAATCGCTTCAGCGCCCAGGACGGCGTTCAGCTCGCTGGCCTTGGCCGCTGCGCGCTCCGCGTCGCGCGAGCCAATCAGCACACGGTAGCCGCTGTGCGCCCAGCGTAGCACTAGCCCGGAGCCTTCTTTGCCGGTGCCGCCAAGAACTGCGATGGTCAGAAATTTGGGGTCTTTTGACAACCTCGTAGCCTCCGTCACTGCGCGAGTACCTGCTGGACATAGTGATTATAACGTTCCCAGACCTGGGGAGCGTGCGCCTGCGCCGCTGCTGCAATTGCCCCCTCGTCCAGGGTGAGCAGCACCCGGTCGCGCATGAGCACCCTGCCCGCCACGATGGTCGTCGTCACCATCGAGGACTCGAAGCCAAACAGGACATGCCAGGGCAGATTGCCCGCGTTGAGCGGGGTGAACGGATGATAGTCCACCAGGATCACGTCCGCCGCCGCGCCCGGCACGAGTACCCCCACCTGCTGCGGGAAGAACAGCGACGCCAGGCGCGCGTTGTTGGTCGTGGCGATCTGGGCGATCCTGTCTCCGGGAGCCAGGCGTGGATCGCGGTTGGCCACCTTGTGCAGCAGGTAGGCCGCCTTCCACTCCGCCCACATGTTATTGCTGAAGCCATCGTTGCCCAGCGCCAGGGCGATCCCCTCGTCGAACATGGCATCGAGCGCGGCAGCGCCGACGGCGTTGTTCATGTTCGAGCGCGGCTGGTGCGATACCCACGTCTGGGTGTCTTTAAGGATAGCCCGCTCGGCAGCGTTGACATGCACCGCGTGGGCGACGATGGTCTGCGGCCCCAGAATGCCGAAAGAGTCCAGCCGCTCGACGACGCGCTTTCCCGCCTTGCGCAGGCTGTCCTCTTCGTCAGCTTCGTGCTCGGCCACGTGGATGTGGAAGCCCGTATCCAGCCCGCTGGCCGCCTCCACACAGGCCCGCAGCGTCTCGTCGGTCAGCGTCAGGCTGGCGTGCAGCCCGAATGTCGCCGCGACGAGCGGGCGCGACCGCGCTGCACGCAGAAAACGCACGTTCTCGGCGATGCCCGCCTGCGCCTTGTCCGGCCCATCGCGATCGGTGACTTCGTAGCACAGCACGGCCCGCAGCCCGGCCTCCGTCACCGCATCGGCGATCACGTCCAGGCTGCCGTCAATGAAGTTGGGGCTGGCGTGATGATCGATCAGCGTGGTCGTGCCGTGTTTGATCGCATCCACCAGGCAGACCAGCGCGCTGAACCGCACCGCGTCTCGATCGAGCGCCTTATCGAGCGGCCACCACAGCCGCTCCAGGATTTCGGGGAAGTTCCTGGGCGCTGGCCCCGGAATGCCCATGCCGCGCGAATACGCACCATAGAAATGCGTGTGCGCGCAGACTCCGCCGGGCATGACCAGCTGCCCACGCGCATCAAGGCGCTCGGCAGCCGGATGTCGTGCTGCCAGCGCGTTCGTTTCGCCCACTTCGCGGATTGTGTCGCCGTCAAGCAGGACAGCGCCACCCTCGATCACGCGATTCGGTGTCTCCCAGGTAACGACCGTTGCATTCGTGATTAGCAAAGCCATAGCATCCTTCTCTTGTTTGCTAACGGCGGCGGCTCGCAGGCAGCCCGCCGTGCTTTCTGACCTCATCGAGAATCGCCGCCACCGTCGCCCGCAGCGCGTCCGGCCCTTCGCACATCGGCAAGGCAATCGCGCGCTCGTCGTGCGACCCCGTCGAGGCAATGACCATCCCCTCGGCGCAGCGAATGACCAGGGTCGCGCCCACGTTCCCGGCGCGGGTCCCAGCATCCCAGCGTCGCTCCGCGCGGACGCCCTGCCCCTCCAGCGCATGAAACACGCGATCTACAAAAGTGTCCGCATCCGAGTACAGGTCGGACAGATCGCGCGCCTGCGAGAAGCGGTCCCAGGTCGTGTGGATGAAGGTCACCACCCGCCGGTCGCCGTTGACGATGGGCGGATCCTTGCGCCGCAGCTCGCCGAATTGCAGCTTGTGATAGAGCGCATCGGCGCGGGGATGGGCCGGCTCATCCGGCAACAGATCGCGGCGGCGAACCAGCTCCAGCCCCGTGCGCCGTGCATAGTAGTGAATTGCGCCGTTCAGTTCTCCAAAGGCGCGGCTGAAAAAGAGCGCGATGTACTCGGCATAGATGCCCTGCGCGGCCTGGCCTTGCGGCACGCGATACCAATGCTGGGTCTGCGCCATGTCGAAGTCGCGCTTGCGGTTGATGACGCCAACCAGAACGCGGTCTTCGGGGTACATCCACCTCTCCCGCTCAGAATCCGCTTGAAGACCTCACCCCCCGCCCCCATGTATGGAGAAGGGAATTCACGGCGGTTAAGCTCCCTGCCCGTGTGTGGAGAGGGGATTTTCAGTTCGTAATCACTCTCCCCGGTGCGGCCAGGGTGAGGCAAGCCGCAAACCAGGCCCGCTCAGATTCTGCCCGTGCGCCGGTACTCCAGCAGCTTCGCGTCAATATCCTTGACGAGCGCCTGCTCCGCCTGCCACCAGGCCTGATCCTTCTGCGCATCAAGTTCCTCAACCGTCTTGCCCTGCTGCTCGACCCAGGTGTAGTACTTCAGGTTATGCCAGCGGGCGCGGTTGTCCAGGTTGCCTTCCCACACAAAATCCGTGCGCTGGCCGAGGAAGAGGCTGCGCACGCGGGCGATGGCCTCGGTCTCGTCCACAACGCCGTAATTGCGGCGCATGGCGTCCATCACGCTGCCGTAGCGATCCATCCCGTCGGTGGCCACGGTGACCACCAGGTCGTCCTTGCCCAGGCCATAGTGCTTGACCGTCTTGATCGCGCCGAAAATGTTGCAGATGCTGCTGATGCCCAGCCGCGTCTTGAGATACTCCACCATCTCCGGCGCGACGCCAAAGTGCTCCACCAGCGCCTTCAGCCCGCCTTCGTCGGCGAAGAGTTGCAGCCCCAGCTTGCTTTCGATGTCGTCAATCAGCATGATCGCGTCCATGTTGCTGACGTTGTGAATCCAGGTCACGTGCTTGTCGCCGATGCCCTGAATATCATGGCCACCGTAGCCGTTCAACGCCAGTGTGGGGCACTGCACCGGCTCCAGGCCGATGATCTTGTGATCGGGCCACTGCTGCTTCAGCCGGTCGCCCGCCGCAATGGTGCCCGCGCTGCCCATCGCCGAGACGAAAGCCGACACCTTGCCGGCGCCAATGCCCTGCTCGGCCAGCTCGCGCGCCAGGTCAATAATCGTGTTACCAGTGACGTAGTGGTGGAAGCGGTAGTTGCCCATGACCTCGAACTGGTTCAGGTTGCGCATGTTCGGGTCGGAGGCCATCAGCTCTTTGACCTTGTCGTAGATTTCCTTGACGTTGCTCTCGCCGCCCGGCGTGGCAATCGCCTTTGCGCCGTACCCCTCGATCAGGTCAAAGCGTTCCCTGCTCATCTCTGCGGGCAGGATGACGATGCTCTTGCAGCCCATGCGCCCGGCGACATAGGCCCCGCCGATGCCGTAGTTGCCGGTTGACGGCCAGATCAGCGTGTGCTTCCAGGGATCCACATCGCCGAACAGTTCCTTTTCCAGCAGCACCGAATAGGTCGCGCCCACCTTGTGGCTGCGCGTCGGGAAGTGCGTGCTGGTCAGCACGGCGATCGGCGTGTCAACCCCTGTGAGCTGCGGGGGGAGCACAGCGTACTGAATCTTGTTGGTGATATCGCGCCACGAGATGTTGAAGAGATTGATGGACGCCAGAGGATCGGTCGTCCGCGCCTGGTGCGCCTTCGCCCGAATTTCCGGGTCAATCAGGTGCGGGTGCAGCATCTCTTCAAAAGTCGGGCCGGTGATCAGCTTGCGTTCTTCCACGGTAAAGACTCCTGTCAGACTGAACTGGATAAGGGGTACTCCCAAAGAGCCATTGAGTGCCATCTGCGCGCCAGGCGAACGCCCGGCTCAAGGCGTATCATCCTCTGGGAAGATCTCGCGCTCCAGGCGTTTCATCTGGTTGTAGACGTAATCACGGTGATTGGCCAGTTCGCGGTAGCGCTGGTACGCTTCGTCGGGCATGTGCTCCGTCGCGCCATGATGCCGGGCAATCAGCGCGTCAATCTCCTCGTCCAGCGCCTCGTATTCCAGCACCAGCCGCTGGTACTCCTGCACCCGCTCCACATCAACAGGCTTACCCTGACCTCCTGGCAACGCGCTCCCGCTCACCTGCACACCTCTCCCACGCTAACGACTCTGCCCATGCTCGTCCGGCGCGGCAACCCCCGTCTCTGGCGTCTCGTCCGGCTGTCGCTCCCACAGATCGGCCACCACATAAAGCGGCCTGCGCCGCACCTCGTCGTAGATGCGCGCGATGTACTGGCCCATAATGAAGAAGAAGAACAATTGAAAAGAGCTGACCAGCAGCACGACGATTAGCGTGGTCGCCTGCCCCTGAAACTGGATGTTGCTGCTCGTCAGGCGCAGGACGGCCACCAGGGGAATGGCCAGCACCGCCACCAGCGCGAGCACCAGGCTGGCGTAGATCGCCACCTGCAACGGGAAGTACGAGAAGCCGGTGATCGCGTCCAGCGCGAAGCGCACCATCTTCTTCAGCGGGTACTTGGTCTCGCCGGCAAACCGCTCCTGGCGCACGTAGTAAACACCCGTCTGCCGAAAGCCCACCCAGCTTGTCAGCCCGCGGATGAAGCGATTGTGCTCGCGCATGGCGTTCAGCGCGTTGACCATCTGGCGATCCATCAGCCGGAAATCGCCAGTGTCCACCGGAATATCCACATCGGTGATGCGGTAGATCAGGCGATAAAAGAGCTTGGCCGTGAACTTCTTGAACCACGTCTCGCCCTTGCGCTCCGAGCGCACCGCATAGACCACGTGGTATCCTTCGCGCCACTTCGCCAGCAGCTCTAGGATCACTTCCGGGGGGTCTTGCAGATCGGCGTCAATGACGATCACCGCGTCGCCGCGCGCATGATCCAGCCCGGCAGTGACGGCGTTCTGGTGGCCGAAGTTGCGCGCGAAGTTGATTACGCGCACGCGCGGATCGCGCTCGACCAGCGCGCGCATCTTGGCAGCGGAGCCATCGTAGCTGCCATCATTGATCATGATCAGCTCCCAGGCTTCGCCCGTGTTGTCGAGCACCTCTATCAGGCGTCGGTACAGCTCGTCAATGATCGGCTCCTCGTTGTAAACCGGAGCGATCACAGAAATCACCGGATGCGTATCCATCAGCCTCCCATCTTCCGCGCGACAACCTGGCCTCATTGTACCCGGATGCCCGCCCCGGCGCGACCCTCGCCCGTGCCTCAGCGGAACGTCGGCAGGCCGAGCGCCTGGCGCACTTTCTCGACCGCGACGATGTCCGGGGCCACCGGGTGCCCGGCCCCCGCCACGCGCATCGCGCTCTTGATGTCCTTCAGACCATTGCCCGTGACCAGCAGCACCACGCGCTCGTCCGGCTGAATGTGTCCTTCAGCCAGCGCCGCGCGCGCCCCCGCATAGGTCGCCGCCGCCGCTGGCTCGGCGAAGACGCCGCTCAGCCGCGCCAGCACAGGGATACCCGCCAGAATCGCGTCGTCTGGCACAGAGACAAAGGCCCCGCCCGTCTCGCGCACAGCGCGCACGGCGCGCACCCGGTCGCGCGGCAGATCGGCGGCGATGCTGTCGGCAACGGTGTGCGACGCAATAGGCGGCATGGTCGCCGGGTCGGCGCCTGTCTTCCACGCCTGGTAGCACGCCGCGCTGCCGTCCGCCTGCACGCCGATCAGGCGCGGCATATGCCCGATCCAGCCCAGGGCCAGCAGATCGCTGAAGCCCTTGTGCACGCCGCTGATGATGTTGCCATCGCCTACGCTCAGCACGACCACGTCCGGGGCCTGCCAGCCAAGCTGCTCGGCGATCTCATAGGCGACGGTCTTCTTGCCCTCGACCGTGTAGGGATTCATGCCGGTATTGCGATTGTACCAGCCATAGCGCTCAGCAGCTTCCACCGCCAGGTCGAAGGCATTGTCGTAGTTGCCCTGCACCAGCAGCACATGCGCACCATAGGTGAGCAGTTGAGCGATCTTGGCTTCTGGGGCCGAGGCCGGCACGAAGATCACCGCAAGCAGCCCCACGCTGGCCGCCAGGCCGGCCAGGGCCGCTGCCGCGTTACCTGTGCTGGCCGTGGTCACCACTTCGATGCCCTGGGCCAGCGCCCGCGCCACGACAACCGCGCTCGCCCGGTCCTTGAGTGAGCCGGTGGGGTTGCGCCCATCGTCCTTGACCCACACCTGGGCCAGGCCCAGGTCTGCGGCCAGGCGCGGCGCGTCGTAGAGCGGCGTGCCGCCCACCGCCAGCGGCGGCACCCTGTCCGCAGCCGCCAGCGGCAGCAGCGGGCGATAGCGCCACAGCGTGGTATCGGCGCTGCGGGCAATGTCCTCGCGCGACACCGCTGCCCGCAGCGCCTTGATGTCATAGAGCACGTCGAGCACGCCCGCCGGCCCGCAGTGCGGGCAGGTGTAAGCAACCTCGTCAGGGGTGTAGGAACGCCCGCAGATTGCGCAGCGCAGTTCAGCGACAAACATCAAGCTGCTCCCTCAAAATAGCTCTCAGCCACCAGCCGGCAGCGATCACCACAGCCATCGTGGGATCGCTGCTCGCCGAAGAACTCTCTCGCATCAGGCGGGCACGATGCGCGTGCCCGTCTCGCCGCGCAGCGCCCGCGCCACATTCTCCGGGTTGGTGATGATCGCCAGCGGGCCGCCGCTCTCCAGGAAGTTGATGATCGCCTCGATCTTAGGCCCCATGCTGCCCGGCTTGAAATGGCCCTCGGCCATGTACCGGCGGGCTTCGGCCAGGGTCATCACATCGAGGCTCCTCTGATCAGGCTGGCCGAAGTTGAGCGCGACCTTCTCGACCGCAGTGGAGATCAGGAACAGGTCTGCCTTCAGGCCGTTGGCCAGCAGCGCTGTGCCGCGATCCTTGTCAATGACGGCGTTCACGCCCTTCAGATTGCCCTCTTCGTCGCGGATGACGGGGATGCCGCCGCCACCGGTGCAGATCACCACGAAGTTCTTCTCGACCAGGGTGTTGATCGCGTCCAGCTCAACGATCTCGATCGGGATGGGCGAGGCCACCACGCGGCGATAGCCGCGCCCGGCATCCTCAACCACCGTCCAGCCCTCGTCGCTGAAGCGCCTGCCCTCTTCCTCCGTCATGAATCCGCCGATGGGCTTGTTGGGGTCCTCGAAGGCCGGATCGTTGCGGTTCACCAGCGTCTGGGTCACCACAGTGACCACGCCGCGCCGGATGCCCGCCGCCCGCAACTGGTTGTTCAGGGCCTGCTGCATCATGTAGCCGATGCTGCCCTGGGTGTCCGCGCCGATGACATCCATCGGCGTCATGTGAATGCCCTCAACCTTGTTGGCCAGCTCGTTGCGGCGCAGGATAAACCCGACCTGTGGCCCATTGCCATGCGTGATCACCACGCGCCAGCCATCGCGGATCATGTCCACGATGTGCTTCGCCGTCTCGTACACGGCCTGCCACTGGTATTCCATTGAAGGCTTGTTCTTATCAAGAATTAAGGAGTTGCCGCCGAAAGCGATAACAGCGGTACGTGCAGATGGCATTATGCCCTCGCTGTTGAACTCAACCATGCGCGCTGACGATGAAAAAAGGAGCGAGAGCCGACCACCCCACACGCGCGGCTGATCGGCTCACATACAATGCACCACAAGAACCAGCTTGTGCGCACTATTCCACGCGCTCAGCGCATGGTCAGCGCCATCACCGCTTTCTGCACGTGCAGACGATTCTCCGCCTCGTCGTAGACCGCGCTCTGCGGCCCGTCAATCACAGCGTCGGTCACTTCGATATTGCGATCCGCCGGCAGGCAGTGCATATAGATCGCGTCCTTGTCGGCCAGCGCCATACGCCGCTCGTCCGTGATCCAGTCCTGATACTGGTCGCCGATGCGCTTCGATTCCACCATGTCGGTCGTGGTCATGGTCGCGCCCCAGCTCTTGGGGTAGCAGATGTGCGCGCCCTCGAACCCCTTGTCGAAATCGTCGTAAACCTCGAAGCTGCCGCCCGATTTCCGCGCGTTGTCTTTGGCGAGGTCGAGAATTTCCGGCATGAGCTTGAACTCCGGCGGGTGCGTCAGGCGCACGTTCATGCCGAAGCGCGTGGCGAGCGTGATCAGGCTCTGCGGCACCGAGAGTGGCTTTTGGTAGCTTGAGGCGTAGGCCCACGACATGTTGAGCGTCTTGCCGCGCACGTCACGCCCGAAGCGCTCGAAGACCGTCATCATGTCGGCCAACGCCTGGAACGGGTGATACCAGTCGCACTGCATGTTCAGCACCGGCACGCGGCTGGCTTCGGCCACCGCCCGGATGTAGTCGTTGCCCACGCCCCAGTCGCACTGCCGGATCGCGATCCCGTCACAGTAACGCCCGACGATCTCGCCGATCTCTTTGGCCGTGTCGCCATGCGAGATCTGCGTCGTCGTGCTGTCAATGAACTGAGCGTGCCCGCCAAGCTGGGCCATGCCCGCCTCGAAGCTGACGCGGGTGCGCGTGCTGGTGAAGAAGAACAGCATCGCCAGCACCTTGTCGCGCAGCAGCGCGTGCGACTCGCCCAGCGCGCGCCGGCGCTTGAGATCGAACGCAACTTCAAAGATAGTATTGACTTCGTCGTCGGTCCACTCGTCGGGCGTGATCATGTCCCGCCCCATCAAACGTGTCTGCATGTCTTACGTCCCCTTTTCGTCGTTGAGAAGTGCAGGCAAGAGCGTGTAGAACTCAGTGGCGCGGACTACGTCTTCAAGCAGCACCTGGTCCAGGTTGCCGTGCGCGGTCTTTTCATCGCCCGCAGCAAACCCGATTGACGGGATGCCGGCTTTGCCGTTCCAGTAGATGCCATTGGTCGAAAAGTCCCATTTCCCGGCGGGGCTTGTCTGGTTCCAGAGCAGTTGGCAAGCGGCCAGGCCAGCCTGCACCAGCGGGTGCTCTTCTTCGATAGCCCAGGCGGGGAAGTATTTTTCGACGAGATACTGGTATCCCGTGTAGCTGGGCGTGTCGTAATCCAGAATTTCCACGCGAATCGCGTCCGCGTGTTCCGGGGGGATGAGCGCCTGAACCTGCGCAACGGCCTGTTCCTTGCTCTCGCCAAAGGTCAGGCGCCGGTCAATATAGATCGTGCACTCGTCCGGGACAGCGTTGAGCGATGGCGTCTGGCATTCGATCTTGCTGACGGTGATGCGCCCCTGCCCCAGGAAGGGGTCAGTGTGCAACTGGTCGTTCAGGTCCCGGATCCCGGCGATGACCGGCAGCATCTTGTAGATCGCGTTGTCGCCCAGTTGGTTCGACGCAGCGTGGATGGAGCGCCCCTTGGCGACCACCTTGAGTTCGACGCGCCCTTTGTGGCCGCGGTAGACCTGCATCCGCGTGGGTTCGCCGATCACCACGAAGTCGGGCCGAAGGCCCTCGACCTCGACCAGCACATTCGAAGCGATGCCGTCGCAGTCCTCTTCCATATTGCCAAAGTAATAGAGGGTGAAGCCGTCCAGAAAACCCAGGTCGCGGGCCAGCGCCATCCCATAGATCATGCCGGGGGTGGACTGCTTCTCGTCGCCCGCGCCGCGCGCATAAAAGACGCCATCCTCGACCTTGCCCTGGAACGGGTCCCACTTCCAGGCCGACGGATCGCCCACATCCACCGTGTCGAGATGGCTGTCGTAGAGAAGGATGCGCGGCCCGTTTCCAACCCGCCCCAGAACGTTACCCATCCGGTCGAAGCGGATGTCCTCAAAGCCCAGGCGCTCCATCTCCTGCGCGACGCGCACGCCAACGTCGCGAATCTGCCCCATCACGCTGGGAATAGCCACTATCTCGCGGAAGAAACTTAAGATCGCATCCTGTTGGTTAGCAACGTTAGTCCGGATCGACTCCGCGAGCGCGGAATCAACTTTCACTGGCATTTCATCATCTCCGTTTATGCTGTGAACGCGTGTGAGCACGCGCGCCAATACGTAAATATCAGTTCGAGGTCAACCCGTAATGCCCCCTCACCCCTTTCCTCCCGCCCAGATCGGGGCCAGGCAGCGCGGCACTCTATTTATCCCTACTAAACACCAGCACAGGCCAGATGTCTCGCGGGTACGGCCTATTCTACCCCATAACGCCAGGCTGTTTCCACCCCTTGAGTACACTGGACATACACGGGGGGCAAAGCCTGTCAGACGGCAGGGGCGCATGGCCATACGCCCCTGCACGGGCCTCATCTCGCTAGGCGTCGGGCGAGTCGCTGGCGATCTTTGCACACATCCAGCACACGCCGACTCTCGCGCGCGGCAAACGGCGATGGGTGCTCAGTGCTGAGCGGGTGGGGGCGTGAACGACGCTCCGCGCAGAAATCGTCCGCGCCCTGTCGTCCCGAACAACTGTCCGTCGCTCACCAGCACGTCACCTCGGCTGAGCACCGTCCGCACCTGCCCCTTGACCGTCATGCCTTCATAAGGCGTATAGCGCGCCACCGTGTGCATGGCCTCGGCGCGCAGCGTCACCTCCGGCCCCGGATCGTAGATCAGCAGGTCGGCGTCGCTGCCGGGCAAAATGGCCCCCTTCTGCGGATACAACCCGAAGAGGCGCGCCGGGTCTGCGGCCATCAGGCGAGCCAGCGCGGTCAGCGGCAGCGCCTCGGTGGGGCGACCCTCAGCGTGTGGCAGATGCACTCCGGCGGTGTAGGTCAGCGCGAACGAGGTTTCCAGCCCTGGCAAGCCGCCCGGCGTCCGCGTGAACTCGCGAAACTCCTGCTTCTGGGCCAGCGAGTAGTCGCAGTGATCAGTCGAGACGGCGCTCAGCGTCCGCCAAACGTCGCTCAGCTTGACCATGCGCTCGCGCGGGCGCAGCGGCGGCTGGAGGATGAAGTGCTCCGCGTTCGCCCCGGCGTAGCGGCTGTCGTCCAGCCAGAAGTACTGCGGGCACGTCTCGCAGTAGACCGGCGGCCAGTTGCCGGCGTCGTGCGCTTTCCTGACCTGGGACACGGAGTCGGCGGTTGAGCAGTGCACGATGTAAACGGCTTTGCCGGCGACCTTCGCCAGGTACATCACCCGGCGGATCGCCTCGACTTCCGCTTCGGGCGGGCGGCCCTGCCCGTGATACGCCCACGACGTGCGACCTGCGGCAACCAGCCGCGCAGTTGCGTCGGTCACCAGGGCATCGTTCTCGCAGTGCACCAGGGCGATCATGTCGTCCGGCATGGCGCGCAGCGTGTGCAACAGCACCGCGTCGTCGGCGTAATAGTTGGGGCGGTAGGTCGTGTAGAGCTTGATGCTCGGCACGCCCAGGTCGCGCAGCGCCTCCAGCCACTGCCGCGCCTCAGCCGGGTCTTGCGGCAGATCGGTGACCATCATGTGCAGGCCATAGTCAATGAGCGCCGGCGCACATTCCTTCAGGCGGGCGTCCAGCGCGGCGGGGAACGTCATGCCGGGGAACTGCGTGGCGAAGTCCACCACCGTCGTCACCCCGCCAAAGGCCGCCGTGCGCGTGCCGATCTCCCAGTTGTCCGCCGTCTGGTAGACGCCCGTATCAAGCTGGATGTGCGTGTGCGGGTCCACCACGCCGGGGAAGACCAGGCAGCCGCCCGCGTCAACCACCTGCGCGCCCGCCCGCGCTTCCGCCCCATGCGCCGCCAGGCCAGCGATACGCTCGCCTTCGATCAGCACGTCGGCGGCGACGACTTCTGCAGGCGTGACGACCATCCCGCCGCGAACGATGAGACGCTTCTCCATCGCCCCCTCTCCCTACTCCCCGTTGGCCAGCGCCAGCGCCAGCGCATTGTGCCGCTCGATCAGCGGCGGCAGCTCGAGCGTCGTCAAGTGACCGTCGCGCACGACAACCCGCCCGTTGATCACGCTGAGGCTCACATTGACCGATGTGCAGAACAGCAGCGCAGCGACCGGGTCGTGCCATGCGCCGGCGAAAGGAAGCCCCTTGAGGTTGTAGGCCACGAAGTCGGCGGCCATGCCCGGCTTCAGCGCGCCAATGTCGTCGCGGCCCAGCACGCGCGCCCCGCCCAACGTCGCCAGCTCCAGGGCGCCGCGCGCCGTCAGCACCGCCGGGTCCTGGGTGAGCGCGCGCTGCATCAGCAGCGCCATGCGCGCCTCGTTGAGCAGGTGCCCGCTGTCGTTGCTGGCCGACCCGTCCACACCCAGCCCCACCGGAATGTCGCGCCGCAGCATCTCGCTCAGGCGGGCGATGCCGCTCGCCAGCCGGGCGTTGCTGGCCGGGCAGTGCGCTACGCCCGTCCCCGTGCGCCCGAACCTGTCCAGCGCGTCATCGGTCAGGTGCACGCAGTGGGCGTGCCACACGTCCTCGCCGATCCAGCCCACGTCTTCGGCGTACTCGCCGGGCTTCAGGCCGAACTTCTCCAGGCTGTAGGCGACATCGGGTTGTGTCTCGGCCAGGTGCGTATGCAGCCGGACGCCCGCGTAGCTGCGCGCCAGCTCCGCCGACGCGCGCATCAGATCGCGCGAGACGCTGAACGGCGAGCACGGGGCCAGCCCGATGCGCAGCATGGCATAGCGGCTGTTGTCGTGATACTGCTCGATGACGCGCCGGCTGTCGGCCAGAATCGCGTCCTCTTCCTCGACGACGCTGTCCGGCGGCAGGCCGCCCTTGCTCTCGCCAACGCTCATGCTGCCGCGCGTGGCGTGGAAGCGCAGCCCAACCTCTCGCACGCCCCGAATCTCGTCGTCCAGGGTGACATCGTTGGGGAAAATATACAGGTGGTCGCTCGACGTGGTGCAGCCAGACAGGATCAGCTCGGCGGCGGCGAGCTTGGCGCTGACGTACACCGCTTCGGCGGTCAGGCCCGCCCAGATCGGATAGAGCGCGCGCAGCCAGCCGAACAACTCCTGATTCTGCCCGTCCACAATCACGCGCGTCAGCGACTGGTACATGTGATGGTGCGTGTTGACCAGCCCTGGCAGCACCACATGGTCGCGCAGGTCCAGGACTTCGTCCGCCACAGCGGGCAGATCGCGGGTGGTGCCCACCGCTTCGATCACGTTGTCGCGGACGAACAGCGCGCCGTCAGCGATCTCGCGGCGCTCGTCGTCCATTGTCACCAGCGCGCGGGCATGTTTCACAAGTAAAGTTGCCATCTTGATGGTTCCCCTCAAAAGTTGCCTGAAGCAAGTAACGGGTGCGTGCAGCGGCGCGCTACTCTGCTGCACACACCCGGCATTCGCCCAACCCGTTCTAATACGCGCCAGACAGCGCCAACTCGGCGCCGCGCAGCGTGTTCTTCAGCAGCATGGCGATGGTCATAGGGCCGACTCCGCCCGGCGAAGGCGTGATCGCGCCCGCCACTTCCTTCACCTCGTCGAAGGCCACGTCGCCCACCCAGCGGTAGCCCTTCTCGCTGGTCGGGTCGTCCACCCGGTTGGAGCCGACATCAATCACGTAAGCGCCGGGCTTCACCCAGTCCGCCTTGACCATCTCGGCCCGGCCCACCGCTGCGATCAGGATGTCCGCCGAGCGGCAAACCGCCGGCAGGTCTTTCGTCCGGCTGTGGCAGACCGTGACCGTCGCGTTGCGGTGAATGAGCAGCAGCGCGGCAGGCAGGCCCACAATGTTGCTGCGACCGAGCACCACCGCGTTGGCCCCCTCAAACTGAGCGCCCGCCTCTTCCAGCAGCACAATCGCCCCATGCGGCGTGCAGGGGATGAACAGCGGCTTGCGGCCCTTCATGGCCAGCCGGCCAATATTCACCGGGTGGAAGCCATCTACATCCTTGTACAGGCTGATCAGGCTCAGCACGCGCTCTTCGTCCAGGTGCTTGGGCAGCGGAAGCTGGACGAGGATGCCGTGCACGCGCGGGTCGCCATTCAGCCGCCGCACCAGCTCCTCGACCTCCTCCTGCGACGCATCGCCCGGCAACTCGTGGGGCAAGGACTCGATGCCCGCTTCGGCGCACGCCTTGCGCTTCATGCGCACGTAGCTGTGCGAAGCGGGATTGTCGCCCACCAGCACCGTCGCCAGGCCCGGCACGATGCCGTGCGCGGCTTTCATCTGCTCCACGCTCCAGGCGATCTCGCTCCGGATTCCCTCCGCAACGGCTTTTCCATCAATGATTGTGGCGGTCATCTATTTGTGCCTTTCTCTGCGAATCAAACGAGCCTCCTTGAGCCTAACACGGCCTGCCAATCGGCACCAGTAATCGAAAGACGCGCTTGCCAGGCCATTTGTCAATGATTTCGGACAACTCTACTACAAAAAAAGACCCCCGCGCTTGCCAGAGTCAGGTACTATTAGATGTAGGGGCATCAGGCTCGCCTGCGCGCGTCCCAAAGCAGCGTGCGCCGCTGGCCGCAGCCACAGCGCAACCGCGCCATCCGGCACAGGCAGCGTCCAGAACCTGTCAGTTCAGGAGGGGATCGTTCAATGTCTGACCACCAGGCCCAACCGGAACGCCGCTTCCGCCAGGCGCTGCTGCGCGCTGCACACAGATGCACCCCTCGCTCGCGCGGTCAGGCGCTGATCGAATATGTGCTGATCCTCGTGCTGGTCGTATTCGCCCTGGTCGCCGTGCTCACCATCACCGGCCCGGCAGTGGGCAATGTGTTCAGCAACACGGTCTACAACCTACTGGGGGGAACGATTGAGCCGCGCGCCACGCTGGCCGCCGACGATTTCTGGACGCAGGTGGCAGCCGTGGCCTCCTACACGCCGGAAAGCCCCGGCCTGGTCACCAACACACCAGCCCCGCCGACGGCGACCGCCACTATTGGCCCTTCGCCGACCGCGACGGACATCACGCCAACGTCCACCCCTCTGCCGACTGCTACCGAAGGCCCCAGCCCGACACCCACCGACTCCGAATGGGGCTATCCCTTCGACGACCCCGGGGACAACCCCGACATGTGGGAGCATGATTTCGACGACCTGCTCACCAACCCCTGGCAGGCCGAATACTGGGACTATAACACCTGGCGTAACGATATGAGCACCATGCCGGACGGCACCGGAATCGTCCGCACCACACTGCCCCAACTGGACTTCTACCTCCCCGACGGTACGAGACCCCACCCCAGCGTCAGCGCGAACTTCTACGCGCGCTTCAAGACGACCTACACCTTCGAAAACAAGGAGTATACATTCCACATCCTGCGCAACAACGGCGTGCGCATCTGGGTGGGCGGGCAGATCGTCGTGGACGCGGACGTGCCCAACCCGGGCGATCCCGCCACATGGGTGGAATGGTCCTCTGACACGATCAGAGATACCTGGTTCGATCGCAAGTTCACGCCTGCGGCGGGCGAGCAGGAGATCGTCGTTGAGTTTGTGGATCCTTCCGGCTACGCGCACCTGCACGTCTACCTGCTCGACCTGGCCGACCCGTTGGCCTCAGCGACCTGGGATGCCGAATACTGGAACTACAGCACTTACGGCTGGCGCGACAACATGAGCGCCATGGCCGATGGCACCGGCGTCTGGACCACCACCTACGACACGCTGGATTTCTACTTCCCCAGCGGCGTCCGGCCCAACGCGGCGGTTCAGGAGAATTTCTATGCCCGCTTCAAGACATCTGTCTACCTGGAGAACAAGCCCTACGTCTTCCGCATCATGCGCGACAACGGCGTGCGCGTGTGGGTGGACGGACAGCTTGCCGTTGGATTGAACACTCCCAGGGTGGGCGACTCAGAGACCTGGACCTACGACGCGAACACCTACTGGTTCGAGCGCCCGTTCACGCCCTCCGCTGCCGGCGAGCACCAGATCGTCGTCGAATGGGTAGATCGCAGCTCTGCGGCACACCTGCATCTGCAACTGGCCGAATCTGTCTCGCTCGATCGCGGCAACTGTGGCTGGGCGCTCTCCGACGAAGCCTACTTCAGCCCGCCCACCGCCTGGTCCGACAGCCCTGGTCGTCCCTACGATCCCGGCTCGTACTGCACCCTCAGTCTGCGCGGCTCCATTGACCTGACCGGCGCGGCCAACCCCCGCCTGGAGTTCTACGACCGCTACAACTTGCAGACGGGCACCTACGCTCGCGTCGGCGTGAGCGAAGTGGGCAGCAACTCCTGGGTGGATGTGGATGTCCATTACAACGGCACAGACTTCACCTGGCTGCGCCAGGTGTACGACCTGACCAACTTCGGCGGGCACGACTTCACCGACAAGGTTATCGAGTTGCGCTTCGTGCTCGATGCCACCGCCTCGACGAGCGCCTACCAGGGCTGGTGGATTGACAACATCAAGGTCGAAGACTACATCGAGCGACGCTATACTGTCGGCTTCGAAGATAATATGGACGGCGCGTCACACTGGTACCCCAACGGCACCTGGGCGCGCAGCAACGAGATAGCTCACAGCGGCTCGCTGGCCTGGTCGGACAGCCCTGGCGCGGATTATCTGCACGGCACCAACAGCACGCTGGAACTGGACGGCTTGATTGACCTGGCCAATCCCGCCGTGGTCAGGCCGGAGATCACCTTCTGGCACCGCTACAATCTGAACTACAACGATGCCCTCTATGTTGAAGTCTCCACCGACCGCCAGACCTGGCAGGCTCTGCCCAGCGGCACCTGGCTGGCCCAAAGCACTTCCAATACAAGCTGGACGCAGGTGGTTATCCCGCTCACCAGCTACACAGGCCAGGAAATCTATTTCCGCTTCCGGCTGGATGCGCGCAGCGATAGCCGCGTGGCAGATGGCTGGTGGATTGATGACTTTGCCATCCGCAACGAGCCGACCAACTACATCTACCCCAACTGGTGCGATGGCATGGAGAGCGGTGGGGGCAACTGGCTCCCAGGCGGCACCTGGACGGTCGTCAACGGCCTGGATCATAATCCCGATCAGCCGCAGACCATCCGCGCCTACGCCGGATCCAACTTCTGGTCAGACAGCCCTGGCACCAACTATGCCCATCCGACAAACAGCACCCTGGAACTGCTGCCCAGGCTCAACCTGACCAGCAGCACCAACCCGGAGCTGACCTTCTGGCACCAATGGGACCTGGGCTACAGGGACAACCTCTACGTCGAGGTTTCAACAGACGGCGGGAAGACCTGGACTCAGGTCTGGCGATACTTATACGACACCCTCCCCTCGGAATTCTGTAGCTCGTGCGGCCCCGTCGACCGCGGCTACAACCACAACCTGTCCTGGCATCGCCAAGTCGTCAGCCTGCGGGATTACGCCGGTCAGATCATCAGCGTCCGCTTCCGGCTCGACGCACTGACCAACTCGACTGTGGACGATGGCTGGTGGCTGGACGACATCTGCTTCATGGAACACAGTCACGTCGTGCGCACGGTCGGCTTCAGCGACGGGTTCGAAGGCGGCGACGCCAACTGGTACGCCGGCGGCACGTGGAGCATCTCGCCTGAGAACGCGCGCCAGGGCCGCGCCTTCTCAGACAGCGTCGGCACCTACTACCGCCACGAGTCCAATGCCGTGCTGGAGCTGAAGGGAGTCATCAGCCTCGCCGGCACGGTCAAGCCAACGCTCTACTATTGGGAAGCGTTCAACCTCGAACAGGGAGACTACGCGCTGGTCGAAGTCAACGTCTCCGACGATGGTGGCGACACCTGGCAAGGGTGGCGCGACGTTCCCCTGGTGCGTCACCTGTACACAACGACCCTCTCCTGGAACCGGCAGCAGGTGGACCTGCGCCCCTACATCCCGACGGCGGCGTATCCCGATCGTGTCATCCGCCTGCGCTTCCGGCTGTATGCCGTGAGCTATACCAACGTTGCCGAGGGGTGGTGGCTCGATAACGTGTCCATCGTAGACCGCAATGGCATCGAGACGCTGCACCCCCTGCCCTTCAACGAGAATGTTGAGTTCGACAACAACTACTGGGTCTTCGAAGGGACCTGGAGCCGCATTCCATACTTCCGTATGGTGGGCAGCGGCACGGGCCTCGGCCCTGGCGGCTGGACAGGCACCTACTACCAGGACACAAACACCGACAGGATCATCAACTCCGGCGAGTATCGCGGCACCAGGTCCGGCGAGGCAGAAATCAACTACAACTGGGGCAGCAGTCGCCCGTCCGGGGTTGGCCTGACATCCAGCAACAACTTCATCGTCCGCTGGACACGCACAATCAACATCGCCCGCGATGACACGCAGTTCTACATCGAGGCGTGGTCGGACGACGGCATCCGCGTGATCGTTGACCCGCCCGGCAACCCGGACACAGACCCCAATTACCCGGATGGCTGGGCCTGGAACGCCGCGTATTGGGGCGACCGGGGCTTCTCCGATCCGTCGAATCCAACCACTGGCTCGGTGACTCTCAACCAGGGGATGCATACCATCCTGGTCGAGTACTACGAGAATACCGGCGATGCCCGCGTGCGGGTCAACTTCGGGACGCAAGGGCGCGTGTTCCACGACAGCTTCAACTCGACGACCAACTACGTGCACCTCAGCAACATGT
>JAHDWP010000009.1 GCA_023382715.1 Anaerolineae bacterium
ACACATCCCCCTTAACCATGCGATAATTGTGTCCAGCTTTATGGGTCCACTACAGTCTTTTCCTTTCACAACCTCTACTATACTCTCTTCTGGTTGTGTCCAGAAATTCGACCGCACCACACAGGATTTCCCCTCGCCCCGGTGAGGGAGAGGGGGAGCAAAGCGCAGGACACAGGATTTCCCCTCGCCCCGGTGAGGGAGAGGGGTGCAGGGGTGAGGGGTCTTCGTACACGCTCTGAGAGGGGGACTTGGACCGCCAGAAAGGACGTTTCTCCCTCCCTGACCCCGCCGGCGAAGGGGCCGGGGGCCTCTCCGCTCTTCACCAACCACCGATCCCCTTGACCTCCGCCTGACGCCCAGCCACCGCCCGCCCCGCGCCATGTTGAGACCCCGCGCATTTTGGGCTACACTGCGGGCAGTGATTGGCAGCGCGCCTGCCCGACCCGGCGCGCCCTTGCGAGCAACGACCCATGACCCTCAACCAAGACTTCTACGAGCCTGTCGCCCGCTTCTACGACGCCGAGAACGCCGAGCTGACCGAAGACCTGGCGCTCTACAGCGCCGTGCTGGCCGAGTACGGCAGCCCGGTGCTCGATGTCGGCTGTGGCACCGGGCGGGTGATGCTGCACCTGGCCGCGGAAGGCGCGCGCATCGTGGGCATAGACCGCTCTCCGGCCATGCTGGAGCGCTGCCGGCGCAAGCTCGCCAGCCAACCCCACCTCAGGCGCCGCGTGAAGCTCGTCGAGGGCGACGTGCTCGACGCCACTTTGCCCGGCCCGTTCAAGCTGATCCTGATGACCTACAACGGCTTCTTGCAGTTCACTGCGCAGGCCGGGCAGCTCGCCGCGCTGCGCCGCTTCAGTGCCCTGCTCGCCGATGACGGGCTGCTCGTCCTCGACCTGCCCAACGCCGGCGAGGCGTTCGCCGCGCAGGATGACGGGGCGCTCGTGCTGGAGCGCACGTTCACCGAGCCGGAGAGCGGTCACCTGGTCATGCAGCAATCGGTCAGCGCGCTCGACCGCGTCGCCCAGCAGCTTCACGTCACCTGGATTTACGACGAAATCTGCGACGATGGCACGGTGCAGCGCACGCTGGCCCCCCTCGTGCTGCGTTACATCCTACCCGGCGAGATGGACCTGATGCTGGCGGCGGCGGGCCTGCGCCGCGTGACGTATTACGGGGAATACGAACAGGAGCCGTTCGCGGACGGCTGCTCGCGCATGATCGTGCTGGCCGAGAAGGCGGAGAAGGCCGGGCCATGAATGCGCAGCCCAGGCGCTCCCCGCGCGCGGCTGTCAGCGGATTATTGGTGCTGGCTGCGCTGCTGATCGCCACCCTCTTCGCCGCGTGCGGGACGGAGTCCGGCGGCGCGCCCACCGGGACGCCGCAGCCGGCGCTACCCATTCTGGCCGCCAGCCCGACGACCGATCCGCGCCCGCCCATCGCCGAGGGAGCGGCCATTCACGATCCGGGCTACGGCGAAGCAGGGGTCAGCAATCCCACCCAGGCGAGCCTGGCCGCCGAAGGGCAACTCGCGCAGGATCCGCCGACGATCACCCCGCGCCCGACGCAGGCCGAGCTGCCCATGATGATCAGCGCCGCCGATGGGCTGGTGCTCCAGGCAACGTATTACAGCGCGTCCAGCCGCCCTGCCCCCGCTGCGCTGCTGCTCCACCAGCGGGGCCGCGACCGCACAACCTGGGATGCGCTGGCGCTGCGGTTGCAGGCTGCCGGATACGCTGTGCTGGCGGTTGATCAGCGCGGACACGGCGCGACCGGCGGGGCCGAGGACTGGGCGCTCGCCCAGCAGGACGCCCACGACGCGCTGGCCATGCTCAGCGAGCTGCCCGGCATCGCCCCCGGCCAGATCATCGTCATCGGGGCGAGCATTGGCGCGAACCTGGGGCTGAACGCCTGCGCGGGGCTGCCCGGCTGCGCCGCCGCCGTGCTGCTCAGCCCTGGCCTGGACTACCGAGGGATCACCACCGCCGGAGCGATGGCCCAGTTGGGCGCGCGCCCACTGTTGATCGTCGCCAGCGAGGGCGATGGCAACAACCCCGCCGACAGCATCACCCTGGACAGCATGGCGGCTGGCGATCATCAGGTGATCATTCTGCCGGACGCCGGGCACGGCACCGCCATGCTGCTGAAAGCGCCCGACCTGGCCGAGCGCATTGTCGCCTGGCTGGTGGCGCGCGTCCCGCCGCCGGGCCAGCCGCTGCCCTGAGCGCTACCGGCTGCCGGAACTCTGAGGTATGATCTTGCCCGTGTTGAACTGTTGAGGTATGGAACTGGTGCGGGTTGTGAGGCAGCATAGCCGGTTGCGGGTCATCTCCGGTGCAGTGCTCGTTGCGCTCTTCCTGGTCTGCGCTCTGCCCTGGGGTGCGGCGCCGCGCGCCCGCGCGCAGGGTGACCTGGCCGGGCAGGTCGTGGCGCTGGTCAACAGCCTGCGCGCCAGCCTGGGCCTGAGCGCCTGGACGGTTGATCCCATCCTGATGGCCGTCGCCCAGAATCATGTCAACTGGATGGTTGCCACCGGCCAGTACGGTCACACTGGCGAAGGTGGCTCCACGCCCCAGGATCGCGCCCTGGCCGCCGGTTACGCGGGCAGCGTCGCCGAGAACTGGGTCGCCGGCCCCGGCATGACTCCGGCGGGCGCAGTGGATTGGTGGCGCAACAGCGGCATTCACTACGCGACGCTCACCTCGACGGCGCAGCATGTCGGCGTGGGCGTGGTGCGGGGCAGTCGCGGCACGGTCTACGTGCTGGTGGCCGGGCGACCGTCGCCGCCGCGCCGCCCCGTTGCCGCGGGCGAAGCAGCCCCCGAAGAAGAGGAAGACGAGGATTGGCCCGTCGTCGTGCCGATCACCCGCGCCGCGCCGGGCGAGAACGGGCGCGTCGTCCACGTGGTACAGCAGGGCCAGACCGCCTGGGCTATCGCTGCCGTGTACCAGGTGGACCTCGACGAGATGCTGCGCATCAACAACCTGGTGCGCCCGGTGGTGCTCAAGCCGGGCGATGAAGTGATCGTCCGGCTGGGCGAAGGCGAGTCCCCACCGCCGACCCCGGCCCCGCCCACCGAGTACACCATCCAGCAGGGCCAGACGATCTGGGAAGTCGCCGTGACGCACGGCCTGACCGTTGATCAACTGCTCGGTTTCAACGGCCTGACGCGCGAGGATGTGATCCTGCCAGGGACCGTGCTGCGTCTCGTCCCCTCGGAGCCAGGCGCGGAGTCGCCGCCGCAGGAAGAATCGGCCAGCGTCACCGCCACCGAAGAGCCATCCCCCGCGCCGCCCACTGCCGCGCCCACTGACGCACCCCCCACTGATGCGCCCCCTGCGGCGACGCTGACAGTCACCCCCCTGCCCAGCCCGACGCTGCGGCTGATGCCGACGATCACGCCTGCCTATTCGCCCACGCCCGCAGCGCAGCCGCCGAGCGGAACGCCCGTCGCGCTGGCGGAGATCCCCCTTGCTACGCGGGCGCCAGCCAGCGCTCAGCCTGCGGCGAGCGCATCGGGCGGCAATGGCAAGGATGAGATGCTCATGGTCAGCCTGGGCGTGCTGGGAGCGGTGTGGGTGATGGTCGGGGGAATTGGGCTGCTGGGCTACGTGACCAAGAGGCGGCGCTAGGCGAGCCTCAAGCGCCAGATGCGCAGTGATGAGACCATCTAGCGCCCCAGGTCGGGCAGCGTGAAGACCTCGGCCAGCGCCAGGGCCAGGCCGGGGAACAGATCGCTGGCGTCCATAGACTCGCCGGCGCGGTACGTCTCGACGACCGACTGCCCCTGGCGGTAGCGGTAGAGGGCTTTCTGACGGGGCAGCGCCACCCAGACCTCGGCGGTGCCCGCCGCGAAGTAGTCCCCCACCTTCTGCACCACGTCCTCGAACTGGTCATCGGGCGACATGACCTCGACGGCCAGCGTCGGCGCGCCGGGGTAGGGGCGCTCAAAATCCCAGTCAGCGGGAATGTCGGCTGTGCGGATATAGGAAGCGTCGGGCACGCGGGCGATCCGGACGCTGTCATCCTTCTCAGAGAGCACGTAGAGCAGGCTGTCGGTGAAGACAAGCCCGGACTTGTGCTCTGCCATATAGGCATCGAGTGCCCAGGCGATCCGCTTGGCGATCCAGTTGTGCAATCCTCCGACAGGCGTCATTGTGACAATCTCCCCTCCCACCACCTCCACGCGCGCGTCGGAGCCGAGCCGCAGCAGATCGTCAACGGTCAGGGGGCGCGTGATCACAGCCATCGCCGGGACTCCTTCACTCTCATCCTGCTTTGATTATAGTGCGTCCAGGGCGAACGCAGCGCTCTGGCTTCCAACGCGCTTCTCCTTGTACTCCTCCGCCTTAGTGATCTGCTCGCGGATGTCGGCGTCTATCTCCGCTTTGTGCTCGTAGTAGTACGCCAGGGCAGCGCGAATCTGCGCCAGAGGCAGCCCAAACCACGCCGCGATTTCGCCAGGGGAGTCGGTATGAAAGAGCATCACCATCGCCACATCCGATACGCGCACGCCCGTTCCGGCAATGCAGAGCCGCCCGCCGCGCACGTCTGGGTCAGACGCAATGAGGTTGATGCTGTGGATGGTCGCCATGAGAGTCACTCCCGCTCACTGTGTGCTCACAGTATACCGCACATTCGCCGTCCCAAACGCGCGGGGCGGCTCGCCGCACGCGCTGAGCCGCCCCGCAGAATCGCCTTCTGGCGCGCGCCGCCTACGCCCGCAGCTTCGCCCCAAGCTGGCGCTCGACCGCCTTGACGATCCGCGCGTGAATCTTGGCCACTTCCGCGTCATTGAGCGTGCGATCCGGCGCGCGATAGGTCAGCGCGTAGGCCAGCGACTTCTGGCCCGCCGGGATAGAGCTGCCCCGATAGACATCGAACAGGCGCGCCTCTTCCAGCAGATCGCCGCCAGCGCGCATGATCACCTCGTGGACTTCGCTGGCCGGCGTCGCCTCGTCCAGCACAATCGCCAGGTCCTGGTAGATGGCCGGCTGCGCCGGCACCGGGCGAATCTGGCGGATCTGCTCCACGTCAGCCAGCAGCGCAGCCAGGTCTAGCTCGGCGGCGAGCACGGGCCGCGCCAGGTCCAGCCCCAGGCCGAACGCCTGGCGCACCAGCGGGTGCACTTCGCCGAGCACGCCTACCTCGCGCCCGTTGATGCGCAGCAGGGCGACGCGCCCCGGATGGAACGTGCTGTGCTCGACCGGGGTGAAGGTCACCGCGCCGGCGACGCGCAGATCGCGCAGCACTGCCTCGATGACGCCCTTCAGATCGTAGAAGTCCAGCAGGCCGCTGGGAACATCGCCGCCCCACTGCGGAACTCCGCGCGGCCCGGTGAGGACGATCCCCAGGCGGCCCGGCTCGTCGGGCAGAGGCTCGTCGGGGCGTGGCAGGTAGACCGACCCGATCTCGAACAGAAGCTGCCGGTCGGTGTGGCGCGCGTTCGCCGCGACCGTATCCAGCAGGCTGGCCAGCAGGGTATGGCGCATTGCCACCTTGTCGGCGGCGATGGGGTTGGCCAGCGTCACGTAGGGCACGTCCGGCCAGCTTGACGCCGCGCCCGGTGGGATGAGCAGCGCCTCGCGCCCCGGCGTGGTCAGGCGGTAGGTGACGATCTCGCGCAGCCCGGCCTTGACCAGCGCATCGCGCAGCGCCTCCTCGCGCTCCAGGGCAGCATTGGCGCGCTGAGCGGGCAGCTCGTCGGCGATCAGCGCATCGGGGACGCGGTCGTAGCCGTAGACACGGGCGATCTCCTCGATCAGGTCGGCCCGCCCGGTCAGCCCGGTCCCAATGTCCAGCCGGTGATCGGGCACCACGACGTGCAGCACGTCCCCGCGCTCCGTCACCTCGAACTCCAGCGCGCGCAGAATGCGCACGATCTCGCCCTGAGAGATGGCGAAACCGAGAAGGCGCGTCACCTCCGGCACGGGCAGGTCTACGGTGACGACCTCGGCGGGCAGCGGGTACTCGTCAATGATGCCCGCGGCGATGGTGCCGCCCGCCATCTGGCGCATCAGCTCGATGCAGCGGCGCAGACCGTGCTCGGCTATCGCCGGGTGCACGCCGCGGCTGAAGCGCAGCCCGGCTTCGCTGCTCATCTTCTGGCTCTGCATGGTGCGGCGGACGTTGATGAGGTTCCAGTTCGCCGCCTCCAGCAGCACGTTGGTCGTCGCCGAGCGCGGAGCGCTGGCCTTGCCCGGAACGATCTCGCCGTCTTCCGGCGGCTCCAGGCCGGTCGCGTCGAGCGGCGCGCCGCCCATAGTCAGCGGGTCCCAGATTTCGCTCTCCAGCCCGCCCATGACGCCGCCGATGCTCAGCGAGCCGGCTGTGTCGGCGACCAGGATGTTGAACTCGTCCAGCGCATGGTCGGCGCCGTCCAGCGTGACCAGGTGCTCGCCCGGCTCTGGCAGGCGGGTGATGATCACCGGCGCGGTGTCCCCGGCGCGCTGCCGGAGCGTGTCCCAGTCGAAGGCGTGCAGCGGCTGGCCCAGCTCGAGCATGACGTAGTTGGTGGCATCCACAATGTTGTTGATCGGGCGCATCCCCGCCAGGCGCAGCCGGCGCTGCATCCACTGGGGCGACTCCCTGATCTGTACGTCGCGGATCAGGGCCAGGGTGAAGCGCGGGTTCAGCTCCGGCTCGCGAATGTCAATGGACACCTGCCCGGCGATGGGTGACCCCTCGGCGACCACTTCCAGCGCCGGGAAGCGCAGCGGCGCGCCCGTCAGCGCGGCGACTTCGCGGGCCACGCCGACGATGCTGTAGGCGCGGGCGATGTTGGGCAGCATGTCAATGTCCAGCACCGCGTCGCCGAGCACGTCCTGCAGCGGCGTGCCGGGCGCGAAATGGCCGAACTCCTCCCAGCCGAGCAGCAGAATGCCCTCGTGCGAGTCCGACAGGCCCAGCTCCTTCTCCGAACAGACCATGCTGCGGTTGGGGATGCCGCGCAGCTCGCGCTCCTTGAGGATCATGCGGCTGCCGTCGTCTTTGTGCCCGTCAATGACCTCCGCGCCTTCGTGGGCGAAGGGCGAGAGCAGCGGCGGGTCGAGCGGCCCCTGATCCTTGTAGGGGAACAGGTTGGGCGCGCCGGTGACGCACTGCTCCAGTTCCGCCCCACCATAATCCACCAGGGCCAGCACCAGCCGGTCGGCGTTGGGGTGAGCGCGCACTTCGCGAATGGCGCCGAGCACGATCTTCGCGCGATCCCACACCAGGTGATCGGACGGCGGCAGATGGCTGCCCGGCGGCGGATCGCCCTGCGGAACGCCGATGTACTCGATGCTCCCCACCTCCAGCCCGGCCAGAGTCAGGCGCTCGGCCAGTTGCTCGACGGAGAGGGTGATGTCCACGTAGTCCTTGAGCCACGAAAGCGGTACTTTCATGTGCGCGTGCGTCTCCTTGGTGAGCGAACAGCTTTCAGCGGTCAGGCATTAGCCGCCAGCAACAGTCCCACTCTGTTTGAGTTTTTGTCCCCATCTCGGTCTCTTCCTCAGGGACGGACAGCAGCCTGGGAAGCGCGAAGACAGCGGTTGATTGACCTCACCCCCAGCCTCGCTGCGCTCGGCTTGCCCCCTCTCCATTCGAATGGAGAGGGGGCGGCGAGGCGCGTTAGCGCCGAGCGGGGGTGAGGTGTGACTACACCGCCGTCGCCAGGATCGGCTCGCCGGTGGTGACGACGACAGTATGCTCGTACTGCGCTGTCAGGCTGCGGTCTGCGGTGCGCAGCGTCCAGCCGTCGCGGTCGGTGACGATGCGCCCGCTCCCCGCGCTGAAGAACGGCTCGATAGTGAAGACCATCCCCTCGTGCATGATCGTGCGATCCTGGCGGTGGTAGAAGTTGAGCACGCTCGGCTTCTCGTGCAGGCTGCGTCCAACGCCGTGCCCCGGCAGTTCGCGGATAATCGAATAGCCGCCTTTGCGCGCGATGCGCTCAACGACCTTGCCGATCGCGTTCAGCGGACGCCCGGCGCGCACCACGCCAAGCGCCTCGTCCAGCGCGCGCTGCGTGAAGCGGCACAGCCGCTCGGTCTCCGGGCGGGCGGGCGGGACGATCATCGTCGCCGCCGTGTCCGCCCAGTAGCCCTCCAGCTCCGCCGACACGTCCACGTTGACCAGGTCGCCCGGCTGGATGACGCGCTCGCCGGGGATGCCGTGCGCCGCCTCGTCGTTGAGGCTGATGCAGGTGAAACCGGGGAACTTGTAGGCCAGGATCGGCGCCGAGCGCGCCCCGTGCCGCTGCAAGAACTCCGCGCCGATGGCGTCAAGCTGGGCGGTGGTCAGGCCCGGCTCGACGCGAGCCAGCATGTGCCCCAGCGCTTCACCGCAGATGCGCCCGATGCGCAGCAGCTTGCGCAGATCGTCGTCGTTCTCAATGGTCATGATCGATTCCTTGCTGCGGCCAGCTACTTCACCGCTTCCGCCACTCCCGCCAGCACCCGGCGAGTCAGGACGCGCGCCATCTCCGCCCGGTATTCGCGGCTGCCCCAGTGATCGTCGGGCGGGTCGAGGGCCAGCGCGTCGAGCGCCGCGTCCAGGTCACCGGTCTGGTCGAAGCGGCGCGCCGCCTCTGGCTGAGCGACCGGCCAGGGCGCGACTCCGCACAGCGCCAGCCCTGTATGCCGCGCCGTGCCATCCGCCCAGGCAGCGGCTATCGCGCCGACGATGGGCGCGTCGGCGGGCGTGCGCGACACCTTCTGCAAGGCGACCGTCGCTTGCGCCGGGCCGCGCGGCACGCTGACGTGCCTCACCAGGGTGCGCCAGGCCGCGTCGCCGGACGCCAGCCATTCTGCGACAGAGAGCGGCGCGCCGGCCCCGGCGACGGCGATCTGCGCGTCGAGCGCCAGCAGCAGGGTCAGCGTCAGCGATTGCGGATCGCGCTCCAGCAGCAGGTCGCCCAGGGTGAAGGTGTTGCGCAGCGTTTCCGGCAGATCTTCGGCGAGCGCCCGCGCCAGTCCGCCCAGCAGTGGGTGCGCTTCGCCCCGCTCCGCGCACGCCTGGCGGACGCGCTCCAGGGTCATCATGCTGCCCAGGCGCAGGGCGTCGCCGTGCTCAGCAGCGCGATCCAGTCCCAGGCGGCTCAGATCAATGGCCGCCTCGACAGCGGGGTGCGGGTGACGTCCCAGCGCCGCCCCGCCATAGAGCGGGAAGTGACCTCGCTGAGTTAGCAGGGCCAGAGCTTCGGCTTCCGTCGCCGGTTTGTAGATGTTTTTCAGGTTTAAGAGCATGGGTTGATCTCCTACATTCAGATCAGCAGGCGCACAGCCGCCCCTGCATTCTGCTCACAAGATTCCCCTCATCCCCCGGCCCCTTCTCCCTCCTGGGGGAGAAGGGGGGCAAAGCGCGAGATTTCCCCTCGCCCCGCTGGGGTTATATACGCCTGAATAGGGCGAGCAGCAATGAGCCTATCCCGCACATACGTGAGATCACTGCGCTCCACACTCTTCCAGACGATCTATGCCGCCAGAGACAGTCCGCTAGAACTGCTCCAGGAAGCGCAGGTCGTTCTGCCAGAAGTAGCGGATGTCCTGGATGCCGTGCACGTTCATCGTCATGCGCTCCGGCCCCATGCCGAAGGCGAAGCCGCTCCACTCGCGCGGGTCGTAGCCGCCATTCTGCAGCACGACCGGGTGCACCATCCCGCAGCCGGCGATCTCGATCCAGCCGGTGTATTTGCACACCGGGCAGCCATCGCCGCCGCACAGGATGCATTCGATGTCCACTTCCAAGCTCGGCTCGGTGAACGGGAAGTACGAGCCGCGAAAACGCACCCGCTTGTCCGGGCCGAACATGCGCCGGGCGAACTCGGTGATGGTGCCTTTCAGGTCGGTCAGGCGGATGTTGCGCCCGGTGGCCAGCCCCTCGACCTGGTTGAACTGAATCTCGCTGCGCGCCGAGATCTGCTCGTAGCGGTAGCACATGCCCGGCAGGATGACGCGGATGGGCTGGGTGCCATTCTCGCCGTAGGTATGCATGGCCCGAATCTGGCCGGGGCTGGTGTGCGTGCGCAGGATCACGCCCGGCGTGGTGGTATGGAAGGTGTCCCACATGTCGCGCGCGGGGTGATGCGGCGGGATGTTGAGCAGCGTGAAGTTGGTGTCGTCGTCCTCCACGTCGCGGCTGCGGAACACCTGAAAGCCCATCTCCGCCCAGATGGCGTAAATCTGGCGCAGCGTCTGGGTGGTGGGGTGCAGTCCGCCGACCGGCACGCGCCGGCCCGGCAGCGTCACATCGAGCGGGGCCTCCTCCAGCGAGCGAGACAGCTCGGCCTGGCGCACGGCTGTGGCACGCTCAGTATAGGCAGCGCTCAGCGCGTCGCGCAGGGCGTTGGCCCGCTGGCCGAACGCGGCGCGCTGCTCCTGGGGCAGGGTGCCGGTCGCGCGCAGCAGCAGCGTGATCTCGCCCTTTTTGCCCAGGTAGCGGCGCTGCCACTCGGCCAGCGCCTCGCCATCAGTCAGGCCGTCCAGCCTGGCCAGCGCCTGGCTGTAGATCGCGTCCAGTTGCTCTAGCATATACGTCCCCTCGTCGGATGGCGGCGCACACGACCGCCTATTGTCTCACAAGCGTGCCCACAAACAAAAAATCCCGTCGCCGATCCTCACCGGATCAGGGACGAGACCAGGCTCGCGGTACCACCCTGCTTAGCCGGGGCGCAGGCGCACCCCAACTCACTCTGTGCTCTACGGCGCGCTCCCGCGCGCGATAGGCTGCCCCGTTAACGCTGGGCTTGCGGAGCGGACTACCGGGCTGCGCAGGGGCAGCCGTTCACCCGTCGGCTCAGGAGCGAACTTCGGCGCGGGCGCGCTCATCCCGGCTTGCAGTCACGGGCCGGAACTCCCTGGGGGCGGCTGGCGCGCGTACTTTTCTCCGTCACAGCCTGTGTGTATGGCGTTTGATGCTTCACATGGTAACAAACTGGCGCGGAGATGTCAATCCTGGCGCGCATGGGTGCTCCCTCAAGCGTGGCGAAGCTGCTCTGCCGCGCCCTGGCCACGTCCCCCTTGTGAAAACCCACCATCAGCCGTCCGCGCCCCTGGGAAGTCTCCCAAAGCATACGCCTCTCCTCTGCGCTTCGGCGGCGGTGTTCGCCCTTACGGACGCTTGCTGGTGGCAAGGGTTGTCGGTTACACTGCGTCCGTTTGCTGCGCTGGACTGCTCCCCGTTGCCGGTGGATGGCGGATGGACTATACGCTGCTCGATTGGCTGCTCTCCCTGGCGCCGATGCTGGCGGTGCTGGGCCTGATGATCGCGCGCGGCTGGAATAGCAGCCGGGCCGGGGCCGTTGGCTGGCTGCTGACCCTGGCAGTGGCCGGGCTGCGCTTCGGCGCGGGCGCTGAGGTGCTCGGGTACGCGCAGCTCAAGGCGCTGCTCCTGACGGTAGACGTGTCGCTCATCGTCTGGGCGGCGCTGCTGCTGTACTACATCGTGGATCGGGCGGGCGCGCTGCGCGTGATCACCGACGCGCTGGGTCGCCTGACCGCCGACCGCATGACCCAGGTGTTGCTGCTGGGCTGGGTTTTCGCGTCCTTCCTGCAGGGCGTGGGCGGCTTCGGCGTGCCGGTGGCCATCGTCGCGCCGCTGCTGGTCGGCATGGGCGTGCCACAGGTGTGCGCGGTGATCATCCCGGCTATCGGGCATGGCTGGGTGGTAACGTTCGGCTCGTTGGGGGCGTCGTTTGTGATGCTGATCAACGCCAGCGGCCTGCCCGGCGAGCAGCTTGCCCCGCCAGCGGCGATCATGCTCGGCCTGCTCGCCTATGCCAGCGGGCTGATGGGCGCTCATGCCCTCGATGGCTGGCGCGGCGTGTGGCGCGCGATCCCTTATGTGCTGGTCACCGGGGCGACGATGGGCCTGGCCCAGTACGCGCTGGTCAGCAACGGCCTGTGGACGATCGGCGCGATTGGCGCAGGCCTGGCGGGGCTGGCTGTATCCGTCGCCTGGGTGCGCCTGCGCGCCCGCAGCCCGCAGGCACCCATGCCCGCCGCGCGCGCCGCGAACCGTCCGCTGCCGTCGGTGCGCCTGGCGCTGGTCGGCTATGCCGTGCTGATCGCGCTCACGCTGATTCTGCGCGTGGTCACGCCGGTCAAGGACTTCCTGGGACAGTGGGCGGTGGCCATAGATATCCCGGCCACGACGACTGGGCGCGACTGGTATGTGCCCGCCGAGGACGGCGCGGGATTCGGCATCCCTGGACATCCCGGCCTGATCATCGCCTACAGCGGGCTGATCGCCTACGCGCTTTACCGGCGGCGTGGGCTGTACCGGCCAGGGACCGCCCGCGACGTTGTGGGGGAGTCGGGGAGCCGGGCGCTCAAGTCGGCGGTGGGCGTGTTCATGATGGTGGCCATCGCCGCGACGATGGAGCGCGCGGGCATGGTGGACGTGGTGGCGCGCGGGCTGAGCGACGCCATGCCCGGCGACCTGTATGCGTTCGTCGCGCCGCTCATCGGGGCGATTGGGGCCTTCGTCACGGGCAGCAACGTCAACAGCAACGCCGTCTTCGGCGGCCTGCAGCGCGAGGCCGCCACACTGTTCGGCCTGTCCGTCACCACAATTCTGGCCGCACAGACCGCCGCCGCCGCCGTGATCAGCGTCATGTCTCCGGCCAAGGTGGCGGTGGGGTGCAGCACGGTGGGAGCCAGCGAAGGCCAGGTGATACGCGCGCTGCTCGGCTATGGCGCGGTGATCGTGCTGCTCGTCGGCGCGCTGACCTGGCTGGGGCTGAACGTGCTTTAGCGCGTCAGGGCGGGCGTCAGCGCGCGATCAGGTAGCCGAGCAGCAGCACGACGACCCAGAAAGCGGCGATGGCTCCCCACGAGCTGAAGATCGCGTGCCGCGCCTGGCGGTGCACTGGCCCCAGCAGGCCGTCGAGATGCCCCGTCGCCAGGTAGCGATAGAGGGCAGCCGCCTCGCGGTCCAGGGTGTGATAGTGAGCAGGAAGCCAGTGATAGGCCTGCGTGCGCGCCATGCGGTAGGAGATGCCCAGATCGCCGGAGTAGCGCCGGATGATGATGATGTGCTCAGCGCGGCGCGGGTCGAACAGCGGAAAGTGTCGCCGCCTTCGCCCGCGCACCTCTTCGGAAGTGGCCTCGTCCAGTTCGAACTCGGCCTGAGCCAGGAAGGCGGGCAGGCGGGTCTGCAACTCGTCCGCGGTGAGGATGATCGGCAGCGTGTAATTGATGCGCAGCCGGTCTTCGCGCCAGCAGCGCTCAGCCGGCATGTGCAGCGGCAACAGATCGCGCTTGGCGACAGGCGGCGGATGCTCGACGGTCAGCGGGCGCGTCGGCGCGCCCGCCGTAATCAGGCGGCTCGCCAGCTCTTCGAAGGCCAGCAGGAACTGCCCCTCGAAGTTGACCGCCGGATACCCGGTCAGCTCTGACGGGATCGCGCATTCATCGCGCAGCACCAGCACGATCTCCGCCTCACCCTGTAGCGCAGGCGTCCAGTGCGGAGATGCGTCCGGCGCAGTGCTGGCCGTAGAGAGCACGATCAGCACGTGCGACGCCGCGGCCAGCGCGCTCGCATCGTCCGCTGGCATCTTTTCGCTGCGGCGGCCAGGATCGGGTACGGGCCAGATCACGATGCCGCGCTGCTCCAACTGCACGGCCAGGTGCCGGGCGAAAGCGTGGTCGGACGGCGCGTAACAAATCAGGATATGTGGCATACCGACTCGCCTGATCGGATGTGCGACGTGCCGGCTCAGGGCTTCAATCGCGCCCTTATTCTACCGCCGCTCGCGCAGATTGAACAACGCGCGCAAGCGGGAGGTGCGTGCCAGGGTGGTCAGCGCCGCGCGGGGGTGAGGTAAGCCGGGGCGCAGCAGGGCAGCGCCCCTACCGCCCGACAGATTTTGCACGCGCGCAAGCGGGG
Organism: Anaerolineae bacterium; assembly: GCA_023382715.1. Taxonomy (GTDB): domain Bacteria; phylum Chloroflexota; class Anaerolineae; order Aggregatilineales; family Aggregatilineaceae; genus UBA2029. The sequence continues at coordinate 13,873 of JAHDWP010000009.1, forward strand.
GGGCCACGAACGGCCTGTCGCCGGGGGAAGCTCTGAGGCCGTTTGCGAGGTATCTTTACCCCCCTCTCCGGCCCTTCTCACAAGCGGGAGAAAGGATCGCTTTCGCCCGGCAGCAGGCGCCGCCGCCCCCCCGTGCGCGCACCATCGCGTTTGCCAACCGGCACTGCGGTGAGTAGGCTATGCACATGTCCACGTTAGGGAGCCGGGTATGTGCACCAACAACGCTACGCTGGCCCAATGGGTCGCCCTCAGTCTGATCCCTCATCTGGGCAGCCAGACCATCGCCCGGCTGCTCGACCGCTTCGGCTCGCTGGACGCCGTGCTGAGCGCGAGCGCGGCGGAACTGAAGACCGTCCCCGGCATCGGCCCCAAGCTGGCCGTGGCCATCCGCGCCGCCGACGTGTCAGCCGTGCAGGCGGCGCTGGCGAGCTGGCTCGCAGAGGGCATCGCGGTGCTACAGCGCGATCAGCCGGGCTATCCCATCGCGCTGCGCGGGCTGCCGGACGCGCCGGTGGTGCTGTTCCAGCGCGGGGCGCTGGCGCCGGAAGACGCCCGCGCCATCGCCATCGTCGGCACGCGCCGCCCCAGTCTCCAGGCGCGGCAGACGGCACACGCGCTGACAGCGCATTTCGCGGCGCGCGGCTGGACGGTGGTCAGCGGGCTGGCGGCGGGCATTGATACGCTCGCCCACAAGGCGGCGCTGGCCTGCGGCGGACGGACGTTAGCTGTGCTCGGCAGCGGCGCGCGCGTCGTCTACCCGCCCGCCAACGCGCCGCTGGTCGCGCGTGTGTTGGCGCGCGGCGCGCTGCTGTCGGAGTCTCACCCGGACGCCAACCCGTCGGCCTCGGCGTTGGTGGCGCGCAACCGGATCATCAGCGGGCTGAGCCGCGCGGTGATCGTGGTCGAGGCCGGGCCGGACAGTGGCAGCCTGCACGCGGCGCGTTTCGCGCGCGCGCAGGGCCGCCTGGTCTGCGCGGTGCGCTGTGCGGCGCTCGGCAATGTCCAGCTTCTGGCAGAAGGGGCGTTCGGCATTGGCGCTGAGGGGGACGGACGGGAGGAGCTAGAGGCGCTGCTCAATGAGTGAAACATGAATGATTAATTAAGGTTTAGAATAGGTTTGATTAAGGTTTATGAATAATTTGTGAAAATGCCTCTCATTTTGCTCTCCGACGGCCCCTGATGCCTGGTCTACGCTTGCGTGAAATGCTATACTAAGGTACCGTAGTACCAACAGTCGTTGGGCATGCGACTTGTGATCAACTTTTATTACCAGCTCCATCCAGGCCGCGAACACGCACACTGCCGCTTATAGATTTGGGCCGTGCCGCGACCGGATACCGCGCGTAGGCGGAATAGGGCGTGCCCAACCCATTCTTTACAGAAGCATCCAGCGGGGGCAGACCATTAGGGAGGGACCTGGATGACTCACGACGATCACCGTTCACGGGGACGACTTGCGCCGCCGCGTCCTGACAATCATTGGGGTGCGGGCGTTCCCCGGGGGCGCCAAACTCCTCCACGACGCACCGATCCTCCCGCCGAGTACTGGGATTCGCCGCCTCAGCAAGAGGAGCCTTACATCGCTCCAGAGGCGCATGAATCGTACCCTTATGGAGGCGACGAGAGGTATCCACAGCGCCCGACCGCCCCGCTCTACCCCGATGAGCGCCGGGCCGCCACACGCGTTTATCCGGCCAGCGAGCAGGTCGCCGACGACTTGCGCGCCAGCGACTATGGGTACGCGCCGGTCAACATCGCGCCAGTCAATGCCGGCTATTATGTGGACCCGCCCTTCGTCAGCCCTCCCCCAACCGGCTACGACCCGGAGCCGGAATCCAACATGCTGACCATGCAGGAACGCTACATCCTGCTGATGCGCACCATCGAGCTTCACAACGACGATTGGCGCCCGGCGAGCATCCGCTCCAACGAGGCAAAAGAGCGCCTGGAGGCCTACCTGATCCCGCGCAACAAGCGGATGGAGCTAAAAGAGGCCATTCATCGCAACCGGTTCATGGTCATCACCATTGACCGGCTGGGCAACACGACGATCAAAGAGCCAAAGCGCGAGGGGCCGCTGCGCCGCCTGCTGCGCTGGCTGTTTGGCGGCGACTGAGCGCCCCCGATCGCAACAGCAAACCCCGCCGTTCGGCGGGGTTTGCTGTTGTCAGGGGCATTGGTGGTTAGTTATTGGTGGTTGGCGGTTGGTAGAACGCACTCAGCCCTCACCAAAAACCAATCACCCTCTCTACAGCCCGTAGATGTCCGTGTACTTCTCCTTGAGATAGCGCAGGAACGGCCCCACCTGGATCGGCTCGCCGGTCACGCGCTGCGTCAGCTCGGCGGGCCAGTATTTGCGCCCGTGCTGGTGAATGTTCTTGCGCAGCCAGCCCAGCAGCGAGCCAAATTCGCCGCGCGCGATGTCGTCCGGGATGGACGGCACGTCTTGCAGCGCTTTGTCCCAGTACTGCACCGACAGGAAGTTGCCCAGCGAATAGGTCGGGAAGTAACCGATCAGCCCCGAAGACCAGTGCACGTCCTGAAGCACGCCGTGCTTGCCATCGTCTGGCGGGGTGATGCCCAGGTACGCCTCCATCTTGGCATTCCAGGCATCGCGCAGCTCGCGCACGGGGAGCCTTCCTTCGAGCAGGTCTTTCTCCAGCTCGAAGCGCAGCATGATGTGCAGGTTGTAGGTCACTTCGTCGGCCTCGACGCGGATCAGCGAGCGCGTCACGGCATTGATCGCCTTGTAGAACGCGGCCAGGCTGACGCCCGCCAGTTGCTCCGGGAATAGCTTCTGCAGGTCGCCATAGAAGACGCCCCAGAAAGTCCGGCTCCGCCCGACCACGTTCTCCCACAGGCGCGACTGGCTCTCGTGCACGCCCAGCGAAGTGCCCCTGGCCAGGGAAGTCCCTTCCAGCAGCGGGCTGACGCCCTGCTCGTACATGGCGTGCCCCGCTTCGTGGATCGAGCCGAACAGCGCCGAGGGCATCCAGTCTTCGAGGTAGCGCGTCGTGATGCGCACGTCGCCAATCGAAAACTCGGTGGTGAAGGGATGGACAGACTTGTCCTGGCGACCGCGCGCCATATCGTAGCCGAGGCGCTCGATCACCTTCAGGCCGAACTCCGCCTGCCCGGCAACGTCGTATTTCCTGCGTATGGGCGCGTCGTCAACAGCGTCGAAGTTGGCGAACACCTGGGCGACGAAGGGCACCAACTCGGCGCGCAGCTCGTCGAACAGGCGCTCCACATCGGCGGTCTTCATGTGCGGCTCGTACTGGTCCAGCAGGGCATCGTACATGCGCTCCTGGTAGCCGAGCGCCTCAGCCTCCTGGCGCTTGAGGTCGAGGATGCGCTCCAGCATGGGCACGAATGCCGCAAAATTAGCTTCGGCGCGCGCCCTGGCCCACACTTCGTGCGCCTGCGACGTGACGCGGGCCAGTTCGGCGACGAGTGCGGTCGGCACGCGCGTGGCCAGCTCGTAATCGTGCTTGACGACGCGCACCAGCGCCGCCTCATCGCTGTCGTAGCTCAGGCCGTCCAGGTGAGCAGCAGCGGCTTCAATCAGCCGCCCGGTCTCCTCAGCCGTGAATTTCTCGTGGGCCAGGCGGCTGAGCGTGGCCAACTGCTCGGCGCGGGCTGGCGCGCCGCCCGGCGGCATGTTCACCTGCTGATCCCAGCCCAGCACTGCGGCGGCGTGGCCGAGATGCACCACGTCGGCCAGGTGCGTCTTGAGTTGCTCGATCGTCTCCATAGGGTATGTGCTCTCGCTTTCCTTGCTCCTGTCACGCAGGCGGCGCCGGCTGACCGTCAGCCAGCGGGCGAAGCTCAGTTCGTCGCAGCAGAGACTAGCGAACAATTGGTCAGAGGGCAAACGACGAAACAGCGGGAGGTAAGACACCGGCACCCGCGCTCCAGGGCCAGACTTCCGCGCAACGCCCCCCGCCGCCGAATGGGTGCGTGCAAAACCTGTCAGGCAGGGGCGCTGCTCTGCTGCGCCCTGGCTGACCTCACCCCCGCTCGGCGCTGGCGCGGCTGGGAGTGAGGTCAATGCTCTGCGCCTGGCGCGTCGCTGTCAACCTTTGCACGCCCCCGCCGAATTGCCCTCTGGCCCCGGCTGCGCGATACTGATAACCAGCAACCGGTTACTACGGCTAACAACCCACAGCCGATCACTGATGACTGATGACCGACCGCTGACGACTGTCACTCCGAGCGAGGTGAGATGATGCGCCGGTTCCGCAAGCTGCGCCGCTTCGTGATCGAGGAGAACCGTCTGATCGCGCCGTTCAACGAGCCGGCGCGCGATCTGAGCATCCTGAACAAGCCGCTCAAGATTCACCACGCCGACGTGCTCGACGCGCTGGGCGGCCCGGCCAGCGTCGAGCCGCCCCTGGCCTCGATTCACGACCTGGCCCGGCTCGCCGAGCGCGGCGACGAGCTGATCGTCTACCGCGACAACCTGTATTTCGACGAGGAGTTCTTCGGCGTATTCTACAATCAGGCGCGCGCCAGCGGCGTGCCCTGCCGGGCGGCGCTGGCCGCCAACGACGCCGCCTGGCTGAAGTATGCCGTTCCCCTGTCGCGGCTCAGGCCGGTGGGCGACCGCGCGCCGCTCTATTACCCGCTCGATCTGTGGTACTTCCCCGATGGCTATGCCGAGCCGCACAAATGGCAGCCCATCCCCATCGCCAGCGATTGCAAGGAGATCGGCTACTACAACGTGCCGGACTCGATGGCCAATCTGCGCCCAGCCGCCACCGAAGGAGAGATCGCGCGCGATCTCGACCTGACGCACCTGCTCACCGAGCGCACCTGCCTGTCCATTGATAGCTGGGTGCACCTCTACTTCGCCAACGTCATCCTGGGCGTATTCTCGCGCGGCAAGCGTTTCGAGAAGCGCGTCACCGAGCACAATCTGCTGGCGCTGCGGATGCTCTGGCGGGCCATCGTCGAGCAGAAGCAGGTGCTCACCTCTTCCGAGGTGGTGCAGGTGGGCGAAGGCACGACGATTGACCCGTCGGCGGTCATCCTCGGCCCGACGACCATCGGGCGCAACTGTGCCATCGGGCCGGGCGTGGTCCTGGACAACTCGATCATCGGCGACAACGTGAACATCGCCCAGGGCTGCCAGATCATGCTCAGCGTGGTGGGCAGTCACTGCTTCCTGCCTTTTCGGGCGGCGCTGTTCATGTCCACGATCATGGAATACTCGATCATCGCCCAGAACACGTGCATCCAGATGGGCGTCATCGGGCGCAACAGCTTCGTGGGCGCGGGCACGACCTTCACCGACTTCAACCTGCTGCCGGTGCCGCTGCGCGCGCTGAACGCCTACGATCAGCTCGAAGACACCGGCCAGCCCGTGTTGGGAAGCTGCGTGGGGCACAACGCACGCCTGGGATCGGGGTTAGTGGTCATGCCCGCCCGCGTGGTCGAATCGGACGTGGTGCTGTTCGCCTCGCCAGAGCGCCGGGTGATCAACCGTAACGTCAGCTATGAGGAGAGCGATCACCACAAGGTGCGCGCTTCCATCGCCAAGCAGCACCGGCGGCGCTATCCGCGCGTGGCCGAATCTGAAGAAGCGTTCCTGGAGCCGTGGTAACAGCCATCCGAACCTATGAGCGACGCTGACACTTTCGCCTTCATCATCCATCCCATTGATCCCAAGTCCGATGTCGCTCGCAAGTACCCGCTGCTGGGCAAGCTGCTGAGCGAAGGGCAGATCAACTTCTTTTCGCGCTTCTTCCCCCCGGTCTACATCTCCGAGATCAGCGGCGTGCACTCGGCGGCGACGGGCAGAGAGGTGCGCGGCTGGTTCATCGCCTGCCCGTTCACGCCCAAGACCATGCTCAGCCTGCCGGTGGAAACGGTCTACCGCAAGATCGTCGCCTGCGGGCACATGGCCGAGCGGTTGGGCGCGCGCATCCTGGGGCTGGGCGCGTACACGTCCGTGGTGGGCGACGCCGGCGAGACGATCGCCCGGCGGCTGAACATCCCCGTCACCACCGGCGACGCCTACACGGTCAGCATGGCCGTGGCTGCGGTGCGCGAGGCAGCGCGCCGGATGGGGCTGCGCATGGACGAGTCTACGGCGGCGGTCGTGGGGGCCACCGGCGCGATCGGGCAGGTGTGCGCGCAAATCCTGGCCCGCGAAGTGGCCGAGCTGATCCTGATCGGGCGGCACGCAGAGACGCTGGCCGACGTGCACGCGCAATGCAGCGGCCAGCGGGCGCGCGTGCGCAGCGGGACCGACCTGAACGCGATCAGCGAGGCGAGCCTGGTGCTGAGCGTGACCAGCGCCACCACCGCCGTGATCGAGCCGGAGCATCTCAGGTCGGGCGCGGTGGTGTGCGACGTAGCCCGCCCGCGCGACGTGGCGCGGCGCGTGGCAGAGCTGCGCGACGATGTGCTGGTCATTGACGGCGGGATGGTCGAGGTGCCGGGGCCGGTGGACTTTGGCTTCGATTTCGGCTTCCCGCCCGGCAAAGCCTACGCCTGCATGGCCGAGACGATGGCCCTGGCCCTGGAAGGGCGCTACGAAGACTACAGCGTGGGCAAGCAGATCACGCTGGCCCAGGTGGAAGAGATCGGCGCGATCGCAGCGCGGCACGGCTTCCGGCTGAGCGGTTTTCGCAGCTTCGAGCGTGTCGTCACCGACGCGCAGATCGCCGCCGTGCGCGAGCGGGCGCGGCGGGCGTAGCGGGGGTGGGCGCTCGAACGGCGGACTTCCGCCAGCCTGCCCCCCATCCCCGGCCCTTCCCCCCGATCTCGCTGCGCCGGGCGGGAGCGAGATCAGAAATCGTGTGAAAATTGTGTGAAACCAGCCTGGCCGGCTTGCTCCTTGCGGGACAGGCTGCGGCGCTGAAGCTGTCCTATCGGCGTTCTCATGGTATAGTGGGGCTGCCAGCGAGTCAGCATAGCGCGCGCCAGACTCCCGCGTGGGGGGGTGCGTGCCGGCAGCGCGCGGCGTTTTCGCTTGCCAGATGCGGCCCCACCTATGGGAAGGATGCACAGGGATGGGCAAGGGCAGAATCCTGGTTGTGGAAGACGACTTCGACATCTCGAACATGCTGCGGATTTACTTCAGCGGGCAGGGCTACGAGGTCCAGGTCGCCCCGCGCGGCGGCGATGTGTTGCAACTCACGCGCAAGCAGCTCCCCCAGCTAATTGTGCTGGACATCATGCTGCCCGACATGAACGGCTATGATGTCTGCCGCCAGCTTCGCTCGACGGCGCGCACCAGCCACATTCCGATCATCTTCCTGACGCAGAAGGACGAGCGCAGCGACAAGATCGCCGGCCTGGAACTGGGGGCCGACGACTACATCACCAAGCCGTTCGACATCGAAGAGCTGAAGCTGCGCGTCAAGAACCAGATCGAGCGCGCCGCGCGCGACCACTACACCGACCCCAACAGCGGCCTGCCCAGCAGCGGCCTGATCGAAGAGAAGCTGCGCGAGGTCATGCGCGAAGACAAGACCTGGGCCTATCTGGACGTTCGGCTGCAAGACTACGAGGCGTTCAAGGATGTCTACGGCTTCGTGGCCGCCAACGACGTGCTGCGCTTCATGGCGCTGCTGGTGGGCGAAGTGCTCGACGAGCTGGGCACGCCGGAAGATTTCGCCGGGCACGCCGGCAGCGACAATTTCGCGATTATCACCTATTCCGACAAAGCCGAGACCATGCTCAGGCGGCTGACCGAGCGTTTCGCCGAAGAAGTCCAGACTCATTACTCCTTCATTGACCGCGAGCGCGGTTTCATGATGAAAGACAACGACAAGGTGCCTTTGATGTCCCTGGCTATCGGCTGGGTCAGCAATGCGACGCGGCAGTTCGCCGACATCCGCGAGATCACCGAGATGGCTGCCGAGAGCCGCCGGCACGGGGGCGCCGGCGCGCAGACAACGATCACCACCGAATGGTAGCGCGCCGCGCGCCCCTCGCTCTCGACCGCGCTACGGCACCCTGAGAGTGCGCGAGCGATGACCGATGCTTGAATTCTCTCTCATCCTCATCGGCCTGATCTTCTTCGCCTGGCTGTTCGTGCTGGTGCGCCAGGCGCAGCGCGGCCTGGACGTCGGTCATGAGGCTCTGGCGCGGCCCGTCGTGCCGATGAGTCTGCTGTCCAGCGACGACGCAGTGATTGTGGCCGAGGGGCGCGGGCACGTCGTCTTCGCCAACGAGTCAGCGCGCCGCTGGCTCGGGCTGGACAGCGAAACGCCCACCCTGACCGTCATGGCCCGCCAGGTGCGCCCTGCCGAAACATTCTACGATCTGCTCGCCCAGCCCGGACGAGCCGCGCTGCGCATCGGCCCGCGCCAGGTCGAGGCTGTCTCCCATCTCATCCCCACCCCCGACGGCGAGCGCATGGTGCTGCTGCTGCGCGAGCGAAGCGGCGACGCGCCCGCCGCCCCGGTCGAGTTCGACCCGCTGCGCGCCCTGTCCATTGCCGAAGACATCAGCCGGGCGGCAGCGACCAGCACCGACCTCCCGGCGCTGGCAGAAGCGATCCTGGCCAGCCTGGAGTCGGTCATCGCCTTCGACACAGCGGAGATCACCCTGGCCGACGCAGAGGGTGACCGGCTGCGCCCGGTGGGCGGCGCGCGCCGCGCCGAGACGGGCGGCCTGGCTCCCCTCGACAGCGCAGCGCGCGAGGCAGCCTACGCGCCAGGCGAGGGCTACACGGGCTGGATCGCCATGTACCGCCAGCCGCTGCTCATTGAAGACGTGAGCGCGCGCAACGACGTGCAGCCCCAGGCGGAGGCCGCTGCCTTCCAGAGCTATGTCGGCGTGCCGCTGCTGGCCGGGGATCGCTGTATCGGCACGCTGGAGCTGTCGCACCATGCGCGCGGGGCGTTCGGACGGCGCGAGCTGGCGCTGCTGGAAGCGGTCGCCGGGCAGGTGGCGGCGGCGCTGCAGATGGCCCGTTTCGCCCAGGCGCAGACCGAGCGCCTGGACGAGCTAGCCGGCGTGCGCCAGGTCGCCGAGACGTTCGGCTGGCTGGGCGACACGCCGACCCTGCTCGCCCAGCTTACCGAGCGCGTGGCCGCCCTGGTGCAGGCCGAGATCTGCGGCGTGCTGCTCTACGACGAGGAGCAGCAGATTCTCTCCGCCCAGACGCCTTTCCATGGCGTGCCGGACGTGCGCATCGCCGGGCACCGCGCTGCTCTCGCTGACGGGGAAGAGCTGGCCCGTGTCTGGCGCGAAGGCACCGCCTGGCTGACCAACGAGCCGGGCGAAGACCTGTTGCGCGCGCTGGGTCTCAGCCAGATTATCACGGCCATCACCATACACAGCCTGGCCCTGATCCCGCTGGCGGCCGGCGCGCGGCGGGTGGGCCTGCTGCTGGTCGCCAACGCGCGCGAAGAAGCCCGTTTTGGCGAAAGCGACCTGCGCCAGTTGGTCGCGCTGTCCGCGCCAGTGGCGGCCCTGCTGGACAACGCGCGCCTGTACGCGCAGGCTCAGCGCCGCGCGCACGCCCTGGGCGGCTTGCAGCAGATCGCCCAGGCCAGCGGCGCGCTGCGCAACCCCGCCGAGCTATACGCCCAGATGACGGCGCGCATCGCCGCCCAGCTTGACGCAGAGCTGTGCGGCATCCTGCTCTATGACAGCGAGGAACAGGTGCTGGTCAGCCAGCGGCCTTTCTTCGGCATGGACGACGAGGAGCGCGTGCGCTTCTACCAGGTGCCCTCGCCGCCGGAGAGTCCGGTCGCGCGGCTGTGGCAGGAACAGGACACCTGGCTGTGCAACGATTTGCAGGGCGACCCGGCAGCAGCGGAAACGGCGCTGGGCGCGCTGGCCGCCGAGATGGGGATGCGCCAGACGGTCGTGGCCGCCCTGGTGTCCGGCGGGGGACGGCTGGGCATGATCCAGGTAGCCAACCGGCGTGATGGGCGCGGCTTCAGCCAGGACGACGCGCACCTGCTGGCCGTCTTCGCCGGGCAGGCGGCCATGCTCATTGACAACGCCCGCCTGTACGGTGAGATGCAGCGCCGCACGCACGAAGCCGAGGGGCTGCGGGCCATCGCCGCCATGACCACGCACGGCATCCCCACCCAGGAGACCGTCGAGGAGGTGCTCATCGCCGTCGCCAACGTCGCGCAGTCCGGCTACGTGGCGCTGGCGCTGGTCGAGGAGAGCAGCGGGGCGCTGGTGCTCGACCCGCAGTATGTGTGGGGGGCCGCGCTCAGCGCGCCTTTCCGCATTGACGCCTACGCGCCCGGTTTTGAGCAGAGCGTGCTCGTCTCGCGGCGGCCCTTGCTCAGCCATAACCTGCCGGCGGACGGGCGCGTGCTGCCCCAGTACCGCCCGCTGGTCGAGCGCTTCGCCCTGCGCGACTGGGTGCAGGTGCCTCTCACCATCCAGGATCGCTGCATCGGCGAGCTTACCGTCGCCAACCGCGCTGTCGGCGTGCCCTATGACGAAGGCGATGTAGACCTGCTGGCGGCAATCGCCACCCAGGTCGCGGCGATGGTAGACCGGATGCGCCTGGGCACGACCAGCGACCAGGATTTGCACGCCCGCGTGCAGGAACTGAACGCCCTGGGCCGCGTCACCCACGAGCTGAGCAGCACGCTGGACCTGGATCGTATCCTCGACGCCATCCGCCAGGAGGCCCTGCGCTCGACGGATGCCAGCGCCGCGAGCATCGTCCTGCTGGCCGACCGTGACGAATGGGAGCGCCCGGACAGGCCGGTGATCCAGCGGCGCTTTGGCGAGGGGCGCGTGCTGCGCGACCTGGCCCCGATCGAGCGGGCGGCGATCCTCAGCGGTGAAATGGTGACCGTAGACGATTATCAGGGCAGCGCGCTCCAGGCGCGCCCGGCCAGCGCGCGCTCGGCCCTGGCCGTGCCCATCACCTTTGGCGACCAGGTGATCGGCCTGATCCACCTTCACAGCGACCGACCGGAGGTCTTCAGCCAGAGCGTGGCCGGTTTCGCCGTCGTGCTGACCGACCAGGCCACCGTCGCCATCACCAATGCGCGCCGCTACCAGGAGCAGATCGAGGCCAACCGCGCGCTGCGCGTGCGCGCCGAGCGCATGGGCCGCATCTTCGAGTTGGGCGAAATGTTCCGCGCCGGGGCCAGCCTGCAGGAGCTGCTCGAAGAGGTGGCGCACAGCATTCAGGAGACGGTGGGCTTCAACGCCGTGCTGATCAGCGTCGTGGACGAAGGGGGCAGCGTGCTGCGCCGCACGGCTCAGGCCGGGCTGCCGCTGGCCGCCTTTGAGGAACTGCGCCAGACCACACCCCCGCTCGAACAGGCCCACAGCCTGATGCAGGAGAGCTACCGCATCAGCAACAGCTACTTCCTGCCCGCCGAGGGTGCCGGGCAGCTCACCGCCGGGCTGTCCACCTATTCCGTGCTGCAAGAGCGCATGGGCAGCGGCCCGCGCGCCTGGCACCCGGACGACCTGCTGCTCATCCCGCTCAGCGGGTCGGGCGGGCAGTTGCTGGGGCTGATCAGCGTGGACGAGCCGCAGTCGGGCCGCCGGCCCACCTTCGCCACCGTCGAGGCGCTGGAGATCTTCGCCGGGCAGGCCGCCTTCAGCATCGAGAACTACCGCCTGGTCGAGCGCCTGCAGCACGAGGCGGAGGCCACCCGCCGCGAGCGCGACCGCCTGGCCCAGCTTCACCGCGTCGCCAGCAAGATTCAGGCGGCCAAGGACGTTCCGACCCGCCTGCAAGTGGTCGCTGAGGGCATTCACGAGGCGGGCTGGGGCCACGTGGTGATCACGCTGCGCGACGAGCGCCTGGAGCCGACCGCGCTGATCCAGGTGGGCTATGCGCCCGGCGAAGTGGCCCGCTTGCAGAACGAGATCATCCCCGGCGCGGTGTGGCGGCGCTGGATCAACGACCTGCGCTTCTACGATCTGAAGCTGGGCGCGGGCTACTACCTGCGCTACGACCATCCCTGGGTGCGCGCCAACGTGCTGAAGGAGCGCGCCGACGCCGCGCACCCCGTCCCCGCCGACCACTGGCACCCGCTCGATATGCTCTATCTGCCGCTCATCGGCCACGACCAGCAGCGTATTATCGGCATCATCGCTATGGACAGCCCGGCGGATGGGCGCGCCCCGACCGAAGCCTCGCTGCTGCCCTTTGAGCTGTTCGCGTCGCAGGCGGCGGCGGCCATCGAGACGACGCGCCTCACCCAGGAGACGGCCAGCGCCGCCGAGCAGGAGCAGCGCCTCAACGAGGTGATGGAGGCGGTCTCGGCTTCCATCCGCCCGGAGCAGGTGGTCGCGGCTGTGGCGCGCGGCCTGGGGCGGCTGGTGCCCTTCACGCGCATGAGCGTCGCCGTCTACGACGAGACGGCCCGGCACTTCGAGGTCTACCAGGCCGATGTCCTCAGCGGCCCCGCGGTTGACGTGGCGCGCGACGTGCCGCGCGACGCTGCCGGCACAGCGACCTGGGAAGCGTTCCGGCTGGCGACCGCCCACTTCTACCAGCTTGAGCGCGACGAGGCGGCCCGCACGCAGCACACCGACCTGGGCGCGTGGTACGAAAGCGGCGAGCGCAGCACGCTGCTCGTCCCGATGATCTCCGGCGTGCAGGCCATTGGCGTGCTCCATCTGGGCACAGAGCTTGAGAACGCCTTCGGCTTCGAGGAGAACCGCGACCTCATCCAGCGCCTGGCCAACCTGTCGGCGGTGTCGCTGGAGAACGTGCGCCTGTTCGCCAGGGCGCAGGAGCGCGCTACCGCGCTGGACGCGCAGGCGCAGCGCATGGCCCTGCTCAACCGTGTGGCCCTGGCGCTGGCCCAGACGCTCGACCTGGAAAACATTTTCGAGATCGCCCTGCGCGAGACAGCGATCTCGCTCGGCATCGGCGAAGGCGCGGCGCTGCACATGGACGCGGAGCGCGGCCAGGGCGTGGTTATTGTCGAATACCCGCGCGGCGATGCCCCGCCCGAACAGGTCATTGACCTGGCCAGCGATGCGGCGCTGCGCCGCGTGCAGGAGGAGCTGATCCCGCTGGTCGTCGAACGGGCAAACGGCGGCGATCTGTACGAAGCGGCGCAGCAGTGGATGCGCCGCCAGGACGTGCAGCGCTCGCTGCTGGTGCCGCTGGTCGCCGGCGGGCAGGTGATCGGCGTGCTGCGCCTGGACGCGCTGCTGGCAGGGCGCGTCTTCACCGACGAGCAGATCGAGCTGGCCCAGACCATCGCCAGCCAGGCGGCTATTGCCGTGCAGAACGCGGCCTTGTTCGAGCAGACGGTGCTGCGCACGCGCGAACTGGAGACGCTCTTCGAGTCGGCGCAGGCGACGGCGGTCACGCTCGATCTCAACGAAGTGGCTCGCCGCGTGACGATGCAGATGCTCGGCGCGCTGGACGCGGACACCTGCGCGGTCTATTTGTGGGACGACGTGAGCGATACGCTGACTGTGCACGGCGAGATCAGCGCCCGGCCTGCCGGTGGGCCGGGTGAGCAGCCCGGCGATGTGTACAGCCTGGCTCCTTATCCCCTGCGCGCCAGAGCGCTGCGCGAGCGCGAGCTTGTGGTTATCCGCGCCAACCAGGAAGACCTGCCGCCCGGCGAGCGCGACCTGATGGCCCGCCATGCGGCGGCGACGCGGATGCTCATCCCCCTGGTGGTCAACGACATCGCCATCGGCCTGGTCGAAGTCGAGCAGCTTGATCCGATGCGCCGCTTCCCCACTGGCGCGCTGCGCCTGGCCCAGGCATTGGCCAGCCAGGCGGCCATCTCCATCGAGAACGCGCGCCTGCAAACCGAGACGCGGCGCACGGTCGAAGAGTTGTACGTGATCACCGAAATATCGAGCGGGCTGTCGGCGGCGGATACGCTGCAAGACCTGCTGACGGTGATTGACGCGCTGCTGCCCAGCCTGACCGACGCCGAGCACTTGTACGTGGCGCTGTACGACAGCGCCAGCGAGCAGATCAGCTTCCCGCTGGCCACCCTGGTGACTGAGGACCGTCCGCTGGACGAGCCGCCGCGCCCGCTGGGCAACGACGAGTTCTCGACGATCATCCGGCGCAGAGCGCCGCTGCTGCTGGCCGGCGAGACCGCCGAGAGCGCGCGACACAGCCTGGGAATCGAGACGATGATGCCCGACGCACGCTGCTTCCTGGGCGTGCCACTGCTGGTCGGCGACGAAGTGATCGGCGTGCTGGCCGTGCGCGATGACCGCGATCCGCTGACGTTCACGCTCAGCGACGGGCGCACCCTGACCACCATCGGCGCGCAGTTGAGCATCGCCGTGCAGAGCACCCGCCTCTTCCAGCAAACGCTGGAGCTGGCCGAGGAGCTGGAGCAGCGCGTCCGCGAGCGCACCGCCGAGCTGGAACAGGAGCGCCAGCAGCTTGCCACGCTGTACGGCATCACCACCGAGCTGGCCACCAGCCTGGACATGGAGCGCCTGCTCCACCGCGCGCTGGAGATGGTCGCTCGCGCGGTGGGCGCGGTGCAGGGCGCGATTCTGCAGATCAACGCGGAAACCGAGCGGCTGGTCGTCCGCGCGCGCTTCGGCGAGCCGGGCGAGCAGGCGGTCCCCGAAGGCGCAGAGCCGCCCTCGCTGGCGCTGGGCCAGGGCCTGACCGGCTGGGCCGTGCGCCATCGCAAAGCGGTCGTGGTGGACGACGCGCAGAGCGACTCGCGCTGGCTGCAACTAAGCACGGGCGGCGCGGAGCCGCGCGCGGCGCTGGTCGCCCTGATTGAGACCAACGAGGATATTCTGGGCGCGATCGCGCTCTACAGCGACCGGCCCGCCGTCTTCGGCCAGGAGCACCTGCGACTGGTGACGGCGGCAGCGCACCAGGTCGCCAACGCCATGAACAACGCCGAGTTGTACGGGCTGATCCGCGACCAGGCCGACCGGCTGGGCGCGCTGCTGCGCCAGGAACAGGTCGAGGCGACCAAGAGCGCGGCCATCCTGGACTCGGTGGCGGACGGCGTGATGGTCGCCGACGAGCACGGCGAGATCATCGTCTTCAACCAGACGGCGTCGCGCATCCTGGGACTGCCGGTCGAGGTCGTGCTGGGCCGCTCGACGGCAGACGTGGCCGGGCTGTATGGGACCGGGCGCGCGCGCTGGGCCAGCGCCGTGCAGCGCTGGCAGCGCGATCCGGCGAGTTACGAGCCGGGCGAGTACCTGGAAGAGCGCCTGGAACTGGAAGACAAGCGCGTGATCAGCGTGCGCGTGTCGCCGGTCGTCCTGGGCGACCAGTTCCTGGGCACGGTGTCCGTCTTCCGCGACATCACGCGCGAGGTCGAAGTAGACCGGCTCAAGAGCGAGTTCGTGGCGACGGTCTCGCACGAGCTGCGCACGCCCATGACTTCGATCAAGGGCTACGCCGACCTGTTGCTGCTGGGCGCTGCCGGCGACATGGCCCCTCAGCAGCGCGGCTTCCTGGAGACGATCAAGCACAATGCCGACCGCCTGACCAAGCTGGTCAATGACCTGCTTGACATCTCGCGCATTGACCAGGGGCGCGTCGAGATGCGCTTCGGCCCGGTGGACGTGCCCGGCGTGGTCGAGCGGACGGCGGCGCACCTGCGTGGTCGCTGCAAAGATGAGGGGCGGACCATGCAGGTTGTCGCGGACGTGCCCGCCGACCCGTCGTTGACTGTGTGGGGCGACTACGACAAGGTGGCCCAGATTCTGACCAACCTGGCCGACAACGCCTTCAACTACACGCCAGAGGGCGGCACCATCACCCTGGCCGCCCGCCGCGACAGACCAGACGACCCGGTGATTCTCTCCGTGACGGATACCGGCATCGGCATCCCGCCGGAGATCGCCGGGCGCGTCTTCGAGCGATTCTTTCGCGGCGAAGACACGCACGAATTAGTGCTCGATACCCCTGGCACCGGGCTGGGGCTGTCTATCGTGCGCGAGCTGGTGGAGTTTCATCAGGGCCGCATCTGGTTCGACAGCCAGGCCGGACAGGGGACGACGTTCTATGTGATGCTGCCCGCGCACGCGCCAGACAGCGAGGCGCTGGACAGGGCGGCGCAGGCTAGTGGAGAGTGATGGTTGTGCCGATGGCTCGCATACTGATTGCCGAGGACGAACGCGACATCCGCGACTTAATCGAGTTCACGCTGAAGTTCGGCGGCCATGAAGTGATCACGGCGCGCAACGGGGCCGAGGCGGTCGAGCTGGTTCCCCAAAACAAGCCCGATCTCATCCTGCTCGATGTGCGGATGCCGCGTATGACCGGCTATGAGGCGTGCCGTGCGATCAAGGCCCTCGACGGGCTGCAGGACACCCCCATTGTCTTCCTTTCGGCCAAAGGGCAGCAGAACGAGATGGAGTCCGGCATGGAGGCGGGGGCCTACGACTACATCCTCAAGCCATTCGCGCCGGATCATCTGAACGAGCGAGTCAATGCGATCCTGGCGAAATCGAAGAAACCACCAGAACAAAGCTGAGTCTGGTCGTCCGCGAGACACGGCATGAGCGCAATCACCGTCGAAGGCGAGCTGGTACATTATGAGGTGTTGGGGCGTGGCCGCCCGGTCATCCTGTTGCATGGCTGGCTTGGCTCGTGGCGCTATTGGGTGCCGGCCATGCAGCACCTCAGCATGAAGTACCGCGTCTACGCGCTCGACCTGTGGGGCTTTGGCGACTCCGCGCGCAACCCGGCGCGCTATCATTTTGCGGCGCAGGCGAGCCTGGTGACCGAGTTCATGGCTCAGCTTGGCATCGTGAAGGCGGCGCTGGTCGGGCACGACCTGGGCGCGGCGATTGCGGCGCACCTGGCGGTGAAGCATGCCGACCGCGTGCCGCGCCTGCTGACGGTCTGCCCGCCGCTGTTCGAGCTGGTAGAGCATCCCGCTTCACCGGTGCCTGCCGCGCCCCTGCTCGCCCGCCAGCCGCCGTCACCCCCTGGCGATGGCGGGGCGAGTTTGCAGGCGGCGCTGGAACAGACAGCGCGCGCCATCGGCGAAGCGCGGCTGGCCGCCGCCCCGGGCAAACCCTCGCTGAGCGGTGCGGTTCCAGCCTCGCCCGCGAGTGGCTCGTCCGCCGGAGACTCCGCCGCCAGGCGGCCCGCGCCGCGCCCCAACCCGCTCAAGGCGCACCTGGCCACGCACGACCGGCTGGAGCTGCTCAAGCAGTCTGTCGAGGCCGGGCCGGATCAGGACAAGCTGCGTGTTGAGATCGAGAAAACCGACCCGCTGGCCTTCACCGCCAGCCTGGACGCCTTCGACACGGTGGATACGCTGCGCGATCTGCGCACGCTGACCGCGCCCACCGTGCTGGTTTACGGCGACAAGGACTCGCTGTTGCCGGCCCCGGCGAAGAAGAAGCTCGCCGCGCTGACCGGCGGGCGCAGCACGTTCGGCGTGATGTCGCTGGCCGGGACGCGGCACTTCCCCATGCTGGAGGACAGCGCCGCCTTCTCGCGGCTGCTGATGGCATTCCTCGAAGCGCCGGACGTGACTAAAATCGCGCTGAAAGACCAGTGGGTGCGCCGCGTGCGCTGATCCGCTCAGGACGCCCCGTTTTCGCCCGGCGCTGGCGCACTTGAGGGAGTGAGATAGTCTGCCCTTCCCCCACGAGGGGGAAGAGAGAAAAGCGCCCCCGCTAAGCCCGCCCCTCCTTGCGGGGGAAGGGTTTGGGGCGGGGGGCAGTGAGCAATTACCGGCGCCCTTCCGCCGATGCACAACTAGGATGAGCGCCGCCGCTCCTCGGCGATCTCCGCTTCCAGCCGCCTGATCTCCTCTTGCTGGCGGCGCAGGACGCGAAAACGCACAGCCATCGAGGCGATCATCAGCGCCAGGATGAGGGCCATCGCCGCGTAACCCAGCACCATGTACTCTGTGTACTTGCCAAAATCGAAATCCATCGTCTCAATCCTCCCCGCCTGTCACCCGGCCCGGATATTCCGCCATCCGCCCGTCTTTCGGGTCACAGCTCGGACAGCACTTCGAGCTTGCGGCGCATGACGTGCTGGATCAGGTTTTCCAGGCGGATGCGGTGCCAGACCAGCACCACCGTGATCACGGCGAAAGTGAACAGGTTGAAAAACAGTGTGTCGCGGATGCGCCCGGCCACCTCGAAGCTGCCCGTCGGGTCGGCCTGAGTGGGGCCGGCCACCACCGGGTGAATGGTGTCGGGGCGCACGCGGATGATGATGATCGTGAACAGGACGCTGGCGAAGGCGATGATGCCGTACACCGCCGCGAAGCGCTGCCGCCGTTCCGGGTCTTCGATGCCGGAGCGCAGCATCAGGTAGGCGGCGTAGGCCAGCCACATGATGGCCACGCTGGTCAGGCGCGGGTCCCATGTCCACCACGTGTTCCAGATGGGGCGCGCCCAGGTCATGCCGGTGACGATGGTGATCGCCGCCATGCCCAGCCCCACCTCGACATTGGCCAGCCCGAAAGTATCCCAGCGCGGGTTGCGCGTGCGCAGGTAGGCGATCCCGGCGACGACCGCTGCCCCGAAAGCGATGAACGACCCCAGGAACGATCCCAGGTGCACGTAGAAGATGCGCTGCGCGGCGCCCTGCTGGCGTTCCGGCCCCACCCAGAACAGGGCCAGGTAGAGGCCGATGACGAACAGCACAACGGCGGCGATGGTCAGCCCGCGCAGCAGGCGGGTGCGTGAGTCTGAATAGGTCATACGATGCTATGCTCCTCGGCGAATAACGGGCAGCTCTCAGCTTTCAGCGGTCAGCGAACTGCGGTCAGCTTTCAGCGGTCGGCGAGCTGTGGAAGGTGGCTGGCTCGCGCTGATAGCTGATCGCTAATGGCTGATCGCTGCTCATTCCTCTACCACGTAATCGAACAGGCCGTAGCCCGCCGCCAGGAAGATCGCGTCGGCCACGACCAGCAGTTGTATCCAGGGGAACCAGTCATCGCGCGGCAGCCCTTCCAGGATGGCGACGCTGGCCCGCACGGCGCTGATCAGCACCGGCAGCACGACCGGCATCAGGATGATCGGCAGCATGGCTTCGCGGGCGCGGGCGTGCACGCTCATGCTGGAGAGCAGCGTCCCCGCCGTCGTGAAGCCGACGGTGCCCAGCACCATCACGACGATCAGCAGCGGCTTGAGCAGTGTCACGTTGAACAGGACGGTCAGCAGCGCCAGCAGCACCAGGGCGATGACCAGCACGAAGAGCAGGTTGCCGATCATCTTGCCGAAGAACAGCGCGCTGCGATCAATGGGCGTCAGCAACAGCGCGTCCAGGCTGCCGCGATCCTTCTCGGCGGCCAGGCTGCGGCCCAGGCCGATCAGCCCGGCGAAGACAATCGTCACCCACAGCACGCCGGCGACGGTCGTCTGGCGCGCCTCTTTGTCCAGCTCCAGGGCCAGGCTGAAGACCATCACCGTCATGAAGGTGAACAGCACCATGCTGTTGATCAGCTCGCGGCTGCGCATCTCGGCGCGCAGGTCTTTCCAGGCCACCGCGCCCACTGCCCGCCAGAACGGGGTCAGCGGGCGGTGCCTGCGCCCGGCGCGGCGGGCGGGACGGGCGATGGCGCCTTCTGCTGCGCTGACGGCGTGCGTCGTCGGTTCGGGATTGGCGCTCATCGGGTCGTCGCCGCTCCTGTCGTGTCGGCATAAAGTGCGGGCAGCGCGTCCGGGTTCACGTCCCGGCAGGGCGCGTCGAAGGCGATCTTACCCCGGCTGAGGATGGCGATGCGGTCGGCCAGCGCGTGCCCGCGCCGCAGATCGTGAGTGGTCATGATCACGGTGCGCCCGCCGATGGCTACTTCGCGCAGCAGCTCGTCGAGCAGGGCCGCCGCGTCCTGATCCAGCCCGGTGTACGGCTCGTCGAGCAGCAGCACCGCCGGATCGTGCAGGATGGCGCGGGCAATCGCCAGGCGCTGCTGCATCCCCCTGCTGTACGTCGCCACCACGTCGCGGGCGCGGCGAGCCAGCCCCACGCGGCGCAGCACCGTGTCCACGCGCTCGCGGCGCGCCTCACGCGGCAGATTGTACATCCGCGCGAAGAAGAGCAGGTTCTCCTCGGCGGTCAGCGTATCGTAGAGCAGCGGCAGATGGCTGACCACGCCAAGCTGCGCCCGCACGAATTCTGCTTCGTCGGGCAGCTCCCAGCCGCCGATGCGCACCGTGCCGCTCGTCGGGCGGGCCAGCGCCCCCAGGATGCGCAGCAACGTCGTCTTGCCGGAGCCGTTCGGCCCCAGCAATGTCAGAAACTCCCCGCGCGGCACGTCCAGGTCCAGCCCGCGCAGCACGGGGTTGAGGCCAAACGTCTTGGTCAGCGCGCGGACTTCGATCGTCCGTTCGGCAGCGGACATGCGCTACTTGTCCTCGCCCATCAACGGCAGCAGCCGCTGCATCAGCAGGGCGCGGCGCTCCCGGTACACGTCGCCGTCCAGGTCGCCCGACTCGAAGGCATCATCGAGGGCGGCGACCGCAGCCAGCAGCGCGCTCTTGTCCGCGTCGGCTGGCGGTGCCTGCCACCCGTCGGCATCGGCCTGGAGCGCGGGCAGCACGCCGGCCAGGGTGCGGCGCTGGCGCAGCCACAACAGGCCCGCCGCGCCAATGATCAGCACGCCCGCCACAGCCAGGAGCAGCGGCACGGCATTCGTGTCGCTGCCGCCGGACGCGGGCGAGGTGGCCATCACGCTGGCGGTGCGCGTCGGGCGGCCCACCAGCTCGAAGACCAGGCGCTCGTCGGCGGCCAGCGACTTGGTCAGCGGGTGTTCTTTGACCAGCGAGAAGTCCTTGTCCGGGTCTATCTTCTCGTCGGGGGCCAGCTCGGTCACGCGGACGCCGCCCGCCGAGACGCGATAGCGCCATGCGCCCGCCTCGTCAATCTGCTCGCTGCTCAGCGTGACGGTGTCGTTGGGCAGCAGCACTGCCCCGTCCACGACCGGGTAGCCGAAAGCCTGGTCAATCACCGCGCCGTCTTCGTAGGGCAGGTAGTAGGCCACGGTGACGGTGTGTACCTGGCCAGGGCGCAGCGGCCACGTGTCGCGCACTACGGGCACCCCGTCCACCACTTCCACGGTATAGCGCTGGCTGTCTTCAGCCTGCATGGGCTGGATGCCGAAAGCCGCTGGGGGCAGATCAATCTCCACCGACACGTACCAGTTATTCGGCCCGGCGGTCTCGTCCAGCGTCACAATGCGGTCGCCGGTGTTGGCCAGCTCCAGGCGCAGCCACACTTCCAGGCCAAACTGCTCAATCGGCGCGTAGTTGATCAGCATTTGCGCCCAGGTGATGGCGATGGTCGAGGTGTCGGTCGTGCGCTCGTAGACGGTGATGTCCTGGGTGACCGTCTCCTCGTCGCCGTTGATCGCCGGAACCTGCGCGCCCTGGGCGACGCCGTCGTAGGTCACCTGCACCAGGTAGATGTTGCCCACCGCGCGGGCGACGTCCTCAAAGGTGAACGCGCCGCCTTCGGCGGACTCGCTCTCATAGATGCCGGCCAGGTTGCCGTGCACGTCCAGCGCATAAAGCTGCATGGGCAGCCCCGCCGGAATCACCTCGCCGCCCGCGGTGCCCTGCACCAGTCGGCCCTGGACGGTCAGCGTGGCCTCCTGCTCCAGCGTAGGGAGCGCCTCGGCGGTGGCTTCGCCGGTCTCCGCCTCTGCCGCCGCGCCCATCATGTTCGCCGGGTCGAACTCCAGGATGAAGGTGATCAGCCCGTCAATTTCTTCAGCGGTCAGCGTCTCGCCGTAATTCTTGGGCATGACGTCCTGATAGCCCTCGACGACGAACGCGCCCGGCTCGACGATGGACTGCCGTATGTAGTCCTGCGCGGACAGGCCGGCGACGACTGTCGGGGCGCGATCGCGCATGGCGGTCAGCGATGGCCCCACGCCCTCTGCCGCGCCGTGACACGCGGCGCACTCGCGCATGTACACCTGAAAGCCCAGGTCGTAGTCGGCAGCAGGCACGTCAGCGCCGCCCGAAGCGTCTTCCGGCTCCGCCGCTTCTGGCGAGCCAGTCGCCAGGGCGGTGGCTTCGTCGGGCGTGGGCGGGGTGGTGGGCGAGGGTGTATTCGTCGGCGGCCGGGTAGGCTGCGCAGCAATTTCCTGCTCGCGGATGATCTTTGGCTCGCCCGACGTGTTAATGCCGCAGGCGCTCAGCAACACCAGCAGAGCGGCGGCGAGAATGATCCAGCGGAGATGGATAACGACACGATAGCTCATAGCAGTTCCTGAATTCCATTGCACGCAACAAGCGAAGATTTTGGCCGGATTCGTTCACCCTGCACGTTTGGCCTTGGCCTGGCGCGCCTTGCGCGTCGCCGCGACTGCGGCCTCAACGCGCGCTTGCTGGCTGGAGGCTTCCGCTTCCAGCTCGTCAATGCGCATGAGGATGGCGACCGCCAGGCGGATCAGATGGATGCGCTGAGCGGCGTAGGCTGTGTCGGTCAGCTTGTCCATGTCATAGTCGAAGTCGAGGTCGCGGATGGCGCGCAGCACGCGGCCCTTCTCGGCGTACAATGTTTCCAGGGCTTGCCGCTGGCGCGCGGGCAGCGCGCGCCCTTCTATACCACTGGACGGCGTCTCTTCGCGTTCCAGCAGCGGCAGCAGCACAAAGAGGCCCAGCGTTCCGGTGAGCAGGACGGCCAGGATGGTAGCTTCTAGGGACATGCGTCACAACTTTGCTGTAGGGGACGCCGCGCGGCGCCCCGCCCGAACCAACCGGTGCATCTCAGGCTGTTGGGCTGGCGAACTCCCCAACCGCTGATCTCTGTAGAGGCGCTGCTCTGCTGCGCCCCGGTTGACCTCACCCCCAGCCTCGCTGCGCTCCGGCCTGCCCCTTCTCTGTGAACGGAGAGGGGGCGGCGAGGCCCGCGTCAGTGGGCCGAGCGGGGGTGAGGTCCCTGGGGGCGTATAGCAATACGCCCCCACGAGATCATGCCGCCAACAGGATTATCCTGAATGCACCCCTTACTCCCCGCGCTCGCCAGATCAGCTTTCCAGCGCGCGCTCAATCGCGTTGCGCAGATCGCGCTCGTTCGGCACCGAGAGCAGGTGTCGGACGATCTCGCCCTGCGTGTTGATCACGAACGTTTCCGGGATGCCGGTGATGCGATAAGCCTTTTCCATGCGCCCGCCCTGATCCGGCGCATTCGGATAGGTGACCTGGTACTCGACTAGGTAGTCGAGCGCTTCCTTGAGCGGGTCTTCGGTGTTGATGCCCAGGAAGATCACGCCCTGGTCGCGGTAGTCATTCCACACCCGCTCCAGCATGGGCGCTTCCTTCTGGCAGGGCACGCAGTAGCTGGCCCAGAAATTGACCACGACGGCCTTGCCGTGCAAGCCAGCCAGCGAGACGCTCTCGCCGCTCATGGCCATCTGGTCGAACTCATACATCGTCACGGCGAAGCTGGGCGCAGGGCCTTCGGTCGGCGTGGCCCGGCCACGCTGCCAGAGCGCGTAGCCGATCACGATCAGCAGAGCCACAGTGACCAGGCCGGCCACGACGGTGAACATCGAGAAACGCTGCTTGACTTGCTGTGGCCGGGCCTCTTTGCCTTCGCCGGCGATCTGCGCCAGCCAGTCTGGCAGGTCCGTTGGTTCCAGCGGCTGAGGTATCTGGTTGTCGGTCATGGATCAAGCCCCTCCAATTCGCGCTGCAATCGTTCGAGCAGCGCCGGATCGAGGTCGTCGGGCACAGGGCGGCCTTGCAGCCGCTCGCCCGACCGGCGCACTACCTGGCCGGCCCTCTGTCCGCGCCGCCGCAGGTTACGCACTTGCACGCCACCCACGATGGCGATCAGCGCTACGATGACGATGGGCACACCAAAAGCGATGGCGCGGTCCGTCTTGTTGCGCGGGAGCGAGGCGACATCGGCGCCGTAGCGCTCGACGAAGTAGTCTATGATCTCGTCCTGCGTGCGCCCCTCGCCGAGCTGCCGCGCGATCTCCTGACGCCACTGGCGGCAGGCGATGCTCTCGCACTCGTCCAGCGGGATGCCCTCGCACACATCGCAGTACATCTTGCGGGCGATGGCGTTCACGTCGTCGAGCGTCACGCCCGGCGGCAGCTCGAAGTCGCTGCCCTGGGCTGCCGCGCCCCCGGCGGAAAAGCCTCCCACCAGGGCCAGGGCCAGCAGCGCCAGCAGGGCGATCCAGGGGCGGAGCGTGCGTCCGCCTTCGCTCCCTATCCCTGGCCCTTCCCCCACGAGGCGGGAAGGGAGAAAGGCGCGCAGGCTAAGCCCCTCCCTCCTTGTGGGGGAGGGGTTTGGGGTGTGGGGAACCAATGTGTCAAAAGGCCGTTCACGGTGTGTCATGGTCAGTCCCCTCCCGCGCTGACGCTGCGCGCGCCCGCCGGGGCGGTCATCCGTTGCATTGCGCGCTCCGGCTGGCGCGATGGCCACAACGCCACCAGCGTGCCCAGAATGAGCACCACGCCACCCAGCCAGACGAAGCTGATCAGCGGGTTGTAGTAGACGCGGAAGGTGACACGATTGCCTTCCCAGTGCTCGATGCGGGCGTAGAAGTCGGCGGCCAGCGTGCTATGGGTGCCGGGGATGCTCATATTGGTGGTGGGCGAGAGCCGGCCGGTCATCGGGTCGCGCGTGAAGAACACGTCGCGGCGGGGCCGGATGTGCCCCACGATCTTGCCGTCCTTGAACACCGTGGCGCGGGCGATGATCATCGTCCGCCCGTCTTCGGCCTGCGCTTCATAAAGCCCGTTGTACTGAAGCTCATAGCTGTGCAGCGCCAGGCGTTCGCCCACGTCCAGCGTCTGCGTCGTCACGTCCTGAAAGGCCGTGCTGCCGATCACGCCGATGCCCAGCACGACCATGCCCAGGTGAATGAAGTAACCGCCATAGCGCCGCCGGTCGCGGGCGATGAGCGTGGAAAAAGCGCGCCAGTAGTTCTCGCCGCGCCCGTGTCGCGCCCACACACCCTTCCAGATTTCGGTCAGCGTGGCGAGGCCGGCAAAGGTGACCAGCCCGTAGCCGCCCACCGCCCACAGGTCATCGGTGCCGGTAGCGAAGAGCACCCCCATCAGGGTCACCGCCAGCGCCAGCGGCACGATCAGCGCGCGCCCCAGGCGCTGCGCCGTCGTGCGACGCCACGCCGCCAGCGGCGCCACGCCCATCAACAGGTAGATGCCCACCAGGAACCAGCGCGTCACCGGCGGATAGTAGTCCGGCCCCAGGTTGATCACCGTGCTGCGCAAGCCCAAGTCCGCCAGGATGGTCGTGATCGCCTCGGCCCACGATCCCCACAGCACGACGATGGTCAGCCCCAGAAACAGCCAGTTGTTGAGCAGGAACATGCTCTCGCGGCTGAACAGCGAGTCGATCTCGTCGGAGCCACGCAGGTCGCCGTGCTGTTGCCGCCAGGCGAGCAGGCCCACGCTGCTGACCATCGCCAGGCCGAGGAAGGCGAACATCGGGCGGCCAATCTCGGATTCGGCGAAAGCGTGCACGCTGCTGACCACGCCGCTGCGCGTGGCAAAGGTGCCGAGCACCACCAGCAGGAACGTCAGGATGATGAGCAGCATATTCCAGAACTTGAGCATCCCGCGCTTTTCCTGCACGACGGCGCTGTGCAGGAAGGCGGTGCCAGTCAGCCAGGGGAGCAGAGCGGCGTTTTCCACCGGGTCCCAGCCCCAGTAACCGCCCCAGCCGAGCACGTCATAGGCCCAGCGCCCGCCCAGCAGCAGCCCCAGGCTGAGGAACAGCCAGGCGATCAGCGCCCAACGCCGCGTGGCGTGCAGCCAGCCAGAGCCAAGCTGCCCGGTCACCAGGGCGGCGAAGGCGAAGGCAAAGGGGATGACGAAACCCACGAAACCCAGGTAGAGCAGGGGGGGATGAATGACCATCCCCAGGTGGCGCAGCACCGGGTTCAGCCCTTGCCCGTCCGCCGCATGGTAGAGGCCCGTGCTGCCAGCCGGCTCGAACAATGACGGTTTGACCGCACCATCGGGCATGGCCCAGTAGCGCTCGAAGGGATTCTCAATGAAGTTGTTGAGAATGAGGAAGAAACCGAGCGTAGCCATCGTCACCACAATGACGTAGGGCATCAGGCGACGCTCGGACTGCCAGTTGAGCAGCAGCGCGGCGAAGGCGAAGCCGCTCATCAGCCACGACCAGAACAACAGCGATCCCGCCTGGCTGCCCCACAGCCCGGTGACCAGGTAGAAGCCCGGCGTGTCGTGGCTCGATGTCTGCCAGACGTAGGCGATGCTGAACTCGTGGTTGAGCATCGCGTAGATCAACAGCAGATTCGCCGCCGACAGCAGCGGAAAAGTCATCAGCGCAGCGTTGCGGGCGCTGACCACCCAGCGGTCGCGGCGCAGATGCGCCCCGGCCAGGGCCGCGACCAGTGCATAGACCGCGGCCAGAAACGCCAATCCAGTGGTAATGATGCCGATTTCAGCGATCATGGCGTTCCACTCCCAATTCCTGATACCAACCACACAGTAAATCCAAGCGACACTCTCTCCCCAACACAGTGCCGTGCCGGCACCTGCCTGGCCCAATACAGACGCGCAGGCAGCAGGCGCCCCTGAGCCACTGCCGCAGGCTCCCCCCTCTGGGAACCAGTCCGCACAGTCTGCCGCGCTCGCTGCCTGGATCGCACACTTGACCGATGTCTGCAAAAACCAGCATATAATACGCCATAAGCTGCCCGACCCGCCACATTTTGGCGCAAGAAAATGCGCGCAAAGGTGATCAGCAACTCGCCGGACGCAAGACCCCCAGCCCCGCTCCGCTCGGCTGACCCCTCTTCACTCGAATGGAGAGGGAGCGGCGAGGCGCGTCAACGTCGAGCGGGGATGAGGTCAGCCAGGGCGCAGCAGAACAGCGCCCCGCCCTGACAGGTCTTGCGCGCACTCGCGCAAGAGCGATCATATCTGGCCGGCAGCCGTAGTCATCATAACACATTCTTGGTGTGGTGTATTTGATTATAGTCAAATTGGCGGAGATTTCCTCAACTGCGGCGCAGGCGGGTGCGCCCCAAGGGGGTCAGCGACTCGCCGGGCGCGGGGCCTTGGCCTCATCCCCAGCCCTGCCCTGGCCGCCTGGCAGGTCTTGCGCGCATCCGCGCGGATGCGCGCACGGCAGACTGCGAAAGTCTGGCGCAGCGCCCGGCCCCCCATCCCCGGCCCTTCCCACAGGGGGGAGGGAGAAGAGCGCAGACCCTAAGCCTCTCTCTCCTTGTGGGGGAGGAATAGCACACAACGACTGGCGAACTTCCGCCAACGCGCACCAGCGGCACAGCAAGCCACCAGGCTTCCGAAGTTTGGCAATCTTCGGGAGTCTCTCTCAGCGCCCCTCGCGCTACAGATCGCGCAGCATGTCCAGCGAGAAATCGTGCAACGAGCTTAGCACCAGGCTCGCCTGGCTCAGCACGTCATCGCTGGCCGGGTGATCGCGCGCAGGCACGGCGATCACTTTGACGCCCGCCGCCACGCCGGACAGGATGCCGTTGGTCGAATCCTCGATCACCGCTGTGCGTTCCACCGGGACGCCCATCCGCGCGGTGATGGCCAGGTAGATATCCGGGGCGGGCTTGCCGCGCGGCATGTCGTCGGTGGAGAGCATCGGGTCGAAGATGCCGTCCCAGCCCGCGCTCTCAAGCGCCGCGTGGATCAGGCGATAGGGCGAGCCAGAGGCCAGCCCCAGCGGGTAGCGCCCGCGCAGCAGAGTGAGAATCTCATTGGCGCCGGGCATCAGCGGCACCTCGCGGCGATAGAGGGCAACCAGTTCGTCCAGCACGCGCTCGATGATCTCTTCAGTGGGCGTGCCGTCGTCCAGCTTGGTCTGAATCTGCCTGGCCCATGCCTGGGTGCTGCTACCCATCACTTCCCGCTGGTCCGCATCAGTCCAGCGCAGGCGCTCGGCTCCGAAGGCGGCGATGCGCGCCTGCTGCCACAACGGCTCCGAATCCACGAGCAGCCCGTCCATGTCAAATACAACAGCTTCGATCATCAATCCCGTCCTGACAGATGTTGGCTAACGGTAGCTGTTCATGATGTCGCGCAGGGCGCGCGCCGCCGCCGCCGGATCGTCGGCGAAGATGACGGCGCGCGAGGCGTTGACGATCATGCCGCGCCCCTGGCTGTTCATGCCGGCGAGCATAGCCTGCTCGATGTCCCCGCCCTGCGTGCCGATACCGGGCACGAGCAGGGTCATCTCGCCCGCCAGCGCGCGGATGCGGCGCAGCTCGTCGGGGTATGTCGCGCCGGCGACCAGCATACAGTTGCCGCGCGCGTTCCACTGCCGCGTGACGTGCTCGGCCACGATCCACCACAGCGGCTGGCCGTTCACGGCCAGGTCCTGAAACTCGCCGGCGCCGGGGTTGGACGTGCGGCAGAGCAGGATGCAGGCTTTGTCTTCGCGGGCCAGGAAGGGGGCCAGCGCCTCGCCGCCCAGGTAGGGGTTGAGCGTCACGGCGTCGAAGCCCAGATGATCGAAGATGGCCGTCACATAACCGCGATTGGTCGAGCCGATGTCGGCGCGCTTGGCGTCGCAGATGGTCAGGATGTCCGGGTGGCGCTCGCGCAGGTAGGCCTGCGTCGCTTCCAGGGCGCGCAGGCCTTCGAGACCGCGCGCTTCATAGAAGGCGATGTTCGGCTTGTAGGCGCTGACGTAGGTATGGGTCTGCTCGATGATCCAGCGATTGAAGGCGAACTGGGGCAGTTCCTCGCCCTTGAAGCGCCCCGGCAGGCGGTCGTAGTCGCTATCCAGCCCCACGCACAGCAGCGAGTCCACGCGCCCGGCGCGGCGGTCGTATTTCTCAATCACGCTGTTCATCGCGCTTCTCCTCCCGATTCACCGTGCGCCCCGGCCCAGCCGTGCGGATCGCGCAGCCACGCTTCGAGGATGGCCCGCTCGCCCGCCCCAAATAAGCCCCGGCGCGACGCCTCCAGGACGATGGTCCCAAACGGGGCCAGCGGGTGCAGACGCACCCCTGCCTGCTCGAAAGCGCGCCCCGCTTCAGGGAAACCGTAGGTAGTGATACACAGGCAGTGCTCGACGGTCGCCCCGGCCTCGCGCAACGCTTCGACTCCGGCCAGGCTGCTGCTGCCGGTGGTCACCAGGTCTTCAATCAGCAGCACACGCCTGCCGCTCACCTCACCGCCCTCAATGCGGCTGCGCGTGCCGTGCTCTTTGGCCTGCTTGCGCACGAAGACCGACGGCATTTCCAGCGTGTAGGCCAGGGCCGCGCTGTGCGGAATGCCCGCCGCCTCGATGCCGGCGATGGTGTCGAAGGCCAGCGCGTCCTCGACAATCGCCCGGCGGAAGCCCTCGATCACCACCCGCCACTGGGCGGGCCAGAAGGGCAGCCGCCGGTTGTCCACGTAGACCGGCGAGACGATGCCCGACTTGAAGGTGATCGGCGCACGCGGGGTGAAGACCACCGCCTGACAATCCAGCAGCGCACGGGCGACCTCGGCCCCCAGCGCGTTCGTGAGACTCATCGTTCCCCCTCATCAGCAAGCAGCGCACTCGCCAGCGGACCCCGGTAGACGAGCGCCGTCCAATACTGCATGGCCGTGATGCCCAGCCCGGCGAAGGCGCGCAGCGTGGCGCCGTCCTGCACGCCGCCGCAGCCGATCACGTCCACCGGGTAGCTGTGCGCGGCGCGCTCGGCCATCAGCAGCGCGGCCACCTCGACAGCGCGGGCATGCAGCCGCCCACCGCCGACGCCCGCCAGCACCGCCGGATCGTCTGGCGTGGGCAGGGGCAGCGTGTTCGTCGCCACGACCGCGGCCACGCCCGTCTCGGCGAAGACGCGCAGCAGGGCGCGATATTGCTCGTCGCCCAGGTCCGGCCCCACTTTAACCCACAGCGGGGGGATTCGTCCAGTGGGCGAGGATGCGTTCCGCTCGCGCAGCAGGGCCAGCGCCGCCGCGCACAGGGCGCGCGCCTCGTCCGCCGTCTGGTGACCGCGCGGGTCGTCCTCGGTATTGGGGCAGCTCAGGTTGAGCGTGAACCAGGTGGGGAAGACGCCCGCCGCCACAAACGCCCCCAGCGACTCCAGAACCTCGTCCGTTTGCTGGGCGAGGTCGGTCACGCCGGGGCTGACGGCGATGTTGATCCCATACTGGCGCGGCAGCAGCGCGCGCCGCGCGCCCAGAAAGGCCGCTGCCGCCCGCGCGCCGGGGTTGCGCAGGCCGATGCGGTTCTGGGTGGAGCAGGTCACCACGTCACGCCAGGTGACGGTGCCGGGGTTGCCGGGGCGCGGCCAGCGTGTGAACGAGCCGAATTCGACCAGCCCCACCAGCGGCGGCAGGCAGCGCCAGCCGGGGATGATGTTCCGCCCGGCAGCGACCGCGGCCAGCGCCTCTTCCTCAGAGGCGAAGCCGTCCCCCTTGACCAGCCCGGCAGCCAGGATCAGCGGAGATTCCAGCGTCGTCCCGCCCACGTTGACCGCGACTGGCGGCTGGATCACCCCGCGCAGCGCGCCCAGCAGCGGCAGCAGCCACGTCTGCCCGTCGGCGCGACGCAGCCAGGCGTGCATCTGCTGGTGCGCCTGTTGAGCGGACATGCGGAAGATCAGCGGGCGGGCCAGGTGGCGGTAACCCGCGTCATACAGGCGCAGCAGCGCCGTGCGCGCTCCTTTGCGGATCATGATCTCTCCCCAAACAAGCCCCGCCCGGAGCCGGGGGCGGCCAGCACGCGCTCGCCGTCGAAGACGGTCTGCCCGCGCACGACCACGCGGCGCACCTGTCCCATGACGCGCATTCCCTCGAACGGCGACCAGCCGCAGGCCGTGTGCAGGCGCTCGCAGGCGATGACATACGATGCGTTGAGGTCTACGACGGTGTACGTCTCCGGCGGCGGCAGCACGCCGAAGATGCGCTGTGCGTTGGTCGCCAGCAGCGCGATCAGCCGCTCGGCAGTCAGCCGCCCGGCGCGCAGCGCCGTGACCAGCAGCGGCAGAGTTGTCTCCAGGCCGGGCACGCCGAACGGCGGCGGATCGCCGTCCTTCTCGGCCAGCGTGTGCGGCGCGTGGTCGGACTCGATCACGTCCACCGTGCCATCGGTGACCGCATCCCACAAGGCAGCGCGATCGGCCTCAGTCTTCAATTCCGGCTTCATGCGCCCCAGCGCGCCCAGCGTCTGCACGTCGCGCTCGGTCAGGTAAAGGTGATGCGGCGTGACGCCGATGCTCACCGGCAACCCGTCCGCTTTGGCGGCGCGCAGCAGGGCGATCTCCTCGGCGGTGCTGATGTGGCAGAAATGGGTGTGCCTGCCGGTGAGGCGCACCAGGGCCAGGATGTCGGCCACCGTCTCCCCTTCGGCGTGCACGGCGATGACCTTGCCCGCCGGCCAGGCGCGGAAGTGCGCCGCGCGCGCCGCCTGATCGTCCAGCAGCAGGGTGCCGGTCGTGGCGTTGTTGTAGATTTTCAGCCCGCACACGCGCCCGGCGACGGCGGGATAGATCGCGGTGTTATCGGCCTGGCTGGCCCCGAAATACACGCCCCAGTCGCAGCGCGCGCCCGCGCCGATGGCCTCCAGCTTGCGCGCCAGAGCCGGCTGGTCAATGGTGGGGGGCGGCGTGTTGGGCATATCCAGCACAGCCCAGTAGCCCCCGGCCAGCGCCGCCGCCGTCTCGCTGGCGAACGTGCCCTTGTGCACCCAGTCGAGATCGCGCAGGTGCACGTGCGGATCGATCATGCCGGGGATGATCAGCGGTGAAGTCCTGCCGCGTTCGCCTAAACCCATAAGCCTCCCAACACTTTCGCCAGCAACGCCATGCGCACGAACATACCGTTCTCCATCTGCCGGAAGTATACCGCGCGTTTGTCGGCATCGAGCGCATCGTGATCGTCGGGCGTGCCCATCTCGTTCTTGCGCGGCAGCGGATGCATGAGGATGACATCTGACTTGGCGCGGGCCAGCACCGCCGGCGTCATGATGAAGCGGTCTTTGATGGCCTCGTACTCGGCGCGATCGGCGAAGCGCTCTTCCTGCACGCGCGTCCAGTAGATCACGTCCGTCTCGGCCAGCACATCGTCAATATGGTCCGTGCGGCGGACGCGGATGCCCTTCGACTCGACGAAGCGCACGATCTCCTCAGGCATGGGCAGCGACTCCGGCCCGACCAGATTGAGCGTGGTGTCCTGCGCCTCGTAGCGGGCGATCAGCTTGGCCAGCGAGTGGACGGTGCGCCCGTGCTTCAGGTCGCCAACCAGGGAGATATTCAGCCCGTCGAGCGCGTGTTTGGCGTCGAAGATGGTGAAGCTGTCGAGCAGCGCCTGAGAAGGGTGCTCGCCGATGCCGTCGCCGCCGCTGATGATCACCGGGCGGCGCGAAATCTGCTCGGCCAGGCGATCCAGGTAGTAAGCGGCCTCGTAGGACGAGCCAACATCCGGGTGGCGCAGGACGATCACGTCGGCGTAGCAGCCCACCGCGCGCACCGTGTCGGCCAGGTTCTCGCCCTTGTAGATGGACGAGAAGCGCACCCCGTTGCTGGCGGCGACCACTTCGCCACCCAGCCGGCGCATGGCCGCCTGGAAAGACAGGTCGGTGCGCGTGCTGGCCTCGTAGAACAGCGTGGCCATCATCTTGCCCGCCGTCAGCGCCAGCAGCCCGCGATCCTGCTGCTTGATGCGGCGGCGGATCGAGGCCGCCGCGTCGAAGAGGATTTGCAGGTCGTGGCGGTCGAACTGATCTACGGAGATGATGTGCTTTTCTGCGAAGTTGCCGTCAATCTTGGGCGGGCTATAGAGCGTCAGGAAGCGACGCGACGGGCGTAGATCGTTGGTGATAAAGTCGTCTGACATCGTGGCCTCCGCAGCACGCACAAAAAAAGACCACCGAACGGTGGTCTTAATGGTCACAAACGACGGGTACGGCCAGTGAAGAGTCGCCGCCCGCGCCCGACAGGCGCGGTACAGGCAGCAGGCAAAAAGCCTTCATTCCCGGCAGCATCTCCGTCCTCACAGAACAGGCGGCTCGCTTCCTGCGGCAGAGGCGCGCAGCGCCCGCCAGCCCGGTCGCCAAGCCCGGCAGATTTTTACCAGGAATGGGCAGTGGCGTCAAGGGCAAAATGACCGCTGGCGCACATGAGCGAGGTTCCGCCGACCGCCGTGCGCTGCCGCCCTTCATCCCGATCCCGTTGGCGAGCGAAGCGCGCGCCGGTTTCGCAGGGGCGCTGCTCCGCTATGATCCCGCAGGGGCGTATTGCGCCAGCAACCCCCCTCGTGAGGGAGAAGTCAGGGGTCAATCAGGCTCAGTCGCGCGCTCATCCTCGCTCTGAGGCCATCGGAATGTGCGCGACGAATTCCGCCCACTCCCGGTGACGCCGGGACAGCACCGCGTAGCGCTCAGCCAGCGCCGGGTCTGGCGCCACTTCGTGCGTGGCGAAGGGCAGGCGGCGCAGAAAAGCCGCGACCGTGTCAGCCTCGCCCGCCGCCACAGCCCCCAGAGTCACCGCACCTATCGCCGACACATCGGAGAAGTCGCGGAACAAGGCCGTCGCTTCGAAGGCGCTGGCGAAAATGCGCCGCATGATCTGGCTCTTGGACACGCCCCCCGTGATGAGCACCTGGCGCTGCGGGGTTGCGCTACCGCTCAGAAGAGCGTCCGCGCAGCGCTTCACGCCAAAGACGACGCCTTCCATGACCGCCGCCGTCAGCAAGGCCCGATCCGTTGAGCTTGACATGAACAGGAACGTGCCGAGCGAATCGTCGCGGATGTCCGGCGTGCCGGTGCCCTGAAGATACGGGATGAACAGCGGCCCATCCGCCGTGCCCAGCCGGTCGCTGGCCAACTCGTCCAGATCGCCATAGGTCAGGTGCCCGCCGAGCAGAGAACGCCACCACTCCAATGACAGCCCGGCGCTCGGCAGCGCGCCCATCGCAAATGTCTTCCCGTCAATGCCCAGCTCGAACAGGTAGCGGACGCCGCGTTCAGGGACATAGGGGGCCGGTTGCTCCTGGATCAGGATGACCTGCGCTGCCGTGCCCGCATTGATCAGCAGTGTGTCGGGAGACTCAAGCCCGCTGCCGATCACGGCGCAGGCCACGTCGCCCGCCCCCACCGCCACTGGCGTGCCTGCCCGCAGTCCCAGGTCCGCAGCGGCCTGCTCGGTGAGAAAACCGGTGAGAGTCGTGGACTCCTGGGGTTGAGGCAGCAGGCTCTCCGCGATGTTCAGCCGCGCCAGCAGGTCGGCGTCCCACTGCCTGGCTCCGAAATCCCAGAGCAGGCTGCCAGACGCATCTGAGAAATCGGTAGCCATCTCGCCGGTCATCCTCAGGCGCAGATAGTCTTTGGAGAACAGCACGTGGCGCGTGGCGGCATAGGCTTCCGGGTAGTTATCCCTCAGCCACAGCAGCTTGGGCGCGCTGGGGGCGGCGATCGAGGGATTCCACAGGGTGACGCCTTCCAGAGAGCCGATTGCCTTCGCCTGTGGCAGCGCGCGCGTGTCCGCCCACACCAGGCAGTGATACGCCGGAGAGCCATCAGCCCTGAGCGGCACAATGGAGTGCATGTGCCCAGAAAGGCCGATGCTGCGCACAGCCGCGGGTGAAAGTTGAAGGCGCTCGATGAGCTGGCGGGTGAGCCTGCTCAGGAGTGGCCACCACTGGAGCGGGTCCTGTTCAAGAGCGCCCGGCCCGCTCTTGATATTGTGGATGGGTGCCTGGACGGACCCCAGCACCGACGTCCGCTCCAAGTCCACTGCCAGGACTTTTAGCTGCTGAGTTCCCAGATCGATCCCGATGGCCAGGGGAGCCGACATGCCCGCGCCTCCTTCTTTGGGTGCTGCCATACCACGATACCAGCCGGACAGGGCGGCTTGTCAAGGCGCGGCTATGCCTGATCGGGAGAAACGTCTGCCGGAGCCAGGCCCCGCCCTACTGGATGGCGCCCGCCGTCAAGCCTTCGACGAAATTGCGACCAACCAGGCCGAACAGCACCAGGACAGGCAAGGCGGTAACGGTCGCGCCCGCGAGCAGCAATCCCCAATCCACCTGGTATTGGCCGATAATGCCTGCCAGGCCCACCGGCACAGTCCGGTTGGCGTCGCTGATAATGAGGATAGACGCAAAGATGTACTCAGTCCAGGAGGTGATGAAGGCGAAGATGGCGATGCTTGCTACGCCCGGTGCGGCGAGCGGCAGCATGATGCGGACGATGATCCCCAGCCGGCTTGCCCCATCCAGCGCGGCGGCCTCCTCAAGCTCCTGGGGGATGGTTCTGAAGAACGCCTGCAGCATCCAGACGGCAAATGGGGCGGCCAGGGTGACGTCCACGATGACCAGCGCCACGAGCCTGTCCACCAGGCCCAGCGTGCTCATCATGTCGTAGAGCGGGACGAGCAGCAGAACGCCCGGAAAAGCGTAGGTGATGAGAATGACCCGAAAGAGCAGGTTACGGCCCGGAAAGCGCAACCGGTACAACCCATAGGCGGCCAATGTGGACAGGAACACCGTGATCACCATGGTTCCAAAGGCCACCACCAGGCTGTTTTGCAGATAGGTCGGAAAGTTCGAATGACCGAGCAGCTTGTCATAGTGCTCGAGGGTGAACGACTGGGGGAACAGCGTAGGCTTTCGAGCGATGATCTCCTGGGGCGCTTTGACAGAAGCCGAGAAAATCCAGTAGAACGGCGCGATGACCACGGTCATCAGGATGAGGACAGCGAACCCCAGGGGCACGGCATGGCGAAGCCGGTGGGCCATCTCTTACTCCTCATCCGTATCAGAGGGCGGGGACAGAAAGCGAAGGAACAGCGCCGCAAAGATCAGCAGAATCACCCCCGTAGTGACCGACATGGCCGCGGCCTGGCTGAGACGGTAGCGCTTGAACGCTGTTTCATAGATCAGGACGGGCAAAGTGGTCGTGGCCCCGGACGGGCCTCCGCCGGTGAGCAGCCAGATCACATCGAAGACGTTAAACGACATCAGGGTGCCGATCAGCCCCATGACGAACAGCACGGGGCGCAGGCTGGGCAGCGTGATGTGAAAGAACTTGCGCACGGTGGTCGCCCCGTCCACCGAGGCCGCCTCGTAAAGCTCCTGTGGGATGCGTTGCAGCGCCGCCAGGAAGATCACGGCGTTGAACGGAAACCAGCGCCACGAGTTGATCAGGATGACCGAGGCGAATGCGGTGTCGCCCGTCGAGAAAAAGCCGATGGGCTTGCTGCTGATGCCCAGGTTGACCAGCGCGTAATTGACGATGCCCGACGCGCTCAACAACCAGCGCCAGATGATCACCACCACCACAGTGGGCACGATCCAGGAGAGGATAATCCAGATGCGAGCGAGCCGGTTGCCGACAAAACGCTGTTTGAGGGTGAGGGCTGCCGCAAAGGCCAGGACCGTCTGCACGACCGCGTTGCCCACCACCCAGATCGCGCTGCGCTGCAGAGCCTCTCCGAAGCGCGGCGATTCCAGGATGCGGCTGTAGTTCTCAAGCCCCACATACTCCCCGGTCGAGCCGATTATCTTGATGTTCTGAAGGCTGAGGGCCACAGACGCGACGAGCGGGTAAAGAATGGTCGCTGCCAGCCACAACATGAGCGGCATGACAAAGGCATACCCGATGAGCGTGGCGCTTGACACTCTGGGCCAGCGAACCACCCGTCTCCTCACGTTGGCCACGGTCGGCGAGGGCATAACTCACATCCCATGAGGCATAATGGGGGAGCGTGTCCGCTCCCCCGTCAGCAACGAAGGATCCGTTTACTACTCGATGGCCTCTTCCATCAGCGCCTGACCTTCTTCGACGGCGTCCGCAGGCGACATGCCATCAATGACCACCATCTGCAGGGTCTGGGCGAGCAGATTCTGGGCAGAGATGGTGGCGATGCTGGGGAAGGTGTTGCCACCGGTGAAGCCGAACAGACGGCCACTGGTCGAGTTATCGAGCATGACCTCGACCTGGCTCTTGTACTTGACGACCAGCGGATCGTTCCAGTAGCTCTCCGCCGTGCTGCCGTCCTCAGTCACCGGCAGGTACAGGCCAGGCTCCGCGTTCAGGAAGCGGCCATAGTTCTCCGGCTCCAGCAGGAAGCTGATGAACTTCTTGGCGGCTGCTTGCTTGGCCGGGTCGTCGGTCAGGATCATCACCGCGTTCACATAGGAGATCGTGCCAGGGGTCTCGACGCCCTCCTTGTAGGGGATCGGTGCAACGCCCAGGTCTTCGGGATCGCCCTCGGCCTGCGTGTCGTAGGTGGTGATGACCGTGAACTGCAGGATCATCGCGCAAGTGCGGTTGGCAAAGCAGGCTTCGGCTTCGCCCCAGGTCCAGCCAGGGCTGTCGGGGGGTGAGAAGCGATAGAGCTGGCTGTACATGTCGAAGGCCTCGACGGTCTGCGGGTTATTGAAGCGCAGCGTGCCATCGGGGTTATAGATTTCGTCCGCGCCGCCGTTGATCATCAGATCGTAGACGGTCTGATCGGTGTAGAGCTGCTTGTTGGCGGGGACGCCGATGCCGTACTGTCCCTCTTTGGTGAGCGTTTCAACTGCCGCCAGCCACTCGTCCCAGGTGGCGGGAACTTCGACGCCGGCCTCTTCGAATACGCTCTTGCGATACCAGAGCGAGTGGGCCATGTTCCACAGGGGCACAGCCCAGGTGTGATCGTCATAGGTGTACTGCGCGACAGCCGCCGGATAGAACTTGTGCTGTGCGTCCAGCTCGGCCACGAAGTCTTCAACGGGCTGTACTGCGCCCAGGTCGCGCAGGATCGGCGTGAAGTCGGGGATGGCAAACAGCAGCTCCGGGGCATTGCCAGCGGCGATTGCTGCGGGCGCTTTGGTGTAGATCTCGCCCCAGTTCTGCGCTTCCTGCTTCACCTCGATGTCAGGGTTGGCGGCGTTGAATTCGTCAATGAGGGTCTGGAAGCGCTCCACACGGTAGGGGGGTTGCTCCATATGCCAGAACGTGATCGAGACTTTCTCCTGCGCGGTAGCCGGCATGTGGGGCAAGATCAGGAGGGCAATGACGAGCAAAACGATACTTTTTGCGAGATTGTTTCTCATGACTTGTCTCCTTCACTGAACTCCTCGGTACGGAATAGAGCGTGCGCTGGACGAGATGCCCAGCCAATCCCCTGGCGCTACAGATGCGGATTGCGACTGCGGTACTTCGCGATCAGGGCCGCGTTATGGGCGGCGGCCCCCGGCATATTCGCGCTGACATACACGGGCGGCACCACACCGCTGGCCACCATACGGCATATTGCCTCGACCAGAATAGCGTTCAAAATGAACACGCCGGCGATGGTGGAGAGCGGCCCCACGCGCAGGCCTTGACCGTCCACCTCGATCAGCGCGTCGCCGGGCGGCCCCTGGTTGTCCAGCACAATGTCGGCGATGTCTCCCAGCTTCTTGCCCGTCGAGCCGAGGGGAGCCTGCGCCGCGTAGTCTGCGGCGATCACCGCGATGACCGTCATGCCCAGCTCTTTGGCCGCGATGGCCGTCTCGACGGGCACATTGTTGACTCCGCTGTTCGAAAAGATGATCAGCAGATCCCGCTCGGTGGGGCCATAGCGAGCCAGCACTGCCGGCCCCAGCCCGCTCGTGCGCTCAAGCCGCGTGCTCAGCACAGCCCCCTCGTGAAGCATCAGGCTGGAGTTGAGTATCGGGCAGACCGCAGCGATTCCCCCAGCCCGGTAGTGGCCCTCTTCGCACAGCATATGCGAGTGTCCGGTGCCGAAGAGATACACAATCCCATCGGCTTCAACGGTGCGCACCACAGCCTGCGCCGCCCGGTCAATAGCTTCGACTTGGCTCTCCGCAATCGCATCAAGGCTCCGGCGCACTGCGCCCATGTACGACTGCGCACCTGAGATTGAGGACATTAGCTTTTCTCCCGCGATGACGACATGCCTTACAGACTCGAACCGCGCAGCGTTGCTTTGAACTGGTAGCGCGACCCGCAGTACGCCGAGCGCACATATTCAATCGGACGATCAGTATGATCAAACGTGACGCGCGTCAAGCTGAGCACTGGCTCGCTGCGCTTGATCGCCAGGGCCTCACCTTCCCTTCTGGCGGGCAAGCGCGCCTCGATAGACTGGCTCGCCCAGGCCAGGCGCAGGCCGTAGTCGGCCCGCAAGACCTGGTAGAGCGATTCGCGATTGAAATCGTGGCGGGCCAGGATGCCGGGGCACAACAGATGGCTGAGACACGACTCTTCGAGTGCTACAGGGGTCTCGTCGGCGTGGCGCGTGCGGACGAGCACGACGATCTCAGAGCCAGGGCGCAGTTGAAGGCGCTCGGCGATCTCCTGGCTGGCTGGCCGAACCTCCGCCACGAGAACCCGGCTGCTGGGGTGCATCCCACGGCGGCGCATCTCCTCGCTGAAACCGGTCAGTTCGGCCAGCTCCTGCCTGATCTTGGGCGCAGCGGCAAACGTGCCCTTGCCCACGCGCGAGTCGGCGTAGCCTTGCTGAACCAGAAGCTGCAACGCCTGGCGCGCAGTCATCCGGCTCACAGAGTTGGTCTCCGCCAGTTCCCGCTCCGAAGGCAGGCGCGTGCCAGCGAGGTAGGTGCCTGTGTCAATCTGTTTGCGCAGGTACTCGTTCAGTTGGATATAGAGGGGGACTTTGGAGTCAGGGTTCAGCATGTCGGCCATAATCAGGAAGTTCTATTCGGTATATACCACTATTTACCATACTACACCATGTTTTCGGGCAACACAAGCAAGTCGGGCCAGGAATCAGGCGCCGCGTGGGGGCGAGGTCAATATCCTGCATCCAGCAAGCCGCTGGCAACCTTTGCATGTACCCGCCAGCGCGGGGAGTTCGCAAGCACTGCAATTCGCGCTATACTGGGCGGGCTTCCCCATCCTGCGCCAGGCGCGCGCCGGGAAACGCATGAGCCACCCGAGCTAGGCGGGCCAGCCCGCAAGACGACCGATTATGAGCGACGCATCACCCCCGGCCATCACCTATATCGAAGTAGACCTGGACGCCATCGCCCACAATGTGCGCGCGCTCAAGGCGTTCATCGGGCCAGCGGTCGAGTTGTTCGCCGTCGTCAAGGCCAACGCCTACGGGCATGGCCTGGTGCCAGTCGCTCAGACGGTGCTCAGGCACGGCGTGTCGCGCCTGGCTATCGGGCGGCTGAGCGAGGGCTTGCAGCTTCGCCAGGCGGGGATCGCCGCGCCAGTGCTGGCCCTGTGCTACCTGATGCCGGACGAGCTGCGTATCGCCGTCGAGCGCGATCTGGTGCCGACCGTCGGCGAGATGGAATCGGCGCTGGTGGTGTCGGCGCTGGGCGTGGCCCGTCAGAAGCCGGTGCCGGTGCACGTCAAGATTGATACCGGTATGGGGCGCTACGGCGTGATGCCCGACCAGGCGGTGTCGTTCTTCAACCAGATCGCCACCCTGCCGGGGCTGGCCGTTGAGGGGGTTTTCACCCATTTCGCCACCGCTGACGAGCGCGACAAAACCTTCGCCCGCGAGCAGTTCCAGATTTTCCAGGATGTGCTGGCCGAGCTGAGCGCCGCCGGGCACTCAATTCCCCTGTTGCACGCCGCCAATAGCGCCGCCGCGCTCGACCTGCCGGAGACGCATCTCGGCGCGGTGCGCTCCGGCCTGGCGCTGTACGGCCTGTACCCCTCCGAAGGCGTGAGCCACGCCCTGCCGCTCAAGCCGGCGCTGACGCTCAAGAGCCATGTCGCCAGCGTGCGCCAGTTGCCCGCCGGGGCGAGCATCAGCTACGGGCGCTCGTACATCACCCCGCGCCCCATGACGGTCGCCCTGGTGCCCATCGGCTATGGCGATGGCTATCATCGCCTGCTCTCCAATCGCGGCGCGGTGCTGGTCAACGGGCAGCGCGCGCCGATTGTGGGGCGGGTGTGCATGGATCAGGTGGTGGTGGACGTGTCCGGCTGCGGGCCGGTAGCTCTCAACGACGAGGTAGTGCTCATCGGCCAGCAGGGCGACGCGCGCATCACCGTCGAAGAGATCGCCGGCTGGGCGGAGACGATCAGCTACGAGATCACCAGCGCGCTGCTGGCCCGGCTGCCGCGCTTCTTCAGAGGCGGCTAGCGGGCGAAAGAGACACGCAGGGGCGCTCGGCGATGAGACTTCCGAAGCCTCTGAAGACTTCGGAAGTTTGCTGCGACAGAAGGCCCCGCCCTCTGGTCGCCTCTCGTAGGGGCGCTGCTCGGCTGCGACCCCGCGATGAGGCACTGATGGGCGTGAGTGTACATTGAGAATAGTGTATGGCCATACGCCATCGCGGGACGCGGACGGGCAACTCCGCCGCCAAGAGGGTAGGCAACACGCCCCCGCCACCGTAATAAAAAAAGGACCGCTGAGCGGTCCTACATTTGAGCTGGACGGGTGGGGGAGAGATGCTCTAGGGTAAGCGGGATTGGGGCCAGGAGCATTTCCAACTCAAATGCACCCTCATTGTAAAGTCTGGATGTTACGCGCGCCATTACAATCAGCGCTGATCGGGCAACATCGCCGCACCGCGCGATTCTCCGGCGCGAAATTCCGCATCTAGAGCACCGCTTGAATGCGTTCGAGCAGCAAATGGAGCGAGAAAGGCTTGATGATGTAGTCGTCCGCCCCGGCTTCCAGCCCGGCGGCGATGTCGGCTTGCTGGCCGCGCGCCGAGATCAGGATCACCGGTGGGGTCGCGTCGCCATAGGCCTGCTTGACCTGCCGGCAGATCTCCAATCCGCTCGCGCCAGGCAGCATGATGTCGAGCAGCAGCAGATCGGGCCTTTGCTCCAGCGCACACGCCAGGGCTTCATTGCCATCCTCGAATGGGGTGACAAGGTATCCGGCAGTCTCCAGCCGGCGCTGGATGAGGCGCAGAATCTGAGCGTCGTCCTCAGCCACCAGGATTGTGACCATGTTGCCCCTCGCGTTTGCCCCCTCTCAGCCCGCCCCTGGCGGCGCCAATCAGCACCGAGCGCGCAAGCGTGCTCCACGCCTGCCTCTGCCCGCTGCGCTCGGCTGTGAATGCTGCCACGCTCCCCCGTGCCCAAACGTGCTGCCGGCGGGCATCGCGCATGGCGATTATAGTATACCACTTTCGTAAAAAATCCAGGGGGCGTTTGAGCCGGGCGCGCTCGGCCAGAGGGAGAGACTCGGCGCTGCACGAGACCGCCGGGGGAACCAGGGGTTGGGAAATCGGGTTTGGAGTGCCCAGCGCGCTCCAGAGCGTGTTGACGGAAGTCAGCCAGCGGCTGTTCGATGGTTTACCTCACCCCTCAAGTCCCCTCTCCACACGCGGAGAGGGGACTTGAGTCTGCTCTCTCTTTCCCTGCTTGCGGGGAAAGGAGCCGGGGGATAGGGGTTCAAAAGTGCACAACGCGCCCTAGCCGGCGGGCTTTGTGGGCGACTCTTCAGAAGGCACCTGCGAGGGTGTCGGGTCGGCCCCCTGAGCGCGCCCAGGAAGCGCAAAGCAGTAGCCCACGCCGCGCGCGGTCAGGATGTACTGAGGGCGGCGCGGGTTTGGCTCCACTTTGCGGCGCAGACGGTGCATGTGCACGCGCAGCGTGTCCTCATAGACGTTCTGCCCCGGCCACACGCGGCTGAGCAGCACGCGCGCGGGCACCGTCTGCTCGGCGCTGCGCAGCAGAATATGCAGGATGTTGGCCTCGATAGGCGTCAGGGAAAAAGTGCGCTTGCCCGCATAGAGCGCGCTCTGGCCGAAGTCCACCGCCAGCCAGTCGTCAATGCGCGTGATACGGCTCTGCATCTCGGGCAGGCTGGGGATGCGGCTGAGGACGCGGTAAATGCGCGCGGCCAGCTCACGCATATCGAACGGCTTGCGCACGTAGTCCTCGGCATACTGTTGCAGGCCCTTGACGACAGTCTCTGTCTCCTTGTGCCCGGAGACGAAGATGATCGGCACGTCGCCCAGCGTCTTGAGCTGGCTGCTCAGCATGAAGCCGTCCACATCGGGCAGGCCGAGGTCAATCAGGGCCAGGTGCGGCAGCCCGTGCTGCCGGACGTATTGGAGGAACGTGGCGGCCCTGGCAAAGGTGATCGTCTGATAACCCTCCGCCTCCAATCCCTCGCTGATCAGCTCGGACAGGATTTCATCATCATCCACAATGGCGATGCACCATTGGTCGTAACGGTCCACAAGCAGCCACCTTCAGTTCATTTCGCACGAGCGGCAGATCGCGCCTCCACTTGCCAGGCCGATCCGGGCCGTGCTAAGATAGCCCCTACAAGCCGGGTCACCGCGTCCCCAGTGTAGCACACTCTGCCGTTTTGCCTAGCGGCGGACCGGGCGCATGCATAAGGTTGTCCGCGACACGCCTGGCCCGTAGGGGCGTAGGGCACTACGCCCTGCGGGGGCGCTGCTCCGCCGTGCCCCTGCGTAACGGGTTCTCGCGCCCCCAGGCAGGGGCAGTACAGCCGGCGTGTTATCGTTCATTGACTTGTGAGCCATGACACGCATAACTCACACAACGCCTGACTCGCCATTGACTCGCCCCAAGAAACCATGCCCAGCCTGCACACCGCCCGCCTCGCCCGCCAGCGCCGCCGTCGCCGCCGCGACCAGGGGCTGACGGCGCCGCGCCTGCTGCGCTGGGCCATCGTCGCGGCGCTCGTCCTGGCCGTGCTGCTGGTCGTCCTGGCCGCCGGGACTGCGGCAGCATCCATCGCCATCTACGCCCACTACGCCCGCCAGCTTCCCCCCGCCGAGCGCATCACCGCCGCCGAAGAAGAAGCCTTCCTGACCAGCGTCTTCTACGACCGGTCGGGCGGCGCGGTGCTTTACGAGGTGATAGACCCCACCGGCGGCGACCGCCGCTGGCTCGCGGTGGAGCAGATTCCGCAGTATTTCCTGGACGCGACGGTGTCCATCGAGGATGCCTCGTTCTACGCCAACCCCGGCTTCGACCTGCGCGGCATGGCGCGCGCCCTGTGGAGTAATCTGACCGGCGGGCAGTTCCAGGGCGGCAGCACGATCACCCAGCAGCTTGTGCGCAACGTGCTGCTGGACGAAACCGAGCGCCGCGCCATCAGCTACGATCGCAAGGTGAAGGAAGTCATCCTGGCGACGGAAATCTCGCGCCTGTACAGCAAGGCGCAGATTCTCGAATGGTATGTCAACACCAACTTCTACGGCGGCTGGGCCTATGGCATTGAGGCCGCGGCCCAGCAGTATTTCAGCAAGCCCGCCCGCGACCTGACCCTGGCCGAGGCGGCGATGCTGGCCGCCATCCCCCAGTACCCGCTGCAAAACCCGATTGACAACCCCCAGGCGGCCAAGCTGCGCCAGGAGATCGTGCTGCAAACGATGGTCGCCCAGGGCTATATCAGCCAGGAACGGGCCGATGCCGCCATCCAGGAGCCGCTCATCGTGCGGCCCTTCGCCGAACGCTATGGCATCGTGGCCCCGCACTTCTCCACCTAT
The DNA here is from genome assembly GCA_023382715.1 of Anaerolineae bacterium. GTDB lineage: Bacteria > Chloroflexota > Anaerolineae > Aggregatilineales > Aggregatilineaceae > UBA2029. The sequence goes on from JAHDWP010000009.1 coordinate 58,096, forward strand.
GCGCGCGCCGAAGCCGAAGCGATCCTCAACGACCTGGGGCTGGATGGCCCGCGCCTGGTCACGCGCGGCGGACTGCGCGTCTACACCACCCTCGACCTGGACCTGCAGCTTCAGGCGGAGTGCGTGGCCCGCGCCCAGGTGTTGCGCCTGGACGGGAACGACCCCACCGTCACGCCCAACACCAGCGCCGGGACAGCGTGCGCCGCCGCCGCTTATCTGCCGCCGCTGCCCGCCGAGATGGGCGGCGTCGAGCGCGAAGTGACCAACGCCGCCGCCGTCGTTCTACGCGCCGAGACCGGCGAAATCCTGGCGATGGTCGGCAGCGTGGACTTCTGGGACGAGGGCATCCAGGGCAGCTACAACACGGCGCTGGCTCAGCGCCAGCCGGGATCGGCCTTCAAGCCGATCGTCTTCACCGCTGCGTTTCTGCAAGGGGCGCTGCCCGGCTACCCCAACGGCATCACCGCCGCGACGATGACCTATGACGTGCCCATCGAGTTCGACAACGGCGGGCAGCCCTACACGCCGGTGAACATTGACCGCCAGTATCACGGCCCGGTCAGCGTGCGCTCGGCGCTGGCCAATTCGTACAATGTGCCGCCGGTGCAGCTTGTCAACCTGATCGGCCTCGGCCCAGTGATTCGCACGGCGCACCGCCTGGGCATCAACTCGCTCAACCAGACCGCTGGCTATGGCCTGGCGCTGGCGTTGGGCAGCGGCGAAGTGTCGCTGCTCGACCTGGCCTACGCTTTCGGCGTGTTCAATAACGGCGGCACGATGGTGGGGATGCCGGCCCACAAAGACCAGAACATCCCCGGCTTTCGCACGCTCAACCCGGTGGCCGTGCTGCGCATCGAGGACGCCGATGGGCGCGTGCTGTGGCAGTACGGCGAGGAGACGCACACCTTCCAGCGCCGCCTGATCCTGGAGCCGGCCCTGGCCTACATCATGACCGACATCCTGGCCGACAACGCGGCGCGCGCCCCGGCCTTTGGGCGCGGCGCCCCGCTGGAGCTGGCACGGCCTGCCGCCGTCAAGACCGGCACAACCAACGACAACCGCGATAGCTGGACGATCGGTTACACGCCGCAGATCGTGACCGGCGTATGGGTCGGCAACAACAACAATCACGGCATGACCGACGTGACCGGCACGACCGGCGCTGCGCCCATCTGGTACGCGATCATGGAGTACCTGCACGCGCGCGACGCCCTGCCTTCTCGCGGCTGGGAGCGCCCGCCCACCGTCGTCGAGCGCATGGTGTGCGAGATCTCCGGCCTGCTGCCGACGCGCTACTGCCCGCAGACGCGCGAACTGTTTTACGTGGACCCGCAGCGCGGCATTGACACGCAGCCGACCCAGGTGGATACCTACTGGAACAATTACCGCGTCAATGTATGCTCTGGCCTGCTGGCCAACGCTTCTTCCCCGGCAGGTTGTACAGAGGACGTGGTCTACTTTGATTACCCGCAGGAGACGCGCGCCTGGGCGCGCGAGACGGGGCAGCGCTTCCCGCCGACCGAGTACGATCCGGTGGACACGGCCTCGCCCTCCAGCCCGGTGGCCATCGTCTCGCCGCCCTTCCTGGGGCGCGTGACCGGCACGGTCGAGGTGCGCGGCAACGTCACTGATGAAGGCTTCGCCTACTTCCGCCTGGACTACGGGGCCGGGCCGCAGCCGGACGTCTGGCTGCAGATCGGCGCGGAGCAGACGACGCCGGGGCGCGACATCGCCCTGGGCACCTGGGACACGACCGGCCTCAGCGACGGCGCGGTGTACACGCTGCGCCTGACGATGGTTCGCGCCGACAACAGCCTGGAACGGGCCTACGTCTCGGTGACGGTGGACAACCAGCCGCCGCAGGTGACCCTGGCCGAGCCGGCGCCGGGGAGCCGCTACGCGGCGAGCGCCGATCTCTACGTGCCGCTGCGGGCCGAGCCGGATGACAACGTGCAGATGGCCTACGTGGAGTTTTACAAGGACGGCGAGCTGATCGCCACCAGCGAGGAATGGCCGTACACCGCGCGCTGGATGCTCGGCGAGCCGGGCGAGCACACTTTCTGGGCGGTGGCCTACGACGCGGCAGACAACCGCGCCGAGTCCGAACGGGTGACGGTGAGCGTCGCGCCGTAGAGGGAGCCTGGCCGCCACGCCTCTCCCCCTCAAGTCCCCCTCTCTCTCCAGCCGAGCTAGAGAGAGGGACTTGGCTCGCCGGACGGGGCGCTTCCCCCTCCCTGGCTTGGCCGGGGGAAGGGGCCGGGGGAAGGGGCCGGGAGATGGGGGCCTGCCGCCTGTGCCGTGCGCCCAGAAGCCCCAGGTTGGTACGCATAGGGCAGATAGCCATTCGCCCCTGCGAATCTCACCACCGTCCGGCGCTCACGGGCGATGGCGGCGCTCCAGCTCGGCGGCGACATCGCCGGGCGTCAGGCCGCGCTGAGCCAGCAGCACCAGGCAATGGTAGATCAGGTCGGCCAACTCGCTGATCACGCGCTCGTCGCCCTGCCCTTTGGCCGCCAGGATGACCTCGACCGCTTCCTCGCCGATCTTCTTGACGATCTCGTCTTCGCCGGCGCTGAGCAGCTGGTTGGTGTAGGAGCCGGGCCTGGGGTGGGCCTGGCGATCCGTGATCGTCGCGAACACGTGAGAGAGGATGTCACTCACCGAACGCCTCCAGGGTGCGAAAGAAACAGCTCACCGCGCCGGTGTGGCAGGCCGGGCCAGCAGGCTCCACGCGCACGAGCAGCACGTCGGCGTCGCAATCCACCCAGATGCCCGTCACGCGCTGGGTGTGGCCGCTGGTCGCGCCCTTATGCCACAGTTCGCCCCGGCTGCGGCTCCAGAAATGAGTCTCGCCCGTCTGCACCGTCCGGCGCAGGGCGTCGGCGTTCATCCAGGCGACCATCAGCACCTGCTCGCTGTGCGCGTCCTGGACGACCGCCGGGATCAGCCCATCGGGAGTCCAGCGCAGCCGGGCGATCACGGTCTCAAGGTCCATCGTCGCCCGTCTCCACGATGCGCACCGGCACGCCCTGCTCACGCAGGTACGCCTTGACCTGGCGCACGCTGAGCTGCCGGTAATGGAACAGGCTGGCGGCCAGGGCCGCGTCCGCACCACCCTCGACCAGCGCCGCGCGGAAGTGCTCCAGCGCGCCCGCGCCGCCCGACGCGATGACGGGGATGCTCACCGCGTCGCTGATGGCGCGCGTCAGGGCGATCTCGTAGCCGTCCTGCGTGCCGTCGCGATCCATGCTGGTCAGCAGAATCTCGCCCGCGCCGCGCCGCTCGACTTCTGTCGCCCAGGCGACCGCCTCAAGTCCGGTCGGCGTGCGCCCACCGCTGACGTAGACCTCGTAGAAGTCCCCGTTCCAGCGCGCGTCAATGGCGACGACCACGCACTGCGACCCGAAGCGCAGCGCGCCCTCGCTGATCACGTCGGGGGTGCGCACGGCGGCGCTGTTGATGGCGATCTTGTCGGCGCCGGCGAGCAGGGTGGCGCGCATGTCGTCCACCGTGCGCAGCCCGCCGCCCACGCAGAAGGGGATGAACACGGCGTCGGCCACGCGGCGCACGACATCGAGCATCGTCTCGCGGCCCTCGTGCGTGGCGGTGATGTCCAGGAAGACCAGCTCATCCGCGCCCTCCCGGTCGTAGATCGCCGCCTGCTCGACCGGATCGCCGGCGTCGCGCAGGTTGACGAAGTTGATGCCCTTGACCACGCGCCCGGCGTGCACATCCAGGCAGGGGATGATCCGTTTGGCGAGCATAGGCGCTCCTCGTGCGTTGTTGACGTTCTGGCAGGCGGCCCTATTCTACCCGAACCTGTTCCAGGATCATACAGCCAGCCGGTGGCGTCGGGGTGGGCGAAACCTGCCAGAGCGGAGCGCCGCCACCCCGCGCGCGCCCTCTGCCGGGCCTCTGGCGCGATCCTCCGGGCCGGGTTACGCTGGGACCGTTCCAGCTCCCTTGTGCCGCCTCGTCCAGGCCTGGCGCGGGCCATTCGCCCGCTCGTGATGCTCGGTGGCGCAACCTGCTGGCGGCTTGTGCGTACCGGTGAATAGGTACTGATCCCGCTTGCCGCCTGCCATCGGGCGGATCGCGAAGGAATGATGACCATGGACGACTCGACCCTGATTCTCGCCTTGATCCCTCTCTTCCTGATCCAGGTCGGCCTGCAAATTTACGCCCTGGTGGACATTTACCGGCGCAAGACCGTGCGCGAGCCGCTGCCCATCTGGGCCTGGGTGATCATCGTGCTGGCGGGCAGCATGTTAGGCCCCATCGCCTACTTCGCGCTGGGCCGCAGCGAGGACGTAGCATGAGCGCGATCATCATCGAGGGGCTGGCCAAGCGCTTCGGCACGCTCGCGGCGCTGGCCGGTTTCGACCTGACCGTGCCGCGCGGCGCGATCTTCGGGTTCCTGGGGCCGAACGGGGCCGGCAAGACCACCACGCTGCGCATCATGGCCGGCCTGGCCCACGCGACGGCAGGGCGTGTCGTCATCGAAGGCGTCGAAGTGGGGCGCGGCCAGCGCCCGCCGATCGGTTATCTGCCCGATACGCCCAGCTTCTACGGCTGGATGACCGCCCGCGAATTCCTGCGTTACATCGCCGATCTGCACGGCCTGGAACGCCCGCCCATTGACGCCATGCTGGAGCGCGTCGGCCTGGCCGACGCCGCCCGCAAGCGCATCGGCGGCTTTTCGCGCGGGATGAAGCAACGGCTCGGCCTGGCCCAGGCGTTGCTGCCACAGCCGCGCGTCCTGCTGCTCGACGAGCCGGTCTCTGCGCTCGACCCGGCGGGGCGCAAGGCGATGCTCGACATCATGAGCGAGCTGCGCGGCGAACTGACCGTCTTCTTCTCGACGCACATCCTGGGCGACGCCGAGCGCATCTGCGATGAGGTGGGCATCCTCGATCGCGGGCGGCTGGTGCTGCAAGCCCGCCGCGATGATCTACTGGCCCGCTACGCCCGCCCGATCTTCGAGATTGACGCAGCGCCGAGCGACACGCCACGGCTCAGTGCGCTGGCCGGGCAGCTCCGCGCGCTGCCCTGGGTGGATCGGGTTAACCTCGAAGGAGCGCGGCTGCGCCTGACCGTCAATGACGTGGACGCCGCCCGCCGCGAGGTGCTGCCCATGCTGGCCGGGCTGTCGGTCTCACGCTTCGAGATGCTCGGCGCGACGCTGGAGGACATCTTCCTGGGGCTGACCAACAGTGCAGGGGTGCCAACCGGGACGGAGGTGGCGCTGTGATGCGAATCTTCGGCGTGCAACTGCGCAAAGAACTGCGCGAGCTGTGGCGCACGCGCAAGTTGATCGTCGTGCTGGCCGTGCTGGTCGGTTTCGGGCTGATGTCGCCCATTCTGGCCAAGATCACGCCCGACCTGCTCGAACAGTTCAGCGAGGGGCAGATGGAAGGGATCGTCATCACCATCCCCGAACCGACCGAGCGTGATGCAATTGACCAGTTCCTCAAGAACATCTCCCAGTTCGGGTTGCTGCTGGCCCTGCTGATGAGCTTCGGCGTGATCGTCGGCGAGCGCGAGCGCGGGCAACTGGCGCTGGTCTTCCCTCACCCGCTGCCGCGCGAGGTCTTCGTGCTGGCCAAGTTCGCCGCGCTGGCGATTCTGTTCGTTGTGGGGATGCTGCTCAGTGCGCTGGGCGCGTATCTGTACACCGTCCTGCTCTTCGACGCGCCGTCGCTGGGGGGCTTCCTGGCGCTGACCTGGCTGATGATCGTCTGGCTACTCTGCCTGGTGGCTCTGTCGCTGCTGGCGAGCGCGCTGGGCCGCTCGATGGTGGCGGCGGGCGGCATCGCTTTTGTCCTGATCATCGCCGTGTTGCTGGCGAGCCTGTTCACGCCGCTGGCGCCGGGCCAGTTGCTGGACTGGGGGCGCGCCCTGGCCGTCGGGGCCGACGCGCCCGCGCGCTGGGACGCGCTGATCGTCACGCTGGGTCTCTCGGCGCTGGCCGTGAGCGCGAACTGCCTGATCCTGCGGCGGCAGGAGATCGGCTGAGTGAGAGCGCATCCGCCCTGGGGCAAAGCCTCACCGCAGAAGCGCAGAGGGTACGGAGAAGGACCGCAGAGAGTTCTGCGCCCCTGCGGTTCAAGAATCCGGCTCCTTCACAGGACATGCCCGATCGAGCGCAAAATCATTGACATCCGCCGCCGCCGCCGCTATACTCTGCCGCATGATCGCACAGCAGGCTCACGCTCACGCGCACCATCCCCAGGCCCCTCAGCGGCGGCCCGCTGGCGCGTGGATGCTGTGCGTCTGAGCGTGTGACAGACGCAGAAAGTCATCGAGACGCCTCCCGGACCGCCGGGGGGCGTTTTTTGTTCGCTCGCGTGAAGAGGGCCAGCGGCCCCGGAGACTCGTCTATGTCCGAACAGATACGCATTGCCCTGCCCAGCAAGGGCCGCATGGAAGGCGAGACGCTCGACTTTCTGGCCGAATGTGGGCTGCGCGTGCACAAGCCCAACCCCCGCCAGTACACGGCGACGCTGCCCGCGCTGCCGGACGTGCTGCTGCTCTTTCAGCGCGCGCGCGACATCCCGCTCAGCGTGGCCGCCGGCGATGTAGACCTGGGCATCACCGGCTACGACGCCCTGCACGAAATGCTCAACGGCGAGGCGGACAGCGTGATCGTCATCCACGAAGCGCTCGGCTACGGTGAATGCCAGTTGGTGCTGGCCGTGCCGGAGAACTGGGAAGGCGTGACCACCGTCGCCGACCTGGCCCGGCGGGGCGCGGGCGGTGAGCTGCGCGTCGCCACCAAGTACACCCGCAGCGTAGGCCGCTTCCTGGCTGAGCGCGGCGTGCCCAATGTGCGCGTTGTCAACGCGGACGGGGCGCTGGAGTCGGCGCCCATCGTCGGCTACGCGGACTTCATCGCCGACATCAGCAGCACGGGCACCACTTTGCGCGAGAATCGCCTGCGCGCCCTGGACGATGGCGTCATTGTCCGCTCGCAGGCGATTTTGATCGGCAACCGCGCGGCGCTGGCAGCGCGTCCCGCCGTGCTGGCCGCCACGCGCCAGATGTTGGAGTTCATCGAGGCCCACCTGCGCGCGCGCGGACAGTACATGATCTTCGCCAACATGCGCGGCGCATCGGCGGAAGAAGTGGCCGCGTCCGTCTTCAGCCAGCCGGACCTGGGCGGGCTGCAAGGGCCGACCATCGCGCCCATGATCACCCGCCAGGGGGCCGGGCAGTGGTGGGCGATCAACATCGTGGCCCACGCGCGCAAGCTCTATGAGGTCATCCGCCAGATTCGCGCCATCGGCGGCAGCGGCGTGGTCGTCACGCCGGTGTCTTATATCTTCGAGGAAGCGCCGGAACGTTACCAGCGCCTGCTATCTGCCCTGAACGGAGAGGACACCCCCGCATGAGCACGCTGCGCATCTACGACGACCTGAACGAGGCCCGCGCCACTCTCCTGCGCCGCGACTCGCTGCGCGACATCCCCATCCCCGCCTGGCTGAGCGACAGCCTGGCGGCGCTGTTCGGCGAGCCGTTGACGCCCGACGAGGCGGTGCGACGCATCATCCGCAGCGTGCGCGAGCACGGCGACGCCGCCCTGTTCGACTGGAACGCGCGCATTGACGGTGCCCAGTTGAACGCGCTGACCGTGCCGGAGAGCGAGATCGCGGCGGCGCTCGACGCCATCCCCGCCGGAGTCGCCGAGGCCCTGCGCTACGCCGCCGAGCGCATCCGTGCCTTCCACGAGAAGCAGCCGGTCACCGGCTGGGTGGATGCGGCGCGCGAAGGCTCGCTGGGGCAGCTCATTCGCCCGGTGGACTCGGTCGGCGTCTATGTGGCGGGCGGCACGGCCCCGCTGCCCTCGTCGCTGCTGATGAGCGCCATCCCCGCGCAGGTCGCCGGTGTGCGCGAGATCGTCGTCACCACGCCGCCCGCTCGCGGGACGGGGGCCGTCCCGCCGGTGATCCTGGCGGCGGCGGCGGTCTGCGGGCTGACGAAGGTGGTGCGCGTCGGCGGGGCGCAGGCGATTGCGGCGCTGGCCTACGGCACGGAGAGCGTGCCGCGCGTGGCCAAGATCGTTGGGCCGGGCAACCTGTTCGTCACGCTGGCCAAGCAGCAGGTCTATGGCGACGTGGGCCTCGACGGGCTGCCGGGGCCGACCGAGACGATGGTCATCGCCGACGAGAGCGCCGACCCCGCCCTGGCCGCCGCCGACCTGCTGGCCCAGGCCGAGCACGACGTGCTGGCTGCGGCCATCCTGGTCACGCCCAGCCGCGCCCTGGCCGAGCGTGTAGCGACAGAAGTCGAGCGGCGTGTCCCTGCGCTCAGCCGGGCGACGATCATCGCGCAATCGCTGGACAACCGCAGTGGCGCGGTGATCGTGCGCGATCTCGACGAGGCGTTCGCCGTCGCCAACGACTACGCCGCCGAGCATCTGTGCCTGCTGGTCGCCAACCCCTGGGACTGGGTGGGGCATGTGCGCAACGCCGGCGGCGTCTTCCTGGGCGAGACATCGTTCGAGGTGCTGGGCGACTACGTGGCCGGGCCGTCGCACGTCATGCCCACCGGCGGCACGGCGCGCTTCGCCTCGCCGCTGAACGCGCTGGATTTCGTCAAGATCACCAGCCTGGTGGGGCTGGAAGCGCGAGCGGCAGCAGAACTCAGCAAGGTAGCAGCGGTGCTGGCCCGCGCCGAGGCGCTGACCGCGCACGCCGCCGCCGCCGAAGCGCGCAGCGAACGGTAGGGGCACTGCTCTGCTGCGCCCTGGTTGACCTCACCCCCGCTCGGCGCTGATGCGCCTCGCTGCCCCCTCTCCGCGTGTGGAGAGGGGAATGAGGGGTGAGGTAAATTCGCCCGCTTCCCGCGCTGGCTCTGTATAGCTCTACGGCGGAACAGGATGAGATGACATGACTGAGGTTCCATCTTCTCGCATCGCCGGAAAAGTGCGCGTCCGCGCCGACATCGCCACCATGCAGCCCTATTCGCCGACCGCCTCGCTGGAGGTGTTCGCCGCGCAGTTGGGCATTCCGGCAGAACGGCTGATCAAGCTCGACGCCAACGAAAATCCCTACGGCCCGTCGCCGGGGGCGCGGGCGGCGCTGGTCGCGCTGAGCGCGGCGCACATCTATCCCGATCCGGAGGCGCGCGCCCTGCGCGCCCTGCTGAGCGACTACGTGGGCGTGGGCGCCGAACACATCCTGGCCGGGGCAGGCGCCGACGAGCTGATCGCGCTCATCCTGCAACTGTTCATCGAGCCGGGCGACGCCGTGATCAACGCGCCGCCGACCTTCAGCATGTACGCCTTCGACGCGCCGCTGGCCTTCGGTCGCGTGGTGGATGTGCCGCGCCGCGCCGACTTCTCGCTGGACGTGGAGGGAATCGAGGCGGCGGCCCGCGAGTCCGGGGCCAAGCTGCTCTTTCTGTGCTCGCCCAACAACCCCGACGGGAGCCTGATCCCGCCGCAGACGGTCGAGCGCCTGCTCGAACTGCCGCTGGTCGTCGTGCTGGACGAAGCGTACATCGAGTTCAGCGGGGCGGAGAGCCTGGCCCCGCGCGTGCCGCAGACACCCAACCTGATCGTGCTGCGCACTTTCAGCAAATGGGCGGGGCTGGCCGGGCTGCGCGCCGGCTACGGCGTCTTTCCGCGCGAGATCATCGCCCACCTGTGGAAGATCAAGCAGCCGTATAATGTGAATGTGGCGGCAGACGCGGCGGCGCGCGCCTCGCTGGCCGAGCAGCCGCACCTGCGGGCGAATGTGGAGCGGCTGATCGCCGGGCGCGAGCGGCTGGAGCGCGAGCTGGCGGCAATCCCGACCCTGCACCCGTACCCCAGCCGGGGCAACTTCGTGCTCTGCCGGGTGACGGGGATGGACGCGGCAACGCTGCGGCGGCGGCTGGCCGAGGAGCATGGTATCCTCATCCGCCACTACAACACGCCGCGCCTGCGCGACTGCGTGCGCATCAGCGCGGGGACGCCTGCGCAGACCGACGCGCTGCTCGCTGCATTGCGCGAGATAGGCCGGAGTTCCGAAGTCTCGGAGACCTCGGAACTCTGAGGGCATGGTGAAAGGACCAGGACCCCGATGACCGAACGCACGGCCACCATCACCCGCCGCACCAACGAGACGCAGGTCGCGCTGACCCTGGCCCTCGACGGGACGGGCACGGCGCAGATCAGCACCGGTATTGGCTTCTTCGACCACCTGCTGCATCACATCGCCCATCATGGCCTGTTCGACCTGACCGTGCAGGCGACCGGCGACCTGCACATTGACGCGCATCACACCGTCGAGGACGTGGCCATCTGCCTGGGCCGCGCGCTCGACGAGGCGCTCGGCGAGCGGATGGGCATCGCCCGCATGGGCCAGGCCTATGTGCCGATGGACGAGGCGCTGGCCCGCGTCGTGGTAGACCTCAGCGGGCGGCCCTACGCCGTTGTCCAGGCCGACTTCAGCGCGCCGCTGATCGGGCAGATGCCCACCTCGCTGGTGGCGCACGTTCTGGAGACGATCGCCTTCAACGCGCGGATGAACCTGCACGCCGCCGTGCTCTATGGCCGCGACGACCACCACAAGGCGGAGGCGCTGTTCAAGGCGCTGGGCCGCGCGCTGCGCCAGGCGGTGGCGAGCGATCCGCGCCGGGGCGACGTGCCCAGCACCAAAGGGACGCTGACCGGATAAACGCTTCACCTGCTGCGCCCTGGCTTACCTCACCCCCGCGCGGCGCTGACGCGGCTGGGGGTGAGATCAAGCTCCGCGCCCGGCGCGCTCGTCGGACGGACGGCGGGTGACCATCGTTGTCGGGTGTCGGTCGGCTGGCTATAATACCCCCCTGTCACTATCAGCGGACACTGTTGACCCTCATCGCAGCGCTGTGGGGAACCCTCTCATCTACTACACCACTAACCCCTGGATGGAGCCATGACCGACTACAAGCACCAACTCCTGGAACGCCTGCACAATCGCTCAGCGAAGGTAGGCATTATCGGAATGGGATACGTGGGCTTGCCGCTGGCCGTCGAGTTCGCCCGCGCCGGCTATACCGTGATCGGGCTGGACGTGCTGCCGGATAAAGTGGACAAGCTGAACGCGGGGATCAGCTATATCCCCGATGTGCCCACCGAAGACCTGGCCCCGCTGGTCAGGGCGGGCAAGATGCGCGCCACGACCAGCTACGACGACCTGCGCGACGCCGACGCGATCAGCATCTGCGTGCCCACCCCGCTGCGCAAGACCAAAGACCCGGACATGAGCTACGTCATCGCGGCGGCAGATGAAGTTGCCAAGGTCTGCCATCCGGGGATGCTCGTCGTGTTGGAGAGCACGACCTACCCCGGCACAACCGAAGAGGTCATCGTGCCGCGCCTGTTCAACAACGGTCTGGCAGTCGGCAGCGAGGTCTTCGTCGCCTTCTCGCCGGAGCGCGTAGACCCCGGCAACCCGACCTACGGCGTGCGCAACACGCCCAAAGTGGTCGGCGGTGTGACACCCGCTTGCGTGGAAGTGGTGACAGCTCTCTACGAGCCGGCGGTCGAGCGGGTGATCCCCGTCTCGTCGCCCACTGCCGCCGAGATGGTCAAGCTGCTGGAGAACACCTTCCGCGCGGTGAACATCGGCCTGGTCAACGAGATGGCGCTCATGTGCCAGCGGCTGGGCGTTGACGTATGGGAAGTGATCGAGGCGGCCAAGAGCAAGCCCTTCGGCTTCATGCCGTTCTATCCGGGGCCGGGCCTGGGGGGGCACTGCATCCCGATTGACCCGCTCTATCTGAGCTGGAAGCTGCGCGCGCTCAATTACACGGCTCGCTTCATCGAGCTAGCCAGCGAGATCAACACGTCCATGCCCTACCACGTGATCAAGATGGTCATGGAAGCGCTCAACGGCGAGGGCAAGGCGCTGCATGGCGCGCACGTGGGTATCCTGGGTATGGCCTACAAGCGCGACATTGACGACGTGCGCGAGTCGCCGGCGCTGGACGTGCACGAGCTGCTGGAGGAGAAAGGGGCCATCGTCTCCTTCAACGATCCGCATGTCCTGTCGGTGCGGCTGAGCGGCGAGCGCCTGGTCAGGAGCGTGGAACTGTCGCCTGAATGGCTCTCCGCGCAGGACTGCGTGGTGATCGTGACCGATCACAGCGACTACGATCCCGCCTTCCTGCTGGAACACGCCCGCCTGATAGTGGACACGCGCAACAAGATCGGCAGGCGGACAGGCAAGGCGAAGGTTGTGCGCTTGTAAGCGCGTGCAAGAGACTTCGGAAGTCTTGAAGACTTCCGAAGTCTGAGCCTAACCTATGCGCATCTTCGTCGCCAGCGGCATCTTTCACCCGGAGCCAGGCGGCCCGGCCTCTTACCTCTATCGCCTGCTGCCGGAGCTTCAGGCGCGGGGGCACGTGGTGCGCGTCCTGACCTTCGGCGACGGGCCGGCTGCTGGCTATCCCTACTCGCTGCGGCGCGTTCCACGCCGGGCGCTGCCGCTGCGCTGGGCGCAGTACGCGCGCGCCGCCTGGGGCGAGATGCGCCGCGCCGATGGGGTCTTCCTCAACAGCCTGGGGCTGCCGCTGATCGGCGGCGGGGGCGTGCCGCGCGTGCTCAAGGTCGTCGGCGACCTGGCCTGGGAGCGCGCCGTCAACAAGGGCTGGATCGCGCCGACCGAGGACGTGGACGCTTTCCAGGGCGGGCGCTATCCCTGGCGCGTGCGGCTTTTGCAGGCGCAGCGCGCGCGCGAAGTGCGCCGCGCCGACCGCGTGATCGTGCCCAGCCGCTACCTGCGCGATATGGTCATCGGCTGGGGCGCGCCGCCGGAGCGCGTGCACGTCATCTACAACGCCCTGCCGCCGGGCGCGCAGACGGTTCGCCTGACTCAGGCCGAGGCGCGCGCTGCGCTCGGCCTGGGCGCGAGGCCGCTGCTGCTGACCGCCGCCCGGCTGGTGCCCTGGAAGGGGATCGATCCCCTGATCCGTGCGCTGCCCGCCGTCCCGGAGGCGCACCTGCTGGTCGCCGGGGAGGGGCCGGACGAAGCGCGGCTGCGCGCGCTGGCCGCCGCCGAAGAAGCAGGCGGGCGCGTGACGTTCCTGGGGCGCGTGCCGCGCGAGCGGCTGGCGCTCTATTTCCGCGCCGCCGATTTCACCGTCCTCTATTCCGGCTATGAGGGGCTGTCGCACGTGCTGCTGGAGTCATTGCAGGCGGGCACGCCGCTCATCGCCAGCGACAAGGGCGGCAACCCGGAGGTCGTCGCGCATGGCGTCAACGGCCTGCTGGTGCCTTACCCTGACACAGCGGCGCTGGCCGCCGCGCTGCGCGACGCGCTCAGCGGCGAGACGCGGGCGCGTCTGGCCGCGCAGACGGGCGCTGGCCTGGAGCGTTTCGCCTGGGAGACGCTGGTCGCGCAGACGGCTGCTCTGCTGGAGGCCACATGCACGTCCTGATGATCAGCCTGGACGCCAGCCTGCTCGGCGACCCGCACGGCGACACTGTGGGGCGTCACCTGGAGTATGCGCGGCGTATCGGAACGCTGACGATTGTCACCTACAACCCCGCCAGTCAGCCGAAAGCGCCGCAGCAGTTCGCCGACAACCTGGCCGTCTACCCGGCCAACACGCGCCCGGCGCTGTTCCCCTGGGCCGCTTACCGCCTCGCCGCGCGCCTGCACCGGCAGCAGCCCGCCGACGTGGTGACGGCGCAGGACCCGTTCGCCTGCGGGCTGGTGGGGCTGCTGCTCAAGTGGCGCTGCGGCCTGCCGCTGAATGTGCAGAGTCACAGCCACTTTTTCGACAATCCCCACTGGATCGCCGAGCGCCCGCTGCGCAATCGCCTGCTCTACGCGCTGGCCCGGCTGGTCGTGCCGCGCGCCGACACGCTGCGCGTGCTCTCCGAGCGCGAGAAAGCGATCTGTGTGCGACACGGGGTGCCGCCGGAACGGATCACGGTGCTGACCGTGCCCACGCCTGTGGATGTCTTCGCGCAGCCGGTCGGCGCGGCGCGGCTGGCGGAGCTGCGCGCCGCACTGGGCCTCGCCCCAGATGCGCCCGTCCTGCTGTGGGTGGGCTTTCCGGCGGCGTTCAAGCACGTCGAGCTGCTGCTGGCGGCTTACGTTCTGGTGCGGCGGCAGCGCCCTGCCGCCCGCCTGGTGCTCGTCGGCGACTTCCGCACGCGCCCGGATTTCGTCCGCCAGGCCCAGGCCGAGGGGGTGATCTTCGCCGGGCGAGTCGATCACGGCGATCTGCCCGCCTACTATCAGCTTGCCAGCCTCTACGTCCACAGCTCGCGTTATGAAGGCGTGGCCCGCGTGCTGATGGAAGCATTGGCCGCCGGGACGCCGGTGGTGAGCACCGATCATTTGGGCGCGGCGGAAGTCGTGCGGCACGGCGAGAGCGGCCTGCTGACCGAGCACACCCCGGAGGCGCTGTCCGGGGCGATCCTCGCCCTGCTGGACGATCCGGCGCGTGCGCAGGCGATGGGCGCGGCGGGCCAGCGCGACGTTCTGGAGCGCTTCGACCACGGGCGCGGCCTGGACGCCATCGCCGAGACGTACCGGGCGACGCTGCGCGCCGCCGGGCGCGCGGTTTAGAGGTTGGCATGGATACTGCAAATCCGTCTGGCTGGAAGCAATCCCCCCATCCCCCATCCCCTTCCCCCACGCAAGCGGAGGGAAGGGGAGAAGATTTGCCTCTCGCTCCCTTCCCCCCCTGTGGGGGAAGGGCTGGGGATGGGGGGGATCCTGCCTGGCCCGTGCGCTGGCTGCTGATCACGCGCAAGCTCGACCCCGCCGACGATCACGTGGGCTTCGTCATGCGCTGGGTCGAGGCGCTGGCCGCGCGGCTCGATCACCTGGACGTGATCTGCCAGGAGCACGTCAACCCGCCCCTGCCCGCCAACGTGACGCTGCACAGCATGGGCAAGGAAGCGGGCGCGGGGCGGATCGCGCAGGCGCGGCGCTTCACCGCGCACCTGCGGCGGCTCGTGCCCCAGGTGGACGGCGTCCTCTGCCACATGATCCCGCGCTACGTCTGGCTCGCCGCGCCCTGGACGCGCCTGCACGGCAAGCCGCTGCTGCTGTGGTACACGCACCGCCAGGCCAGCGCCGAGCTGCGCCTGGCCGCGCGCCTGGCGACGCACATCCTCACCGCCTCGCCGGGCAGCTTCCCGCTGCGGTCGGGCAAGGTGCGCGTGATGGGGCACGGCGTGGATGCGACGCTGTTCCCCGCGCCGGAGGGCGAAGAGGCGCCGCCCGCCATCGTGCAGGTGGCGCGGCTGGCGCGCATCAAGCGGCAGGATGCGCTGATGCGCGCCGCGTCGCTGCTGGCCGCGCGCGATGACGTGGGCGCGTTCCGCGTGCAACTGGTCGGCGGGCCGGTGCAGGAGCAGCCGGACTATCCCGTCGCGCTGGAGACACTACTCCGCTCGCTCGACCCTGCGCCGCCGGTGACGCTGACCGGCCCGCTGCCCCACGCCGAAGCCATCGCTCTGGTACGGCGGAGCGCCGTCACCGTCAACCTCAGCCCGCCGGGCCTGTTCGACAAGGCGGCGCTGGAAGGGATGTTCGCCGGCAAGCCGGCGCTCGTCACCAACGCCGATTTCGCCCCGCTGCTCGGTGACGCCGCCGACCTGCTCCTGCTGCCGCCCGACGCCGGGCCGGAGGTGCTGGCCGAACGACTGGCGCGTCTGCTGGCTCTGACGCCGGGCGAGCGCGCCGCGCTGGGCGCAGAGCTGCGCGCGCGGGCGCTGGCCGCCCATTCGCTGGACAGCCTGATGGATCGCATCGTCGCCCTGCTGGGCGAGGCGGTGGCGCATGGCTGACACCTGGCAAGGCTCCCCCCTTCCTAAATCCTTCCCCCACAAGGGGGGAAGGACTTGGGCGCGCTTGCCTGACTCCCCTTCTCCCCTCGTGGGGGAAGGGGCCAGGGGATGGGGGGCCGCTCGCCTGCTGCTGGGCGAGGCGGTGGCGCATGGCTGAGCCGCGCCTGGTCTACCTGAGCAATAACCGCCTGCCGACCGAGAAAGCGCACGGCCTGCAGATCGTCCAGATGTGCGAGGCGCTGGCCGACGCCGGTTACGCCGTGACGCTGATCGCGCCGCGCCGCTTCAATACGCGCGAGATGCGCGCCATCCGCTCGCTGTGGGATCACTACGGCGTGCGGCGCAACTTCACCCTCACGCGCCTGCCCTGCCTCGACCTGTTCCCGCTGTTCCCGCGCTACGCCGTCGCCTTCCTGGTGCAGACGCTCACCTACCTGCTGGCCATCCTGGCCTGGCTGCCCTTCCGGCGCGCCGACCTGCTCTACACGCGCGACCTGTTCATCGGCGCGGCGCTGGCCCTGCTGCGCCCGCGCACGCCGCTGGTCTACGAGGTGCACCAGGTGCACCATTCGCGGCTGGGACGGCGGCTACAAGGGATGCTGGCGCGGCGGGCGCACGTGGTGGCCATCACCGGGCACCTGGCCGGGCACATGCGCGAATTGGGCGCGCGGCGCGTCCTGGTGGCCCACGACGGCATCCGCGCGGCGCGCTTCGCCGGCCTGCCCAGCCGCGACGCGGCGCGGGCGGCGTGCGGCCTGCCCCAGGAGGCCTTCGTGATCGGCTATGTCGGGCGGCTGCACACGATGGGCATGCCCAAGGGGTTGGACACGCTGGCAGAAGCGCTTGCCCTGGCCGCGAAGGGCGACACGTGCCCTGATCTGCTCCTTGTCGGCGGGCCGCCGGAAGGTGTGGCGGCGTTGCGCGCGCAGTGGGCCGCATATGGCTTGCCGACCGAAAAGCTGCACGCAGTGGGCCAGGTGCCCGCCGGTGAAGTGCCGCGCTACCTGGCGGCGATGGACGTGGGGGCGATGCCGCTGCCCTGGACGGAGCATTTCGCCTATCACGCTTCCGCGCTCAAGCTGTTCGAATACATGGCCGCCGGGTGCGCGGTGCTCGCCTCCGACCTGCCCAGCACCGCCGAAGTGGTGCGCGATGGCGAGACGGCGCTGCTCGTCCCGCCCGGAGACGCGGCGGCGCTGGCGGCGGCGATCCGCCGGCTGCGCGACGATCCGGCGCTGCGCGAGCGGTTGGGCGCGCTCGCTCGCCAGGAGGTGGCGGCCTACACCTGGGGGGCGCGCGCGGCGCGCATCCGGGCATTTATCGGAGGAAAGGGCTGATGCGCGTTGCGTTCCTGACCCCTGAGCTTCATGCCCCCTACGGCTGGGCGCGCTACGCCCTCGAGCTGGCCCGCGCCCTGACCGCGCAGGGGATCGAAGTGGTGGCCCTCACCCAGCCCGGTGCAGCGCTGTCCGCAGCGGATGGGCTGGCCGATGTGCGCCCCGTGCTGCCCCGCCTGGTGCCGCGCCCGCGCCTGTTCGTCGTCCGCTCGCTGCTGGCGATCGCGCGCGTCCGCCGGGCGACCGCTGACTGCGACCTGCTGCACGTGGTCGCCGAGCCGTATAGCGCGGTTGGCGCGTTGGCTGCCGGGCGGCGCCCGCTGGTGGTGACGGCGCACGGCACCTACGTGCCGCAGACAGTCCGGCGGCGGCTGGTCGGCGCGCTCTATCGGCGGGCCTACCGCCGCGCCCACCTGATCGCCGTCAGCGAGTTCACCGCCGCCCAGGTGCGCGCCGCCCTGCCCGGTGCCGTACCGGAGGTCATCCGCAACGGCGTGCACGTCGCCCGCTTCCAGGCACCCGCCCCCGCGCCCGCCAGGCGCGGCCCGACCATCCTGGCCACCGGCGGCGTCAAGGCGCGCAAGGGGACGCATCTGCTGGTGGCGGCGCTGGCCCGCGTGCGCCAGCGCGTGCCCGACGCGCAGCTTGTCGTGACCGGCATCCAGTTGGAGCCAGACTACCTGGCCAGCGTGCAGGAGCAGGCGCGCACCCTGGGCCTGGCGGACTGCGTGCACCTGCCCGGCCAGGTGCCGGAAGACGAACTGCGCGGCTGGTATCAACATGCGGACGTGTTCGCGCTGCCCTCGCTGACAGTGGGCGAGAAATTCGAGGGCTTCGGGCTGGTCTTCCTGGAGGCGAGCGCGTGCGGGCTGCCGGTGATCGGCACGACGGGCAGCGGCGTAGCCGAGGCGGTGCTCGACGGCGAGACGGGGCTGCTCGTCCCGCAGGACGACGTGCCCGCGCTGGCCGAGGCCATCATCCGTGTGCTGACCGACGAAGCGCTGCGCGCGCGGCTGGGGGCGGCGGGTCGCGCCTACGCCCAGACGCAGGATTGGGCGCAGGTCGCCGGGCAGGTGGTGGCCATCTACGAGCAGGGGACGCATTCGCGCGTGGAGCGAGCGTCTCCCAATCGCTGAGGCGCAGCGAGGAACGCTGAGGATAGCTTATAGAGGCCTTGCCTTTCTCCGCACCCTCGCGAAACCCCACCTGAGTTCGCCGCGCGATCTCATCCCCTGGCCCCGCTGCGCCCGGCCCCCCCACCCCAAACCCTTCCCTCCTGGTGGGGGAAGGGCCGGAGATGGGGGGCTGGACCAGGCCAAACCGTACACTCATTTCCGCCCTGATGCACGAGACAAGACCGCCGAGGCGCAGAGGATGCAGAGAAGGACATTGAGGAGAACTATTGAAGACTCTCCGCTTTGTTCCGCGCTCTCTGCGCCTCGGCGGTAATGCTTTGCTCTCAGAGAGGCGGCGTGTTTTCGCTTTGCCCAGGCCGTGCTAGAATGAAAGCCAGATGGCGAACGGAAAGGACGAGGTGCGTGATGGCCGCTGGTGGGGGTTTCTGCGCCCGGCATGGCCCTTTCGATCCGCCCAACCAGACATGCCCCTACTGCGCGCTGGAAGAGGCGCAGCGCCGCGCCTATGGCCCGCCGGCAGGGGCGGCTCAGCCGTCTGC
Organism: Anaerolineae bacterium; assembly: GCA_023382715.1. Lineage (GTDB taxonomy): Bacteria > Chloroflexota > Anaerolineae > Aggregatilineales > Aggregatilineaceae > UBA2029. The sequence continues at coordinate 76,886 of JAHDWP010000009.1, forward strand.
CCCGGCGGAGGGCGAGCGCACCAACGTGATTCAGCGCAACGCTCCGCCGCCGGACGAGGCACCCGCGCCCACCGAAGCCATCCCCCGCGAAGAGGCCGAAAAGCCAGAAATTCCGCCCGAAGCCGCTGCGCCCCCGCCCGAAGCGCCGCCCACCCCATTGGGCTGGCTGGTGGTCAAGTCGCCGCCGGCGCGGCGCGGCGAGATCGTGCCTGTGCGGGCGAACCAGATCATCGGGCGCGAGGGCGACGTGCGCTGGGACGATCCACGCCTGTCGCGCCAGCACGCCCGCGTCACGCTGGAGCCGCCGCGCGGCGATCTGGAGGGCGCGCCCGTCTTTCATCTATGGCCGTTCGGGACGACGAACCCCGTGTTCATCAACGGGCAGGAGATTCGGAGCGCGACGCCCCTGCGCGAAAACGACGAGATTCAGCTTGGCGAGACATTGTTCGTCTTCAAGTTGTTGCCGGACTGAGGTGCACAGCCTATGAGTCAATCGAGCGCCGCGCCGCTGCTGGTCAGCGTGGCCATGCACACGGACGTAGGAAAGCAGCGCGAACAGAACCAGGACGCGATCGGGCACCTGACCCCCGAAGACCCGGTTATCTTGGGCCGCCTGGGACGACTGTTCGTGCTGGCCGATGCTGACGAAGCGCTGGCGCGCAGCGACCTGGCCAGCCAGTATGCCGTCAGCACCATCCTCAGCAGCTATTACGAGCAAGAGCAGGGCGCGCCGCCCGAACGCCTGGCGCGCGCCATCGCCGGCGCGAACAACGTCATCTACGCCGAGTCTCAGGAGAGCGGCGTGGAGATGGCCGCGACGGTGATCGGCGCAGTGGTACGCGGACACGACCTGATCCTGGGCACAGTTGGCGACAGCCCGGTTTACCTCGTCCGCGATGGCGCACCGCGCCGCCTGACGCCCGAACTCCCGGCGCGCGAGCTGCTCAGCGAAGGCGCTTTCGGCGAAGAGGGCGAGCCGGCGTTGAAGCTGGGCGTCAGCCACTCGGCCCAGGTGGACATCATCACCGGGCGCGTGCGGGCGGGCGATGTGGTCCTGCTGTGCAGCGACAGCCTGGCGCGTTACATCACACCGCAAGAGATGGCGCAGACCGTGATCGAACAGCCGGCTGAGCAGGCTGCCCGGACGCTGGTGGCCCTGGCCAACGAGCGCGATGGCAGTGACGATGTCTCGGTGATCGTGCTGTGCCTCAGCGAAGACAGCGAGCTGGCGCGCCTGCCGCACATCCCCAACCCGATGGAGGCGTGGGGAGTGCCGCGCCGCTCGGAACGGATGCGCCCCGCCGAGGCTGCGGCTCCCACTGCGTCTGGCGCGCAGACAGCCGCCAGCCTGCTCGGCGTTGTGTACCGGCTGCTGCGCGGCAACACCGTGCTGACCGGCGTGAGCATGGTGGTGGCGCTGGTGCTGTTTGTGCTGCTCATGCTGGTGATTTCCAGCCGGGGCGATGAGAAGAAGGCGCCCCCCAAGGCGACGCCCATCCCGCCGGCGGCGCTGACGCAAACGGTGACGGCTGGCCAGCAGAGGACGGCTCAAGCGGTTGCCCAGGCGACGAGCGACGCGGCCCTGGCGGCGACTTCTGCAGAAGCGGCCCGGCTGACGCTCACCCCGCCCACGCCCGTGCCCACCAGCGGCCCGCAGATGGAGACGGGTCTGTGGTTCAAGGTGCTCCCCGGTGACCCGATCCCGACCTTCGATGCGCCGGACCTGCACGCCGAGCCTTTGACCGCCCTGGAGCCGGGCAGCAACTACCGTGTCTCCAGCGTAAATCGCGAAGCCAACGCCGGGCCGTGGTATCAGGTGGTGGATAACCTGGGTGAGGAGATACGTTGGGTCAACGGGCCGAGCCTGCACGCGCGCATCGTCGTTGTGAACGATGCCGGGGACCCGCTGCCGGACGAGGCGCAGCCGCTCGACGTGCCCCCGCCGGGGCCGGATGGCGCGCCCGCACCAACGCGCACACCCGCCGAAACCGCTACCCCGCGCCCCATGCAATCTGGCACGCCGGGGACTCCGGTTCCGCCGCTCACGCCCACGTCCACTACGCGCCCGTCCATCTCCTACAGCGTGGAGTCCTGGGGGGTGGGCACTATGGTTGTGCTCAAGATGAATCTGGATCTCTGTCGTATCCCGGACGTGCTGGCGTGCGACGTGGGCAGCGCGTCTGAGGGGGAGATTGGGACGATTGTCCAGGGGCCAGTCCCGGCGGGCGAGCACTGGTGGTGGGAAGTCGAGTTCCAGGATGGGCGCGCTGGCTGGGTGGCCCAGGCGCTGCTGAAGACTCCGTAGGGCAGCGGGCAGCGTTTTCGGCGATCTGGGTCCAGTGGTCAGTTGTCAGTTGGCGGAGCGGCTAGTGCCCCAGAGCGGAAATGAGCATACAGTCTGGCCTGGTCCGGCCCCCCATCCCCGGCCCTTCCCCCACGAGGGGGGAAGGGAGAAGAGCGCGCCCGCCGAGCTTCTCCCTCCCTGCGGGAGAGGGGTTTGGGGTGGGGGGCAGCGAGCAACTACCGGCGGACTTCCGCCAGCCTGTACGAGGTGGGCAGCCTGGCTCGTCGCGCTGAAGACTGATCACTGAAGACCGATCGCTGATCACCACCGTCCGCCTGCGCTCAGCTCTCCACATGGAAGGTCAGCGCCGTATCGCCAATGGTGATGCGGTCGCCATTGCGCAGGCGCTGGGCCATGACGCGCTCGCCGTTGATCAGCGTGCCGTGCGAGCTGCGCTGATCCTGCAGGTAAAATGCCCCCCTGCCATAGCGAATCAGAAAATGCCTGCGCGACACTTTGGGGTCGAAAACCTGAATGTCACAGGCAGTTGAGCGCCCAACCAGCGTGTCGGGCTTGTCCAGCCAGGCCCGCTGGGTAGCCAGCGCCCCGCCGATTCCTTCCAGCCAGGCGCGGGGCATGGCCGCCGGGCGCGAAGCGGGGCCTTGTGTCATGATCGGGGACACGGACGGGCGCGGCATAGGCTGTGGCGCTCTGGCGTGCGGCGGCGGTGGCCCCGCCGGGCGGAGCGGCAGCGCAGAGCCGAGCGATTGCCCGCACTGTTCGCAGGCGGGCGCTCCGGGTGGGTTCAGCGTCCCGCAGCGCGGGCAAGGGGCGGCCCCCGCACGCGGCAGCGGGCGCGACCCTGTGCCCACCTGGCTGCCTGCGCGCAGATAGACCACCAGCAGCGCGATCCCGGCCATAAACGCGATCAGCGCGCCAACCCCTACGACCAGCAGGATCAGAATTTCCACTGCGATTTCCCCGCCCCGGCACCATCCCTGTGGCATTGTCCAGTATAAAAGCCGCCGCCCTGCGCTGCAATAGGCAACTGGCAGAGTGCCAGGGCAAATGCCGCAAACGTGCGCGTTTGACTACTTTTGCTTGCACCCCCGAGAGCAGAGCGACTTGACATTTGTCAATTACATCCTCGTTCATTCGTGATATTCTGAACAATGGGAGAGCAACAAACAGTTATCACCAGACTCAAGCGGGATTTGCAGAGGGCCGTCTGGTCGCAATTCGCTTCTTGGAATTGCGGGCCGGACGCTTTTCGTTTTGAAGGGAGGTGCCGATAAGAAGAGTTAGGTCAGCCCGATGAACACCCGTCTGGAAGCAAGATTGACGCGCATATCACAGAGGAGTTCGAAGTGAAGACTATCTACAAGGCCCTAACTTGCCTGCTCCTGGTATCTTTCCTGGCAGCAGGTCTGGCGGCAGTTCCGCACCTCGCCTCGGCCCAAGGAGAACCTGACCGGCTTGCCGAGATGCGCACGGTGATCGCCAAGAAAGTATCGGAAATCCCTGTAATCGATGGTGATTTCTCCGATCCGGCATGGGCAGAAGCGGCAACTACGGCTTATGGCCCTAGCAGATGGCAGGCCGTGTACACCGATGACGAGATGGCAATGCACGTTAGTTGGGTCGATCACGACGCTAACATCGATCAGCGAGGCACGTGGAACTGGGACGCTGACGCGCAGTCGTGGTGGCGAACCGGTTGGGAGCCGGGAACCTGGGAAGGCTTCAGTGGCGAAAGGCATCCTGAATGGATGAGTATCGCGTTCGATATAAACTCGGAAATCAGTGATGCTTCGATGGCCGATATTGATGTAGGTTGCGGTGCTACCTGCCATGAATATCCTCCCGGTTCAGGTAAGATGCACCATGGGACCTGGGCGCCGGGTGCATATATCGATCTGTGGTATGTGATGTTCAGACACGCCTTTGGGCCCGGTGGTTCTCTGGAGGACATGGGTTTCATCCAGGGTGGCACCAGCGTCTCTCAATCACCACAAGAAGAGCTGATATTCAACCCCTCAGATCCAGTGGATGTTCGCGGGGTAATCAATGGCCGCATCACGTTCGCGGGTTACCTTGACGACAGAATACTAGGCTCATGGGAGGACCCGGAATTCGTAGCTCGTGAGAATCCGGGCGATCTGTATTGCTTGAACTGTCACAGGGACCTGGGATTGTCGTATGAACCACTAGAAATAGACTACACCCGCAGTGACGTTGGCACTCCGGCATACCGCGAGAACTGGAATGAAGACCAGTCTGCACCTCTCTACATGGAACTCGCCCCTGAGAACTTCATGGATTGTATGGCGCTAACCCAGGCCGAAATTGACGCTGGCGAAGCGGTGCTGATCGCCGATCTCAGTGAAGCCGAGATTGGGAAGGCCTGGGACAACTACGCCGCTCTGAACGGTGTTGTCCCGCAGCATATCCTGCAAGAGCCGACCGAGAGCCATGCTGATGTTCAGGTTGCAGCAACCTGGGAGAATGGCTACTGGAATCTGGAACTGAAACGGAAGCTGGTAACCGGCTATGACGACGACGTCCAATTCGATGATCTCAGCAAAGATTATCACTTCGGCGTAACGCAGTGGAGCCATAGGCGATTCATTGGGGCTGAAGAGCATGGCACTGCCTCCTGGACTCTGCGTTTCGAGCAGTAACTCCGCCTGGGGCATAGCCTGTACCCTCCGGGCTGCGCCCCCCTTCTAAGCCCGGATCAGTGAGGAGCTGTCCGTACATCCTGGACAGCTCCTTCTTTGTGCTCATTCGACGGGATGGACAGGGGGTTCCCTCCGGGTGCGCCGCGTAGGTGACTGGCAGCCAGAGAGCGAGATCTTGTCACGACTTGACATTTGTCAATTACATCCCTGTTCATTCGTGATATTCTGAACGATAGGCCGTAGGAACCAATGGTCGCCCCATGCTCAAGCAACATTTTGAAGAAGGCTGTCTGGCCGCAACCTGCTTCTGGGGGTGCGGATTGAGTGCTGTCTTGTTTTGAAGGGAGATGCCGATAAGAAGAGTTAGGTCAGCCCGATGAACACCCGTCTGGAAGCAAGATTGACGCGCATATCACAGAGGAGTTCGAAGTGAAGACTATCTACAAGGCCCTAACTTGCCTGCTCCTGGTATCTTTCCTGGCAGCGGGTCTGGCGGCAGTTCCGCGCCTTAAGAGCGTCTCAGCACAAGACCGCGACGCAATTGCCGAGTTACTCACTGTGGTCGCCAAGAAAGTAGACGAGATGCCCGTCATTGATGGCGACTTCTCCGATCCGGCGTGGGCAGAGGCAACGCCTACGTCCATCGGCGGTTGGACCTGGAAAGCGGTCTACGACGATGACGAGGTGGCGCTGTACATTGGCTGGACGTCTCACAGTGCCAGAATTGACGTGCGCGGCACGTGGAATTGGGACAGCGAGACGCAGACATGGTGGCGGACCGTTTGGGATACGCCGATGCGTTTGGGCGAGTGGTTCAGCATCTCTTTTGACATTTCCAGTGACTTGTCAACCGCCCCCATGACCGAAGAAGGCTGCGGCGCTTTCTGCCATGAATATCCTCCGGGTTCGGGCATATTTCACCATCAGACCAACGCATTGGAGGCTTACGTCGATTCATGGTTGGTCTTCGCGAAGCACGGCTTCAGGCCAAACTCCGGTGTAGATAGCGGCTGGCTCCTGGGAGTGACGAGCGCTTCTCAGGAAGGCGACCTGGTCTTCAACTCTTCGGATCCGCTCCGCGACCGCGAAGTCATTGATGGCAAGGTCACCTTTGTGGGCTACTCTGAAGACAAGGTCTTCGCCTCTCCGGACGATCCCAAATTCGCTGCGCGCGACACACCCGCCGACCGCTACTGCCAGAAATGCCATGACGAGCTAAATGTGATCGTGGAGGGGACGGATCCACTGCTGCTGAACTACACCTTCGGCGACCCTGGCGACATCCTCTACTCCGAGAACTGGAATGATAACCATGCTGCACCTCTCTACATAGAGATCGCCCCCGAAGACTGGGTGGATGCCATGGTGATCACCCAAGCTGAGATTGACTCCGGCGAAGCAGTGCCGGTCGCTGACCTCAGCGCTGACGAAATTACGGAGTACTGGGACAAGTACGCCGCTCTGAACGCTATCGTCCCCAACCTGGTCCTGCAGGAGCCGTCTGGCGACCAGGCTGACATCCGCACCGCAGCGACCTGGCACAACGGGTACTGGGCCGTGGAGATGAGGCGAAACCGGGTAACCGGCAGCGATTATGATGTCCAGTTCGACGATCTCAACAAGGATTACCCCTTCGCGGTAACCATGAATGTCCATCAGACTGGTTTCCTGTATGAAGGCTGGACTCTGCGCTTCGAGCAGTAACTCCGTCTGGGGTATAGCCTGTACCCTCCGGGCTGCGCCCCCCTTCTAAGCCCGGATCAGTGAGGAGCTGTCCGTACATCCTGGACAGCTCCTTCTTTGTGCGCCAATGACCACTGCACACGAACTCATGCATAACCCACGCCCTGCGCAATGCGGTATACTGGAGTCAGCGCACAGCCACAGATCAGCCGCCTGCCTTGCGCAGGATGGCGAGGGAGACCCATGCCAGATTCTGCTCAATCACTCCGTGTGCTGATCACCGTCCCGTTCAGCGACGACCTGCTCGACCGCTTTCGCCAGGTGTCCGACCGGGTTGCGCTGCTCGTGCATCCCGCCGAGCAGGCCCGCGACGTGCCGGACGAGGCATGGGCGTCTGCCCAGGTGCTCTATACCAACTGCGTCGTGCCGGAGCCAGAACAGGCACCTCAACTGCGCTGGATTCAGGCGCACACCGCCGGCATTGATCATCTGTGGGACCAGCCGATCATCCAGACTGCCGATGTGCTGCTGACGACGACCAGCGGCATTCATGCCCCGGCAGTGACCGAATACGTCTTCACGATGATGCTGGCTTTCGCACACCGACTGCCGGCGCTGATGGAGCAGAAAGCGGCCAGCGAGTGGCCCAGCGGCGACCGGAGCGCCTTCATGCCCCGCCTGCTGCGAGGCAGCACAGTTGGCATCGTCGGCTATGGCAGTGTGGGGCGCGAGATCGCCCGCGTTGCTCAGACCTTCGGCATGGACGTGCTGGCCGTCAAGCGCGACGTGCGCCAGCCCGTCGAGACTGATAGCTACGTTCTGCCCGGTCACGGCGACCCGGAGGGCGTGTTCTTCCACCGCCTGTACCCGCCGGAGGCGCTGGTTTCAATGGTGCGCGAGTGCGACTTCGTGGTGCTGGCGGTGCCGCTCACCGAGGCGACGCGGGGCATGGTCAACGCCGGGGTGCTGGAGGCGATGAAGCCCAGCGCCTACCTGATCAACGTCAGCCGGGGCGGGGTGGTGGACGACGAGACGCTGGCCGAGGCGCTGCAGCGCCGAGTGATCGCCGGGGCTGCCTCGGACGTATTCGAATCCGAGCCGCTGCCCAGCGACAGCCCGCTGTGGAAGCTGCCCACCCTGATCATCAGCCCGCACCTGGCCGGGGCCGCTGCGGATTACCGCGAGCAGGCGGCCCAGGTTTTCGTCGAGAATCTCAAGCGCTACCTGGCGCGCAAGGACCTGCTCAACCTGGTGGATCGCACGCGCGGCTACTGAGCCAGCCGCGCAACGGTTCGGCCCAGTCGGACGTAGAAGAATGATGAGGGGATGAACGGATAAGCTGCCGTAAGGTGTAGCCCCAGGAAAGGCGAGAACATCATGGTCAAGGCGAAATCACAACCGGACAAGGGAGCCAGCGCAGCGCCGCGCAAGCCGCTCGATGCCTTCGCGCATCACCAGGTGCGGGCGCTGGAGGAGACCGGCAAGGCGCTTGCCTCGCTGCTGCCCAAGAGCTTTCGGGAACATGCCGGCAACGCGCTCGACGAGACGCGCGCAAGCTGGGAAGCGCTGTTCGACGGCGTGCTCGATTCGCTGGAGTGCGGTGTGGACAAGCTGCGCGGCAAGCCAAAGGCAGGCGACGATAAGGACAAGGTGAAAGTCGAGGTCGAGTGACGGCTGAAGCCTGCCCCCCCTTCCTGACGAAACCCGGCGCTGCACGAGCGCCGGGTTGTCTTTTTTCGGGTTGAGGGCGGCCTGGAGGGGCCGCGCGGTGTTGTGGAGAAGTTGTCTAGTTAGCGCCGAGGCGCACGACTTCGCTGGCCTGCGGCCCCTTCGGCCCCTCGGTGATTGAGAACTCGACCTGGTCACCTTCGTTCAGGTTGCGATAGCCGGAGCCGACAATCGCGGTGTAGTGCACGAAGACATCCGGGCCGCCTTCATGCGCGATGAAGCCATAGCCCTTCTGCGCATTAAACCATTTGACCACGCCGGTAAGACGTTCTGCCATTTCGGGATGCTCCTTTTGCCCACTGCTAGAACATACAGTGTGGGCGGGCGTTGCGGTGCGGGTCAAAAATCAACCCGGTGTGGTCGTGCTACACCGGGTATGGTCTTTCTCACCGGTACTGCAAACAACCTGCTCCACTACACCTGGAATTGTAGTAGACGTTCGGAATGGTGTCAATAAGCGCCTACGGGGGCGGGCAGGCACGCCTTCCCTCATGGCGGGATTCAGGTTGCCGGGTGGCGATCGAGAATCGGGACAACCTGACAATTGTCAGGGCGCGTGCCAAACCTGTCAGGGTGGGGCACTGCTCTGCTGTGCCCTGGTTGACCTCACCCCCGCCCGGCGCTGACGCGCCTCACCGCCCCCTCTCCACGCAGATGGAGGGGGCAAGCCGAGCGCAGCGCGGCTGGGGGTGAGATCACTGCCCCCCGCCCGGCGAGTCGCTGTCAACCTGGGCACGCCCCGGCGTAGGGTGATCGTTGTCCTAAAGTGGCGCCAGATGCGCTACAATCGAGTGGCGAAAGCAATTCAGGAGGACACACCATGCACTCTTCGGCTGCTTTGACTCGCCAGCGCCAGATACGCGGCTTCGTCATCGCCTGGCTGGGCATCACCCTGGTCATGGGCGCGCTGACGTTCGCCGGCATTTACTACGCCACCGGTTTGGTCGCCGGAGAAGAAGGGGCCAGCGTCGCCGCGCTGCCTAACGCGGACGCCGACTCCCTGGCGGACGCCGCGCCACCAGCAGAAGCGCTGGCCGCGCCGCTGGACGCCGCCCCCCCTGTTGTCCCGGAGCAACCCGTCGCCCCTGCTGCGCAGGAAGCAGCGCCCGCCGCTGACACAGCCAGGCAGCCCATCGCCGCGCCCGCCGCTGCGGGGGGCGAGCCGGACGAGCCGGCGGCCTACAGCGTGGCTGTGCTCCCCACGACGAGCGACGCCCAACCTGCCCGCCAGGTGGCGACGCCCATCCCCACGCTGACCCCGCGCCCGGTTGACGTGGGCGGCTTTCAGCTTGGCATTCAGGTGCAGCCCAACATGGACCCCGAAGTGTACAGGCTGTGGATGGGCGAGGTGCGCGATAAGCTGAAGCTCGGCTGGATCAAGGAGCAGGTGCGCTGGGAAGTGGTCGAGCCGCAGCCGGGCCAATACAACTGGTCGGAGCTGGACGTGACGCTGCCGCTGGCCCAGGAGTACGGCAACAAGGTCATGCTGAGCATCGTCACTTCGCCCGAATGGGCGCGCGAGCCGGGCGCCCCGCGCGTGGATGTGGAGGGTAAGCCCCTGGGCGGGCCGCCCACCGATCCGCAGACCTACGCCAACTTCATCACCACGCTGCTCTATCGCTATCCCGGCATGATCCACGCCGTCGAGGTGTGGAACGAGATGAACCTCGACCGCGAATGGGCGTCCGTCTCCGGGCTGAGCGCGCAGAACTACGTCACGCTGCTGCGCGCGGCCTACAGCGCGATCAAGGCCGTTGATCCGGGGATCATCGTCATCAGCGGGGCGCTGTCGCCGACCGGTGGCGACGGCGGCGTGCGCGCCTATGATGATTTCGTCTACATGGACATGCTGATCCAGGCCGGCGTGCTGAACGTGAGCGACTGTGTCGGCGCGCATCACAACGGCTACAACATCGGCCCCAACGTGCCCTGGAACCAGGTGCCCAACGACCCGCGCGCCACCTTCCGCGGCCCGTTCGACAACCCGCATCACTCGTGGTCGTTCTACAGCACGCTCAACGGCTACGCTCAGCGCATCCAGCAGGCGGGCAGCGACAAGAAGCTGTGCATCACCGAGTTCGGCTGGCCAACGACCGAAGACCTGACCGGCTACCCACGCGACTTCGAGTTCGCCAACGACAACACGCTGGCCGAGCAGGCGCAGTTCATCGGCGGGGCGATTGAGGCCATGGAAAGCTGGGGCTTCGTGTGGCTGGCCTGGGTGTGGAACCTGAACTACGGCCCGCAGGCCGGCTGGGATGCCACCAACGATAACGTGCCCTACTCGCTGCTGCGCCCGGAGTGGCAGCAGGCCCCGGCCTACGAGGTCATCGGCACTTACAACTTCCGCGAGCACTAAGCGGCTGGGCCGACCTGCTCGGCTGACCTCACCCCCGCCCAGCGCTGACGCGCTTCACCGCCCCCTCTCCGGCTCTGCCGGAGAGGGGGCGCTACCGAGCCGCGCCCTCACCTGACGGATTTACACGCCCCCCGTCTCAGAGCATTCGCAGCCCGGAGACCGTTTGAAAGGCCGCGCGCCTGCCTTTGCTCCTCATCCCCGGCCCTTCTTCCACAGGAGATGCTGTTGGCGAGAACTCCCGTAGGGGCGTATTGCAATACACCCCTACGGGGCCGCAGCAGAGCAGCGCTCCTACGAAACCGGCGCACGCTTCGTTCGCCAAAGTACCACGCGGGAAGAAGAGAGAAAAGCGGCAGGCCCGCCTCTTTTCTACCACACTGAGCGGAAGGACAAGGTTGAGGAATAGGAGCGCGTGTGGGCACTGTTTAGCCGCGTGTGGAGCGGAGAGGAGAGCGATTCCCGCCGGCTGCGCGCCGTCCTCGGCGCGTCCGTCAGCGGCGCCGTCAAGTGACACATCGCATTCGCGAGCATTGCAGACGCCACTTGGCACCCGTGTAACAGCAGCCTATAGTGAGGGTGGAGGGCATGTGTGCCAAGTGGTCTCCTTGCATCGTAATAGCTTAAAATAGGAGAGTAAGGATAAAATTTCATGGAAACCTTATGGGAATCGCGTTTTGCGCTGCGCACCCAGCGCATGACCAGTTCGCTCATCCGCGAGCTGCTCAAGCTGACGCAGCGCCCGGAAATCATCTCGTTTGCTGGCGGGCTGCCCGCTGCCGAATACTTCCCGGTTGACCGTTTTCAGGAAGCCTGCCAGCGCGTGCTGGCCACCCAGGCCCACCTCGCTCTGCAATACAGCCCCACCGAAGGGTACCAGCCCCTGCGCGAGATGATTGCCGAGCACCTGTCGCACTACAACATCTGCGTCGGCGCGGAAAACGTCCTGATCACCTCCGGCTCGCAGCAGGCGCTCTCGCTGATCGGCGCGTTGCTGATCAACCCCGGCGATCACGTGCTGGTCGAGCAGCCCACTTATCTGGGAGCGTTGCAAGCCTTCTCCGCCTACCAGGCCGAGTACGTCGGCGTGCCCACCGACAGTCAGGGCATCTGCGTGGATCAGCTTCCGGCGGCGCTGCGGCACGGGCCGAAGTTCATGTACATCCTGCCCAACTTCCAGAACCCCGCCGGCGTGACGATCAGCGCTGAGCGGCGCGCGCGGCTGATCGCGCTGGCTCACCAGCAGGGCGTGCCCATCGTCGAAGACGATCCTTACGGGCAGCTTCGCTTTGAGGGGGAGCACCTCAAGCCGCTGGTTGTGGAGGACGTCGAACAGTCTGGCAACAACGGCACCTGCTACACAGGCAACGTCATCTACGTCTCGACCTTCTCCAAGACGCTGGCTCCCGGCCTGCGCACGGCCTGGATTGTCGCCGCGCCGCCCGTCATCAACAAGCTGGTGCAGCTCAAACAGGGCGCCGACCTGCACTCCAGCACTTTCACCCAGATGGTCATCTACGAAGTCGCCAAAGACGGCTTCATAAACGAGCACGTGCGCAAGCTGCGCCAGGTCTATCGCCAGCGCCGCGACACGATGCTGGCCGCACTCGATCGCTACATGCCGTCCGAAGCGCGCTGGACGCAGCCGGAGGGCGGGTTGTTCCTGTGGATGCACCTGCCGCCCGGCACAAGCGTGTGGACGTTGTTTGAGGAAGCTGTGCGTCGCGACGTGGCCTTCGTGCCCGGCGACGCTTTTTTCACCGTGCCCAACCCTCCGCCGACCGCGCGCCTCAACTTCTCGTGTATGCCGGAGGACGCGATTGTTGAGGGCATCCGCCGCCTGAGCGACGCGATCAAAGACGTGCAGGCGAAGGCTGTGCCCGCCCCGGCACCTTAGCGGAGGCCCCCGTTTATGGACTGGCTGAGCCAGCACGAACCGAAGAAAGTGAGCGCCGACGAGGCGCTCGGCGTCTTGCGTTCCGGCCACCGCATCTTCGTCACCGGCAACGCCTCGGTGCCGCAGCGGCTGATGGACGCGCTGAACCAGCGCGCGCTCGAGCTGCACGATCTGATCCTGATCCAGGTGTTGATCATCGTCAAAGCCGAGTATGTGCAGCCGGAATTCGCCCCGCATCTGCGCGTCAACTCGCTGTTCATCAGCCCCAGCATTCGCGAGGCGGTGAACGCCGGGCGCGCAGACTTCACGCCCGTCTTCCTGTCGGAGATTCCCCGGCTGTTCAAGACCGGGCGGCTGCCCATTGACGTAGCCCTGATCCAGGTGTCGCCGCCCGATCGCTACGGCTACTGCTCGTATGGCACCGAGGTCGGCGTGACCAAGACCGCCGCCGAGAGCGCCAAGCTGGTCATCGCCGAAGTCAACCCGCACATGCCGCGCACCCTCGGCGACAGCTTCATTCATCTGAGCAAGATTGATTACGTGGTCGAGGTGGACTACCCCCTGCCCGAAGTGCAGATGGCCATCTCCTCGCCAGAACAGGAAGCCATCGCCAACCACCTGGCGGCAATCATCCCCGACGGCGCGACGTTGCAGATGGGCATCGGCGGCATCCCGGACGCGGTGTTGCGCAAGCTCCACAACCACAAGCACCTGGGCATTCACACCGAACTGTTCTCGGATGGCGTAGTAGAGCTGGTTGAGGCGGGAGTGATCACCAACGAGCGCAAGTCGCTGCACCCCGGCAAGATCATCGCCGGCTTCCTGATGGGCACGCAGCGCCTCTACAAGTTCGTGGACGACAACCCGATCGTCGAGCTGCACCCGACCGAGTACATCAACGACCCGTTCATCATCGCCCGGAACGACCGCATGGTCTCCATCAACTCCGCCCTGCAGGTGGACCTCACCGGGCAGGTGTGCGCCGACAGCATGGGGACGTATCTCTATTCCGGCGTGGGCGGCCAGGTGGATTTCGTGCGGGGGGCGGCGCGTAGCAACGGCGGGATGCCGATCATCGCCATGCTCAGCACGGCCAAAGACGGGGCGATCAGCCGTATCGTGCCCATGCTGGAGCCGGGCGCAGGCGTCGTCACCACGCGCAACGACGTGCACTACGTGGCGACCGAGTACGGCGTGGCCGACCTGTATGGGCGCACCATCCGCGAGCGGGCCAGGGCGCTGGTCGAGATCGCCCACCCCAGGTTCCGCGCGGAATTGGACGAGGCCGCCGAGCGGCTCTACCACGTGCCGCGCCTGTTCGTCGAGGAAGTGCCCTGGGCCGGCCAGGAGAGGCCAGCGGGCAAAACGGGGAGCGTGTGACAGAAGAAGCCGTAGAGAAGGGCGCAGAGAGCAGACTTCCGAAGTCTTGGAGACTTCGGAAGTCTAGGGGCGAGGCTGTAGGGGCGTATCGCAATGCGCCCCTGCGCGAACGCACCATCGGGCCGCCCCTACGGTTCGCAGCGGGATCATAAACGCCAGAGGAGATTGAGGAGCGAACATTCATGGCAAAAGGACGCATCGAGATCAACGAGCACACCTGCAAGGGCTGCACGCTGTGTGTCATCGCCTGCCCGCAGGATGTGATCGTCATGTCCACCGACCGGCCTACCGCCAAGGGCTACTATCCAGCCATGCTGGTGGACCCGGAGGGCAAGTGCACCGGCTGCGCGCTGTGCGCGGTCGCCTGCCCAGACGTGTGCATCACCGTCTACCGGCAGGTGCCGGTGCGGGCCGCCCGCGCTGAGGCATCTGTCTGACGGACAGGAGCGATACCCTTATGGCTGCTGAACTGCTTAAAGGAAATGTTGCTTTGGCCGAGGCCGCGATCCGCGCTGGAGTCGAGGCTTATTTCGGTTACCCCATTACGCCCCAAACAGAGTTATTAGAGCACATGGCCCAGCGTATGCCAGAGCTGGGACGGGCCTTCATCCAGGCCGAGAGCGAGCTAGCCTCGATCAACATGGTTTACGGTGCAGCCTGCGCCGGCGCGCGGGCCATGACCTCGTCTTCCAGCCCCGGCATCAGCCTGATGCAGGAGGGCTTCTCGTATATCGCCGGGTCCGAGGTGCCGGCGGTGGTCGTGGATGTCATGCGCGGCGGGCCGGGCCTGGGCAACATTCAGCCATCGCAGTCGGACTACTTCCAGGTGACGCGCTCGGCGGGGCATGGCGACTACCATCCCATCGTGCTGGCCCCTGCCTCTGTCCAGGAGGCGATTGACCTGGTGATGCTCGCCTTCGACCTGGCCGACAAATACCGTCACCTGGTCTTTGTGGTGGCCGACGGCCTGCTGGGGCAGATGATGGAGCCAGCCGAGCTGCCGCCGATGCGCCCGCTGCATACCGAACGCCCGGACTGGGCGCTGACCGGCGCGCAGGGACGCGCGCCGCGCATCATCACTTCGCTGGAACTGGACGCGCCCGCCCTGGAGGAAGTGAACAACCGCCTGCAGGCCAAGCTGCGCGCCATCGAAGAGCACGAGCAGCGCTATGCCGAGCAGATGATCGAGGACGCCCGGCTGGTGATCGTCGGCTATGGCACAGCCGGACGCATCGCTCAGACCGCCGTCAAGCAGGCCCGCCACGAGGGGATGAA
This sequence comes from Anaerolineae bacterium, assembly GCA_023382715.1. Classification (GTDB taxonomy): domain Bacteria; phylum Chloroflexota; class Anaerolineae; order Aggregatilineales; family Aggregatilineaceae; genus UBA2029. The sequence goes on from JAHDWP010000009.1 coordinate 92,170, forward strand.
GGTTGGGCTGTTCCGCCCGATCAGCCTGTGGCCGTTCCCAGAGCGACGTCTCTCGCGCCTGGCCGACCGGGTGGACGCCTTCCTGGTGGTGGAGATGAACGCCGGGCAGATGCTCGACGATGTCCGGCTGGCGGCGGGCGGGCAGGTGCCGGTGGACTTTTACGGGCGGACGGGCGGGATGGTGCCTGTGCCAGAGGAAATCTACCAGGCCATCGCAACGCTCTACGCCAAACTGCCCGACCGCCTGAGCTAGGGAGAGAGACACATGGTTGCCCTCGAAACAGTGATCGAAGAGCAGGTTGTCTACGCGCGGCCCGCATCGCTGCGCGATGTCCCGACGCACTACTGCCCTGGCTGCACGCACGGCATCGCCCATCGCCTGGTGGCCGAGGTGCTCGACGAGCTGGGCGTGCGCGAGCGCACGATCGGTGTCTCGCCGGTGGGCTGCGCTGTGTTCGCCTACAAGTACTTCAACATTGACGGCTGCGAGGCCGCGCACGGGCGCGCCCCGGCCATGGCCACCGGCCTCAAGCGCGTCAGTCCCGACGCGGTCGTCTTCACCTACCAGGGCGACGGCGACCTGGCCGCCATCGGCACCGCCGAGATCATGCACGTGGCCGCGCGCGGCGAGAACATCACCACCATCTTCGTCAACAACGCCATCTACGGCATGACCGGCGGGCAGATGGCCCCCACCACGCTGCCCGGCCAGCGCACCAAGTCATCGCCCACCGGGCGCGACGTGGAACTGGCCGGCTTCCCGATGCGCATGGCCGAGCTGGTGGGGTCGCTGCCCGGCGCGGCCTATGTCACGCGGCGCTCGCTGCACAACGTCAAGGAGATCAACAAGGCCAAGAAGGCCATCCGCGCAGCTTTCAAGGTGCAGCTTGCCGGGATGGGCTTCGCCATGGTCGAGTTGTTGTCGTCCTGCCCGACCAACTGGGGCCTTTCCGCGCCAGAAGCTCTGCAATGGATCGAGGACGTGATGGTGCCCTACTACCCGCTAGGCGACACCAAAGTGGCTGACGGCGTTGACGCGCTGATGAAGGAGCGCTGACCATGCACGAGGAGATCATCTTCGCCGGGTTCGGCGGGCAGGGTGTCCTCTTCGCCGGGCAACTGCTGGCCTACACCGCCCTGGAAGAGGGCCGGCACGTGACGTGGATTCCGTCCTATGGGCCGGAGATGCGCGGCGGCACGGCCAACTGCACGGTCGTCGTCAGTGACGAACCGATCGGCTCGCCGGTGTGTATGCACCCCAGTATTGCCGTCGTCTTCAACAACCCCTCGCTGGAGAAGTACGAGCCGCTGGTCAAGCCGGGCGGGCTGCTGATCATCAACCAGTCGCTGATGGTCACGCCGCCGTCGCGCACCGACCTGGAGATCGTGCTCATCCCGGCCACAGAGGCGGCGACGGAGATGGGCCAGGTGCGCGTGACCAATATGATCCTCTTCGGCGCGCTGCTGGCCCGCCAGCAACTCGTGCGCGCCGAGACGGTGCTGACCGTGCTGCAGGACAAGCTCGGCGCGCGCAAGGCGCACCTGCAGGCGATCAATAACGCGGCGCTGGAACGCGGCGCGGCCCTGGCCCAGGCGCAGCCGGTCGAGTGAGGGGAATCGGGCGACGGGCGCGCAGACTCGCTCAGGGGCCATTTCAGAAGCCCTGCGCCTGCTCTTCACCCCTCATCCCCCCAACCCCTTCTCCCTCCAGGGGGAGAAGGGGAGCAAGGCGCAGGACAATTT
>JAHDWP010000010.1:0-58575 GCA_023382715.1 Anaerolineae bacterium
AGAGGGGGCGGCGAGGCGCGCCAGCGCCGAGCGGGGGTGAGGTCAACCAGGGCGCTGTTTCCCCTCACCCCAAACCCCTCTCCCGCAGGGAGGGAGAAGCTCAGCGGGCGCGCTTTTCTCCCTTCCCCCCCGCGAGGGGGAAGGGTCGGGGATGAGGGGGGCAAAGCCAGGCGCACGACTCGCCGCGCGGGGGGCATTGACCTCACCCCCCGCCGCGCTACGCTTGGCGTGCCCCCTCTCCATCTGCGTGGAGAGGGGGCGGTGAGGCGCGTCAGCGCCGAGCGGGGGTGAGGTCAACCAGGGCGCAGCAGAGCAGTGCCCCTACCGCCTGACTGGGTTTTGCACGCACTCGTTATTGGGGGGGCGCGAACAAGTCGTCAGGCAATCGCCAGAACGCCCCTTCCTCTCGCAAAGCCAGGAGGAGGGGCGAGCGGCCTGCGTCCCTCCTCCAGCGAAGCGAGGGGAGATTGAGGGGGGAGGCTTTCAGCGAGCATTCCCGAGCTTCCCCTGGCGGCAGGTTGTTCGTGGCTCTGGCTGTGCCGGAGCACGCCGACTCCTTCAGGTTGTCGAGGTGCCGCTCTGCTGCACCCTGACTGGCCGCGCCCGCCCCCGCCAGTTGACGACCACCACGCCGGCCAGGATCATCCCCGCGCCGACGACGATCTTCCAGTCCACTGCCTCGTCGAGGAACAGCGCGCCCAGCGTCACCCCGACGGGCGGCATCACATAGGTCACCAGCGTGGTGCGCGTCGCGCCCCAGGTGGAGATCAGTGTGTAGAACAGGAAATAAGCCAGCACCGTGTTGACCAGGGCCAGCGTCACCACGGCCAGCACGTCCCGCACGCCCAGGTCGGCGGCGGCGGGCAGCGGCACGGCGACCAGCGTGATGGCGATGATCAGCGCGCCGCCGATGATCAGCGAGCCGCCGGCGGTGGTGTAGGGGTCTACGCCGCGCAGGTAGCGGCGAATAATCACCGCCGATATGGCGTAGCAGGCCGATGCTGCCAGCACGGCAGCCTGGCCCGCCAGCGGGTTGGGGCTGCTGGACTCGGCGCTGCGGCTGGCCAGCAAAGCCACGCCCGCGAAGCCCAGCACCAGGCCGAGCACCTTCTGCGACGTGATGCGCTCGTCGGGCAGGCCCACGTGGGCGATGACCAGTGTGAAGAGGGGCACCGTCGCATTGAGCACGGTCGCCAGGCCGCTGTCAATGTCCTGCTCGCCCCAGGTGATCAGCGTGAAGGGCACGGCAGTGTTGAGCACGCCGACGGCGAGCAACGCTGCCCGCTCGCGGGCACCTGTTGGCCAGTGGCGCCCGGTGGCGCGCAGAAAGATGGCCATGAACGTCGCCGCCAGACCCAGCCGCACCGAGACCAGCGGCAGCGGGCCAAAGGCGTCCACCGCCACTTTGATCAGCAGGAATGACGATCCCCAGATGAGGCCCAGCCCCCAAAACAGCAGCCAGTTGCGCATCGCGCCCCCTAGAAGCAGCAGATAGTGATCAGCGGTCAGCGGTCAGCACTCAACCAGACGGGCGCGGCTAACTCCCCGTCCCTGGTTTCAGCGAGAAAAACGAACGCCCTGCCCGGCGGCAGAGCGTGCGCGATACCTGCGGCGCTCCTGCAGATCAACGCTGCGGGAGCGCCTCTTCGACGGTGATGTCGGGGAAGAATTGGCGCACCGTCCCGGCGATCCAGCCGTGCAGTGTGTTCAGCGACAGGGGGCAGCCTTCGCAGGCGCCGCCCAGCTCGACGCGGGCCACTCTGCCGTCGAAGGATACCAGGCGGCACCATCCGCCATGATAATACTCGATGTAAGAGGACAGGTTTTCGATCAGGCTCTGCAACCGTTGCTCGATCGGCGCGTCGGCGCTCGCCCCATTGTCAATCGCATTCGGACTATCCGGCATCATACCCTCTCCTGCGCCACTTGATAGCTCAGCCTGATCTTAAACGATCGGGGCGGCTGCCGCAATGTGCAGGTTCGGAGTTTCGGAGCGGGGCGCGCAAAGATTACCAGCGCACGCCCTCCTGTCGCACTCGCTGCCGGACGCTGGAGCAAAGGATTACGGCAGAGGCGCAGAGAGCGCGGAGGAAAACAAAATCATAAGTTCTTCTCTGTGTCCTCTGCGCCTCTGCGGTTCCAGAATTCTGCATCCCAGGCCGGGCGGGGGGGGCAGCCAGGGCGCAGCAGCCTGCCCTTCGAGCGCCCGCGTGAATATTGCACAAAGCGCCGCTCTTCTGTACATTCCACCATAGCGGCAGCGCCGATCCGGCCCGCCGCATTCCCAACTAAAACACATTCTTATGAGGAGCGATCCTATGCGTAGGCTAGCCATTCACCTGGTTCGGTTTGTGGGATGCTCGTTGTTGATCGCCGCGCTCGTGCCCGTCAGCGGCCTGCTCGCCCAGGAGGGCGCAGAGGGTGGATTCGATCGCGCGGCGTTGCTGCACGACAGCCGCGATGACCTCTACCGCACGCCGACCGGCCCCGTGCCCACCGAAAGCGCGGTGACGCTGCGCTTGCGCACAGCGATGCGCCAAGCGGACTCGGTCACCGTGCGCGTGTGGGACGACCGCGCCCAAACGCAAACGTTGCTGCCCATGAGCGTGGTCGCCAGCACGCCGGACGGCTTCGACCTGTGGGAAGCGACGCTGAACACGGGCAAGACGCCGACCATCTACTGGTACCGCTTCCTGATCAGCCGGGGCGACCAGACGGTGTACTACGAGGACGACACCCGCCCCGGTGCGGACGGCGTCTACTTCCCGGCCAACGAGGGCGGCCCCGGCGCCGTCTACGACGCAAGCCCCGACCTCAGCTTCCAGCTCACCGTCTACGACCCGGCCTTCTACACGCCGGAATGGATGCGCAACGCGGTTGTCTACCAGATTTTTCCCGACCGCTTCCGCAACGGCGACCTGGCCAACGACCCCGCCGATGACGAATTGGAGTTCTACGACGGGCTGCGCTCCATCTTCCACGAGACCTGGAACGAGCCGCCCGTTGACCCGCGCCAGCCGGGCGAATACCAGAATCGCTGGAACGTGGACTTCTTCGGCGGCGACCTGGCCGGGATCATCGAGAAGCTCGACTACCTGCAAGACCTGGGCGTGACGGCCCTCTACCTGAACCCGATCTTCGCCGCCCGCTCCAATCACCGCTACGACACCGCCGACTTCAAGGCGCTGGACCCGCTGCTGGGCGACCTGGAGACCTTCCAGACGCTGGTGGCCGAGGCGGAAGCGCGCGGCATGACTCTCATCCTCGACGGCGTGTTCAACCACCTGTCGTCGGACAGCGCCTTCTTCGACCGCTACGGGCGCTATGAGGAAGACGGCGCGTGCGAAAGCCTGGACTCGCTCTACCGCAACTGGTTCTTCTTCGTGCCGCCCAAGGGCGAGCAGCCCTCGCCGTGCGTGGACAACCCGCAGGGCGCGACCTTCTACATCTCCTGGGCCGGCTACGACAGCATCCCCAAGCTCAACAGCGACAACCCCGGCGTGCGCCTGTACGTCTACCTGGGGCGCAACAGCGTGGTGGCCACCTGGGGGCGCGAGGGCATCGGCGGCTGGCGGCTGGACGTGGGCGGCGACATTGATCCCGGCGGCCCGGCCAACGACTACTGGGAAGGCTTCCGCAATGCCGTGCGCAACGCCAACCCGCAGGGCGTGATCATCGGCGAGGAATGGGGTAACGCCACGCGCTGGTTGCTGGGCAACGAGTGGGACTCGGTGATGAACTACCAGCTACGGCGCGGCATCCTCGGCTTCGTGCGCCAGGAAGACTTCACCGACAACGATGCCAACGGCGACCGCATCCTCCACGCGCTGATGCCCAGCCAGCTCGACGCGATCATCCAGGACATCGCCGCCGACACCCCGCCGATGGCCAACCAGGCCATGATGAACCTGCTGGGCAGCCACGACACGTCGCGCCTGCTCTTCGTGGCTGGCGACACAGAGCGCCAGAAGCTGGCCGCGCTGCTGCAATTCGCCCTGCCCGGTGCGCCGACCATCTACTACGGCGACGAGATCGCCCTCGACGCGCCCAGCCTCAGCGACGGCAGCACCCTGCAGGACGATCCCTACAACCGCGCGCCGTACCCCTGGCCGGACGCGGAGGGCGACGCCTACGGCCCGCCCGATGAAGACATGCTCGCCTTCTACCGGGCGCTGGCCGCGCTACGCCATGCCAATCCCGCGCTGCGCGAGGGCGAGCGAATCACTCTGCTGGCCGACGACGCGAGCGGCGTCTACGCTTTCCTGCGTCTGGACGCGGCGGCGGGCAACGCCGCCCTGGTCGTCGCCAACAAGGGCGACGCTGCGCAGACGGTGACGCTCGACGTGAGCGGGCTGCTGCCGGAGGGATTCACGCTCGACCCGGCCCTCGCCCAGGCGGGCGAGATGCGCACCGTCCCGATTGACGTGGGCGGCATCCTCACCGGCGAGCTGCGCCTGGTGCAGCCGGCGGAGCCAGCGATCGTCAGCGACGGCGCGCTGACGGTGACGGTTGACGAACTGAGCGGCAACATCTGGGCCGGGGTGCGCCATGCCTCGTTCGTCGCGCCCAAATCGCCGGCGAACGTGGACGCCGCCGGCGTCAGCGGGCGCGTGACCGTGATCTGGGACGCCGTCCCTGGCGCGGCGGGCTATCGCGTCTACCGCAGCCCGGTGGCGACGGGCGGCTTTGCCCCGGTGGGCGACGTGCCAGCCGAAGCGAGCCGCTTCAGCGACGAGACGACGACGGACGGCTACCGCTACTTCTACGCCGTTGCCAGCGTCAGCGCGGACGGGCTGATCGGGCCGCTGAGCGCCAGCGTCTCCGCCGTGCCCAGCGCGGCCATCCGCGAGGCTTACTTCCTGGCGGACGATATGCCGACCGAGATCGCCCTGACCTACGGCGCGACGACGACCGTGCGCGCGGCGGTGCGCATCCCTGGCGCGACCGAAGTGGACGGTCCGGCGGCGGGCGTGCTGGCCGAGGCGGCGCTGCTGCCCGCAGAAGCCGCCGTGATCGAAATGCCCGCCTGGACGCCGATGCAGTACGCCGCAGACGAGGACGGCGTGGACGTGTACGAGGTCGCGCTGCCGCTGAGCGTCGCCGGCGACTTCGAGCACCTGGCCCGCTTCAGCAGCGACGCCGGCGAGACGTGGACGGTCGTCACCCTGCCCGACGGGACGCATCCGCCGCTGACGGTGCTCGCGCCCGAAGACACAGAAGCGCCCGCGCCGCCCGCTTCGGCGGAGATTCTACAGGCGTCGCTGGCCGGGGTGATCGTCACCTGGGAAGACTCGCCCGCCGAAGACGCCGCCGCCTATCGCATCTATCGCACCTTCGGCGGCGCGACGACCCTGGCCGGCGAAGTCCCGGCGGGCGCCGACAATCGCTTCGCTGATCGGTCGGTGAGCGCGGGCAACACCTACGCCTACGCGGTGTCGGCGCTGGACACAGCGCTCAACGAATCGGAGCCGGTGAGCGCGGGCGAGGCGAAAGTGCAGCGGCGCGGCCTCCCGGTGACCTTCATCGTCACCGTGCCCGACTACACCACAGAGGGCGCGGGCAGCGTGTTCATCGCCGGCGACTTCGGCACCAAAGACCTGCCCAACTGGGACCCGGCGGGGATCGAGATGACCCAGGTGGATGATCAGCACTGGACGGTCACGCTGGAGCTGCCAGAGAGCGCCGCCATCCAGTACAAGTACGTGCGCGGGACGTGGAGCGCCGTCGAGAAGGGGGTAGAATGCGAAGAGATCGCCAACCGCACCCTGACCGTGACCGTCCCCGAAGGCGCGCCCGGGCTGATCGTGGACACGGACATCGTCGCCAAGTGGCGCGACCTGGACAAGTGCGGGTAGAAGTAGCGCAATCTCTCGTGCTCCGATGCCAGGACTTCCGAAGTTTCCAGAAAACTTCGGAAGTCTCTTTTGGGAGAGAAAGCGCCTCAACCAGCGCGCGCTTAGCTCGCCAACGGTATCTCTTGGGGGGATTCGGGGAGCGAGGCGTGCAGGGGCGCATGGCAACAGGGTTCGCCTGTTGGTACTCCGCCCGTCGCCCGTGTAGAATTGACTTATGCTGCCTGTGGGGGGCCTGGCTGCAACGCTGACACGTCGCCGACACATGGAGACCCGGCCTATGCGATCGCTCCCCGCTTTCCTGCTGAGCGCCCTGGGCGCGCTGATCGTCCTGCTGATGTTCGCCGCTCCAACCGGCGCGCAGACTCCCTCGCCGGTCATCGCCACTCCCACGCCCGACCCTTATGCCGGCCTGTCCATTGACGATCTGGCCGCGCGCTATTACGGGCGCGGGGCGCTCACCGTCGTCGAGACGATGGGCACCTACCCGGAGTTCACCCGCTACCTGGTCAGCTATCCGAGCGACGACCTGACCATCTACGGCTTCATGAACGTGCCGGCTGGCACAGGGCCGTTCCCGGTGATCATCGCCCTGCACGGCTATATTGACCCGGCGGTCTACGGCACGCTGGACTACACCACGCACTACGCCGACGACCTGGCCCGCGCCGGCTTTCTGGTGCTGCACCCCAACCTGCGCGGCTATCGCCCGTCGAGCGACGGGCCGAACCTGTTCCGCGTGGGCATGGCCCTCGACGTTCTGCACCTGGTGGGGCTGGTGCGGCAGACGGGCGGGCTGCCCGGCGCGCTGGTCGCCGCCGACCCGGACGCCATCGGCCTGTGGGGGCACAGCATGGGCGGGGGCGTCTCGCTGCGGACGATCACCGTCAGCGCGGACGTGCGCGCCGCCGTGCTCTACGGGGCGATGAGCGGAAATGAGGCGTGGAACTACGCCAAGATTCAGGAGTGGTCGGGCCGGATGCGCGGGGGAGCCGAGATGCGCGCGCCTGACGAAGTGATCCGGCGCGTCTCGCCGATCGAATACCTGGGGCGCATCCAGGCGGCGGTGAGCATCCATCACGGCGCGGCGGACGAGCTGGTGCCTCCGGAGTGGTCGGCGGACCTGTGTCAGCGGCTTAACGCGCTGGAAAAATCTGTCGAGTGCTTCGCTTACGAAGGCCAGCCGCACACCTTCACCGGAGAAGGCGACCGGCTCTTCATGCAGCGCACGATTGACTTCTTCAACCGCTGGCTGCGCCAGGGTTAGGCGCTGATCATACGTTCCCACAGGGCCGCGGCCCTGCGAGGCTGGTGCACAGGGCAATCGCCAACAGCTTCAATCCGCAGCGCCCCACCCTGACAGGTTTTGCACGCACCCTTTCCAACCGGCACGTTGCGCGCTACCCTGCGGCAGTCTCTTTCTACGCCATGCCCCTGCCACCTCACAGATTGGGCACCAGGTAGCGCTCCAGCGCGATCAGGGCGAACAGGGCCAGCGCCCCGACCGCCGCCAGCGGCAGCCAGTCCGCCAGGGCGCGCCGCCCGAAGACCAGCCCCGCCCAGCCGCGCAGCCCCGCCGCGACGATCAGCGCCAGCGGGATCAGTGCCGGATAGAGGTAGCGGCCCTGGAACTGCACGAACTCGCGGTTGTAGAGGAGGAAGGCAGCGCTCACCAGCAGGATCACGGCGGCGAAGACGATCAGCGCATCGCGGCCCGGCCCGTCCAGGGCGCGCGGCAATCGCTCGCGCCAGGCGTAGATCGCCGCGCCGGCCAGCAGCCCCCCCGTGATCAGCCACAGGGCGCGGTACACGGTTGCAGGCAGTGGCACGGCCATCCAGCCGAACTGCCCCCAGAAGCTGTGAAAGGTCGTCCTGACCAGGTTCTCGACGTACTGCTGCTCGCTGTCACCAAGCGTGTCCTCGATGTACTCGTCCGTGCGCACCTGGCCCACCGTCACCGCGTCGTGACGCGCCAGCCCGGTGAAGTCCGTCCCACCGTAGGTATCCAGGTTGCGCGCCCACCACACGCCGCCGATCAGCAGCGCGGGCAGGATCGCCGCGGCCAGGTGCGCGGCAGCGACCCGCCGCGGCCAGCGCTCGCGCCGCCAGCGCAGCAGCGCCGCCAGCACGACAATACCCGCCAGGAAGTAGACCGTCGTCTTGGTGATCAGGGCGATCCCGGCCAGGACGCCCAGCGCCAGCGGGTGGGCGCGCGGCGCCGCGCGCAGATAGCCGACCGCCGTCCACAGCGTCAGCGCGACGACCAGGTCGGCCAGCGCGTCGTTGTTGACGCTGGCAGCGATGCTCAATCGCTGGGGCAGGAAGGCGACGAAGCCCGCGCTGGCCAGGGCCAGGATCGGGCGGCCCGGCAGCGCCGTGCGGACGACGGCCCAGGCCCCGATCACCGCGCCCGCACCGAGCAGCGCCGAGACCAGGCGCAGCGCCAGCAGGTCGCCGCCGGACAGCGCGTAGACCGGCGCTTGCAGCAGATAGTAGAGCGGGGGCTGATGGTCTTCGTACTGGACGGTATCCAGCCGGTCGAGCAGCGCCGGGTCGAAGCCGCTCGCCTTCAGGTGTTCCTGGTAGTCCTGCTGCCAGTCGCCGGGGGCGATGACCGGCAGACGGCCCTCGTCGGCGATCTGGCGCACGTAGTTGTAGTGCGCTGGCTCGTCGGGAGCCTGCCAGTCGGGCGTGCGAACCGCGTACAGCCCGGCCAGGGCCAGGTACGCGGCCAGGATGACGGCCAGGGCCGCTCCCTCGACGCGACGGGTCATGCGGCTTCCTCCGCGTCCCTGTCTGCCGCTGTTCGCTTCACGCTCCCGAATCGTCGTCTCACTTGGCGGCGGCGGCTGGCCCCGTCTCACCGCGCCGGTACGCCGGGCGCAGCAGCGGCTCGACGCGCGTCTCGATGTAGACGTACTCGACCTTCTTCGCCGTCATCCCGCGCGGGCCGCCGCCGACTTCCTTGTTGCTGTCGGAGACGTCGGCCCGCTCGACGAGGGTGATGCTCAGCCCGGCATTGGGCAGCACCCACAGCGTGTGATACTCGCCCCAAATTGCGTTGCGGTAATACTTGAGGATCGCGCCGGAGTCCAGGGCGCGGATTTCCTTGCGCACGTCTTTGAGCTTCATGGCGCTCAGACGGCGGGCCAGTTGCTCGTGGGCAGCCTGGTCGCTCATAGTTATCTCTCCGCTTTCATTCGCTGAAAGGGGGTGCTGCCAGATACCGGCGCTAATTCTAACACAGAATGAGCGGCGAGGGGGCATGGCTTTGCCGCGCGGTGTGATGTACAATTTCACCGCGACGGAAGGGAGCCGCGGCCAGGCATGACGATCCAACCCTATACCATCTGGCAGCTCACCAGCTACATCCGCGACCTGTTCGATCAAGACCCTCGCCTGTTCGATGTGTGGGTGGAGGGGGAGATCAGCAATTTCGCGCGGGCGTCGTCGGGGCATCTCTATTTCACGCTCAAAGATGATCGCAGCGAGCTGCGCTGCGTGATGTGGCGCGCTCAGGCGGCGCGGCTGGCCTTTGACCCGCAGCATGGCGACGCGGTGATCGCGCACGGCAGCGTGACCGTCTACGAGGCGCGCGGCCAGTACCAGCTTCAGTGCGACGCCCTGCAGATCGCCGGCGCCGGCGACCTCAACCGCCAGTTCGAGCTGCTCAAGGCCCGCCTGGACGCCGAGGGACTGTTCGACCCGGCGCGCAAGCGCCCGCTGCCGCCCTTCCCGCGCCGCATCGGCGTCGTCACCTCGCCCACGACCGCCGCCTTCCAGGACATTCTCAACGTGCTGAGCCGGCGCTACCCGCTGGCCGAGATCATCCTCAGCCCGACGCTAGTGCAGGGCAAAGAAGCGCCGCCGCAGATCATCGCCGCGCTGCGCCGCCTCAACGAGCACAGCGCCGCCGACGTGATCCTGCTGGCGCGCGGCGGCGGCAGCCTGGAAGACCTGTGGTGCTTCAACGATGAAGCGGTTGTTCGCGCGGTGGTCGCTTCGCGCATCCCGGTCGTCACCGGGGTGGGCCACGAGATTGACTTCACGCTGGTGGATTTCGCCGCCGATCTGCGCGCCCCCACGCCTTCCGCCGCCGCCGAAGTCATCACGCCGGACGGCCCGGCCATGCGCGCGACGGTCGAGGCGTGGTCCGCGCGACTGGCCGGGCGGATGGCGGCGCTGCTGACCGACCGCCGTGCGGCGCTGTACGGGCAGGCGCGCCTGCTGGGGCGGCTGTCGCCCGCCGTGCAGGTGCGCAGCGCCCGCCAGCAGGTGGACGATCTGCTGGGGCGGGCGGGGGCGCGCCTGCAGCTCGACCTGGAGCGACGGCGCGAGCGGCTGGCGGCGCAGACCCGCGCGCTGGACAGCGCCAGCCCGCTGCGGCTGTTGCAGCGCGGCTACGCCATCGTCGCGCGGGCCGAAGACGGGGCGCGCGTAACCAGCGTGCAGCACGTCGCCGAGGATATGCCCATCACCATCACGCTGCACGATGGGCAGCTTGCCGCCACCGTCCGCCGCCGCTTGTTCGGGGCTTAGCCGGGCCTATGTGGGCCGAGAGGCGTTGATGAGCGAGGAGCACACGCTGGTCGCGGGGCGCTACCGGCTGGGCGAGCTGATCGGGCGCGGCGGCATGGGCGATGTCTTCAAGGGCACCGACACGCACACGGGCGAAACGGTCGCCATCAAGCGCCTGCACCAATCCGTCCTGGAAGAGAATCCGGACATCCTCGACCGCTTCACCCGCGAAGGCGAGGCGCTGCGCCAGCTCAACCACCCCAACATCATCACCATGCGGGCGATGGTGGCCGAAGAAAACCGCCACTACCTGGTCATGGAATATGTCGGCGGCGGATCGCTGCGGAGCCTGATGGATGCACAGGGCCGCCTGCCGCTGGAGGGCGTGCTCAACATCGCGCTCGACCTGGCCGATGCCCTGGCCCGCGCGCACCGCATGCACATCATCCACCGCGACATCAAGCCGGACAACGTGCTCCTGGCGGAGGACGGCACGCCGCGCCTGACCGATTTCGGCGTGGCGCACCTGGGCGACCGTTCCCGCCTGACCCAAACCGGCTCGGTGATCGGCACCTACGCCTACCTCAGCCCAGAGGCGTGCAACGGCCTGGACCTCGACGAGCGGGCCGATATCTGGTCGTTCGGGGTGATGCTCTTCGAGGCGCTCACCGGGCGCGTGCCGTTCCAGGGAGACAGCATCGCCGCCATTCTCACCGCCATCCTGACCAGGCCCGCGCCCGATATTGACCGGCTGCGCCCCGGCCTGCCGCTCGCGCTGATCAGCCTGATTGCGCGCATGTTAGAAAAAGAGCGCGCGCGGCGCATCAGCAGCGTGCGCCTGGTCGGGGCCGAGCTGGAGGCGATCATCCGCAGCCTGGATACGCCGCTGCGCGATCTGGTGCTCAACGCGCAGAACCTCGCCGAAGGGGAATCGCGCTTCGCCACGCCTTCCGACGAGCTGCCTGGCTTCGAAGTCCCGGCGATGGTGCGGGGCGACGCGCAGCAGACGCACGGCCTCACCCTCTACCCGCCGCTGGACACGCCGGACGGCGAAGCGCCGATGCTCGTGCCCGGCGTCACACCGGTGACCGGCGAGTATGGCGCCGCGAGCGCCAAATGGAAGTGGATCGCGCTGATGGTCATCGCGGTGGCCCTGGGCTGCTCCGCCGTGCTGGTGGCGGCCATCCTCAGCGGCAGCGCGCGCCCGCGCACAGACGAGCGCCACACCGCCTTGCCGGACAAAACGCCGCCGACTGCTGCGAGCGGGGCAGAGGCCACCGGCTCGCCGGGGGCTGCCCTGTGGCCGGAGATCGCGCCGGTTGCGCCGGGCCAGTACCAGATTCTGGTCGCCCGCTTCGAGGACTTGTCGGGCATCGGACAGATCGCTGCCGGGCGCCAGGTGGACGTGACCCGGCTGATCGCCGATCATCTGGCGGAGACGCTGGAGAAGTCGGTGCCCTTTTCCAATGTCGCCGTGCGCGTTTATGGAAGCGTGATCACCTCCAACGAACAGGCGCAGGCCGTCGCCAGCTATTACGGGGCGACGATCATCATCTGGGGCAATCACACGCCCGACCTGATCGAAGCGAATGTGCAGATAGGCGTGCTCAACGCCTTCCGCTACAACCAGTTCCCGCGCGACACGCTGGAGCGCACGGCCAACGTGCGCCTGCACATGGCCGACGCGCGGCGCGAATCGCTGGCCCCGTTCGTGCTCACGGCCCTCAACATCCTGCACAACGCCGACGGAAACGCCTTTGAGACCATGCGCAGCAGCGCCATCCAGGACGCCATCACCGCGCAGCCAGCACAGATCACCGGCAGCGGTGTGGCCGCACACGTTCACCGCGCCATGCTCGCCGACGCCCCGCGCGAAATCGGCGAAGCGCTGAACGCGGCGCTGGCGCTCGATGCTGGCAACCCCCTGCTGTACACCTATCTGGCCATTCTCAAGCAGGTTCAGGGGCAGTTCGAGGCGTCGCGCGCCGACGCGCTCACCGCGCAGCGGCTCGGCCCAACGGGATGGGCGATGCCGCTCATGCTGCTGGCCCACGCCACGCACGACGAGTCCGTGTTGCAGGTTTTCGATGAGATCATCGCTGAGCGGCCCGACGACTGGTTCCCGCGCTTTTATCGCGGCGCGATCTACTACGTGTATGGCAGTGCGGAGGCGGGCGCGCGCGATCTGGCCCGCGCCGACCTCGACGCGGCCATCACCCTGCGGCCTGTGGCCAATTTCCCCTACGTGTTCCGGGCGCTGCTGGCCCTGCACGAAAGCCGCCTGGACGATGCCTTCCGCGACATCCAGATCGTCCTGACCCAGTTTCCCGATCCGGGCTTCATGGGGCGGCTGGTCACGGCCACCTTCGGGGATCAATCGGCAGACCCGTATGCGGTCATCCTGTCGGCGGTGGCCAACCAGATGCTGGGCCGCCACGACCTGGCCGTTGAGGAAACATCCGCCGGGCTGGAGGTTTTCCCCGATTTCACCGATCTGTACATGGTGCGGGGCGTGTCATACTGCTCGCTAGGGGATTACGCTGCCGCCGAAGAATCTTTTTCAGCGGCGCTGGCCCGCGAACCCGATTTCCTGCTCGTGCGCCTGCTGCGCGCCGACGCCCGCCTGCAAAACGGTGACGCTGAGGGAGCGAACCGGGACCTGCGGGAAATCGCCGCCAATGCTCTGGGCGAGACGTTCAGGCCGTATGCAGAGGCGATCCGGGCCGGGGAAGTGGGCTGCGCGACGTTCTTCACGCCAAGGAACCCGCTCTCAGCGATGGGTATGGCCCAGGGGGCCGGCGACGCGACACCCATCCCCCCTGGTGACCAGCTTGACCTGCTGCTGACGCTTGCCCTGCGCGATGTCGCGCCGGTGAGCGAAGGCGAGTATATGGTGCTGCTCGCCCGCCCAGAGGCGCTGGAGGACGTGCCCCTGCGCGATGTCAACCGCTTCATCGCCGACGACCTGGAGCGAACGCTGGCGGGCGGCGCGCCCTACTCGCGCATCGCCGTGCGCCAACTGCCCGTTGTGATCACTTCCGCGGAGGAAGCGCGCATTGTGGCCGAAGCCGTCGGGGCGACGGTGATCGTGTGGGGCAACTACAGCCCTGACGTGATCGAGCTGAATATCCAGGTGGGCACGGCGCGCGAGTTCCCCTACAACCGTTTTTCGCACGATCTGCTGGAGAAAACGGGCAGCGTGCGCGTTCGCCTGACCAACGAGCGCAGCGAGTCCATCGCCCGGCCCATCATCGGCATCACCAGCCTGCTGAGCCTGGCCGACGGCGATCTGTTCGAGTTCGTGCTCAACCTGACCATCCTCGACTCGCTGCACGTCGTCGGGGCGCAGGCCGTTGGGGCGGATGTTGCCGCCCACCTGCACCGCGCGCTGGAAGCCTTCAGCAGCAATACCAAGCTGGCGATTGACGAGTTCGGCCTGGCCCTGGCCCTCGATTCGGGCAATTCGCTGCTGTACGCCTTTCGCAGCATCGCGCATCTGCGCAACGGCGCGTTCGATCGCGCTGCCGCCGACCTCGGCACGGCAACGCGGCTGGCCCCCGTCGGGTGGGCCATGCCCGTCTATCTGAGCCTCGACGAAGCGGCGTCGGACCTGGCCCTTGTCGCCCGGTACAGCCAGGTCATCGCCCTGCGCCCGGACGATTGGTACGCCTATTTCACGCGCGCCATGATACGCTACGGCGACGCCTACTATGCCGTGAACGATCTGGAACAGGCCATTGCCCTCGGCCCCGAAGCCAACCTGCCCTATGTCGCCGCGCTGCTGATCGCGCTGCGCGAAGGGCACCTGGCCGAGGCACAAGACCTGGCGCACACCATCCTGAAGCAGTTCCCCGACCCGGAGCTGACCAACCGCGCCTACGCGACGCTCTATGGCAGCCAGGCGCAGAGCCAGATCACAGGGGCGTACTTCGCGGCGGTGACCAACCTGGTGCTGGGTCAGTACACCCGCGTGGTGGACGACCTGGGCGCGGCCATCGCCCTGATTCCCCCCGAAGTGCTGAGCGATCCCGCGCCGGCTCAGGACGCGGTGCTGGCCGACCTGTTCCTGGTCTATGGGCTGGCCCATTGCAGCCTGGATCGCTATGAAGAGGCGGAAGCTGCGTTCTCGCAGGCGATCCGCTTTAACAAGGGCTATGCGCTGGCCTATGTGCTGCGCGGCCAGATGCGGGGTGCCCTGGGCGACGAGACGGGCGCGGCGCGCGACTTCGCCGGCGCACGCGGGCACAAGCTCGGCGACGAATTCGACCGCTGGATTGACACCGCCGAACAGAACCGGTGGACTTGCACGACCCTGTGGGACTACACCCCGCCAGAGTGAGGCACCCCATGAAACCGGACGATGATCTGAGCACCCTGACGTTCGAGCAAGCCTATGCGCAGCTTGAGGAGATCGTGGCGCGCCTGGAATCCGGCGAGCTTTCGCTGGAAGATTCGGTGGCGCTCTACGAGCGGGGGCAGGTGCTGGCCCGGCTGTGCGGCGACCTGCTGGACAAGGCCGAACTGCGCGTGCAGCAGATCGCCGACGACGGGACGCTTGCGCCGCTGGAGTAGGGAGAGACAACCATTTCACACATGGGCTAACGCCGACCCGCGTTATGGGAGAGATGAGAGACACGTGACCTCTGCAAGTCCTGAAACCAGGAAGATGCTGGATCGCATCAATGATTGGCTCAGAGCAATATACCGAGAAGAGACGCTCATCAGCGATCTACTGACACGATTGGGTCTGCCAGAGCATGACGTTGAACGAATCAAGAGATATCATGTGAGCGAGTTTGTCGTTCAGTTGTTGGTGTACATCCAGAACCGTACTCATGGTCACGATGGTAAAAGGCGGCATCTGATCATGCTTCGCTATTATGGTCTCTTGGGCGGAAACACAGAAACCCTGCAATCAATCGCTAATGACTTCTCTTTATCACGCGAGCGAATTCGACAGCTAAGAGACAACCGCCTGAAGTTTTTCAGGCGGCAGAAGCAAAGAACGGCCCTTGAGGCCGAGTTGTGTGCAATTGCGAAGAAGCTATTGGACGAATGAGCTTACAATACATAGACGCCGCTTCATCCCCTAAAGTCCCCCTCTCCAGCCGAGCTAGAGAGGGGGACTTGTGACCGGCTGACGCAGCACTTTCCCCTCCTAACTCTGTATATAGACGGGAAAGTGGGTATCAGGCACCAGGGTCTCTGCACAACACGAGCGTGCTGTGTTCTAACTCCTGACCACGCTGGCATTCACCTATTGTTCCTCGTACTCTACGATCTCCACGTAGTCCTCGGTGCCGCCGCGCTGCCAGTAGATGCGCGGGATGATCGAATGCTGGATGATGCGGTCTTTATACTGGATGATGCGCTTGAGCACCTGTTCCACCAGCGTATCGTCGAGCAGGTGCGGCTTGAGGCCCAGCCCGTAAAGCTCGTTGTGATCCGGGTTGTAGTAGTGCTCCTCAGCCTCGACGCGCGGGTTGATGTAGTGGGCGATCCGAACATCCAGCCCCACCTGGCGCGCCGCCTTGCGCACGTGCAGCGCCAGGTCGAGCACCGAGAAGTGCTCCACCCACTGGTTGAAGACGCGCAACTGGCCCGGTTGGGGCGGGTGCAGCGCGGTCAGCTCGACGCATTGCAGCGTGTCGAGGATGTTGAGGTAGCCGCGCGTCTGCTGGCCCTTGCCGTAGAGCGTCAGCGGGATGCCGGCCACCGCCTGCACGCAGAAACGGTTGAGCGCCGTCCCAAAGGACTCGTCGTAGTCGAAGCGGGTCAACAGGCGGTCATCGAGATTGGACTCTGCCGTCTCGATGCCGTAGACCACGCCCTGGTTGAGGTCGGTGGCGCGCAGGCCCCAGATTTTGCAGGCGAACATGATGTTGTTGCTATCGTGCACTTTGGTCAGGTGATAGAACGAGCCGGCCTGTTTGGGGAAGGGCAGCACATCCTTGCGCCCGCGATACTCGATCTCGAAGTAGCCTTCGGGGATGTCAATGTTCGGCGTGCCGTACTCGCCCATCGTGCCCAGCTTGATCAGGTGCGAGTCTGGGGCGAACTGGTGCATGGCCCACAGCACGTTGAGCGTGCCGTTGACGTTATTCTCGTGAACGCGCACGGCATGGTGCACGTCAATCATCGAGTAGGGCGCGCTGGGAATCTCGCCGTAGTGCACAATCGCGTCCGGCTTGAAGTCGGCGATCACTTTGCTGATGAAGAACCAGTCCTGGATGTCGCCGATGAACATCTCGATGGCTCGCCCGGTCACCTCGCGCCAGGCGGCCACACGGGCATGCAACGAGTGGATCGGCGTCAGGCTGTCGGTGCCGCGCTCGATGTGCATCGCGCGGCGGGTGAAGTTGTCCACCACGCCGACGGCGTGCCCGCGCTGGCTGAAGTACATGGCCGTGGCCCAGCCCAGATAGCCATCGCCGCCCAGAATAAGGATACGCATCTCTTCCTCCTGAACTCACCGCTGCCCCGCCCCCCGCGAAACAACTCTGCGCCCGGCGGCAGGGACTACCCGGCCATTATAACGCGCAAACCGTTTCCGGCGAGGGCGGGGGCGGGCGGAGTGCGTGCGACGGTTGACAGAGACCGTTTGAGAAGCCCTGACTGGCGGGGTTACCTCACCCCTCAATCCCCTCTCCACACGCGGAGAGAGGGGGCCTGGCCCTGCACGTGCTTCCCCGCTCCGTTTACGGCTATACATTGCCCACATCCCGGATCGCGCCTGCTTCGCCATCCCAGGCCCTTCTGCCGCGAGGGGTGCTGGTGGCGAAATACTTCCGTATGGGCGTATAGTAATACGCCCCTGCGGGGCCGCAGCAGAGTAGCGCCCCTACGAAACCAGCGCGCCGCGCTTCGTTTGCCAACGGGATCGGGATGAAGGGGGAAAGCGGCGGGCCTGCTCCCCTTTTCTTCGCGCAGTGTGGGGGAAGGGGCGGCCTGGGGCGTGAACGCCGAGCGGGAGTGCGATCGGGGAGCCGCGTGCGCAGCGGGTTTTGGCGCGATGACCGGTACCCTCTTCGTCCCTGTTTCGCCCCCGCCTCTCCTGCGCTACAATGGCGCGCACGTTCCTGACCACAGGGAGTCTAACCGGGTGACACTATCTTTCGAGCTAGAAACTGCCAAGACCATCGCCCGCATCGCCGCGGGCATCTGCCAGAACATCCAGGCCGAGCTGGTCAGCCCGTCACAGAAGGACGGGCGCGAGCCGGTGACCATCGCCGACTACGCCTCGCAGGCGCTGATCGGCCACGCCCTGTCTGAGAATTTCCCGGACGACGCGGTGCTCTCCGAGGAGCGTTCCGAGGAGTTCATGCTGCTGCTCAATGACCGCCAGCGCGCGCTGGTGAGCCGTTTCGTCACCGACGCAGTGGGCGGCTATGTGTTCGAGGAGCAGGTCTGCGCCTGGCTCGACTTCGGCAAGCAGAAGCAGGCCGAGCGCACCTGGATCGTGGACCCGATTGACGGGACGAAGGGCTTTCTGGGCGGGCGGCATTACTGCGTCGCCATCGCCCTGATGGCCGGCGGCGAGCCGCAGCTCGGCGTGCTGGCCAGCCCTGGCTTCTACAGCGATCAGGACGATCCGCCCGCCGATACGGGCGCGCTGATCTACGCTATGCGCGGCGCGGGCGCCTATAAGGAGTCGCTGGCAGGCGGCGAGCGCGAGCCGATCCAGGTCTCCCTGAACACCGATCCACGCGCGGCCACGCTGCTGACCAGCTTCGAGGCGGAGCACACCGATTGGTCGTTCATTGACGACGTGAGCCGGGCGCTGGGACGCGGCCCGGACGCGCCCCGCCGGGCGCTGGACAGCCAGGACAAGTACGCGATGATCGCCAGCGGCCTGGGCGACATGTACCTGCGCGTCGTGCCAGACCCGCGCTTTCGCGAGAAGCTGTGGGATCACGCGGCGGGCTACGTCGTCGTCAGCGAGGCGGGCGGGCGGGTGACCGATGTCGCCGGACGCCCCTTCGACTGGACTACTGGCACGCGCATGGTCAGCAACCGGGGCGTGATCGTCACCAACCGCTTTCTGCACGACGCCGTGCTGGATGCCGTCGCCCGCGCCGGCTGGGCGGAGTGACGCCCTCAGCGAACAGCGCACAACAATCAGCAGTCAGCGAGCGACAAGTGGCAACCGCTCACTGATCATCAACAGCCACACCCGATCGCTCCCGCCGAATCGAGGCCCGCATGGACGCTTCCCGTTTTCACGGCATGATCCCCCCGCTGGCGACGCCGCTGCACGCCGACGGCTCGCTCAACCTGGGCGCGGTGCCCGCGCTGGTCGAGCACGTGCTGGGCGCTGGCGTGCACGGCATCTTCGCGCCGGGCAGCCAGGGCGAAGCCTATGCCCTGAGCGCCGATGAGCGTATCGCCGTGCTGGAAGCGGTGCTGACCGCGGTCAATGGGCGCGTCCCGGTCATCGCCGGGACAGGCGCGATCACCACGCGCGACGCCATCGCCCACACCCGCCACGCCGAGCGCGCCGGGGCCGACGCCGTGACCATCATCACGCCGTATTTCATCAGCCCGTCGCAGGATGAGCTGTTTGCCTTCTACAGCGACATCGCGGCGGCGACCTCGCTGCCCATCCTCGCCTATTCCAACCCTGCGCGGACGGGCGGCGTGCGCATCGCGCCGGAGACGCTGGCGCGGCTGGCAGCGGACATCCCGCACTTCGTCGGCGTCAAGGATTCCAGCGGCGACCTGGCGACAACTATGGCGATCATCCGCGCCTGCCCGCCGCGCTTCCGCGTCTTCACCGGGCGCGACACGCTGATCTACGCCGCGCTGTGCCAGGGAGCGGTCGGCGCGGTGGGGCTGACGATGAACGTCGCGCCGGCATGGTCGGTGGGCGTTTACGAGGCGTTCCGCGCCGGCGATCACGCCCGCGCCCGCGCGCTGCAGGATCGCGTCGCGGTGCTGCGCGAAGGGCTGCCGCGCTTCGGCTCGTACCCGCTGTGGGTCAAGGAAGCGATGGAGCTGCTGGGCCTGCCCGCCGGGCCGGCTCGCCGTCCGATCCTGCCGCTGAGCGAGGGGCAGCGAGCCGAGCTGCGCGCGTTTCTGCGCGATCTTGGCCTGATCGGGTGATGTTGAGGCGCGATCAGTTGGTCGAGAAGAAGCGGTGCACCTGGGCCAGGGCGCGATCGCGCTCCAGGATGGCATCCAGCAAAGCGACTTCGCGGCGGTAGATGGCGCGCATCTCCGCCAGCAGGCGCGCGGTCTCGCTGGTGGCCAGCAGCGACTGCTTCTCCTCAACGGGAATTTGCACCAGCGAGGCAGCCAGATAGCCCAGTGCCAGCGGATCTTCTGGCAGCGAGGCGGGGTGGAAGGTCACGCTTTCTGACGCGCGGGCCAGCACTGCCAGGTAACGCTCCACCCAGGGGCGAAGCTGGCGGCTGGCCTGGATCACGGCGGGGGCCTGAGCATCACTCGGCGCCAGCGGCTCGACGGTGCCCACCAGGTAGGGCAGCTCGCGCGACAATGAGACGATACGGAAGCGCTCGCGGCCCACGGCGACGATGTTCATGTGCCCATTCTCCAGGTGTTCCACATCGGTGATCGCCGCGCTGCAACCGACGGGATACGGCTCGGCCAGCGGCCCCAGAGCCTCGCGCCCCTCGCGGATGAGCACCACGCCGAACAACTGATCGGTTCGCAGGCACTGCGCGATCATGAGCCGGTAGCGCGGCTCGAAGATATGCAGCGTGATCGGCATGTTCGGAAAAAGCACGGTCTTGAGCGGGAACAGCGGCAGCCGGTACATAGACTCTCCCTCGTAGGCGACGGGCGTCGCACCACATCGGGCGACCTCTCCGCGATATGACAGATTCTAGACCATGCGAGTTGGACTGTCCATTAGAGACTATATGAGAAGTTATTTCCCCCCATCCCAAACCCCTCCCCCACAAGAAGGGAGGGGCTTAGCGGGCGCGCTTTTCTCCCTGCCTCCCCTCGTGGGGCCAGGTCAAAACACTACCACCGGAGCGGGGGCGTCACTGTGCAGTTAAATCCCCTCTCCGCGTGTGGAGAGGGGATTTAGGGGTGAGGTAAATCGTAACGTAGACCTTTCCACAGGGCCTTTCAGAGCGAGCGCCCGTGCAGGTAGCGCAGCAGCAGGTCTTTGCGCACGAAGAAAAACACGGTCAGCGAGGCCAGAAGACCCGCCAGGTGCGCCAGGTGGTTGATGCCCTGAATTTCCTCGTCGCTGCGAATGGTCTCCAGCGAGGGCAGGAAACTGCGCACCACGAACCAGATCAGCACCAGCCACGCCGGCAGGGGCACCGTCCAGCGCCAGAACTTGTACTCGCCGCCGGCGGTCAGCTTGCGGATAGCCGCGTAGGGAATGCGCAGGATAGTTCCCAGCCCCCACAGGCAGTTGACCCACGCGCCGGGGAACAGCAGCAGATAGGCGCCCATCACACCGGAGATCGCGCCGCTGGCACCGATGGAGGGCAGGGTGTCCGTCTTGGACGTGAACAGGACGCTCCCCACGTTGGCCAGCAGGCCCGCCAGCAGGTAGAACAGCAGGAAGCGCGACGACCCGCAGGCATCTTCCACACGCCGCCCGAACGCCCACAGATAAACCATGTTGCCGAACAAATGCCAGAAATCGGCGTGCATGAACATCGAGGTGAACGTGGCCAGCGCGGCGATCCCCTCGCCCCGGCGCAACACCTGCTCGTTGAAGCCATACGTGTTGATCTTGCCCACGTAGGTTTCGAAGGTCGGCTGGATGATGATGCCCTGATCCTGCTGCCCGTAGAGGTCTGGCGCGATCCACAGCACGAAGATCGCCGTGTTGATCATGATCAACAGCAGCGTTACCCAGGGAATCGTGCGGTAGCGCACCACCCCAGTGTCGTTGACCGGCATGGGAGACAGCAGGGTAGAGATGAACAGGATGAGCAGAAAGTAGGCGAGGATAGCGGCCAGCAGGCACATGGCGCGTTCTCTCCAGGCTCTGGCATCACCAGGGCAGGTAGGGCGGGCGATTGCCGCTCACCCAGTCAAGCGTATGGAACAGCACGAGCGCGAGCGCAATTCCCAGCAGCACCATCCCGGCGACGCCCAGCCCGTAGCGCACGCCGGGTGACAGCATGGGCAGGGCCGTAGGCTCTTCCAGGGCGCGGCCCGGCACGGGGACCGCTGGCCCATCGGCGGGGCCGCGCGGCGGCGGGGGGGGCGGGACGACCCCGCCCAGCCAGCCGGCCAGCGGGCGCTGCTGTGGCGAAGAGGTCGCCGTGACCAGCAGATAGCCGCCGAGCAGGCTGATCAGCACGCCGATCCAGCGGCGCGGCCCCAGGGCGAGCAGGTCGAGCCGGGCGTCCTGCCAGCCCAGCAGCACGTACAGCCCGGCGATGCCCACCGCCTCGCGCACGGCCAGCCACACGCTGCCCCGCTCGCGGTCGGTCAGCACCGGCACATAGCCGCGCAGCTTCTTCTCGACTTCCTTGCGCGTTTTGCCGCGCGCGCCAGTCCGGGCGGCGCGCTCGTACAGGCGCGACGCTTCCACGCGATCTCCCGACTCTTGCTGCAGGTCGCCCAGCTTGATCAGCGCCGTCGGCATGTTGGGGTGCGCTTTAAGCGCGCGCTCCAGAAAATCGTATGCCGTGGGGGACTGATAATGCGCCAGGTAGTAGTCGGCCACCTTGACCACGAGCTGCTCGTCGGCGACGGGCAGCGCCACCACGCGCTCGCGCAGTTCTCGCGCCCAGATGCCGTCATTCTGCCGCTCGGCCATGTCTATGGCGGTCAGGTAGATGGTGGGCACGCGCGTGCCGGCGTCAATGGCCCGCTGCACCAGCTCTTTGGCGTCCTGCCAGTATTGGAGCTTCCACAGGTGGCCGGCGGCGTTGCGCAGGGCCTGCTCGTGATCCACGCGAATCGCCAGCACCTCGACCCATAGCGCGATGGCGTCCTCGATCTCCCCGGCCTCGCGGTAAATCTCGGCCCGATCCATCAGGTGGGCGATGCGCTCTTTCTCGGCAGGCGTGACCGGCTCGTCAACCGTCTTGCGCTGCAGGGGGCGGATGACGCTGGGCGCGGGCTGTGCAACCGGCACCTCTGGCACCTGCGTGGGCGCAGGGGCGGAGGAAGGGGCCGGTTCGGGCGTGGTGACGGGGGGCGGCGCGGGATGCTGCTCGGCCAGAAGCTGCGCCCGCCACTTCTGCGCAGCTTCGCTGGCGGGGTTGGCGCGCAGCGCGCGCTCGACCAGCTCGAGACGGCGGGCGGGGTCGGAGGTGGTGCGCGCCAGCCACAGCCAGGCCATGTCGTTATGCGGGTCCAGCTTGAGCGCCTGCACCAGCAGATCGCGCCCGCGCACGAGGTCGTTCTGCTCGCGGATGGCGATCACACCCTGGCGGTACAGCTCCTGCGCGTCCATAGAAATTGCGCCAGGGAACACCGGGTTTCAACCCGGTGGGGAAGGGCGCTTGCCTCCTTTCGGACATAGAGTAGCGAACGAATGTGCGGTATGCTTCCCGTATACGGTTGGGCGAGAGCGTGACAGCAGGAGCATAGCCTCAGCACGCGCCCCATGCGGCTCTTTGACCACTTCAGGTACAGGGTTGCAGCGGGCAGGCCGCTGCGTAACATCTGAACCGCACCTAAGAGAGAAACGGCTACTCGGCCCGGACGGGGCCGCCAGAGCGTAACGTGGCCCGTTGCGGCGCGCGTGCTCTGGGAAGCTCCCCGCTAAAGCGGGGAGAGTCGTCACAGCAGCCATTCCCTGTCGCGATCGTGTTGCGCGGCCTGTGTGAGATCACGGACGCACTATAGCATTGGGCGCGTCGGCGCACAACTGGAATGGCCAGGGCGAGATGTCATGCGGGCGAATTTTCGAACCCTGTGCTAAAGGGGTCGAACGAGTGAGACGAAGCCCGTAGAAGCGAGCGCTCGAAGGCTGAGGCAGCGCCAGGCTCCGGCTCCCTCTTCGGCAGAGCCAGGGTGGGGGGAAACGCCGTACCTGGCGGTCAAAGCCTCTCTCTGGCTTGGCTGAAGGGTGGGGGCGCATGGCAATGCGTCTTGCGCAGCTTCGCCCCCGCTCGCTTCTCACCGCGCGAAGTGGGCTACGCACTCGATGTGGTACGTCTGCGGGAACATGTCCACCGGCGTCACGGCCAGCAGCCGGTAGCCATGCGCAGCCAGTCGCTTGGCGTCGCGGGCCAGCGTGGACGGCTCGCAGCTTACGTAGACGAGGGCGCGCGGCCCCAGCGCCACCAGCGCATCGAGCGCCGCCCCGTCCATCCCGGCGCGCGGCGGGTCGAGCACGGCGGCGTCGTAAGGCCCCTCTAGCTCCGGCAGCACGTCCTCGACGCTCCCCTCGATCAGGTCCACGTTGTCCAGGTCGGCCAGGTTGACATCGGCATCGGTCACCGCCGGGGGGTAGCTCTCCACCGAAGTGACCAGCGCGGCGCGCTCGGCCAGGAACGCGGTGAACAGCCCCACCCCCGCGTAGAGGTCGAGCACGGTCTCCTCGCCGCGCAGTTCGAGCGCCTCCAGCCCCAGCCCGACGAGCGCCTCGGCCTGGGGCGGATTCGCCCGGAAGAAGCCGCCCGCCGTCACGCGGAAAGATCGCCCGCGCACCGTATAGCTGACGGTGCTGGCCCCGATCAGGTTGACCGGCTCGTTGTCGCTCAGCAGCAGGTTGACCGAGACGGGCATAGTCACTTCCAATTCCGGCGCTTCGTCGTCCGCCGTGCTCAGCACGAGCATCAGGTCGCCCGCCGAGCCGACCTGCACGCGCACGCGGGTCAGCCCCTGCACATCCTCGAAGTTCAGTTCGGCCAGCAGATCGCGCA
Organism: Anaerolineae bacterium; assembly: GCA_023382715.1. Lineage (GTDB taxonomy): Bacteria > Chloroflexota > Anaerolineae > Aggregatilineales > Aggregatilineaceae > UBA2029. Next base: position 24,185 of record JAHDWP010000010.1, read on the forward strand.
GCTCCGGGCGCAGGATGTGGCACTCGTCAATGGGGATCAGGGTGGTGTTGTCCGTGCCGACGAAGCACAGATTGCCCGCCTCGTCCACCTGGAAAGTGGCGTGATAGCGGTAGGCCCAGGCGTCCGGGCTGGCGATGGTCGGGCGGACGGGCGGGTCGCTGAAGCCGCCGATGCGCCGCAGTTGGTCGATCACCACGTCGCGCTTGTAGCCGGGCTGGGCGGCGTAGTCAATGTGCTGGAAGTGGCAGCCGCCGCACTGCCCAGGGCCGAAGTGCGGGCAGCGCGGCGTCACCCGCTGCGCTGACGGGGCCAGCACGCGCAGGTTCTCGGCGAAAGCGTAGCGCCCCCGGTCGTCGGTGAGCTGGGCCAGGAAGCGCTCGCCGGGGATGGTATACGGCGTGAAGATGGCGCGCTTGCCCTGCCGGGCGAGCGTCTGCCCGCCGTGCACCATCTCGGCGGGGGTGAGTTCGAGCGTGTCGCCAGCCATGCGCGCTCCTTTGCGCTGATCGCGGGGGTCAGCGGAGAAGTATAGCGCAGATGGGGGGCGGGGCGTATCGCATACGCTCCTGCGCACGCCTCTCCCCCTAAATCCCCTCTCCAGCCGAGCTAGCGAGGGGGACTTTGACCGGCGGACGCGGCACTTCCCCCTCCCTGGCTTTGCCGGGGAGGGGGCCAGGAGGAGGGGCGCTGCGCAGAGAAAGACTTCCGAAGTTTTCAAAACTTCGGAAGTCTGGCGGGGCGTATGCGATGCGCCCCTACGGTCCAGCGTCCCCTACCGCGCCACGCGCCCGGAAGCGTCGCCGCCCATCAGCTTCTCGACTTCGCTCACCGTCACCAGGTTGAAGTCGCCGTAGATCGAGTGCTTGAGACACGAGGCGGCGATGGCGAAGTCGAGCGCGCGCTGGCGATCGTCGTAGGCGCGCAAGCCGTAGATCAGCCCGCCCATGAACGAGTCGCCGCCACCCACGCGGTCTACGATGTGCGCGATGTCATACGTCGCGCCGCTGTAGAAGCGCCCACCGTCCCACAGCACGCCCGACCAGGTGTTGTGGCTGGCTGAGAGCGAGCCGCGCAGGGTGATGGCGACCGTCTTCAGCGCGGGGAAGCGCGCGTGAAGCTGCTCGCACACGCCCCGGTACTTGTCCGCCTCGACCTTGCCGGCGAGCACGTCCGTGTCCGGCGCGTGAATGCCGAAGACCTGGGCGGCGTCTTCCTCGTTGCCGATGGCCACGTCGCACAGGCTGACCAGCTCCGGCATGACCTCGCTCGCCTTCTTGCCCCAGCGCCACAGGTTCTTGCGGTAATTCAGGTCGCAGGAGACGGCCAGGCCCAGCGCGCGGGCGGCCTGGGCCGCCTCCAGGCAGACGGCGGCGGCGCCGGCGGAGATGGCCGGGGTGATGCCCGTCCAGTGAAACCAGTCCGCATCGGCGAAGACGGCCTGCCAGTCAATCATGCCCGGCTCGATGGTGGCGATGGCCGAGTGTGCGCGGTCGTAGACGACCTTGCTGCCGCGCTGGGCGGCGCCCATCTCCAGGAAGTAGATGCCCAGCCGCTCGCCGCCGCGCACGATCTTCTGCGTGCCGACGCCGTGCCCGCGCAGATAATGCAGGCACGCCTCGCCCAGGTCGTTGGCGGGCAGCCGCGTGACGAAATCCACCGCCACGCCGTAATTGGCCAATGACACGGCGACGTTGGCCTCGCCGCCGCCGTAGGTCACGTCGAACGACGACGCCTGCCCAAAGCGCAGGAAGCCCGGCGGCGTCAGGCGCATCATGATCTCACCGAAAGTCACAACCTTTTTCGACATAGAAACTTCTCCCTGGTGACGGCGGTCAGCTCTCAAAGGGTGTCTGTCAGCTCCCCCTCATCCCCCCAACCCCTTCTCCCTCCGAGGGGAGAAGGGGAGCAAGGCGCAGGATTTCCCCTCGCCCCGGTGAGGGAGAGGGGTGCAGGGGTGAGGGGTTCCTCAGCAGATAATGCTGCTGATTATAGCGGGAGTCTGGCGCGTGTTCAGCTTCAGAAGACGCTTCACCCTCGCTGCCGGATCAGGTCGCGGTAGAAGGCCAGCAGATCGCCGTCCTGCCGGTCGCCCCAGAGCATCGGCTCGCGGCTGGACTCCAGGCCCAGCGCGCCCCCCTTGCCCTGGCGCTGGCTCAGGCCGACCTCGGTGCCGTAATAGACGACTGGCGGGCCGGGCAGACGCATCTGGGCGGCGGCGGCGCGGCGCAGCGCGGCCTTGTCGTCCCCGGCGATGAACAGGAAGCGATCCATATCGTGGTTGTCAATGAACGTGGGCCGCAGGAAGTCGCCCTGCCCGGCGAAGTATGCTTCCTGGCGCGCGGCGAAGCGCTCGAAATCGGCTTCTGTCCAGGTGTGGTAGGCGTAGGTCTTGCGCAGCGCCTCGCCCAGGTGAAAGTCCAGGCAGCCGTCCAGCCGCCCGATATAGGGCAGCAGGGCCGCGGGCTGGTCCACGATCTCGCCGAAGCAGAAGCAGTCCGGCTTGACGGCGCGGCAGGCGGCGCGGAAATCCGTCCAGAAGCCGGGGCCGGGGCCGTTGGCGTAATCCAGCCGATAGCCGTCCACGTCGAAGGCGCGCAGCCAGTGCTGCGCGATGTCCAGCATCCACGCTCGCGCGCCCGGATGCGCCAGGTCGAGCTGTGGCATGGACGGCACCCCGAAGAAAGTGCGGTAGCCGACCGGTGAGTCGTCGAAGGTGAACCAGGCGCGGTAGGGACTATTTGGAGTGTGCAGGGCCTCCTGGAAGATCGGGTGCTGATGCGAAAGATGGTTGCACACCAGGTCGAGCAGGATGCGGATGCCCCGCGCGTGGGCTGCCTCCACCAGGGCATGCAGCGCCTCATCACCGCCCAGGCGCGGCTCAGTGCGCGTGTAGTCCAGCACGTCGTAGCCGTGATGCGTCGGGCTGACCCAGGTGGGGCTGAGCCAGATACACGTCGCGCCCAGGTCGGCGATATAGTCCAGCTTGTCGCGCACACCCCACAGCGTCCCGCCGAAAAAGCCGCGCAGCGAGTCCGGCTGAAGCCAGGCGCGCCCATCGCCGGGATAGAAGCGATCCACGAACACCTGGTAGATGATCGCGCGGCGCGCCCAGTCGGGCGGTTGCAGGCGGTCTATGTGAACGCAGAACGTCTGGCCGCGCGCCGGGTCGCCAGGCGGATCGGCGGGGGCCGGCTCGCCGCGAAAGAAGGCGGCGGCGGCGCGCTCGGCAGTGTCCTGCACATCCGGCCAGTCGGCGAAGGCTTCCGGCCCGCCTTCCGTCCACGCGCCGACGCGGTAGCGCACGATCGCCCCTTCCGGCTGGGCGGGCAATGTCGCTTGCCAGCGCGTCACATAGCCCCAGGCGACCGCGTCCCAGGCGATGCCGGTCTGCGCCAGGCGCAGCACCGCGCCGTTGGAAGCGACGCCGCGCGCGCCCACCGGCTCGCTCCCGTCCAGCGTGTAGTAGCAAGCTACCGCGTCGGCGGTGAGATCGGTGCCGATCTGCACGGTGAGGGTGATCGGCTGGCCGGGGAGCGGATCGCGGGGGGATAGCGCAAACCCATGCTGCACCCCCCGCCGCGCCGTCCGGTGATGGACGACTTTCAGTTCGTCGGTGGCAAACGTTCCGAAGATGAATTCCATAGAAATTGCGCCAGGATTTAGCCCGCTAACGAGATACGGATTGCGGATTGCGAATTGCGGATTGCGAATTTGACAAGCTCTCAGGAAGACTTTGCGAAATTCAGCAGCTTACCTCACCCCCGGCCTCGCTTCGCTCGGCTTGCCCCCTCTCCACGTTGGAGGGGGCGATGAGGCGCGTCAGCGCCGAGGGGGGTGAGGTAAACCGGGGCATGGCAACTCATTTCTTCAATTCCTTGCCTGGGATCACTCATTCCGCAATCCGCAATCCGCAATTCGCAATCCGCAATGTAACCATGCCTAGCCCTTGACCGCCCCCTCCGTCAGGCCGCTGACAAAGAACCGCTGGAAGGTGAGGATCAGGATGACGATCGGGATGGCGCCGATCAGCGCGCCCGCCGAGAAAACGCCCCACTCGCGGTTGAAGCTGTCGCTGATGAAGCGGTTGAGGCCGATGGCCAGCGTCTGCACGTCCTTGTCCTTGAGCAGCGTCAGCGAGATGATCACGTCGCCATAGGTGCCGATGAAGGACAGGATGCCGACCACGGCCAGCACCGGACGCACCAGCGGCAGGATGATCCGCCAGAAGATCAGCCAGTCCGACGCGCCATCAATGCGCGCCGACTCGTCCAGATCGCGCGGGATGGAGTCGAAGAAGCCCTTCATCAGCCAGGTGTTGATGCCCAGCGCCGCGCCCAGGTAGACCAGGATCAGGCCGCCGTGCGTGTTCAGCCCCAGCCAGGGCACGTGGCGACCGATGGTCTGGATGAGCAGGAAGGTGGCCACGATGGTCAGCGAGTTGGGAAAGACCTGGACGATGAAGACGGTCAGCATCAGGTTGCGCCGCCCCCGGAAGCGAAAGCGCGAGAAGGCATAGGCGCTGATCGCGCTGACCAGGACGGTCAGAATGGCCGTGATCGAGGCGATCTTAATCGAGTTCCACATCCAGGTGCCGAAGGGGTGAATGTTGCTGGTCAGCAGCGTGTCATAGTTGCCCAGGCCCGAAGTGCGGGGGATGAGCCGCTGCGTGTTGAGCGTGCCTGTCTCGTCAAACGATGCCGAGGCAATCCACAGGATCGGGAAGAAGGCGAAGAACAGGGCCAGCAGGATGAGCACCAGCCGGCCCAGGTAGTTCAGCCAGCGGTCGCGGGCCATCTTGTTCTGCATGATGTGGCTGGGGCTAGACATTTTCCGAGATCTCCTCCCACGACTGCGTGAAGCGGAAGTTGAAGAAGGTGATCAGGGCGACCATCAGGAAGATGACCAGGCTGATCGTCGAAGCGAACCCATAGTCCGCGCCGCGCCCGCTGCCGAAGGCCAGCTCGTAGGTGTAGGTGATCAGGATGTCGCTGTGCCCGGCGGGCTGGTCGGGCGAGATGGGCGGGCCGCCTTTGTTGAACAGCTCGACGATGGTGAAGTTGTTGAAATTGTAGGCGAACGAGGCGATCAGCAGCGGGCCAACAGACACCAGCAGCAGGGGCAGCGTCAGGTGGCGGAACTGCTGCAATGCGCTGGCCCCGTCCACACGCGCCGCCTCGTAGATGTCGCCGGGCAGCGATTGCAGCGCGCCGGTCGTGATCAGCATCATGTAGGGGAAGCCCAGCCAGAGCTGGATGAGCAGGATGGCCGCCTTGACCCATCCGGCGTTGGAAGTCCAGCGCGGGCCGGCGTCAATGAGCGGCAGCGAGGTGAGGAACTTGTTGATCACGCCGAGCTGCTCGTTGAGCAGGCCCTTCCACACCAGCACGCTGATGAAGGCGGGCATGGCGTAGGGCACCAGCAGCAGCGTGCGCAGCACGGCGCGCCCCGGCGTGAACTTGACGTTGAGCAGCAGCGCCAGGAACAGCCCGAACCAGAAAGTGATGAACACCGTCAAAAAGGCGTGGGCGAACGTCCACAGGAAGACGCGGATGAACGGCCCGCGAATCCTGTCGTTCTCGACCAGGCGCTTGAAGTTGTCCAGGCCAATGGGCACATAGTAGCCGGGGCGGATCACAGACAGCGGCACCCCTTCGACGTCGGTCACCTGGCCCTGCGCGTTCTTGTGCGGTCCGTCTACCGGCGTGTACGTGCCTTTCATGGCCTGGTAGGTCACGCCAGTTTCGCGGTCATACAACGTCCCGTCTTCGTTGAGCGCGTACTTGGCCTCGAAGCGCCCGGCCTGCTTGGTCGGGTTCTTCGGGTTGAGCATGAAGGTGCTCTCGTCTTCGCCGAACTGAATCTTGGATAGCACGCTGTCCAGGATGGCGATGGTCTTGGCGAAGGGCACGCGCTCCCAGCCGGGCAGGCCGGTGGGGATGCCGTCTTCGTCCAGCGTGTAGTCGCCGAGGTCTACTTTGCTGGCGGGCGTGGCGTCCCCCGGCTCGGCGAAGATGGCCTCACCCTGGCCATCCGTCGGGATCAGCCACAGCGCCCAGCGACTTGAGTCTTCCGACGACTGAAATGCCGTCCAGTTGAAAGTCTTGGCATCCTGGGGCAGGAAGGTGCGGCTGAGCAGCACGTCCTCCGCCTGGACGCGCGTGAGCAGGTTGCCGTCTTTATAGTTGGTGAAGGCCACATAAAGGGTGAAGAGAGTGGGATAAATGATCATCAGGATCAGCAGCGCCAGGCCGGGGGTGAACCAGCGGTACGGGTACATCCCCTCGAACAGAAAGGCGGCGTTGATCCCCAGCGTGATCACGGCGACGAAGAGTGCCAGGAGGTATTCGCCGTCGTTGATCAGGCGCGCGGCAAACCAGACGGCAAAGGCGTCTACGAGCGCCAACCCAGCCAGCCGCAGAGCAATCACCACGAGCGAGCGTGACGAAAACAGCGCAGCGGGTTGGCGAAAGGACGCACCTGGAGCAGATTTCGCGGTTGCCATTGCTTTCTCCGCGCCGCATCGCATGGGTGACCGGCCCGGTGCGGCGCGTTTCTCCTTTCGGCGGGTGGCCGTTCTTTCTAAAAGGGCCGGCAGCGCGCTGCCGGCCCTGTATGAGCTTACCTAGCCTGAAGAGCGAAAGAGCGATCCGGCGCGGGGTGTCACTCGCCAGCCGCTGCCGCGCGGATGGTCTCCGCCGCCGCCGTCGCCAGCGCCACCGCGTCCTGATCCGGGTTCTGCATGGCCAGGGTGATGGCGTCAGTCCAGGCCGTCCACACTGCCGACATCGCCGGGATGGCCGGCATAGCCTGGCCCACTGCACCGGCAGCCGTCAGGCCAGCCAGGTACGGATCCTCAACGCGCTCGGCTGCCGCCAGATACGCCGGCGTCCGGTTGCCCTTTTCGTACAGCGCGTACTGCACGTCTTCAGTGGCGACCCACTCGGTCAGGAAGGCCTGGGCCAGCAGCGGGTTCTCGCTGAAGGCGCTGACCATGAAGGCCTGCACGCCCAGGAACGGGCGGCCAGGGTCGCCATCCGGGCCAGCGGGGAGCGCGGCGATGCCGAAGGGCACGCCCGCCGTCTTGAAGCGATCCAGGTTCCAGGGGCCGGTGATGTACATGGCCGCCTTGCCATCCTGGAACAGCGCCTCGGCGTCACCGCCTTCGAGCGAGGATGGCATCATGCCGTCCTTGATCAGGCCTTGCAGCCACTGCAGCGCGGCGATGGAGCCTTCATTGTCCACGCCCACATCCATCGCGTCGTAGTTGCCTTCCTCATCCACGCCGAAGATGTAGCCGCCAAAGGCCGTCTGGATGGGGTAGAAGTGGTACGGGTCGCCGATCTGGCGGATGAAGCCGTACTCCGCCTTGCCCTCGTCCATCAGCGCCTTGGAGATCTCGATGGCCTCATCCCAGGTCTCTGGAGGGGTCGGGACCAGGTCGGTGTTGTAGAACAGGGCGATGTTCTCGATGGCGTAGGGCACGCCGTAGAGCTGGCTGTCCTCGTACCAGGTCAGCGCCGACAGCGCGCCTGGGTTGAACTCTTCCGCCTTGTCGCCCAGCTCGACCGGGGCCAGGAGACCGTTGGTCACCAGCTCGCCCAGCCAGTCGTGCGCGCCGATGATCACGTCCGGGCCTTCGCCCGCCGGGCCGGCAATGCGCAGTTGGTCGCGGATGTCGCCGAAGCCAAGCTGCTGGACGACCAGCTCAACGCCATATTCTTCCGAGAACGACGCGCCCAGCTCTTCGATCACGGCGGCGCGAGTCTCGTCCGTCCAGATCAGCAGGCTGGGGGCCTGGGCCGAGGTGAGCGCGGGCAGAGCGCCAACGATCAGCGCGATCACCACCAACAGGGTCAAATGCTTTTTCATGGTATCCTCCAACAGGTGTGCTGTGCTATGAGAATGCTTGGGTGTGCGAACGATGTGAGATCAGGTGGTTAGCTACGTTCCGATGTTCCAGTTTGTCCCAGATCAGCGATCGTATCGTTGAATCGCCAGTGCGATGTGTTCTCCTTTCCATAACCCACTATGTGGTATGTCAGCCCGGCGACTCGCGCTCTATCGAACACATAGGGCAGCCTCCGCTGTCGCTCAACGAGCGGCGGGCTGCCCCTGTCCGGTTTAACTGTGATCTGTCGCCGGCATCAACCACCAGCCTACATGAGCTTCACTAAGAAAGCGCCCATGCCACGCTGAGCCTGCATAGATATTGACGGCAACGGTGTACCGGCTCAACGCTTACCCAAATTCCTGTTCGCCGACCTATGTTTCCATTATAGACTAAGCCGTTCTGAAGGCCAATAACGATATTTGGAGAGGGATGCCTTTCAGCAAAGTCTGGCCTCACTCCCTCTCCGCGCGTGGAGAGGGGGCGGCGAGGCGCGCCAGCGCCGGGCGGGGGTGAGGTCAGCGCGCGGCGTAGCGCCCTGATGCGAGACCGGCGGGGGACTTCGCAGGGGCGCGCGTCGCAGGAGATTTCCGAAGTGTGGTTCTGGGGCCGGGGGACGAGGGAAACAAGAGCCTGTGCCAGGCGCGCCCCGGTTCGCATGGGCGCTGATTGTGACAAACGCAAGAAAGATAAGTGATGGTTTTCACTGCATGACAACCTGGTTTTAGCCCATTATGGAGACTATGGGTGACTTTAAGCGATTGATTAGTTATTAAGAATATTATTATAAATAGTTCTCCTTAGTTTTGAACGTGCTTACGAGACCGCTCTGCATCGTTCCTAGCCAGTCATGGAGAGTAGAAGAGAGCTGTCATATGGACAAACTCACCCTGGAACTCCCCGCCCTGTACGCAGACCACCACGTGCTGGCCGTCCGCCAACTCCTCGCAGAGCTGCCGGGCGTCACAGCGATCTACGCCAGCAGCGCCTTTCAGGTGGTCGAAGTCACCTTCGATCCCGCGCAGATTGACGCCGAGCGCCTTCGTATGCGCCTCGGCGAAGCGGGCTACCTGGAGCCGCTGCCCGTGCCCGCCGAGTCGGGCAGAGCAGTCTATCATTCCGACGATCCCAATATCTATTTCCGCCATACTGCCGCCTATGCCCATACCGGACAGACTGTCGGCTTTGCGCAGCAAGTGGCCCAGGCCGGGCGCCCGCTCTGGCCGTGTCCGGGCATGGGTCCGCTGAAGATCACGGGTGAAGAAGGGGAATAGTCATGGCCAAAGAAAAACGCAGCCCCGAAGAACTGAGCATTGATCCCGCTGCTCAGCAGATGCTGATCCGCGCCGATCAGCTTGGCATCAGCACCGCGTTCACCCGCGCCTCGGACATGGTCGCCTGCAACATCGGTGGGGCCGGCATGTGCTGCAAGCTATGCGGCATGGGACCCTGCCGGCTGACCAAAGACGGCCAGACCGGCGTGTGCGGCGCGACGCTGGACACCATCCAGGCGCGCAACTTCATCCGCGCCATCGCCGCCGGCGCCGCCGCCCACTCCGATCACGGGCGCGACATGGCCTTCACGCTCAAGGCCGTGGCCAATGGCCAGGCCGAAGGCTACGTCATCCGCGACGTGGCCAAGCTGCGCAATGTCGCGGCGGAGTACGACATCCCCATCGAAGGCCGCAGCCCGCAGGAGATCGCCAACGACCTGGCCGACCTGTATATCGCCCAGTTCGGCCAGCAGAAGGGCCACGTGGCCCCCGTCATTCGCGCGCCCAAGAAGCGCCAGAAGCTGTGGGAAGAGCGGCGCGTGATGCCGCGCGGCGTAGACCGCGAAGTGGTGGAGGCGCTGCACCGCACCCATATCGGCGACGACCAGGAAGCGGAGCACATCCTGGAGCACGCCGTGCGCACGGCGCTCTCTGATGGCTGGGGCGGCAGCCTGATCGCCACGGATGTCTCGGACATCCTCTTCGGCACGCCGGCGCCCATCCTGGGCCAGGCCAACCTGGGCGTGCTGAAAGACGACATGGTCAACGTGATCGTGCACGGCCACGAGCCGACGCTCAGCCAGATGATCGTCGCCGCCTCGCAGGACCCGGAGATCATCGCCTACGCGCGCAAGGCGGGCGCGAAGGGCATCAACCTGTCTGGCATCTGCTGCACGGCCAACGAAATCCTGATGCGCCAGGGCATCCCGGCGGCGGGCAACTTCCTGCAGCAGGAGCTGGCCATCCTCACCGGCGCGGTCGAGGCGATGGTCGTGGATGTGCAGTGCATCATGCAGGCGCTGGTCAACCTGGCGACCAACTTCCACACCAAGATCATCACCACCTCGCCGAAGGTGCGCATCAAGGGCGCGACGCACATCGAGTTCGACGAGCACAAGGCGCTGACCATCGCCAAGCAAATCCTGCGCGAGGCGATTGACAATTACCAGCATCGCGGCGAGACGCAGATCCCCGACGTGCGCGAAGACCTGATCCCCGGCTTCTCGCACGAATACATCAACTACATGCTCGGTGGCAGCTATCGCGCCTCCTTCCGCCCGCTCAACGATGCCATCATGGCCGGGCGCATTCGCGGTGTGGCGGCTATCGTCGGCTGCAACAACCCGCGCAGCAAGCACGACTACCTGCACACCTACGTCACGCGCGAGCTGCTGCGCCAGGATGTGCTGGTCGTCGAGACCGGCTGCGGGGCCATCGCCAGCGCCAAGCTGGGCCTGCTGCTCGGCGAGGCCGGGCTGGACCAGGTGGGGCCGGGCCTGCGCGAGATCTGCGAGACGGTCGGCATCCCGCCCGTGCTGCATATGGGCTCGTGCGTGGACAACAGCCGCATCCTGACCGTGCTGACGCAGATGGTCGAGGACGGCGGCCTGGGCGACGACATTGACCAGATTCCCGCCGTCGGCCTGGCCCCGGAGTGGATGAGCGAGAAGGCGCTCTCTATCGGCACGTACTGCGTCGCATCAGGTGCGTATGTCATCTTCGGCGGCTCCTCGCCGATCGGCGGCATGCCCGACCGCGTGGACGACTCCGACCGCGTGCTGCGCTACATCAGCGAAGGCTGGGAAGCGCTCTACGGCGGCAAGATGGAATTCGTCGCCAACCCCGACGAGATGATCCGCCGCACGCTGGAACATATTGACAAGAAGCGCGCCGCGCTCAACCTGCCCGCCTATGATCCAGGGCGTTTCGGGCGCAGCGGCGATCAGCGCATGTTGGAACTCGAAGAGCTGCCGCTGGCCGAACGCCAGGCGGCGCTCTATGGCGTACCGGCCAAGTAGGAGAGCGAAGCATGTCCCGATACATTGCTACGCGCGCGATTCGCGGGGCGAACGCGCTGGTCACTGAAGCCGAGCTGATGCTCAACAGGGCGCTGGCCGAAAAAGGGCCAGATACGCCCGTCGCTTTTCCCAACACGGCCTACTACCTGCCCGTGATCTACGGCATGACCGGGCGCGAAGTGACCAGGATCGGCGACCTGACCGCTGCGGTGCGCCATGCTCGCGAGCTGCTGCACCCGCTGCCCTCGCGCCAGAAGTGGACGCCCTACCTGGGCGAAACGCTCGACAGCGGCATGGCCACCCTGCTGGCCGCCGAAACCATCGAGGCGATCCGCTTCGTCTATGGCTTGCAGCCAGAGCCGTTTCCCGGCATCGAGCTGGCCGGCGGCACGTCCTACGGCGGCGGCGGTGACAATGTCGGCCACCTCAACGGCCCCATTGACGACATTCAGCTTCGCTCGTGGGGCATCCAGTTGGTGGACGGGCGCATGCCCGGCTTCGCGGCGATTGTCGGCGCGGCCAAGTCCAACGAGGTCGCCGTCAAGATCGTGCGCGAGCTTCAGCAGCGCAACATCCTGTGCTTCCTCTCCGGCAACGTCAACGGGCGCAGCATCATCCACCAGTTGCAGGAAGAGGGCGTCGAGCTGGGTTACGACACCTACACCGTGCCCTTCGGCACCGACACGATCAGCGCCATCTACGCGCTCGGCTTTGCCACGCGCTCGGCGCTGACCTTCGGCGGCATCAAGCCCGGCCAGGCGCGCGACATCCTGCTGTACAACAAGCAGCGCGTGTTCGCCTTTGTGCTGGCCCTGGGCGAAGTGGACGATCTCAAGTACGCGGCGGCGGCGGGCGCCATCAACTACGGCTTCCCGGTCATCGCCGACACGGTCATCCCCGAAATCCTGCCGACCGGCGTCACCACCTACGAACACGTGGTCAGCATGCCCTTCAACGAGATCGAGGGCAAGGACGACCTGGAGCGCGCCGAAATCCTGGTGCAGAAGTGCATCGAGGTGCGCGGCGTGAAGATCAAGCTCGCCGACGTGCCCGTGCCCGTGCCCTACGGCTCTGCCTTCGAGGGCGAAGTGGTGCGCAAGGCCGACATGCGCGTCGAGTTTGGCGGCAAATACACGCGCTGCTTCGAGTACCTGCGCATGGTGGACATGGACCAGGTGCAGGACGGCAAGGTTGAGATCGTCGGCCCCACCTTCGACGAGATCGAGGCGCAGGGCCATATGGACCTGGGCATCGTCATCGAAGTGGCCGGTCGCCAGATGCAGAAGGACTTCGAGCCGGTGCTGGAGCGCCAGGTGCACTACTTCGTCAACGGCGCGTCCGGCATCCAGCACATCGGCCAGCGCGACATCGCCTGGATTCGCATCTCCAACGCCGCCGCCGACAAGGGCTTCAGCCTGGAGCATTTCGGCAAGATTCTACACGCCCGCTATCACGCCGACTTCGGCGCGATTGTGGACAAGGTGCAGGTGACGCTCTACACCGACAAGACCAAGATCGAAGAGTGGCTGGCGCGGGCGCGCGAAGCCTACGATTACCGCAACAAGCGCCTGGAAGACCTGACCGATACGGCGGTGGACGAGTTCTACTCGTGCACGCTGTGCGTCCCGCCCGACCAGGACATCATGCTGGCCGACGGCTCGTTCCTGCCCATCGAAACGCTGATCCACCAGGCAGTGGACGATGGCCTGCGCCCGGTCATGACCTTCGCCCAGGATCGCCTCACCAGCCACTCGATGGGCGAGTTGTTCATCAACCCCGCCCCCCGCGATCTGGTGTGTATCCGCCTGAAGAACGGCAACGACCTGACCCTGACCGCCAACCATAAGGTGTTGGTAGACAGGCCGGAAGGGTTGCTGTGGGTGGCGGCGGGCAAGCTCCAGGCCGGGGACTACGTGCTGGACGCGCTGCCCGCGCTCGAAGAGGCCGGCGGAGAACTTCCCGCCATCGTTGACTTTCTGCCAGAGGACTACAAGGTTGCGGATGAGGCGTTCTATCAGCAGTTGCGCACCTGGACGCTGGCTCGCTACCCGCGCCTGAGCGAAGCGGCTGCCGCTTTCGGCATCCCCTACCGGCGGCTGTACAGCGCGCTCTACCCGCGCCAGGAAGTTTCACACCAGCGACTGACCATTGGTGAGATCAAGACGGCGCTGGCCGCGCTCGGCCAGGACTGGGACGCCGTGAAACGGACGCTGCGCTGCTTCCAGGCAAAAACAATGCTGCACCGCGCGCAGCTTGACGCCGATCTGCTCTACCTGGCCGGCCTGGTGGCCGCAGACGGCTGTGTGCGCTGGCGCGGCCCCCAGGGGCGCAGCGGCGTATTCGTGCAGTTCACCAACACCGAACCCGCACTCATCCGCCGTTTCAGCGACATCGTGACCCAGGTCTTTGGGCGCACCCCCACCCAGCAAACCCACTCGCCCAGGGCCAGCCGTTCGGACGATCTGCTGATCGGGGATCGCCGCGATGTCACGGTAGCTATCGCTGGCAACGCCCTGCTGGGCCGCCTGCTCAACGGGCTGGGAATCGGCCTGCCCGACCAGGAACAGAAATGGGCCGGTTACGCTATCTCCGCGCTCCCCACCGATCTGGTGGCGGCTTTCCTGCGCGGGCTGTTCGATGGCGATGGGCACGTTTCGGACCAGCGGGTGCTGTTCACCACGCGCACGAAGATCGAGGCGCGCCACGTCCACCTGCTGCTCAAGCGGCTGGGCATTGTGTCGTCCATCAGCCCCATCACGCGCGGCTACCAGGTAGCGACCAGCTCGGACGGGGATGCGCTGCGCTTCCGCGAGCGGGTCGGCTCCGACCATCCGGCCAAGCGCGCCCGCCTGGACGCGATCAGCCAGCGCCAGGATGAGGGTCATGTCGTGCGCAACGACGCGATCCCGCTGTCGTGCCACACGCACCTGGCGACCCTGGTGGAACGCTACCCGATTCCTGCCAGCCGCCTGCCGGTGGACAGCAAGACGCTGCTAAGCTGGCGCAAGGGCGAGACGCGCCCCAGCAAGGTCAAGCTCGCCGCTGTGCTGGATGCTCTGAGCGACATAGTCCCGCCCGACGACGCAGATTACGCGGCGCTGCGGGCCTGGACGCAAGCCGACGTGCGCTTCCAGAAAATCAGCGAGGTCGTCTCCGTCCCCAGCCAGGGTGAGCGCGTCTACAACTTCAGCGTCGAGCATACGCACAACTACGTGGTCAACGGCGTGATCGTCAAGAACTGCCAATCCTTCGCGCCAGACCACGTCTGCATCGTCAGCCCCGAACGGCTGGGGCTGTGCGGCGCGTACAACTGGCTGGACTGCAAGGCGTCGTTCAGCATCAACCCCACCGGTCCCAACCAGCCGATCAAGCTCGGCCAGGTCATTGACCCGGTCAAGGGCTACTGGACGGGCACCAACGAATACGCCGCCATCGGCTCGCACGGTACCGTGCAGCAGGTGTCCATGTATTCGATCCTAGAAAACCCAATGACGGCCTGCCTCACCTCGGACGCTGAAGTGATCGTTGATGGCCGTCTGACGACCATCGGGGAATGGGTAGACGCCCACCAGGGTCAGCAGGGGCCGTTCGACGCAGAGGCTACGACGCTCGACGATCAGGGCCAAATCACGCCGAGCCGCGTGCTCGGCGTTCACCGCAATCCCGCGCCGCCGTTTCTGGTGGAGCTGGAGACCAAATCCGGCCAGCGGCTGACCCTGACGCCGAACCATCCCGTCGCGGTTGATCGCCCCACAGGGCCGGCCTGGATTCGGGCAGATGAGGTGCAGGCTGCTGACCGGCTGTATGCCGTCAGACACGTTAAGGTCGAGGAACGGACTCCACTGGCAATAGACCTGCTGCCGGATGGCTGGCGCATGGCCGATGATCTCCTGATCGCCGAAGTCTGGGCAAAACTGGAGACGGTTTACGGCTCAAAGGCCGCAGCCCGCCGCGCGCTGCCAGAACTGCCAGAGGTGCGCTCAAGCTGGCCGCTTGCCCTCTACCGCAAGGTTTGCGAAAGCCTGGGCGAAGACTGGCCGCAGCTCAAGACACGTATCCAGCGAGTGGCTCCGCCCGCCGGAAACCCGGCCCAGTCGCTGCCGGAAATCTCGCCTGACCTGCTCTACCTGTTCGGTTTCCTGGCCTCAGGCGGGGCGCTGAACCGTGTGGGCAAGAACCAATGCCAGGTCTTCTTCACCAACAGCGAACCGGCCCTGCTGGACCACGTCCAGGCAGTCTATGAGCGCGTCTTTCCAGACAAGTCGCTGGGCCGCCGGGAAAAGACTCACAGCGGCAGCGTCGGGCTGCGCCCTGTCATCCCGACCAAGACAGGGATGGACCTCTATGGTGCCAACGCGCTTTTTGGCGCTCTGGCCGACGCGCTGGGCATCCGACGGGCTGGCTCCCCCACCTGGGACTTGAAGCGTCTTTTCGCTCTGCCCGAAACGCACATTGCGGCGTTCATGGCCGGCGTCTTCGACGGAGACGGCTCTGTACGAGTTCGGGAGCAGAACGGCTGGATCGCTGGGGAAGCATACCTGTGCCACAGCGACGAGCGAGCCGCGCGCCATCTGGCGCTTCTGCTGAGACGGCTCGGCGTCGTGGCCCATCTCAGCGCAGGCCCGGTCTGCAAGCTGACCATGCACGGCGCCGATCTGCGACGGTTTGCCTCGCTCATTCACAGCCATCACCCCGCGCGGGCCGCCAAGCTGGCAATTCTGAAGGCCGAGAATGCTGTTGAGCTGGACAAGTCCCAGTCGGAAGTGTTGCCCTATGCCGCCGGACAGGCGCTGGCCCAGGCAGACACGGCAGGAACACTGAGCACGTCCATGCGCCACTACTATGCAACTGGGCGTTCACGGCCCGTCAGGGGCAATGTGGCGCGAGTCCTGGAAGCTCAGCCTGATAGAGTCACGACACTGCAACCCTGGCTTGAGCGCGATGACTTTCTGGACACCGTGACGCGCGTTGAGATGATCAGACATGACGGCAGGTACGAGCACGTTTACAACCTGAGCCTGCTGGACATCAACAGCTACCTGGCAAACGGCCTGCTCGTCAAGAACTGCGGCTGCTTTGAGTGCATCGTCATGCTCATCCCCGAAGCGAACGGCGTGATGATCGTCAGCCGCGAAGACACCAGCATGACCCCGGCGGGCATGACCTTCAGCACCCTGGCTGGCATAGCCGGCGGCGGCCTGCAAACGCCGGGCGTGATGGGCGTCGGCAAGTACTACCTGATCAGCCCCAAGTTCATCTCCGCCGACGGCGGCCTGAAGCGCGTGGTATGGATGAGCAGCATCCTCAAAGAGACGATGGCCGACGAGTTCAAGATCGCCGCCGAGCGCGAGGGTATGCCCAACCTGCTCGAAAAGATCGCCGACGAGCGCAGCGTGACCGACGTGAGCGAGCTGGTCGCCTGGCTGGAAGAGCACAATCACCCGGCCCTGGCCATGGGGCCGATGGAAGCCGGCGCCGCGCCGGAAGCAGCGGCAGAAGCCATGCCCGCCAGCGCCAGCGAGCTTGATGTGGCGCTCGACGCGCTGGAGGACGCTGCGCCGGCGGTTGAACCGGAACCGGAGCCTGCCCTGCCCGAACCAGCACCGGCTGCGTTCGCAGCACAGGCGGAGCCAGAACCCGCTATGACCCCTGAACCTGTACCAGCCGATCTGCCGCCCGGCGATCCGGGCGCACCCCAAGGCCCGGCAGCCCAACAGCCGCCGGCCCCGGTGCCTCCCACTGCGCTGGGAGACGCGAGCGCGGCGTTCTTCGACCAGCTTCGCCGCGCGCTGGCTGCCGGTCTGCTGGCTGCCGCGCGCGAGCTTGGCGCGGACGTGAGCAGCGTGCCCACGCCACCGGCGCCCGCCGTGCCCGTACAGGCTGCTCCGCCGCCGGCCCTCGCTGTGCCCGTGCAGGCTGCCCCACCGCCGGCCCCGTCCGCGCCACCGGCTCCACCTGCCGAACCGGTACAGGCCGCGGCTCCCGTCGCGCCGCCCAAGCCTGCTGCGCCGCCCGCGCCGCCTGCTCCGCCCAAGAAGGCGCTGCCGCCCGACAAGCCCTGGGCGAGCGCCGAGACCAAGACGGAGATCGTCAAGGAGAAGTGGCCCGGCAGGGTGCGCGAGGTGACGCTTGGCGCGACCAAAGAACAGGGCGGCACGCGCGCCCGCGCTCTGACCGTTGGCGGCGAGAGCGCCCTGCCCTTCATGTTCTTCGAGGGCGACATCCCGCATCGGCCAGCGGTAGCCATCGAGATCGAAGACCGCCGCCCGGACGACTGGCCGCCGGTGCTGCTGCAGGCGTGGGGCGAGGCCGCCAACGACCCGGCAGCGTGGGCCAAAGCCGCCGAAAGCGCCGGGGCCGATGCCCTGGTGCTGGCGCTGAGCCTCACCGACGCCGACGGCAAGCCCAACACGCCAGAGCGCGCCGTCGCCGTGACCAAAGCCGTGCTCCAGGCCAGCGCCCTGCCGCTGATCGTCTGGGGGCCGGGCCAGGCCGAGGCCGACAACGCCCTGCTGGTGCCCATCGCCGAAGCGACCGCGGGCGAACGGCTGGCGCTCGGCCTGTGCGAGGACAAAAACTACCGCACCATCATCGCCACCGCGATGGCCAACAATCACCTGGTCATCGCCCGCACGGCGATGGATGTCAACCTGGCCAAGCAGCTCAATATCCTGATCAGCGACATGGGCCTGCCGCTCGACCGCGTGCTGATGGACCCGACGACCGGCGCCCTGGGCTATGGCATTGAATACGGCTACTCGGTGATGGAGCGCCTGCGCCTGGCAGCCCTGCAAGGCGACGCCATGACCCAGCTTCCGATGATCGTCACGCCCGGCTACGAAACCTGGAAAGCCAAGGAGGCGAAGGTGGGCAGCGGCGTGCCGGAGGCCTGGGGCGACTGGGAAGCGCGTGCCATCCACTGGGAGACGCTGACCGCCATGGCCCTGGTCGAGTCGGCGGCGAACATCGTCGTGCTGCGCCACCCGGAGAGCGTCAAGCGGGTGCGCCTGGCCATTGACGACCTGATGAGCGCCCGATGATGACTCGGCGCGAGGGGCGGCCCGCCAGGCTGCCCCTCGCTGACCCCGTCAGCAACTGAGAGATGGACGCCGCCCGATGACCCAACGCCACCTTGTGCGCGACCTGATGACTGTGGGCGTCCTCACCTGCACGCCGGATGCCACCGTCGCCGAGATCGCGCGGCTGCTGCTCGAACACAACCTCGACGGCGTGATCGTCCTCGACCACGAGGGCCACGCCGTCGGGGCGGTGACGCAGCACGAGCTGATCGGCGCGTACCAGCACGAAACGCCGCGCGCCCTGACCGCCGCCGCGATCATGCGCGAGGATGTGCCAGAGCTGCCGCCCGACATCCCACTCGTCGCAGCGGCGGGCCTGATGCGCGACAAAGGCTGGCGCGTCGTCTTCCTGATGCACAACACGACGGGCATCAGCTATCCGGCGGCCCAGCTATCCTACCGCCATTTCCTGCGCCATCTCGCCGCGCGCAGCGACGCCGAGCTGGCCGACCTGGGCATCCGCGCCGCACGCCAGTCGCCGATGCAGCTTTACGCGCAGAAGCGCGACGCGGCCCGCCGCCAGCGTCTCGGCGCCGCGCCCGGCCAGCCGGTGCGGAGGGAACGCTCATGAGCGCGCGCACCCTGGTCCGCGAGCTGATCGGCCCGGCGGTGACCTGCGCGCCGGATGCGCCCGTCGCGGAGATCGCGCGGCTGCTGCTGACCCATGACCTGGAAGGCGTGGTCGTGCTCAACGAGGACGGGCACGCCGTCGGCGTGGTGGGCCAGGACGAGCTGGTGACCGCCTACGGGCGTCCCGACCGCGCCGGGCTGACCGCCGAAGACGTGATGAACGAGGCGATTCCCCACGTGCGCCCGGATATTCCGCTGGCTGCCGCCGCGCAGATCATGCGGGATTTGGGCGTGCGGATGCTGTTCCTGATGCCCCAGCGCGGTGGCATCACCTATCCGGCGGCCATGCTGTCCTATCGCCAGTTGCTGCGGCACCTGGCCGCCCACAACGATGACGAATTGACCGATCTGGGCATTAACGTGGTGCGCCCGCCGCTCGCCCGGCCCTCCGCGCCGCTGCGCCCCGGCTCTTAGGCCGGGCACTGGCCGGCAGAGCATCCGTTGAGGAGACAACGATGGCACTCTCAGGCATTCAGATCTACCAACTGCTGCCGCAGACCAACTGCAAGGAATGTGGGTTCCCCACCTGCATGGCCTTCGCCATGAAGCTGGCCGCCAAACAGGCCGAGCTTGCCGCCTGCCCCTATGTCAGCGGCGAAGCGAAGGAGAAGCTCTCCGCCGCCGCGCAGCCGCCCGTGCGCCTGATCACGCTCAAGGCCGACGGCCACGAGGTCAAAGCGGGCAACGAGACGGTGATGTTCCGCCACGAAAAACGCTTCTTCCACAAGCCGGGGCTGTTCGTGCGCGTGCGCGACGATCAGCCGCGCGATGCGATCAAAGCGAAAGTATCCGCCGCCGAAGCCTATAAAGTGAACTACGTGGGCATGGACCTGGCCCTGGACGGCTTCGCGGTCGAGGCGGTCAAGGGCGACCCGGCGGCTTTCGCCGACGCGGTGGGCGCTGTGCGCGAAGTGAGCGAGCGCCCGCTGATCCTGATAGGTCGCGATCCGGCGGTGATCGCCGCCGGGCTGAAGGCCATTGATGGCGAAGCTCCGCTCATTCACGGCGCAGACTCGGCCAACTGGGGCGCGATGGCGGACCTGGCCAAGAGCGTCGGCGCACCGCTGTCGGTCATCGCTGACACGCTCGACGGCCTGGTCGCCCTCAGCAGCAAGCTGAAAGACAAGGGCCTGGACGACCTGGCGCTGGCCCCCACTGCCCGGCACCTGGGCACGTCGCTGGGCCTCTACACCCAGCTTCGCCGGCTGGCGCTGAAAAAAAACCTGCGCCCGGCTGGTTACCCCATCCTGGCCATCCCCGGCGATGCGCCCGACCCAGCCTACGAGTCGCTGCTGGCGGCGCAGGCCATCGCCAAGTACGCCGGGTTTGTCGTGCTGGACACCTTCACGCCGGAGCTGGCCTATGGGCTGCTCGTGCTGCGCGAGAACCTGTACACCGATCCGCAGAAGCCGATCCAGGTGCAGCCGGGCGTCTACGAGCTGAACAGCCCGACACCGGAATCGCCGGTGATGGTCACCACCAACTTCAGCATCACCTACTTCAGCGTGGCCAACGAGGTCGAAGGCTCCGGGCTGCCCGCCTGGCTGCTGGTGACCGACGCCGAAGGCATGAGCGTGCTGACCGCCTGGGCCGCCGGCAAGTTCGACGCCGAGCGCATCGCCAAATCAGTCAAGGAGTTCGGGCTGGCCGAGAAGGTCAGCACCAGGCGGATCGTGCTGCCCGGCCATGTGGCCGTGCTCTCTGGCGAGCTGGAAGAAGAGCTGCCCGACTGGGATGTGCGCGTCGGCCCGCGCGAGGCGGTGGACATCCCGTCGTTCATGAAACAGGCGTTGTAAACACGGCTGATGGCTGAGCACACTGTCACATTTGATATCGCCGCCGGCCCGGTCACGGTGCCGACCGGGACGCGGCTGACCGAGGCCGCACGGCGGGCCGGAGTGGAGATCGCCCAGCCGTGCGGCGGGCAAGGGCGCTGCGGGCGCTGCGCCGTGCAGGTGACCGCCGGCACCGTCCGCCGCCGCAGCGCGCTGCGCCTGTCCGCCGAAGATGTGGCAGCGGGCTACGCGCTCGCTTGCCAGGCGGTTGTCGAAGGCGATGTGCACGTCGTCGTCCCGCCCCAGGAGAAGATCGAGCGGCGGCTGACGACGGATCGCACGGCAGCCGAAGTCCAGGTGCCGGAGGGTTACGAGCCGGCCCGCGTCCAGCCGATTCACCGCGTGACGCTGACAACCGCGCCGCCCAGCCTGGACGACCAGACCGACGACTGGAGCCGCATCCAGAAGGCGCTGCGCCAGCACGCGCGCCTGGCCGAGGCGCAGATCTCGCTGATGCAGCTTCGCCGTATCGGGCACATCCTGCGCCGGGGGGACTGGCAGATGACGGTGGTCCTCGACGCCGAAGCGTGGGATTGCCCGCACTGCCCGGTGCGCCTGATCGAGCTGAAGCGCGGCGCGGTGAGCGAAGACGCGCCGCTGTGGGGCGTGGCCATTGACATCGGCACGACGACCGTCTCGCTGTGGCTGGTAGACCTGCTGACAGGGCGAGTTCACGCGCAGGTGGCCGAGTACAACGGCCAGATCGCGCGCGGCGAAGATGTCATCTCGCGCATCATCTACAGCGGCAAAGGCAGCGGCGGCGAAGAACTGCGCGACCTGGTGCTGGGCACGATCAAGACACTGGTCGAAGAAGCCTGCCAGCGCGTCCAGATCGCCCCGACCGAGATCATGAAAGCGACCATCGCCGGCAACAGCACGATGACTCACCTGCTGCTGGGCATCCCGGCCCGCAGCATCCGCCTGATGCCCTTCGTCACCGCCGTCAACCACGTGCCCACCCTGACGGCGCACGAAGTGGGCCTGGCCATCCACCCGGACGCGACGGTGGACTGCCTGCCGGGGGTGGCCAGCTACGTGGGCGCAGACATCACGGCAGGCGTGCTCTCGTCCGGCCTGGACGACACCGACCTGGTGACGCTGTTCATTGACGTGGGCACCAACGGTGAGATCGTGCTCGGCAACAAGGACTGGCTGGTGACGGTCGCTGCCTCGGCGGGGCCGGCCTTCGAGGGCAGTGGTGTGCAGCATGGGATGCGCGCCACCAAAGGGGCCATCGAGGAGGTGTGGGTCAACGGCGACACCTACGAGCCGACCTACCGCGTGATCGGCGGTGTCAAGCCGCGCGGACTGTGCGGCAGCGGCCTGATCTCGCTGCTGGCCGAGATGTTCCTGACCGGCGTGGTGGACAAAGGCGGGCACATCAACACGCACCTGCCCACCCCGCGCGTGCGCGTCGGCGAGCACGGCCCGGAGTACGTCGTCTGCTGGGCCGCCGACAGCGCCACAGGCAGCGACATCGTCGTCACCGATGTGGACATGGACAACCTGATCCGCACCAAGGCGGCCATCTACGCCGGCTTCACCGTGCTGGCGCAGAGCGTCGGCCTCACGCTCGACGACGTGGAGCAGGTGCTGGTGGGCGGCTCGTTCGGCAAATACATCAATGTCGAGAAGGCCATTCAGATCGGCCTGCTGCCCGACATGCCCTGGGATCGCTTCCAGTTCCTGGGCAACACGTCCATCAAGGGGGCGTACCTGGCGCTGCTCGATCGCCGGGCGCGCAACCGCATCAAGGACATCGCCAGCCGCATGACCTATATCGAGCTATCGGCGGATAACACGTTCTACGAAGCGTTCACATCGGCGCTGTTCCTGCCGCACACCGATCTGTCGCATTTCCCGTCGGTGCAGGCAGCGGTAGAAACCAAGAACGGCGGGGCCTAGAGTCCGGCCAGGCTGCCTGGGGCGTCCGCGCGGGCGCCGACAGGCCAGCCCTATTTCGTGCGACCGATTACCGACACGGAAAAGGACAAGACCATGTACATCATCGGTGAGAATATTCACATCATTTCGCCCAGGGTCAAAGAGGCGCTGGCCGCCAAAGACCGCGAATTCTTCATGGACCTGGCTGTGCGCCAGGTGGAGGCGGGCGCGCAGGCGGTGGACCTCAACCTCGGCCCGCGCAAAAAGGACTGGGAAGAGGTTTTCCCCTGGATGGTCGAGACGGTCGAGGCGGTGGTGGACGTGCCGCTGGTCTTCGACAGCACCAATCTGCAGGGCATTGAGGCCGGCCTGAAGAAGGTGACCAAAGCCCAGCCGATCATCAACTCGACGTCGGCGGAGCCGGAGCGGCTGGAGAAAGTGCCGCTCGTCGCCAAGCAGTACAACGCCAAGCTGATCGCCCTGACGATGGGCACCAGCGGCATCCCGATCAGCGCCGACGAGCGCGTCAACATCGCCGTCGAGCAGCTCATCCCGCGCATGGTCGAGATTGACTACCCCGTGCAAGACCTGATCGTAGACCCGCTGGTGCTCACCGTCTCCGGCTGCCAGGAATACTGCCCGGAGTGCATCGAGGCGGTACGTATGCTGCCCTACGTGTGGGACCCGGCCCCGCAGATTTCGGTCGGGCTGTCCAACGTCTCCAACGCCGTCCCGCGCGAAGGCCGCCCGCTGATCAACCGCGTCTACTGCGCCATGCTGATGGGGGCCGGCCTGCAGATGATGATCGCCGACCCGTTCGACCAGGAGCAGAACGAGGTCATCCGCGTCATCGAGCAGCGCGACGAGAGCACGGCCCTGGGCCGCCTGTACCTCAAGATTCACGACCGGGTGCAGGCGATGGAACAGCCGCAGATCGAAGACGTGGACCTGGGCGACCCGGAGCAGGCGGCCATCTGGAAGACGGTGCAGATTCTGCTCAACAAGGTCATCTACGCGGACAGCTACCTTCAGCAGTAAGGGCAGGGCGCCTCTCGCTGATTGTGAGTTTTCGATGATAAATAACTGAGATTCTGCACTGGGCCGCGCCCTGTGCTATCCTCTACAATGGTGCGTGTGTCTGGCGAGTCGCCGACACCCTGAGTGGCGCCATCAGGTGCCAAAGGACATGCTCCGATGCCCGGATTCACACCCGTCCGACGTTGGCAGCCGCCGTTTTACCCCTTCAAGCGCGAGACCTTCCGCCGGCGTATGCTGGCCCGTATCGAGCGCATGGTCAAGGGGCCGATGTTCGGCTGCCGTATGTGCGGCAACTGTCTGCTGCAAGAAACCGCCTTCATCTGCCCGATGGAATGTCCCAAGGGCGTGCGCAACGGCCCCTGCGGCGGCTCCACCGAGGAACACTGCTACGTAGATCCCACGCGCGCCTGCGTGTGGTACAAGATTTACGAGCGGTCGTTCAAGATGGGTCGCCAGGAGAAGCTGCTCGAAGTGCTGCCCCCGCTCGACTGGGACAAGGTCGGCACCGAGACCTGGGGCGACATCTACCGCCAGGTGCGCAAGGTGGGCACGACCAGGTTCGTCGGCGGGATGCTCTCGCGCGACCCGGCCAGGCGCGCCGCCAACTGGGACGCCGTCTTCCGCCCGGTGCGCCAGCCGGACTGGTGGCAGGGCGACGACAAGTATCACCCGCCCGCCTATACTGAGCCGGTCTCCGAGCTGGAGCGGCGGCTGCGCGCTGGCGAGTTCGTCGTCACGGCAGAGGTTGCGCCCCCGCTGAGCACGGCGACGGGCAAGCTCGGTCAGAATATTGACCTGGTGAAGCCCTATGTCGCCGCCGTCAACTTCACCGACAACCCCTCGGCCACAGCGCGCATGTCCAGCCTGGCCTGCAGCACCATTGCCGTGCAGCACGGGGCCGAGCCGGTCATGCAGATGCAGGGTCGCGACCGCACGCGGGCCACGCTGCAATCGGAGATGCTGGGGGCGAGCGCCCTGGGCGTGCGCAACGTGCTGGTGCTCTCCGGTGACAGCGGGCGCATGGGGCCACCCCCCTTGGGGCGGCTGGACATCATTGACCTGGACTCGGTGCAGATGTTGTGGGTGCTGCGCCGGATGCGCGACGAAGAGCACTACCTCGACGGGCGTCCGATCAAGTTCCCGCCCAAGATGTTCCTGGGCGCGGCAGCAGCACCGTTCGCCTCGCGGCCCGAATTCCAGGCCCTGCGCGAGCATAAGAAGGTCAACGCCGGGGCGCAGTTCTTCCAGACCAACCTGGTCTATGACGCCGACGGCTTCGAAGTCTGGCTCAACGAGCTGGCCAAGCGCGACATCCTGGACAAGGTGTTCGTGCTGGTGGGCGTCACGCCGCTCAAGTCGCTGAAGATGGCCCACTACATGCATCACGAGGTGCCGGGCGTGGTCATCCCGGAGCGGCTGATCAAGCGCCTGGAAGCGGCGGGCGACGGCGTGCAGGAAGAGGCGATCACCATCACGCTGGAGCTGATCGAAGCGATCAAGAGCAAGCAGGGCGTGCACGGCATTCACCTGATGGCCGTCGGCTGGGAGGAGATCGTCCCGCGCATTGTCACCGAGGCCGGGCTGCTGCCGTCGAACTTCGTGCCGCCCCAGGAAGCGCCAGCGAAGGCGGGCGCGGCGGCCCGTTAGGCGCAACCGGGCTGGCTTGAAGGGGACTTCCGAAGTCTGCCAGACTTCCGAAGTCTGGTGCCTGCGACCAGACACCGCGCCCAGGGACGATCATCGTGCGGGCGCGGTGTTGCTGTGAGAGCGGTGATCAGTGGTCAGCTTTCAGCTTTTAGCTTTCAGCGGTCAGAGGATATTGTGAGCTTGTCCGGCCACAGATCACCAACAACCAATAACCGATCACTGACAACCGAGGACTCCCTATGAAACTCGCCATCAGCGGCAAGGGGGGCGTGGGCAAAACGACGCTCACGGCCCTGCTCGCCCAGGTTTACGCCGACGCCGGGCGCGACGTGCTGGCCGTGGACGCCGATCCTGCGCCGTGCCTGGCCGGGGCGCTTGGCTTCCCGCCCGACCTGCGCGCCCATCTGCGCCCCATCGCCGAGATGGACGCGCTGATCGAGGAGCGCACCGGGGCCAAGCCGGGCACCGTCGGCGGCTTTTTCACGCTCAACCCGCGCGTGGACGACCTGCCGGAGCGCTTCAGCGCCACGCATCGCGGCGTGCGCCTGCTGGAGATGGGATCGGTGGACCTGGGCGGATCGGGCTGCATCTGCCCGGAGAGCGCCATGCTCAAGACGCTGTTCACGCACCTGCTCTTCCGCCAGGATGACGTGCTGATCCTGGACATGTACGCGGGCGTCGAGCATCTGGGCCGGGCGACGGTAGACTTCGTGGACGCGATGATCGTCGTCGTCGAGCCGACGCGGCGCAGCCTGGGCACCGCCGCCCAGATCAAGAAGCTGGCAGCGGACATCGGCCTGACGCGGCTGTGGCTGGTCGGCAACAAGGTGCGCGACGAGGAGGAGGCCGCCTTCCTGGCCGCCGAGACACCCGGCCTGCCCCTGCTGGGCACGCTGCCCGCTGACCTGGCCGTGCAGGAAGCCGACCGGCGCGGCCTCGCCGTATACGATTTCGTCCCGGCTCTGCGCCAGTCTGCTGAGCGCATGGCCGCGACGCTGAGCGCGGAGATTGAACGCCGATGACGACGACTATCGCCCTGGCGGGCAAGGGCGGCGTGGGCAAGACGACCATCGCTGCCATGATCATCAAGTACCTGGCCCAGACGCAGCACGGGGCCATCCTGGCCATTGACGCCGACCCCAGCAGCAACCTGAACATGGTGCTCGGCCTGGGCCTGGACTGGACGGTTGGCGACATCCGCGAGGGGCTGCTGGAAAAGGTCAAGGAGTCCCTGACGGCGGGCGGGGCGGCGATGGGCGCGCTGAACGGCGGCCTGACCAAGCGCGAATACCTGGACTATGAGGTGCGCGCCGCGCTGTCCGAAGGCTCGCGCTTCGACCTGATCGCTATGGGGCGCTCCGAAGGCCCCGGCTGCTACTGCGCCGTCAACCACAACCTGCGCGAAGTGGTGGACAGCATCAGCAAGAACTACCGCTATGTGGTCATTGACAACGAGGCGGGCATGGAGCACCTCAGCCGGCGCACCACGCGCGACGTGGAGGCGCTGCTCGTCGTCAGCGACGCGACGCAGCGCGGCATTGTCGCCGCCGAGCGCATCGCTTCGTTCCGCCACGAGCTGGGCATCAACATCAACGCGGCTTATCTCGTCCTCAACAACGTGCCCGGCGGGGTGATCCCGCCCCCGCTGCAAGCGCGCATCGCGCAGCTTGATCTGCCGCTGCTGGGCGCAGTGCCGGGCGATGAGAAGCTGGTCGAGTTCGAGTTCAGCGGGCGCCCGCTGGTCGAGCTGGGCGACGACTCGCCGGTCTACCAGGCGGTCGCGGCCATGATGGGGCAGATTCTGTAGGGCGCAGAACTGCCGCCGGCAACGCCAATCAAAAACGCCCGGCGCGCGGCGCGGGCGCTCAGCGTATGGGAGAGACTGATCGCCGGTATCAGGCGACGGGTTCGGCCAGCAGATGGACCGTTTCAGGCTTGAACGCCAGCCCGACGGTCGCTCCCTCGCCGAACACTCGACCGAGATGCGGGTCGGCGTCCACGATAATCAGGCGCTGTTGGCCCAGGCGAACGATGTACTCGATCGTCGAGCCGAGGTACATCGCCTGCTCGATGACGACCTGCTCCAGCGCGGAGTTTTCTTCGAGCCTGAGCACTTCAGGGCGCAGCACCGCGATGGCGCGATCGCCGGGGCGCAGCGGTGCGCTGGTGGACAGCGTCGCGGTCTGCCCCAGCAAGGTGACGGTTGCCTGGTTGTCGCCGGCGGCTTCGACGGTGGCGTCCAGGAAGTTCGCCCGCCCGATGAAGTCCGCCACGAAGCGCGACGCCGGGTGCCGATAGATTTCTTCCGGCGATCCTATCTGTTCGATCTGCCCGTTGTTCATGACGACGATCCGGTCAGACATCGCCATCGCCTCGACCTGGTCGTGCGTCACATAGACGCTGGTGATGTTCAGGCGGCGCTGGAGATTGCGGATCTCGCTGCGCATCTGGACGCGGAGCTTGGCGTCCAGGTTGGACAGCGGCTCGTCGAACAGCAAGACGCGCGGCTCGACCACCAGCGAGCGAGCCAGCGCAACGCGCTGCTGCTGGCCGCCCGACAGCTCGTGCGGACGGCGCTCGCCCAGACCGCCCAGGCTCATAAGCTCCAGCACGCGCTGCACGCGCTGGCGGATGTCGCCCCGCGCCGTATGCTGCACGCGCAGCCCGTAAGCGACGTTGTTGAAGACGGTCATGTGCGGAAACAGCGCATAGCTCTGGAAGACCATCGCCATGTCGCGCTTGTTGGGGGGGCGATGCGAGATGTCCTTCCCGTCGAGCAAAATCCGCCCCGACGTGGGCATCTCAAAGCCGGAGATCAGGCGCAGCGTCGTGGTTTTGCCGCAGCCCGATGGCCCCAGCAGCGTGACGAACTCGCCCGGCTCGATCGTCAGCGAGACCCGATCGACGGCCCGCACATCCCCCTGTCCGCTGCGCTGAGGGAAAAGTTTGGACACAGTTTCGAGAACCAGAGTCCCCGCCTGACTGGCAGCCATTTACGCGGCTCCTTCTATCGTCTTCTCGGCGCCGGAGGATGTGCCCACCGCCACCGCCAGAATCCCAATCGCAACCAGCACGATCGCGATCAAAATCACGCAATAAGCGAAGGCATTGCCGTACCGCCCGTTTTCGACTTCGTTCAGAATCTGGTGCGTCATAATCTTGGTGCCAGGCGTCGTCAGGAAGATGATCGCCGAGATGGTTGTCATCGAGCGTGCGAAGGCGTAGATCAGGCCGGAGAAGAACGCAGGCCGGATCAATGGCAGGGTGATCCGGCGGAAGGTCCCGAAATTGTCCGCGCCGAGGCTGATTGACGCTTCTTCGATGGCCGGGTCAATCTGCGACAACGCCGCGACTCCGGCGCGCAGCGCCGCCGGCACGCTGCGCACGATGTACACCAGCACGATCGCGATCGCGCCGCCAAAAATCGCGCGCCCGCCGGTCAGCTTGGGAATGAGGGTGATGGTTCCGATGACCGGCAGGGCGACCGTCTGCGGCCTGTTGAAGACCAGCAGGTAACCGATGCCCAGGATCGTGCCGGGCACAGCGATGCCGAGCATTGTCGCGAAGTCCAGCGCATGGCGGCCAGTGAACTTTTTGCGCGCGACCAGAAACGCGATCAGCATACCCAGCACGCCGGCGATTGGCGTGGCGATGGCCGCTAGCTGGGTCGTATCCTTCATCGCTTCGGAGCCATAGCCATTGATCACGAAATCGAAGTGGTCGAGCGTCAGCGTGTTGTTGACGTTCAGAATCTTGGTGAAGGCCCCGGCGAAGATCACGCCGTAGATCAGCACGATCAGCAGCAGCACGAACATCACCGCTGCAAACAGCGGCCAGACCACCAGCGGGTGCCGGATCATCTGCGGTGTGCCGGTCGGCTTGCCGGTGACCGAGACGACCGAAGTGCGGCTGATCCAGTAACGCTGAACGATGAAGACCAGCAGCGACGGCACCAGCAGAATCACCGACAGCACGGCGGCGGCAGTGGTGTCGTACAGGCCGACAATCGAGACGTAGATGCGCGTGGCGAGCACCTCGTAATTGCCGCCCAGCACCAGGGGGTTGCCCAGGTCGGCAATCGCCTCGACGAACAGCAGCAGAAACGACCCCGCAATGCCGGGGATCAGCATCGGCACGGTGACGGTGCGGAAGATGCGCCATCTGTTCGCGCCGAGATTGGTCGCCGCTTCGTCGAGAGCCGGGTCGAGAGCCTGCATCATCCCGCGCAGGTTGAGATAGGCGACCGGGAAATAGGACAGCGCCAGCACCAGGGTCAACCCGTCCAGCCCATAAATATCATAACGCTCGCCAAAAATTCCATACGAGATAATGCCGTTGCGCCCGAAGAGCAGCAGCGCCGCCGTCGCCACCGCGAAGGGCGGCGAGATGATCGGTACCATCGCCAGGATGTGAATCAGGCGCTTGAACGGGACGGCGACTTTGACCTGGACGTAAGCGATTGTGAAGCCGACGAAGGTGCCGACGGCGGCCACCAACAGCCCCATTTCCATCGTGTTGCGGATGATATGCTGGTAAACCGGGGAGCTGAGGTAGCGCTCGAACAGCGCCTTCCCCTTCACGGTCAGGCTTTCCTCAACCATCGCATAAATCGGATGGATGATCGTGATGACGACGAACAACACGACCAGAACAAGCCCGATAAAGAGGACTGGGTCCTGAAAGATGCGCCAGAATTCCGCGATCCGACGGCTGCGAGCGAGGGCCTGAAGAGGCGAGCTGCGGCGCTTGGTGCTGGCGGTTTCCACGGTGACTATCTCCGTTGACGTGTAATCAAGTGATCCGGCGGTGGAGCGCCTGCGATGCAGTGGCTCCACCGCCGAAGATAGACGGTCAGGATGGCGAAGCGCCCGTTACTGAGTGGGCTGCGGAGCGATCTCGGCGTCGAAGCGCTCGACCATCTCGGTGCGATGCATCCCCGCCGCCACGAAGTTGTAATCCACCAGGTTGATGTCTTCGAACTTCGGCGAAAGCTCAGAGACTGGCGTGTTCGGGTTGGTCGGCAGTTGCAGCGAGTTCACCGTCGCGCCGATGGCCTGCACCTCAGGGGTCAGCGCCCACTCGATCCACTGCTTGGCCGCTTCCGGTTCCGGGCCGTTCTTGATCAGGGCCATGCCACCGATCTCGTAGCCGGTGCCTTCTTCGGGGAACGTGTTGACCACCACGTCCTGGAAGCCTTCGACCTGGAGCTTCACGCAGTCATGCGCGAAGATGATCGCGACGGCGATCTGGCCGGTTGCAGCCATCTGGCCGGGGGCCGAGCCGGAGCGGGTGTACTGGAGGATGTTCTTGTGAAGCTCTGCGAAGTACTCGAACGCGGCGTCAATGGCAGCTTCGGTCGGGTTGCCTTCTTCGTCGTAGCCGGTGCCTTCTTCTGCGGCTTCCAACTCGTCAGCCCGCAGCGTCACAATCGTCCAGAACGACGTGAACGACGTGCCAGAGGTCGCGGGGTGCGCCATTGCGATGTTGCCCTTCAGCGCAGGATTGAGCAGGGCTTCCCACGAGGTGGGCGGCTCTACCCCAAGCTCTTCGAGATAATCCACGTTGGAGCAGAAGCCGATCGCCCCCATGTAAATGCCGTGCCAGGAATGATCCTCACCGACGGCCTTCTCCGGCAGCACCGAAGCCAGCTCTGGCTCGTATAGCTCGAGCAGCCCCTCTTCATTGGCCGCGATGAACGCATCCGCCGGGCCACCCCACCACACGGAGAATTCCGGGTCGTCCTGGGTGGCGCGGATGCGGGCCAGCGACTCGCCCGACGACATGCGGACATAGTTCGTCTCGATGCCGGTTTCCTCTTCGAACGCCTGCGTCATGGCGACACACCAGTCTTCCTGTGGGGTACACAGCACGGTCAGCGTGTCGTCCTGGGCCAGGACACGGGTGGCAGGGGCAACCGACAGTAGCGGGGAAGCCAGAACCGCGATCAGCACCCACATCACGACAATGGATACCTTCTTCATAGCGCAACTCCTTTGCATAAAAATCAGGTGACGAAGTGCTTCGAGCAGCTTGCCGCTTGAAGGAACCCGATTTTAGTGATTTTTAAGCGCCCCGTCAAATAAATCGTTGAGGTTTTGTAAACTCCGGTCAGCCCTGTCCCACCCGCCGCGCCCTGCAGAAGGGGGGGCTGGGCGCAGGGCGTCAGAAGTCAGTAACATCATCCGTATACAAGACGCGGGTTCCCACCCGCTCGATGCCCAGGATGATCCCGCGCTCAAATTCCTGAATGAACATGACCGAACCTGGGCGCTCGACACCCGTCGCCCGCCCCAGCACGCGCGCGACACCCGGATTGTCACAGTAGACCTCGCCGAAGCCGCGGTCAATATACTGCCCGGAACAGGTGAGAACTGTGCCAGGGGACCAGTCGTCATCATAGACGGCCCAGCGACCATCGTCCAGAATCACATAGATCATCCGCGATGGCTCGCTGCGATAAACCATGACGCCCTTGGCGAATGGCTGCGAGGTTCCCAGCATGGATCGCTCGCTGCTGGCCGGGCAGCCAAGCCGCCAGTGCACCCGTGCCCAATTGGACGCAGTGTTGCTGCCCGGCGGATCGCAGAGCGGGACTCCTGCCGCTTCCGGGGCGGGCAGGCTGCGCAGGTCGCCGCTGTAGTCCAGCAAATCCCGGTAAATCCAACCATAAGACTCGTCAACTTGCGCGTAAACCCACTCATTGCGCAGGCTCAGCAGCTCGAGCGAGCTGCTCCGGTTGGCGGACAGGACGATGGGATAGTTGGTGCCGGGGCCGGATCGGACATTGACCCCCTCGCCGCCCCTGATGCGGGCAACGCCTGACTCAGATGCAGCGGGCGTGGGGACAAGCTCAGAGTGCGCACCGTCCGGCGCGCGCCGCCAGGTCGGGCTGTCGTTCCACGAGCTGAGTGGGGTCAGGCGGCGTGGATTGCTCCCGTCCGCCGCCATCAGGTAGATCGCGCCGACTCCGTCGCGGTCGGAGATGAAGGCGATAAACTGCCCGTCCGCTGTCCACTCTGGCCACCAGTCATTGGAGCCTGCCGTCGTCAGGCGGCGCTGACCGGACCCATCGGAGCCGATCGTGTAGATCGCAAATCGCCCGTCGCGGTTGGACTGGAAGGCGATCTGCGTCCCGTCCGGCGACCAGGCGGAGAGGCCGTCATTGCCAGGGCTGAAGGTCAGGCGCGTCTGGCCGCTCCCGTCGGCGTTCATCACGTAGATTTCGTCATCCCCGCCGCGCGAGGAATTGAAGGCGATGCGCATCCCATCCGGCGACCAGGCCGGGCTGCCGCTGTACGACCCCGGCCCGGTCAGGCGTTGTAAGCTGCTCCCATCGTCGTTCATCACATAGATTTCGGTGCTTCCGCCACGATCGGACGTAAAAGCCAGGCGCGTCCCGTCCGGCGACCAGGCGGGGCGGTACTCGTTGGCCGGGTGGTTGGTCAGGTTGCGCAGGCCGCCGCCATCAGCGTCCATCACGTAGATGTCGGCGTTGCCCGTGCGGTCGGAATAGAAAGCCAGGCGCATCCCGTCCGGCGACCAGGCCGGATCGCGGTCGTTGGCGCGGTTGTTGGTCAGGCGGCGCACGTTCGACCCGTCCACGCTCATCGCGTAAATCTCGCGGTTGCCGTCGCGCTCGGAGACAAAAGCGAACTCCCCCCGGCCCCCGCCGAGCGGCGTCGGTGTGGGCGGGCCGGCGGGCGCGGATGACTGCGTCTCGCCGAGGCCGGCGGGCACGGCGATGCGGAAGCCGAGCACGTAGGTCACGTAGTCCGGGTAATTGCCGCCCTGGTAGAAAGCCCGCGCGTAGCGCGCTTCGTTCTCCCACGAGCTGCCGCGCACATTGTGCATATCGCCAAAGGGCGGGCCGAGCGGGTCGAGCGCGCCATCGGTCAGCGTCGCGTAATAATCGCGCGCGTAGTAATCGGCCACCCATTCCCAGGCATTGCCGGCCAGGTCGAGCGCGCCCACCCACGACGCCCCGTCCGGATAGGCTCCCACCGGGCTGGTGCCGCTCGTGCAGCGTTCCAGGTTGGCCAGGGCGCACGTGGCCGGGCTGTCGCCCCAGGGGTATGTCCAGCTTTGCGGCCCGCGCGCGGCGAATTCCCACTGCGCGCCGGTGGGCAGCGCCGCCCCGATCCACTCGACGAAAGCGGCGGCGTCGAACCACGAGACCCATGTCACCGGGTGATCGGCCAGGGCCGGGTTGTCGAAGGCGGTTCGGTCGCGCGGCGGCGCGCACGCCCCCGCGCTCACGCAGGCGGCGTACTGCGCGTTGGTGACTTCCGTCTGGCCGATCCAGTAGGCGCTCAGGCAGACGCGGCGCACTGGCTTCTCGTCAACGTCGCCTTCCTCGCTGCCCATCATGAAGCAGCCGGGCGGCACGCCCACCAGCGGGATGCCGCGATAGTCGCCGATGACTGGCTCCCAGGCGACGTTGGCGCTGCCCACCGGCAGGGAGGTCGCGCCGGGCGGCGGCGGGAAGACGACCGGCCCGGCGCTGGGCGGCGGCGTCGCTGTCGGGACGGGTGAAGGCGTGGCGGGGGGCGTGACCGTTGGCGAAGGGGTCAGCGTCTCCGTCGGCGTGTCGGTGGGCGTCGGCGTGTCGGTGGGCGTGGGCGTGTCTGTCCAGGCGGCAGCCGTCGCCGTCATGGCGGCATTGGCCATCGCCTCGACCGTCGCCTCGAAATCGGGCGTGGGCGTGCTCGTCCAGCTTTGCGCAGTCTGAGTCAGCCGCTCGGCGACCAGCGCCTCCGCTGTGGCCTCGAAATCGGGCGTGGGCGTGCTCGTCCAGCTTTGCGCAGTCTGAGTCAGCCGCTCGGCAACCAGCGCCTCCGCTGTGGCCTCGAAATCAGGCGTCGCCGTGTCGGTAGCGCTGGGCGTGGACGTGGCGGTGGGCGATGGCGTGTGGCTGAGCGTCGCCGTGGGCGTTGCCGTGGCCGTGGCCGGGCGAACAGTGGGCGTCTCCGTGCCCAGGCCCACCAGGCCGCTCTCAGTGGCAGATGTCTCGCTCGGCGCGGCGCTGGCGGTGAGCGAGGGCGCAGCCCGCGTCGCCGTGAGCGTTGCGGTCGCTGTGTCTGGGGGGGCGATCGGCGTCT
>JAHDWP010000010.1:58675-87770 GCA_023382715.1 Anaerolineae bacterium
CGTGCCCAGGACTACCAGGCCGCCGGCGCGAGTGGGCGTCTCGCTCGGCGCGGCGCTGGCGGTGAGCGAGGGCGCGGCCCGCGTCGCCGTGAGCGTTGCGGTCGCTGTGTCTGGGGGGGCGATCGGCGTCTCCGTGCCCAGGACTACCAGGCCGCCGGCGCGAGTGGGCGTCTCGCTCGGCGCGGCGACGACCTGCGTCGGCGCGACGGTGACGGTCGGGGTTGCTTCCCCCCCACCGCCGCCCAGGACGATCACCCCCACCGCCGCCAGCGCGGCGAGCAGGGCGATCACCGCGCCCCAGACCAGCCGGGCGCGACCTCGCCCCGGCGGACGGCCCATCCCTGGCGTGGCAGGCGGCGTGAAGGTCGCCGAAGGCGGGGGCGCGGGCGGCGCGGGCATCGGCGAAGGCGTGCTGACCAGGACGGGCCGCTTGCCTTCGAGCGGACGGGTGAGGAACTGCGTATCCTCGCCGCCCTCGCCCGCCGCAGCTCGCTCAAACGTCTGGGCGAAGGCGGTCACCGACGGGAAGCGCTCGCCGGGCGACTTGGCCAGCGCCCGTTCCAGCGAGGCGGCGAGCGCCTGTGGCAGGTGGGGGCGCAGGACGTGCGGCGGGGTGGGCGCTTCGTGAAGATGCTTGTGCATCAGGCCGTAGGGCGTCGGAGCCTGGAAGGGCACCTGCCCGGTCAGCAACTGGTAGACGGTCACGCCCAGCGCGTACTGGTCGGTGGCCGGGACGGGTTGCTCTGCCCGCCACTGCTCCGGGGCCATGTAGAGCGGAGTGCCCAGCACGGCCCCGGTCACGGTCAGGACGCTGGTATGCTCCAACAGCTTAGCAATGCCGAAGTCCACCAGGAAGGCGTTGCCGTGCGTGTCGAACATAATGTTGCTGGGCTTGATGTCGCGGTGGATGACACCCTGCTGGTGGGCGTAGTCGAACGCGCTGGCGAGCTGGCTGAGCAGCCGGGTGACCTCGCCGAGCGAAGGCAGCGGCGCGCCGGCTTTTTCGCGCTGAGCCATGCGGTCGGCCAGCGTGCCACCGCCCAGCAGGCGCATGACAATGTAGCTGGTGCCCCCTTCGACGCCGTAATCGTAGACGGGGATGATGTGCGGGTGCTCCAGCGCGGCGGCGGTCTCGGCCTCGCGCGTGAAGCGGGCGACGAAATCCGCGTCAGCGGCCAGGGCGGCGGGCAGCACCTTGACGGCGACGGCGCGCTTGAGCGTCCGCTGGTAGGCGCGGTAGACAGTCCCCATCCCGCCCCGGCCCAGCAACTCGCGCAGCTCGTACTGTCCTAACGTCTGGCCCGTGAAGTCTTCGCTGCTCATGGCGCGTCCATCATCGGCCTTCGCTGGCTGATTCTCACCCTGTCACACCGGCAAAACGAGGGGCTGCTGGTTCCTGGTTTCTGGTTATTGGCTGCCGGCTGCCAGGAACACACACCTGTCGTAAAATCGCCTTCACCAGTGCACCAGTCACCAAGAATCAGTTACCCAAAACCAACCCCAAACAGTGTGAAGTATAGCGGAGGTGAAGGGGCGCGTACAACCCGCGCACGGCCAGCCAGAGGGACAAACGCGGCCAGTTCACTTAATCTTTATCAAATTTTATGCATCTGCATAGTATTTTTACGCAGATCGGCGGTCACACACCTTGACAAACGATCGTTGAGTCCCCTACACTGGCTTTAGTCATGCCCGATTGTGCAGAAACATTGTGCTCTTCATGCAAGGGACAGTGGCGGGGGCGAAGGAGGAGCGAAGATTGGCCTGACAGAAAGACGCACTGCTCAAGGATGCAACGACGCCCGCACAGTCTGCGAGCGCCGTGCTGCGCTAACAGAGCTCACATAAAGGACGAGGAGAAAGCAGGAGGTCACCATGCCCGGTTTTGGTGGAAAGATTCAGGCCGACTACGACGAGCTGGCCAACATCGCCAACGAGTTCTTGCAGGAGTCGGCGGGCATTGAGCAGCTCACCACCCAGATCAACAACCTGGTGGGCGAGTTGGAAGGCGGCGGCTGGATTGGGCGCGGCGCGGATGCATTCTACGCCGAGATGCATGACCTGGTGAACCCAGGGATGCAGCGCCTGGCGCGCGCACTGGAAGACGCCGGCAGCGCCATCAAGCAGGTTAGCAACATCCTTTCACAGGCCGAACAGGACGCTAGCTCGCTCTTTGCGAGGCGCTAGCGTGTGCAGCGCTTGGCGCGCCACCCGCTGATGCGCCAACGATAAGGAGGTCACGATGCCTGACGTACAAATGGATTACGACCTGATGGAAGACATGGCCCGTCTCTTCAGAGAAGGCAGCCAGCACCTGGAGGACCTCAAGCGCGCGATGCAGAACATCGCCGGGCGGCTGGAGGATGGCGCTTTGCTCGGACGAGGCGGTGATGCGCTGGCCCAGGCGGTTCGCGGCAACCTCAACGCACGGATCGGGGCCTTGCAGGACAAGCTCGATGAGCTGGGGATGGACGTCTACGGCGCGCTGATAGACCTGCGCGACGGCGACACAGAAGCGGCTAGCCGCTTCAAGGGCTAAAGCGAGGTGAGGTGCAATGTCCATTTTTAGCTGTGTTATGGGCGATGTACAGGATGTCGTCAGCCAGGTCGTGCAACAGGCCAACATGGT
The DNA here is from genome assembly GCA_023382715.1 of Anaerolineae bacterium. GTDB lineage: Bacteria > Chloroflexota > Anaerolineae > Aggregatilineales > Aggregatilineaceae > UBA2029. The sequence goes on from JAHDWP010000010.1 coordinate 61,305, forward strand.
CGAAGAAGTGGCCGGCGGTATCCGCAGTGGGCTGGGGCCGATCACCGGCGGTGCCTGGACGGGCGCGGGCGCTCGTGCCTTCACCGAGGAAGTGCAGACACGCCTCATCCCGGAGATCATGGCGCTCATCGCGTCCATCGGGGGCTTCGGCGGCAACATCACCTCCGCGCTGAACCTTGTCCAGCAAGCCGATAACGATGTCTTTGGCGTCGTGGGCCAGGTCACTGACCTTTTCGATTCGATCTTCTAATCCCGCCCTGTCCCCTGGGCGCAAGCGTTTGAGTTAAGGAGGATGACATGGCCGAAGTCTCAATGGACTATGACGCCGTACAGAAGTTGTCCGATAGTTTTCGCGCCTCGAGCGACACGATGGAGGCGGTGAGCAAGGCCCTCGAAGTGGCGATTAGCATCCTGAAAGCCTCTGCCTTCTTCGGCATGGTTGGTAACCTGGCCCTGGCCCACTACCTGGAGGGTATCAAGCCCAACGTGGATCGGCTGGCCGCGACCTGCGAAGAGCTGAGCATGGACCTCATCGGGGCGATCATCAGCCTGCGCGACGGCGATTATTCCGGCTCGCAGCGCTTCGTCTAGCCCGCCCCTGGCGTTCTGCGCAAGCGCGGGCGCTTCTTCGAAACAACAACACCCACCGGCGGATTGCGGTGGGTGTTTTGTTGGGCGAAGATAGGGTGTCCGAACAAGTCATGAGCGTTTGTCTCCCCACCCCAAACCCCTCCCCCGCAAGGAGGGAGGGGCTTAGCGGACGCGCTTTTCCCCCTTCCCCCCTCGTGGGGGAAGGGCCGGAGATGGGGGGCTGGACCAGGCCAGACTGTATGCTCATTTCCGCTCTGGTGTATTAGCCCAGCAGCGCCGAGAGCATGATCAGGATGATCGTCGCCAGGGCGATGATCAGCACCGCCGCCAGGATGCGCCGGTTGACCGAGCGCTTCTTCTCGGCGGGCACTTCCCCGAACTTGGTGCGCAGCATCTTGGCAAAGGCGCGCACATCCTGGAAGCGCTGCTCCGGCGCGCGCTGGACGGCCATGTGCACGATGTTGTGAATATCCTCGGCCAGATCGGTGCGCTCCAATGGCTCGCGCACCCCGCCGACGACCAGGCGACGCACATCGTCGTCCTTGCGCTGAGTGAAGTGGAACGCCGGGTGCCCGGCCAGCATCTCGTACAGCACCAGGCCCAGCCCGTACACATCCGAGGCATAGCCCACCGGCCCGTCGCGGGCGATAAGCTCCGGCGGCGTGTAGGCGGGCACGCCGTACCTGCGCACCCAGGCCGGGTCAATGCCCGTCGGATCGCCGAGCATCCCCAGGTCGAGCAGCAGCGGGCGGGGGATGCCCTCTTTGTCGGTGCGGACGTAGATCACGTCCGGGGTGAGGTTCAGGTGCAGGACTTTGCCCCGCAGGTGCAGGAAGGCGATGGCGTCGGCCAGGCTGATCGTCATCCAGGCGGCGTGCTGGTACCAGGGCTGCGGGTTTTTGAGCAGCAGGTCGCGCAGGAACTCGCCCTGCGCGTGGGCGAAGACTTCGTAGTATTTCGCCTCGTCGCGGAACATAGTCTTGCCGTAAGGCCGCTGCTTGAGGTCCATCTGCTGATAGGCAGGCAGCAGCACGGGCAGCATGGGATGTTGCTGATGCGCGGCCAGCTCCAGCAGCACGCGCGCCTCGCGGCGAAGCTGATCCTGGCAGCCGGGGTGCGCCACCTTGAGCAGCACCTGCTCCTTGTCGCGCTCAGCCTCGTAGATGGCCGACGTGCGCAGCACGCGCAGCAGACGCACGACCTTGATGTCGCCCAGCCACTCGCCATAATCGAAGATCAACGGCATATTCCCCGCCGGGCAATCCGGCTCCTGGCACCACAGGTTGCCGTCAACCGACACTCGCTGGCAAACAGTACAGACGCGCTTCACTGCTTCCCTCTCGCTGGCTGGGGGCGTAGTGTGCTACGCCGCCTATGGGAAATCGTCCTTGTCACCAGTACAGTACAGTGATCTGCGGTCTGTGTCAAACGGCGCGCGCCGGGGTGCGTGCAAAACCTGTCAGGCGGTAGGGGCGCTGCTCTGCTGGGGGTGAGGTCACTGCCCCCCGCCCGGCGAGTCGCTGTCAGCCTTTGCACGCCCCCGCCTTGCGCCAAAAGCTGCGCAGCGGCCAGGACGCGGTATACTGGGTGGGCACGTCCGCTCTGGCATGAGGTGGGGAATAGCGGTATGCCACAGTCGCCCCTGGACATCAGCGAGCAGGAAATCCGCAAGCGCAGCAGCCCACTGCTCGACGGCGCTCTCCAGGAAGCCGTCCGGCTGCGCCACAATTACATCGGCACCGAGCACCTGTTCAACGCCATGACGCGCCTGCCCGGCAGCGTCACCGCGCGCCTGCTGGTCGAGAGCGGGATGGAGCCGCGCACCATCCGCAACCTGATCCGGCGCGAGATCGGCGCGGGCGACGACGCGGTGAGCGACTCGCCGCCGCTCACCCCGCGCGCGCATCGCTTGCTGGCGATGGCCGTTTACCTGGCCGACGACGCGGGCGAGCGCTTCGTCTCTGAGCAGCAGGTCCTGATCGCGCTGCTGCAGGAAGGCGAGGGCATCGCCGCCCGCGTGCTGATCCGCCAGGGGGCCGATCTGTCGGCGTGGATCGAGCGGCTGCTGGACGACATAGACGGCGACGCCAATGACTTCGACGAATTCCTTTTCGGCGACCTGGACTCCTTGTCGGACGTCGAAGATGGGTTGGGCACCGATCAGCACATGCCCACGCCGCTGCTCGACCGCTATGGACGCGATCTCACTGCGCAGGTGCGCCAGGGCAAGATTGGCCCGGCGGTGGGGCGCGAGACCGAGATTCGCATGATCGCCCGCACGCTGCGCCGCAGCAAGAAGAACAACCCGCTGCTGCTCGGCGATTCCGGCGTGGGCAAGACGGCGGTGGTCGAGGGGCTGGCCTACGACATTGTGCACGGGCGCGCGCCCCGTTTCCTGCACAACCGGCGCATCATCGGGCTGGAGATCGGGATGCTGGTGGCCGGGACCAGCCTGCGCGGGCAGTTCGAGGAGCGCATCGTCGGCATCGTGGACGAGGCCAAGAACGCGCCGGACGTGATCCTGTTCATTGACGAGATTCACACCATCGTCGGCGCGGGCGACACCATAGACAGCAATCTGGACGCGGCCAACATCCTCAAGCCGGCCCTGGCGCGCGGCGAAATCACCTGCATCGGCGCGACGACCTTCGAGGAATATCGCAAGGCCATCGCCAAAGACCCCGCGCTCGATCGCCGCTTCCGCACCATTGACATCCGCGAGCAGAGCGTGGCCGAGACGCTGGTCGTCGTCGAGCACGTCTACGGGCGTTACGAGGCGCATCACAAGGTGGCCATCCTGCCCGAAGCGCGCGAAGCCGCTGTGCGCCTGTCCGACCGCTACATCCGCGACCGGCGGCTGCCGGACAAGGCGCTCGACCTGCTCGACGAGGCGTGCGCGCGCCTGACCATCCAGACCAACGCGCCGGACGCCCCCGAAGATGAAGACGCGCCGCCGCTCGAAGTCACCGCCGAGATGGTCACCCAGGTGCTCAGCGAGTGGACGAGCATCCCCGTCAGCGAACTCACGGCCAACGAACGCCAGCGCTTCGCGCAGATGGCCGAGACGCTGGCCCGGCGCGTCGTCGGCCAGGAGCACGCCATCCAGATCGTGTCCGACGCGATCAAGACCAACCGCGCTGGCCTGGGCGACCCCGGACGGCCTATCGGCGTCTTCCTGTTCCTGGGGCCGAGCGGCGTCGGCAAGACGGAGCTGGCCAAGGCGCTGGCTGCCTTCCTGTTCAACGACGACGAAGCCATCATCCGCCTGGACATGTCCGAGTTCCACGATGAGCACACCGTCGCCCGGCTGATCGGCGCCCCACCCGGCTACAAGGGCATGGAACAGGGCGGGCAGCTCACCGAGGCGCTGCGCCGGCGCCCGTACAGCGTCGTGCTGCTCGACGAAGTGGAAAAAGCCGCGCCGGAAGTGTTCGACATCTTTCTGCAGGTCTTCGACGAGGGCCGCCTGACCGACTCGCAGGGCGCGGCGATGGACGGGCGTCATGCTGTCTGGATCATGACCAGCAACATCGGCACCGGTGATGTGGGCAAGGGGCTGGGCTTCACCGCCCAGCCGGATCAGCTTCCTGACTACGACTTCCACCTCAAAAAGCACTTCCGCCCGGAATTCCTCAACCGGCTGGATGAGGTGGTCGTCTTCAAACCGCTCTCGCCGCAGACGCTCGACGCCATCCTCGACCTGCAAATCCAGGAAGTGGTCGCCCGCCTGACCGACCAGCGGCTCAAGCTGGCGCTGGATCAGAGCGCGCGCGCGCTGCTGCTGCGCGAGGGTTACGACCCGGCCTATGGCGCGCGTCCGCTGCGCCGCGCCGTTCAGCGCCTGCTGACTCGCCCGCTGAGCAACGCCATCCTGGAAGAGCACTTCCAGCCCGGCGACACGGTGCGCATCAGCGCGCAGGGCGACTCGCTGCTGCTCAAGAAAGCGCGCGGAGATCACCCAGCCGCCGCCAATGGCGATTCGGCGGCCCAGGCCGAAGGCGCTGAACCCCCCCAGGACGCGCCGTCCAGGGCCGCCGGCCATGTGGAGTAGCGTCCTGCTCGACCAGACGGCAGAGATCGCGCATGAGCGTGCCCGTTTCCCGGCCTGACGACCCCGCGCGTGGCGCGCTGCTCTCCGACCACCCGCATCCCCGGCCCGCGCTGCGCCGGATCACGGCGGTGCTGATCGCGCTGGGCATCGCTGGCGCGCTGCTGGGGATCGTGGGGCTGCTGGTGCTGGGTGTCGGCTACGGGTTGCCGCTGCTGGTGCTCAGCGTCCCCTTTCTGATCGCGCTTGTCGTTCCCCTGCTACAGCTCGCCGTGCTGCACCCGCGCGTCACCGTCTACGAGCGCGGGGTATGGCTCCAGCCATTGCTGGGGCGCGGCAGGTGGATCGCTTGGGAGGACATCGCCCGCGTCGCCGAGCACACGCTGATCCGGCGTGGACAGGCCCGGCGCCGCGACCGCGAGCATTTCGGCCAGTTGATCGTGGTCGAGCGGGGGCTGCCGCCCGTCTTCATGGTCGTCGGGCTGATGGCGGGGCTGGGCTGGCGGGCGCGCGCCTTCGGCATCTCTACGCACAGCCACGTCGAGTACGAGGCGCTGCGGCGGGCCATCGTGCGCGGCGCGCGCCGGTGAGGGCTGGGTCAGTCCTTCGGCATAGAGAACCCCAGCACTGGCCGGGAACGACAACCGGTAGACTTCTTTGAACAACGCGCTTATGGGGGAGTCCTCATCCATTCCGACGTTTATAGTCACTATAGACCGGCGACAGGACATACGGGGCTAATGCGGCTGGGGATCGTCCCCCTCTGAGTCGAGCTTCTCGCGCACCCGCGCGGCAAGCTGCTGGCGCTGGCGGGCGGTCATGGCCGGCGTCGGGTCTTCGTGGCCAATCAGCTTGTCGTAAGCGTCGCGCAGCAGGGCCGCGCTGCGCGCCCAGGCGTGCTGGCGGATCACCCATTCGCGCCCCTGCCACCCCAGCGCCGCGCCGAGCGCCGGGTCTGCCAGCAGGGCGATCACCGCGTCGGCGAACTGCTGAGGCGTATCGCGCAGCAGCATGTGCTCGCCGTCAATCGCGCCCAGCCCTTCCGCGCCCACCGTCGTGCTGACGACCGGGCAGCCGCAGGCCAGCGCCTCCAGCAGCTTGAAGCGTGTCCCGCTGCCGCTGCGCAGCGGGCAGACGAAGACGGCGCTGCCTTGCAGGTAGGGGCGCGTGTCGGGCACCAGCCCGGCGATCGTCAGCGGCACAGTCGGATCGTCGTGCAGGGCCAGCAGCTCTGGCGGGGCGTCCTTGCCCAGCAACACCAGCCGGAAGTCGGGGCGGCGCTGCAGCACGCGCGGCAGAATCTCCTCGGCGAAGTAGAGCACGGCGTCGGTGTTGGGGAAGTACTTGTAGTCGCCCATATAGACAGCCGTGCAGGAATCGCGCGGGACGGAATCGTCCGGCTCGAAGTAGTCCACATCCACGCCGTTGGGCGTCTGTACGGTGCGCACGCCGGGTGTCGCCCGCCTGACGACGGCCCGATCCACGTCCGACATCACCCCGACGACGGTAGCATCGGCCCAGGCGCGCGGCTCCCACACGCGCATCTTCTGCGCCTCCAGCCAGATGCCGGGCCGCGTGAACCAGGGCTTGGCGACGTGGGCGTGCCGTCCCCAGGCGACGTACTCAATAGCCGGCTCGGACAGCAGCACCGGCGCATCGAGGCGAGCGGGCAGGTTGGGCAGCATGTAGAACGACTCGACGTGCACCAGCGCGACCGGCTTCTCGGCCAGCACGCGGGCCACCGTCTGGGCCATCGCCGGCGTGTTATAGAGGCGCATGGTGATCGGCCTGGGCGAGGTAATGCTGAGCCAGGCCGCCTTGAGCGCCCCAGGGCTGGGCGCGCGATCCACGACGATCAGCTCGTCACACAAATCGCGCAGCGGGGTCAGGTCGAAGGCCTGCTCTTCCGGGCGACCGAAGCAGACCAGGGTAAGCCGGTAATCGTCGCACAGATGCCTGACCAGGTTGTAGGTGCGGCTGCGCCCCCCGCTGTTGGGTGGGTAGGGCAGGTACGGGGTGAGCATCAGGACATGGGGCTTGCGCATGGCGATCCCTCCCGTGTGGTGTCCGCCGCAGAGTGTACAGGCGGGCGGGCGGCGCGTCAAATGGGGCAGGGCGGGTGAGGTCAGCCAGGGCGCAGCTCTGCCGCGCCCCTACGAGAGTCAGAGGGCGGGGCCTGCTGCCGCAGCAGATTTCGGAAGTCTCATCGCCGGGCGCCCCTGCGTGCCTCTTCCGCTCACTCCCCTTCTCCCGCAGCGCGGGGTCGGGGGACGGGGTGCCCGGCGACCGTGCGCGGATGTCCTCACCGCTGGCGATAGGCAAAGCCCGGCGCGGGGTGCTATAATGCCCCACATCCCATTCTGCGAGGACGGTGCTATGAGCGATCCCCTAGCTGCTCCGCCGGTGTCCGATCCCCATCACCTGGCGACGCTCTACCAGATCACGCGCGAGCTGAATTCCAGCCTGGACCTTGACGTGGTGCTGGAGAACGTGATGGACCGCGTGATCGAGGTCACGGGCGCGGAGCGCGGCTTCCTGATGCTGCACAACGAGAGCGATGGCGAGCTGGAGTTCAAGGTGGCGCGCGGCATTGACCGCCAGGCTTTGGCCTCGCCGGAGTTCCAGGTGAGCACGACCATCATCCGCAAGGTCGTGCAGACGCACCAGCCGTTGCTGACCGACAACGCCCAGTTCGACAGGCGCCTGACGCGCGGCGAGAGCATCATGATCCTGGGGCTGCGCTCGATCCTGTGCGTGCCCATCCTGGTGCGCCAGCGCATGACCGGCCTGGTCTATGTGGACAACCGCCTGCAAGCGGGGTTGTTCAACGAGGGGCACCGCGAGCTGCTGGTGGCGTTCGCCATGCAGGCCGGCATCGCCATCGAGAACGCGCGGCTCTATCAGGTCGCCGTCGAGAAGGGGCGCATGGAAAAAGAGCTGCAAATGGCTCAGGACATCCAGCGCGGCCTGCTGCCCCACGCGCTGCCCGCCCTGCCCGGCTACGACATCGCGGCGGCCTGGCACTCTGCGCGCGAAGTGGCGGGCGACTTCTACGACTACTTCCCGGTGAACGGCGATAGCCTGGGGGTGGTCATTGCCGACGTATCCGACAAAGGCGCGCCGGCGGCCATCTTCATGGCGGTGGCGCGCAGCCTGATCCGGGGCGCAGTCCTGGCCACCGATGCGCCCGAAGCCATGCTCCGCCAGACGAACCTGACCCTGCTGCAGGACGCCGAGGCCGGCATGTTCGTCACGGTCTACTACGCCATCCTGCACCCCGGCGGGCTGGTCACGGGCGTCAACGCCGGGCACAATCGCCCGCTGCTGGTGCGCGCCAGCCAGGGGACGCACGAATTCTTGCCGCGCGGCGGGCGCCCGCTGGGTTGGTTCGAAGACCTGCCGGTGAGCGCGGTCAGCGTCCAGTTGATGCCGGACGATGTGCTGGTGTTCTACACCGATGGGCTGACCGAAGCCGAAAACCGGCGCGGCGAGCCGTTCGGCGAAGAGCGGTTGGTGGGCGTGGTGCGGGAATGCGCCGGGCGACCGGCGGAGACGATCAAAGCGCGGCTGGTGGCGGCGGTCGAGACTTTCCGCGACGGCGCGCCCCCCTTCGACGATCTGACGCTGGTTGTGGCGCGCTACACCGGCGCGTGATGCGCCAGCCTAGGCTGCAAACGAGACACATATGGCTGAAGAACGACTGCAAAAACTGATCTCCCAGGCGGGCATCGTCTCGCGCCGCGCCGCCGAAGACCTGATCCGCCAGGGGCGCGTCTCCGTCAATGGTCGGCCCGCCCAGCTCGGCGAGAAGGCCGACCTGGCGCGCGACGAAGTGAAGGTGGACGGCGTGACCCTCAGGCCGCCGCAGTTCGCCTACTACCTGCTCTACAAGCCGCGCAACGTGGTCAGCACCAACCGCCGCATGTTCAACGAGCGCCGCCCCCTGGTGCGCGAGCTGATCCCGCACGAAGGGCATCTCTTCACCGTCGGACGGCTCGACGCGGACAGCGAGGGATTGATCCTGCTGACCAACGACGGCGAGCTGGCCGACCGGCTGATGCACCCCCGCTATGGCCATACCAAGACCTACCACGTCTGGGTCGTCGGGCGGCCTCTGCCCAAGACGCTGGAAGCCTGGCGTAACGGCGTAGTGCTCGACGGCGAGCGTACCGCCCCGGCCAAAGTGCGCCAGTTGGAGGAGAGCGGGGGCGAAACGCTGCTCGAAATCGTGATGCGCGAGGGGCGCAAGCGCCAGATTCGCAACGTCGCCTCGCTGCTGGGCCACCCTGTCAAGCGCCTGATCCGCGTCAAGATTGACTTTCTGGAGATCGGGCACCTGCGCCCCGGCCAATGGCGGACGCTCAGCCCCGCCGAAGTGCGCCAGCTTAAGGCGCGCCGCAAGCCCTGACCCCTGGGAGACCTTTGGACAGATGAGCACTGCTGACCTGCCGACCGGCTCGCGCATCGCCCCGATCGTCCTGCATCAGGAACGCTACACCCGTCGCCGCCGCATCCTGCACGATGTCGTGCTGCGACGGTTTGCCTTCGGCCTGCTGTGGCGCGTGCAGACAGACGGCACGGGCCTCGTCCCCCCCGAAGGGCCGCTGATCGTGATCATGAACCACATCGGCGCGATAGACCCCTTCGTCGTCGTCGGGGCGATCACCAACCGCCTGCTCACGCCGATGTCCAAGATCGAGAACTACCGCCACCCCATCGTGGGGCTGATGGCCCGCGCCTGGGGCGTCTACACTGTGCGGCGCGGCGCAGTGGATCGCCAGGCGCTGGACAGCACTATCGCTCTGCTGCGGCAGGGCAGCGCCGTGCTGATCGCCCCGGAGGGCACGCGCCATCCCTGCATGGCCGATCCGAAAGACGGCACCACTTACGTGGCGACCAAAGCCAACGCCGTCATCCAGCCGATGGGCCTGGACGGGACCGACCTGTTTCTGGGCAGTCTGCGGCGGCTGCGGCGCACGCCGGTGACAGTGCGCTTCGGGCGACCGTTCTGCTTTCGCACGGACGGGCGGACGCGCATTCCGCGCGACGAGCTGCGCCAGATGACGCGCGAGATGATGTATCAGATCGCCCTGCTGGTGCCGGAGCAGCGGCGCGGCATCTATCACGACCTGAGCCAGCTCACCACCGACACCCTGCAATTCGTGGAATGAGCGCCCCCAGCAAATCGAAGTGTGAACCTGCCGCAGCACCAGCGCCGGGTATTCCAAGAGGATTCGGAAGTCTGGCGTTTGCCGTCCTGCTCCCTGGTGAAGCCCTTCTGGCCGGCTCTGGCGCGTTTGCTGTGCTGTAACCCCCTGCCGGCTTTGGTATTCACTCCCCCCAGACGCTACAATCTACGCAGTTTCACCTGAAGAACGCCTGGTTACCAACGGAAAGACCTCTTGACTCACTCACCCACCTTCTCCGGCTTCGTCTGCCCATTGCCGCTGCGCGACTACCCGCAGATCGTGCTGGGGCATGGCAGCGGCGGGCGGCTCTCCGCCGACCTGATCCAGCACCTCTTCGTGCCCCTGTTCGACAACCCGGCGCTGGCCGCGCTCAACGACCAGGCCGTGCTGGACATCAACGGGGCGCGGCTGGCCTTCACCACCGACTCCTTCGTGATCAGCCCGCTGTTCTTCCCTGGCGGCGACATCGGCAGCCTGGCCGTGCACGGCACGATCAACGACCTGGCGATGAGCGGGGCGCAGCCGCTGTACCTGTCGGCGGGCTTCATCCTCGAAGAGGGGCTGCCGATGGACGACCTGGGGCGCATCGCTACCTCGATGGCCGGGGCGTGCCAGGAGGCGGGCGTGCAGTTGGTGACGGGCGACACCAAAGTGGTCAACAAGGGCAAGGGCGACGGCGTCTTCATCAACACGGCGGGGCTGGGCCTGGTGCCGCCCGGCGTGCGCATCGCCGCCGACCGCGCCCGCCCTGGCGACGCGATCCTGCTCAGCGGCACGGTCGGCGATCACGGCATGGCCATCATGTCGGTGCGCGAGGGGCTGAGCTTCGAGACAGAATTGGTCAGCGACAGCGCGCCGCTGCACACGCTGGTCGCCGACATGCTGGCCGTGACCAGCGACATCCACTGCCTGCGCGACGCCACGCGCGGCGGGCTGGCCGCCGTGCTCAACGAACTGGCCGGGCAGTCCGGGGCGGGCTTCGCCATCCAGGAAGCGGCGATCCCCGTGCGCCCGGCGGTGATGGCCGCCTGCGAGATGCTGGGCATTGACCCGCTTTATGTGGCCAACGAGGGCAAGCTGGTCGCTGTCGTCCCGCGCGAGCGCGCAGAAGCGGTGCTGGCGGCCATGCGCCGCCACCCCTTCGGCGCGGACGCGGCGATCATCGGCGAAGTGGTGGCCGAACACCCCGGCATGGTCATCGCCCGCACGGGCATCGGCGGGCGGCGCGTGGTAGACCTGCCGCTGGGCGAGATTCTGCCGCGCATCTGTTAGCGCCCCGCCCTCACTCCTGAAAAGTCCACCCCGCAGGCGCGGCGTGCCCGGCGCAAGTGCGCTCGGACTGGGGGCGCGATTTCCGGCACCGCAGAGGCGCAGAGGACACAGGGAAGAACGGGGAATGCCTTAAGACGCCTCTTCTCTGCGCTCTCTGCGTCTCTGCGGTGCATCTGTTCACCTCCCCCACCCCAAACCCCTCTCCCATGAAGAGGGAGGAGCTTGCAAGCCGCTTTACTCCCTTCTCCCCTCGTGGGGGAAGGGCCGGGGATGGGGGGCGGCGGGACAGGTCTTTCAGTTTGGGCAGCAAGGTGAACAGATACCTCTGCGGTGGCGTTTTGCCCAGGGACCCCGAATAGTCCGTGCGCAGGCGATCCGCCGCTCATGAGTCCCTGGCGAGCGGAAGCTGCACGGTCACCTGCGTGCCGCGCCCCACCACCGACTGAATGTCCAGCGCGCCGCCGTGCACCTCGATCAGGCGGCGGGCCAGCGGCAACCCCAGACCCATGCCCTGTTGCTCGTAGCGGTTGCGATCGACCTGGTGAAACTCGCGCAGGACGTTGGCGAGCTGCTGCGGGGGGATGCCCGGCCCCTGATCTACGATGGCGATCACGGTGTGCTGGCCGGCCACCCACTGCGACAGGACGATCTCGGTGCCCTGGGGCGAGAAGTGGAGCGCGTTGGCGATGATCTCGGCCAGCGCGTGCTTGAGCGCATTGGTATCGCCCCACACAAATACGTCCTCATCGCCCTCTTGCGTGCGCACGCTCACGTCCGAACTGCGCGTGGCGAAGCGGCGAGCCTGGTTGACCGCGGCGATGAGCAGCTCCGACAGGGGCGCGGCCAGGCCGTGCTCGCGCAGGCCGGCGGGCGTGAGCAGGCCGGCTTCGAGCTGGGTGATGAACACCATCTGGTCCACGACGTGATGCAGCCGGTTGCTGCCGCGCCCGATGTAATCGAGCAGCTCCTGCATCTGGTTAGGGGGGAGCTGGCCAACCTGGCGCGAGATGATGTCCAGCGACATCTCAATGGATACCAGCGGCGTGCGCAGCTCGTGGGCGACCATCTGCACCAGTTGGCGCTTGGCCTCTTCGACTTCGCCGGAGATGTTGCGTGCGGTCAGGTCGCGCCGCTCGATGCGCGCCATGATCGCGGCGAGCAATTCCGCCGCCGAGAATGGCTTGGTCAGGTAATCGTCTGCGCCCAACTCCATGCCGTGCCGCATGAAGGCCCGGTCGGTGCGGGCGGTCAGGAAGATGAACGGCGCTGCCGCAATCTCCGGGATCTGGCGCACTTCCACCAGCACGGAATAGCCGTCCATCTCCGGCATGGCGATGTCGCACACGATCACGTCGGGCAGGAACTCGCGGGCAACGGCCACGCCGTCGCGCCCGTTGGACGCGCCAGCGATCTCGAACCCCTCATAGCTCAGAATCTCCAGGATATTCTCCCGCACCGTTTCTTCGTCTTCGATCACCAGGATTTTGGTCACCAGCGCGCTCTCCGGGCTTAATGGATTTCGGATTTCGGATTGCGAATTGCGGAATGCCTCGGCTTTGCCGCCCAATGGATTTCGCAATTCGCAATCCGCAATCCGCAATTCGCAATTCGCAATGCCTCGGCCCTGCCGCCCAATGGATTTCGCAATTCGCAATCCGCAATTCGCAATTCGCAATCCGCTATGGCTCCCTACCGTGATGGGATTCTAACTGTGAAAGTTGTCCCCGCGCCAACCGCGCTGTCGCAGACGATGGTGCCACCGTGCAGGTCTACTGCGTGCTTGGTGATGGCCAGCCCCAGGCCCGTCCCCTGGACGGTGTCCACGTTGCTGGCGCGGTGGAACGGCTCGTACAGGCGTTCCTGGTCTTTTTCGGGGATGCCGATGCCCTCATCCTGCACGCGGATAGTGATTTCCTCGGCGGCGCAGATGACGCTGTAGCGCACCGTTCCCCCCTTCGGCGAATACTTGACGGCGTTCGACAGCAGGTTGGTCAGGATATGGCGCATGAGCTGTTCGTCGAGCAGCCTGTACTCGCACGCGCCCTCCAGCGCGACATCGAAGACGATCCCCGGCGGGGCGCTCACCTGAACCTGTTCCAGCACCTCAGCGGCCAGCGCGGGCAGATTGAGGAGCGCGGGCTTGAAGGGAAGCTGCTCGGCCTCGGCTCGCCCCAGCAGGAGCACGTCGTCCAGCAGTTGGGCCATGTGCCGCGAAGCGATCTGGATATGCCGGAAGTGCTTTTCGCGCTGGGCGGGCTGCAAACGGTCGAGGTAGCGCTCCAGAATCTCGGTGGACGAGACGATGGTCGTCAGGGGCGTGCGGAACTCGTGCGAGGCCATCGAGACGAAGCGCGTCTTCAACTCGCTCAGCTCGCGCTCTTTTTCCAGCGCCCGGCGTAGTTCTTCCTCGGCGCGCTTGCGCTCGGTGATGTCGCGCAGCAGGCAGATGATGCCGCTGCGCCGCCCCGTCCCTGCCGGAATCAGCGACAGCGCCACCTCCGCATCGAACGTCGTGCCGTCCTTGCGCCGGGCCACGATCTCCAGCCGCTGCACCGTCCCTTGCCGGGTGACCTGCTCGATGGCCTGCGCGAAGTGCGCCGCCGAGTCCGGGTGGGCGACCTCTGTCAGGGGATGGTGAAACAGCTCGTCGGGCAGGTAGCCAAACAACTGGTCGAAGGTGAGGTTGGTCTGCGAGATGCTGCCATCGGCGCGGCTGAGGATGATGGCGTCGCTGGTGTTGTTGAGAATGGCCTCTACGCGGCTGCGCGTGCGTTCCAGCTCCTGGGTGCGCTCGGCGACGCGCTGCTGAAGCTCCTCATTGTGGCGCTGAGCCTGGGCGCTGAGCCGGACGTGCGACATGGCGATGGCGAGCTGATCGGTCAACTGGGTGGCGATGACGCGGTGCACCGCGCCAAATGCCCCCGGCTCCAGCGCGCCCAGGGCCAGCTCGCCCAGCAGGTGACCTTCGACTACCAGCGGCGCGCTCAGGTAAGCGCGCACGCCCTGCTGGGCCAGCCGCATCTGGAGCGCGCTGGGCGCGCTCACCTCGGCGAGGTCGGGGATAATCGCCCGGCGCAGGGCATGGACATTCTCCGGCACGCCGAACTGCCCCAGCGCGATGTGCTCGCCGGCGTTGGTGATAGTCTCGCCGTAGTCGCTGGCGATGACGATCAGCACGTTGTCCTTTTCGGCGTCGAAGAGCGCCAGCCCCGCGCTGTGGCAGGGCACCAACGCGCAGAAGCCGGCCAGCGCGCCAGCGGCGATCTCCTCGGCAGGCTGCCCGGACAGCACGCCCTGATCCAGAAGATACAGCACGTTGAGCCGCGCAGCGTAATGTCTCAGCGTCTCTTCGGTGCGCTTGTGCTCGGTGATGTCGTGAGCGATGCCGACCAGGCCGGCGATCGCGCCCTGGCTGTCGCGCAGGGGCACCTTGTTGATCAGCAGAGTATGGGCATCTCCCTGCGCATCCCGGACTTTCTGCTCGGCTTGCAGAACCGGTTGGCCGGACTCCAGCGCCGCACGGTCGGCGGCGCCAAGCGCGGCGGTTTGATCGGGCGCGAAAAGATCGGCGGGCATTTTGCCCAGAATATCCGCATCCGAAGAGACACCCAGGAACTTCGTCACGGCGCTGTTAGCCAGCAGGTAGCGCCCATCGTGGTCTTTGAGATAGATGTAGTCGGGCAGCAGGTCTATCAGCGTGCGCAGCAGGTTGCGCTCGTCGGCCAACGCTCGCGCCGCTTGCTGGCGCTCGCTCATGTCGCGCAGGATGGCCAGGAAGATCAGCCCGCGCTGCAGGCCGAGCGGAGTGATGGTCACGTCGGCGGGGAAAGCCGTCCCGTCGCGGCGAGCCAGTGTGAGCGACAGGCGCGCGCCTTCGCGCGTCCCTTCCAGCGCCCGGCGATAGACGGGGTCGGGCAGGTGGGGGCTGGATTGCTCTGCTGCCAACTGTGCCGTGCTCATGGTGCATAGCTCGTCGCGGGTGTAGCCCAACATGCGGCAGGCGGCGGGGTTGGCGTCGAGGATGCGCTCGTGCTCGTCTACCAGAATGATGGCATCAAACGCCTGATTGAACAGAACAGCATAACGCTGCTCGCTCTCTTCCAGCGCCTGCTGAAGCCAACTGTTCTGGAAGGAGGCGCCCAGCGTGTCTCCGCGCGCTGGCAGCGCCCCAGGCTGGCGGTCGGAATATTCGGGCGAGGATGTGTCGGTATCTGGCATGAGTTCTGTTCTGGAACGAGTCAGGAGCGCCGGTCACAGAGCGCGTCGTCGGCATCGCTGGCTCAGCGTGATGGAAAACTCGCGTACTCTAAGAGTAACACAGGTATGATAGGGTTTATGTTTTATTCACGAAAACTTAACGTTCGGCCACAAAGTTCGGAATATCGCCGGGGAGAGTCCCGCCCTGGGCAGCGCTTCGGGCGCGGCTTCCGCTCCAACGGCGGGGCAAAGTCAATGCCCTCGCGTCTCGCCGGCTGCGGTCAACCGTTGCGCGCGCTCCTCAACTGCTCTCATAGCGGCAGCGTGGCGCTAACGGTACAATCTGCGCCGTAGCGCGGGCGGACGGTGGCGCGTTGGTGCGCAACGAAGGGAGCGGAGTCATGCACATCCTGGTGACGGGCGGGGCGGGGTATGTCGGCTCGGCGACGGCGGCCCATTTTCTGGCGGCGGGCCACCGCGTGACCGTCTACGACAGCCTGGCGAAAGGTCACCGCGCGGCCATCCCTGACGGCGCGGGCTTTGTGCGCGGCGACCTGGGCGACGCGGGCGCGCTGGATACCCTCCTGCAGATGGGCGATTTCGACGCGGTGGCTCACTTCGCCGCCTTCATCGAGGCGGGCGAGTCCATGCAGCGGCCCGGCAAGTACTTCCGCAACAACGTGGTCAACACGCAGACGCTGCTCGACGCCATGCTCCGGCACGGGGTGCGCAAGCTCATTTTCTCGTCCACCGCCGGCGTGTACGCCAGCAAGAGCGCGCCCCTGGTCGAAGAAGACCCGGTCGGCCCGGCCAGCGTCTACGGCGAGACCAAGCTGATGATCGAGCGCATGTTGGACTGGTATCATCGCCAGGCGGGGCTGCAATACGCCGCGCTGCGCTACTTCAACGCCTGCGGGGCCATGCTCGACAGCGCGGGGGTGCCCGTGCGCGGCGAAGACCACGACCCGGAGACGCACGTCATCCCCCTGGCGCTGCAAGTGCCGCTGGGCAAGCGCGACGCCTTCTACATCTTCGGGACGGACTACCACACGCCGGACGGCACCTGCATCCGCGATTACGTGCACATCGAAGACCTGGCCTCGGCGCACGTGCTGGCTCTGGAAGCGCTCGGCGCGCAGCGTGAGCGCATGATTTACAACCTGGGCAATGGGCGCGGCTACACCGTGCGCGAAGTGGCCGACATCGCCCGTGAGGTCACAGGGGTGGACTTCCCGGTGATCGAGGCCGACCGCCGCCCCGGTGACGCGGATATGCTGGTCGCCTCGTCGGAGCGGATCAACGACGAATTGGGCTGGGAGCCGCGCTGCCCCGACCTGCGCGAGATCATCGCTTCGGCCTGGGCCTGGCACACCGCGCGGCCCAACGGCTACGACGACAGACGCTGACAAGGCGTAACAGGATTCTGACCCCCCACCCTAAACCCTTCCCCCCTCGTGGGGGAAGGGCCGGGGATGGGGGACGCAGGCAGGCACAAGGCTGCTCAAGCGACTTCTGAGTGAACAGGCGTCCGATGCACATCGCCTTCAACGGCTGGTTCTGGGACCAGCCGCACACCGGCAGCGGCCAGTACCTGCGCCACCTGCTGGCGGCGCTGCACCAGCGCGCGCCCGAACACCGCCTGACGCTGGTCGTCCCCGCGCGCATGGCCACGCTGGAGGCCCTGCCGCCTCAGGTGGACGTGCTGCCCATGCCTCTGCGCCTGGGCGGTCACCCCGGCAAAGTGTGGTTCGAGCAGCATTTGTTCCCGCGCGCCGTCGCCCGCCTTCAGGCCGACATTGCCCACGTGCCCTACTGGGGGCCGCCGCTGCGCTCGCCGGCCCCGCTGATCTGCACCGTCCTGGACGTGATCCCGCTGCTGGTGCCGGAATACAGCGCCGGGCTGCGCAACCGCCTCTACACCAGCCTGGTGCGCGCGGCGGCGCGTGGCGCGAGTCACCTGCTGACTCTCTCCGCCGAGGGCCAGCGCCAGATCGCGGCACACATCGGCGTCCCGGCAGAGCGGGTGACGGTCACGCCGCTGGCCGCCGACAAGGTGTTCCACCCGGAACAGGGGGCCGAGCGCGACGGAGAAGTTCGCGCGCGCTATGGCCTGGATGACGCGGACGACTTCGTGCTCTATCTGGGCGCGTATGCCATTCACAAGAACGTGCGCCAGCTTGTGGCCGCCTATACGTATGTGGCGCAGGGGATGGGGCAGGGCGTGCCGCTGGTGCTGGCCGGGTACACCCCCGCTGCCTGGGGCACGCCGCGCTTCCCCGATCTGCCCGCCTACATCGAGGAGCTGGGCCTGGCCCCTTACGTGCGCTGGATCGGCCCGGTGGACGAGGTGGACAAGCCCGCGCTCTACCGGCTGGCCAGCGTCTTCGCCTTCCCCAGCCTGCTGGAAGGCTTCGGGCTGGGGCCGCTGGAGGCGCTGGCCAGCGGCACGCCGGTCGTCGCCTGCGAAGCGTCGTCCATCCCCGAAGTGACCGGAGACGCCGCCTACCTGGTCGCGCCGGGCGACAGCCGGGCGATGGGCGGGGCCATCCTCTCGCTGCTGATGCAGCCCGATCATGCTGCGACCCTGCGCAACCGGGGCCTGGCGCGGGCGCGCGACTTCAGTTGGCGGGCGACGGCGGAGGGCACGCTCGCCGCCTACGAGCAGGTGCTCGGCGCCCGCTGAGGGGGCGAAGCCTCACCCAGCGTGTGTAGAGCGGGGATTTCGAGGGTGAAGCGCAGATGCGCCGCCACTAAGACTTCCGAAGTTTGTCAAACTTCGGAAGTCTGCTCTAGGTCGAGCGCAACCGGGCAGCGTCCTTTGTAGGGGCGGGTTTCGAAACCCGCTCCCAACATTCTTGTTCCCATCGTGAGATGCACCATCTGCCTATTGACAGGACACCGGATCGCACTACAATAGTAGACGGTTCGTATACCATTAAACGATGCGTATATCATTGGGCGAACAGCTCGCAGATGCAGCCATGCCCCGACGCCTGACACGCCATGGGCGGCGCAAAGCCGCCACGCACCAACGCCTGATTGACGCCGCGCGCGATCTGATCAGTGTGCATGGCTATAGCCAGGTGGACATTCTCACCATCACCGAGCGCGCAGACGTGAGCAAGGCGACGTTCTACAAGCATTTTGCCAACAAAGAAGCCTGCGTGCGCGAGCTGATGCAGCAGGGCTTCGACGCGCTGGTGACCGAGATCGTGAGCGCGCCGGGCGCTCATTCCTTCGATCCGGCCTGGGTCAGGGGCAGCCTCGAGCGCGCCTTTCGCTGGGCGCAGGAAAACCGCGAGCTGATGCTGATCATGGTCGGCGGCGCGGCTTCTACCCAGCTCAACGCCTTCGGTCGCCAATACCTGGCGCAGGTGATCGAGCGCACGCTCATCAGCGAGTTCCCCCAGCAAACCCTGACGGCCCTGATCCCGGCGCACGTCGTGGCGCATCTCGTCACCGGCATGATGATCCAGTTGCTCGGTTGGTGGCTGGAGAACGACACCGGCTACACAGCGACCGATCTGGCTGAGTTCTTGCTTATCGCACTACAGCGCGGCATCACCGCTCAACAGGCGAGCGAATCCAGCATCTCGGAGGCCTCCGCATGATTTTCGAATACCTGGGGCATTTTGCTACCCGCTACCGCATCCCGATCATCGTCGTCTGGGTGGCTGCGGCGGCGATTGTCACCCTGACCGCGCCCAACATAGCCGATGTCGCCAGCTCGGACATGGCCGACTTCCTGCCCGCCGACGCCCCGTTCAAGCGCGCCAGCATCCTGTACGAGCAGTTATTCCCCGCAGAAAACGCGCCCGGTAGCTCGGTCATCGTCTTCGATGCCCGCCAGTCCGCTGAAGGGGTGCTGAACCTGGACGCTCCCTCGTTCGAGGCGCAGTTCGACACCGAAGCCGGGCGCTTCATTCGTGCCTTCACCGACTGGGCGGTCAGCGACGAAGCGCCAGAGTCCTTCGACGGCGTGACTTCGCCCATCCAATCCCCCATGCTGGCTGCGTTGTTAGTAGCAGGAGAGGCGAGCGCAGACCCACTGTTGATCAACCGGGTCGCCCTGGTGCGTGTCAACATGATCGACACCGCCACCGAGCCGCCTGCTATTGCGGCCATGCAGGCGATTGACTCCTGGCTGGAGGCGAATCGTCCGCCCGCAGTGTATGCCTACCAGACCGGGGTCAGCCCGCTCATCCAGGGCACCAGCGAGTCGGTGGTCGCCAGTGCCGATCGCGCCATCTGGGTGACGGTGCTGCTGGTGATCTTCATCCTGCTGGCGGTCTATCGCTCGCCGGTCAGCCCGCTCGTTCCGCTGTCGGCGGTGACGCTGGCCTTTCTGATCACACGCGGTATTGTCGCCTGGCTGGGCGCGAATCACCTGACGATCACCACCTATGTCAACGTCCTGCTGATCACTGTGATGTACGGCGCGGGCACCGACTACTGCCTCTTCCTGATCAGCCGCTTTCGCGAGGAGATGGCTGATCATCCCGGTATCGAGGCGGCCACTGCCCACACGGTGCACCGCGTCGGCGAAACGATCACCAGCAGCGCCGGCACGATCTTCGTCGGCTTCATGGCGATGGCCTTCGCTGAGATGGGCATCTTCAACACGACCGGCCCGGCGCTGGCGCTGGGCATTGTCATGTCGCTGCTGGCCGGGCTGACGCTCGTCCCGGCGCTGCTGGCGACGCTCGGCGACCGGGCGTTCTGGCCGGGGCAGGCCACACATCGCGGCCAGGGGCGGCTGTATGCCATGACCTCAAAATGGGTCAGCACGCGCCCACTGGTGATTATCCTGGTCATCGTCACCCTCATGATCCCGCTGTCGGTCTACGGCCTGAACCAGGGCGTGACCTACGATCTGCTCGACGATCTGCCGGATGACAAGCCGCTCGTCACCGGGTTTCTGCTGCTGCAGGACAGCCTGGGCGCGGGCAACACCATGCCGCTGACAGCCCTCGTAACCGGACGCGATCCCGACCGCCTTGCTGCCGACATCGTGCGTCTCAGCGACGAGATCGCGGCGCTCGACGGTATCCTCGACGTGCGCGGCCTGGATGACCCGCTCGGCCAGGGGTACGCTGAGCTGCACGACGTGCTGCACGTCAGCGCGCAGCTTCGCCTGGCCCTGGGCATGATCGGCGATGCCGGGCAGCTAAGCGCGCTGACCCCCGCCCAGATCGGCACGGCGCTGGCCGGGATGCGGAGCTATGCCGACCTGCTGGCCGAGCGTTTCCCGGAGGTGGCCGACGATCCGAACCTGGCTGCCCTCCGCGATCTGCTCGCCAGCCCGCTCCAGCTTCTCACCCGCCAGGACGACCTGGTCGCTGCTGCCGAAGGGCTGGCGGCGCGCTTCGAGACGGTGGACGAGCCATACCTGATGCCGACCGCACTGATCGATCTGCTGGCGGATCTGCCGGCGAGCGGCGACGGGCTGGACCCGGCGCTGGCCGGGCAGCTTGCGGCGACCTATCTGGCGGCGGAGAACACTGCCTTTAAGCTGGATATCATCCTTGCCGTCTCGCCGAGCAGCGACACCGCGCTGGACACCGTGGGCGAGATTCGCCACGTGCTGGCGAGCTATCAGGACGGCGGCGAGGCCGTGCTCAGCGGCGGCCCGGCGGTCAACGCCGACATCCGCGACACGATGAACCGCGACCTGCTGCGCGCGATCGGTTTTGTGCTGCTGGGCATTTTCATCGTGCTGCTGCTCATGCTGCGCAGCCTGATCGCCCCGCTCTACCTGATCGGCACCGTCGTGCTGTCGTTCACCTTCACCCTGGGGCTGACCAACCTGGTTTTCAAGACGCTGCTCGGCGTGGCCGGGCTGACCTGGTACGTGCCGTTCTTCTCCTTCGTCTTCCTGGTGGCGCTGGGCATTGACTACAGCATCTTCCTCTTCGGGCGCATCAAAGAGGAAGTTGGCTATCACGGGCTGCGCGAAGGCGTGCACGTCGCCGTCGCCACCACCGGGGCGATCATCACCTCGGCAGGGATTATTCTCTCCGGCACGTTCGCCGCGCTGCTGACCGGCGAGGTGGCCGGGCTGCTGGAGATCGGCTTTGCGGTGGCGGTTGGCGTGCTGATTGACACGTTTGTGGTGCGCACAGTGCTCGACCCGGCACTGGCCGCCCTCTTTGGTCGCTGGACGTGGTGGCCGGGCGGCGTGCCCAGGGCCGCGCCCCGCCGCGTTACCCAGGCTGTCGCGCCGGAGACCGGCGACTGAGCGGCGCGCCGGGCCTTGACCTCCCCCCCGCGAAGCGCATCGGCGCCGGGCGGGGGTGAGGTCAAGGGGGGCCTGGCAGAGCAGTGCCCCACCCTGACAGGTTTTGCACGCACCCGCCGGCGGGGAGGGGCCACAGGGTAGGGTCATGCGCCGCACAGAGTGTTACGCGCTGCCCACCGCGCCGAGCGCATAGAGTTCATAACACGCTCTAGGCGGTTAACCGGGCGCTATCTTCATGCTCCCCAGGCTGCTGCCCACCCCTGAAGCGCGCGGGGAGAGCGAGTCTGCCAAATCGCAATCCGCAATCCGCAATCGGCAATCGCCACCCCAGTCGTGGTTTCGGTTTATTTTGTTTATAATATCTTCAAAAATCAGGCGCGTTGACCGGATGTTAGCCCTGGTGCGGACTTCCTCGCCCCGCGTGTTGCGCGCCCCTTGTTAGGAGCACTGTATGGCTACTGAAGCTCTCACCGTTCACACCCTTGATGACACCGCCGTAGACCTGTCCTCAGAAACGTTACTGGAGATGCACTGGCAGATGGTGCGCGCCCGCCGCGCCGACGAGCGGCTCTGGGCGCTGCACCGCCAGGGCAAGATCGCCTTTCACATCTCCGGCATCGGCCAGGAGGGGATTCAGGTCGGCGCGGCCTACGCCATGCGGCGCGGTCATGACTACGCCAGCCTGTACTACCGCGACGTGGCGTTCGCCTTTGCGCTGGGCTATACCCCGCGCGAGTTCTACCTGGCCGCCTTTGGCAAGGAGGGCGAGCCGACCAGCGGCGCGCGGCAGATGCCCTCGCACTTCAGCAGCCGGGCGCTGGGGATGCTCTCCTCGTCCAGCCCGGTCGCCACGCAGGTACCCCAGGCGGCGGGCGCAGCATTGGCCTGCAAGCTGCGCGGCGAAGACCGCGTGACAGTGGTCACCCTGGGCGAAGGTGCGACCAGCGAGGGCGATTTCTATGAGGGGCTGAACTGGGCAGGCGTGCACAGGCTGCCGCTGGTCTGCCTGGTGCAGAATAACGTCTACGCCATTTCCGTGCCGCAGCATTTGCAGATGGCCGTCCCCCACGTGGCCGACCGCGCGCCGATGTTCGGCATTGCCGGGGCGGTCGTGGACGGCAATGACGTGCTGGCCTCGTACCGCGTGATGAAAGAGGCCATCCAGCGAGCGCGGGACGGCGGCGGCGCGACCCTGGTCGAAGCCAAGACCTACCGCCTCGTGCCGCACTCGTCCGACGACGACGACCGCAGCTATCGCTCGCGCGACGAGGTTGAAGCGTGGAAGCAGCGCGACCCCATCGCGCGCTTTGGGGCGTACCTGCGCGAGCGCGGGCTGCTGGACGACGAGGCGCTCGACGAGATCGAAAGGCGCGTCCGTCAGGAAGTGGACGAGGCGCAGGCGTTCGCCCAGGCTGTCCCCTACCCGCCGCCCGAAGCGGCGTTGGGACCGGTATTCAAGGGATGAGCCAGCCACAGACCTTGCCACACAGAGCGGTTGCGGATTGCGGATTGGAGAGCCTCTCTCCACACGCGGGGAGAGGGCGGATAGGAGGTGCGAATCGTTGAGATGGGCAAAGTGATGGTGTGCGATATTAGCCCTGCCCCTAAGTCGCCTCCCCGCGCAGTGGAAAGGGGACTTCATGGCAGCCTGCCCCCCTCCCCGCGCGCGGAAAGAGATTGCGGATTTCGCCATTCGCAATCCGCGATCCGAATTGGAGAAACCCTATGCCCGAACTCACGCTGATCGAAGCGGTGCGCCAGGCAATGGACGAGGAGCTGGCGCGCGACAAGACGGTGTTCATCACCGGCGAAGACGTGGGGCCGCGCGGGGGCGTCTTCCGCGCGACGGTCGGCCTGTACGACAAGTACGGCCCCCACCGCGTGATCGACTCACCGCTGGCCGAGCTAAGCATCATCGCCGTCGGCATCGGCGCGGCGCTGGTGGGGATGCGCCCCATCTGCGAAATACAGTTCGCCGACTACATCTTCCCGGCGTTCAATCAGATCGTCAACGAGGCGGCGCTGGTTTATTATCGCACCAATGGCGACTGGCACGTGCCGCTGGTCATCCGCGCGCCGTATGGCGGCGGCATCGGTGGCGGGCTGTACCACTCGCAGAGCGTCGAGGCGTATTTCGCCCACGCGCCGGGGCTGAAGGTGGTCATCCCCAGCACGCCCTACGACGCAAAGGGCCTGCTCAAGTCCGCCGTGCGCGATCCGAACCCGGTGCTGTTCTTCGAGCCAAAGAAGGGCTATCGCCTGATCCGGGGCGAGGTGCCTGCCGAGGAGTATACGGTGCCCATCGGCCCGGCCCAGGTCACGCGGCAGGGCCGCGACGTGACCGTGTACGCCTACGGCATGATGCACTACTACGCCCAGCAGGCCGCGCAGACCGTCGCCGAGCAGGACGGCATTGAGGCGGAGGTCGTAGACCTGCGCACGCTCGTCCCGCTCGACAAGGAGACGGTGATCGCCTCGTTCAAGAAGACGGGCAAGGCGCTGGTTGTCTACGAGGACAACAAGTTCCTGGGCTATGGCGCGGAAATCGCCGCCATCCTCAGCGACGAGGCGTTTGAGTACATGGACGGGCCGATCCGCCGGCTGGCCGGGCTGGACGTGCCAGGCGTGCCCTTCGCCCATACCATGCAGGACTTCTTTATGCCCAGCCCGGAGAAGATCGCCGGCGCGATCCGCGAGCTGGCAGAATACTGAGCCGTTTGTTGTCGGTTATCAGCGCCAGTTATCAGTTGTCGGTTAATAGTCTTCGCTGCTCAGCAATGACCACTGCCTTCTGATAACCGAAAACCGAAGACTGAAAACTGAAAACCCTACACTTGCAGAGGAAACACCGATGCCCACTAAAGTCATCATGCCCCAGATGGGCGAGAGCGTGGTCGAGGGCACCGTTGGCCAATGGCTCAAGCGCGAAGGCGATCCTGTCAGCGAGTACGAGCCGATTGTCGAGGTCGAGACAGATAAGGTCACGTCCGAGGTCACCGCGTCAACCAGCGGCACGCTGCTCAAGATTTACGTCGGCGAAGGGCTGACCGTCCCGACGGGCACCGTCCTGGCGTTGATCGGCCAGCCGGACGAAGCCGTGCCAGACGTGGTTGAAGCGGAGGCAGTTGTCGCCTTCGGCCATGCCGCGCCGGAAGCCACTACCTCGCCGCCGGAAGCGCCCCCTGCGCCAGAAGCCCGACCTGCTGCCCGCTCGCACGTCACGCCGGTTGTGGCGCGCATGGCCGCCCAGCACGCCATTGACGTGAGCCGGATACAGGGGACGGGACACGGCGGGCGCGTCACCAAGCGCGACCTCCTGGCTTACCTGGAGCGCAGCTCTGCGGCGGAACAGCCAACGCCAGAGCTTCCGCCCTGGGAGCAACCGGGCAGTGGTGAGTTATTCAAGATACCGACAGAAGCTCCGGCCCCCACACCTCCGCCCGACCACGCGCACAAAGCGCCCCCTGCGCCAGGCGCGCCCGGCGACCTGATCCCGCACAGCCCCATGCGCCGCCGCATCGCCGAGCACATGGTGCGCAGCAAGCTGCACACTGCGCCACACGTTACCACCGTGTTCGAGGCGGACATGGGCGCGGTGGTGGCGCACCGCGCCGCGCACAAAGACGACTTCGCCCGGCGTGGCACCAACCTGACTTTCACCGCCTATTTCGTGGCGGCGACCGCGCAGGCATTGCGCCGTCACCCTGCCGTCAACAGCGAGTGGCGCGAAGACGGCCTGCTGCTCAAGCCGGAGGTCAACATTGGCATGGCCGTCGCGCTCGACGAAGGGCTGATCGTGCCAGTCATCCGGCGGGCCGACGAGCTGTCGCTGGCCGGCATCGCGCGGCAGGCCAACGACCTGGCAGCCCGCGCCCGCGCCGGGAAGCTGTCGCCGGACGATGTGCAGGGCGGGACGTTCACTCTCACCAATCATGGTGTCTCCGGCAGCCTGTTCGCCACCCCGATCATCAACCAGCCACAGACCGGCATCCTCGGCGTGGGCGCGATCAAGAAGCGCGTTGTCGTGCTGGAGGATCAGGGCGACGCGCTGGCGGTGCGCCCGATGGTTTACCTGTCGTTCACCTTCGATCACCGCACCCTGGACGGCGCAGCAGCAGACTGGTTCGTGGCGGAGATCGTCAGGCTGTTGGAGGGGTGGAGTCTGGAGTAGACTCCCGGCGCGAAGTAATGCTATAACCAGGTTGCCAGTGAAAGTCAGTCCTTTGTAGGCGAAAGTCGGCTCCATGCCGTGCGCTCGATGACCGAGCCTGGCTACAAAGGGCTGATTTTCTTTACGTCAAAAGGATTTCTCCGATTATACCAGTTGTAGGGATAGTTGGCCGTATCATACCAGTCTATTGGAACTTGCCGGTCTCGTGAACCCCGCTTAGCGAAATAGATGTGATTGCACGAAAAACGATGAAGCACGCGCTCGAATAAACGGTCTACCAAGAAATCGTAAAACAGGTCTTCTTTAGCTGCGAAATTGGATCGAAAAACACGCTCAACCTTGCGTGCAACAATGAACTGGGCTTTGAAATCGAGGCTCGCGATCAATCATCACCGTCTGAGGTTTTCCGCACGGCGCTTTTCTTCCGGTGAACATCTGCCCTCAGCCGTCATGATTATACTGGGCTAGCCGATGCGCTGCTGCCACGCTCTCTTCCCTCTCCGAATCCAATGCGCGGAGAGGGGCCGCCCGGCTCTCCCCCGATTCAACTGCACAACCTTTCGCACTCTCACCCCAGCAGCGGCACGCGGATGTCCGTGCGCAGCGCGCCCTCCGCGATAGTCCATACGGTCGTGGCGAAGCGATCCACGAAGTAGCGGTCGTGCACCACGGCCAGCACGCTCCCCTGGAACGCCCCCAGCGCCTCCTCGAACTTCTCGCGCGAGGGCACGTCCAGGTGGTTGATCGGCTCGTCGAGCAC
>JAHDWP010000011.1 GCA_023382715.1 Anaerolineae bacterium
GGCATCGCCAGCGGGATGCCGCTCAGCGCCACCATCGCCCGCAAGGAGATCATGAGCGAATGGTCGCCGGGCGCACATGCCAGCACCTTCGGCGGCAACCCGGTGAGCTGCGCGGCGGCCATTGCCACCTTTGACCTGCTCCAGAACGGGCTGATTG
This sequence comes from Anaerolineae bacterium, assembly GCA_023382715.1. Lineage (GTDB taxonomy): Bacteria > Chloroflexota > Anaerolineae > Aggregatilineales > Aggregatilineaceae > UBA2029. The sequence continues at coordinate 158 of JAHDWP010000011.1, forward strand.
AGAACGCGGCGCGCATGGGTGCCTACCTGGAAGGCAAGCTGTGCGACATCGCTTCACGGCACCCCAGCATCGGCGATGTTCGCGGGCGGGGGCTGATGATGGGCGTCGAATTCGTCCGCGATCGCGCCACGCGCAAGCGCGCGCCGGAGATCCGCGACGCTGTGGTCAATTACGCCTTCGAAAACAGGCTGCTGATGCTCGGCGCCGGCCCCAACACTATTCGCGTCATCCCGGCGCTCACTGTGGAGCCGGAGATCATTGACGAAGCGATGGTCATCTTCGAGCGCGCCATCGCCCGCGCCGAGGAAGAACTGCTTTAGTGCTGGCGGGCGGCAGTCCGCCGGCAGTTGCTCGCTATTCTTCCTGCCCCAAGCCTGGAGGGAGGGACTTAAGGTCTGTGCCCTTCTCCCTTCCTCCACCAAGGGGGAAGGGCTGGGGATAGGAGGCAGAGGCCGGCGCGCGACGTTTCAAACGGCCACCGAGTTCGCCCGGCTCAACCCGACCGCCCTGAGGAGGCCGCCATGTCCTCCCGCCATGCCGAACGACTCGCCCGCGCGCGGTGTGCCCTGCAAGGGCTATCGGTGGGCGACGCGTTCGGGCAAAGGCTGTTCGTCCCGCCGGTGGTCTTGCGGCATATCGTCGCCACGCGCAAGCTGCCCATTGCGCCCTGGTACTTCACCGACGAAACCAACATGGCGCTGTCGGTTTACTACGTGCTCAGCCGGCACGCGGGCATTGACCAGGATCGCCTGGCGCGCAGCCTGGCCGAGCACTACGACCGCGCGCGCGGCTATAGCCTGGACATGCGCAGCCTGCTGCCCGCGCTGCGCCAGGGCGCGTCGTGGCGCAAGCTGGCCCCGACACTGTTCGGGCGAAAAGGGTCCTATGGCAGTGGCGCCGCCGTGCGCGCCGCCCTGGTGGGCGCTTACTTCGCCGACGATTTCCCCGCCGCCATCGAGCACGCGCGCGCCTCTGCCGAAGTGACGCACAGCCACCCGGAGGCGACCGCCGGGGCGATAGCCGTTGCGGTGGCAGTGGCCCTGGCCTGGCAGGGGCGAGCCAGCAATCCCCGGCCCGCGCGCGAGCAGTTCCTCGGCCATCTGATGCTGCTCGTGCCGCCCAGCAAAGTGCGCGAAGGGATACGCCGCGCCCACAACCTTCCCCCGTCGGTGACGGTCGAAGAGGCTGTTGCCGAATTGGGCAACGGCAGCCGGGTCACTGCCCAGGACACCGTGCCTTTCGCGCTGTGGTGCGCCGCCCAGCACCCGGACGACTTCTGCGAGGCGCTCTGGCTGGTCGCCAGCGGCATGGGCGACACCGACACCACCTGCGCCCTCACCGGGGCGGTGGTGGTCATGGCTACGGGCGCGGACGCCATCCCCGCCGTCTGGCGCGAGAACCGCGAGCCGCTGCCAGATTGGGCGTTCAACGGGCAGGCGCGCTGATCTCTGCCGCCAGCTCTCCCCTTCCGCCAGCCAGCGCGTTAGAAATGCGCAAGATCGCTGCAATATCCTCATCAGAAAACGCGCGGACACCTTACTGGCGCATGAGCCGCCTGCTACAATACAGAGTATGTTTCTGCTACCCGATTATCGCGTCCGCCAGCGTGACCACCTGCTCAACATCAGCCGGGCGATGACCGCCCAGCTCGATCTGGGCGAGGTGCTGCGCATGGTGTTGCAGGCGGCCACCTCGATGCTCAGCGCCGAGGTTGGCATCATCGCCCTGCGCGAAAATGGGGCCTTCCACACGCGGGCCATCATCGGCTTCGACCCGGAACGGGCGTCGCTGTTCAATGGGTTGCTGGAAGAGTTGTCCGCGCTGCCCACGCGCAATGACGAGGACACCCAGCAGTTCCACGCCCGGATGCGCAGCATCGCCCGGCGGATGGATCCCGCGCTGCGCCAGGTTGTCGCCCTGCCCATGTCCGTGGCCGACGATATGCTGGGCATCATCTTCGTGTTCCGCTCCTACGCCGGCGCGCCCACCCAGAACGACTATGGGCTGCTGCAGAGCTTCGCCGACCAGGCCGCCATCGCCGTGCACAACGCGCGCATGTACGCCGTGGCCATCCAGGAGCGCCAGCGGCTGGCGGCCATTCTGGAGCATAGCGCCGACGGCGTGATGATCCTCGACGCTCACCTGCGCATCGAGCGGTGGAATCGCGCCCTCAGCCATATGACCGGCTGGCAGGCCGCCCAGGCCTCCGGGCGACTCCACGACGACGTGATCCACTGGCGTCGCCGCGAGATCGGCCCCGGCCTGAGCGAAGCGATTCGCCAGGGATGGCCTGGCCCGGCGCGCGAGTCGGGCGCGCCAGAGACGATCTACGTCGAAGGCGACCTGGAACGGCTGGATGGGACTTCGCTCAGCGTCGGCATCACCTATGCGGCGCTAACCGACGCCCAGGGTGCTTTGGTCAACGTGATCGCCAATGTGCGCGACATCACGCACTTCCGCGAGGCCGAACGCCTGAAATCCACGTTCATCTCGGTCGTCTCGCACGAGCTGAAGACGCCGGTCGCCCTGATCAAGGGCTATGCCGACGCGCTGAATCGCGACGATGCCGAGTGGGATCGGGCCACCATCCAGAATGGGCTGACCGTCATCGAGGAAGAAGCGGACCGGCTGGCCGAGCTGATCCAGAATCTGCTGGAAGCGTCGAAGCTGCAGGCCGAGAGCATGAAGCTGACCTACGATGATGTCAACCTGCCCGCCCTGGCGCGGCGTTCCATCGAGCGTTTCCAGACGCAGACGACTCAACACATGCTGAGCGCCAGCTTCCCCGACAACTTTCCGATCATTCGCGGCGACGGGCGGCGGCTGCACCAGGTGCTGGATAACCTGCTGAGCAACGCGATCAAATACTCGCCTAAGGGCGGCCCGATCACGGTCACCGGCGACTTCAACGGGACGACGGTGCGCGTATCTGTGCGCGACCGGGGGACGGGCCTGCCGCCCGACCAGCTTGGGCGCGTCTTCGAGCGGTTCTACCGGGTGGACAACAGCCTGACGCAGAATGCGCCGGGGACGGGGCTGGGCCTGTACCTGGTCAACGCGGTGATCAAAGCGCACGGGGGCCGTATCTGGGCCGAGAATAACCCCGATGGCGGCGCGACGTTCAGCTTCCTCTTGCCGCGCGGCGATTGACGTCCTATCAGTTTCTACGCTCGCTCTCAGCGTTTTGTGCGAGAACGACATAGTTCTGTCGCGCCACCCACGAGCGCGGTATACTCTTCCCGTTTGGCCGCCGGTTTCAGCCGGCCGCATGGTTCGCAGGAGACTCCATCATGAACCAGGTCATCCGTACCACCCTGAACTGCCCGCACTGCGGCCACAGGTTCCCGGCGATCATCGAGCAGATTCTCGACGTGGGGCGCGATCCGCAAATCAAGGCGCGCTTTCTGTCTGGGCGCTTGAACATGATCCCTTGCCCCAACTGCGGGCAGGTGGTCGGGGTCAGCGCGCCCCTGCTCTATCATGACCCGGCCAAAGAGTTGCTGCTCATCCACGTGCCGATGGAGCTGAATATCTCGCCGCTTGAACGCGAGAATCTCATCGGCGACCTGACCCGCCGCCTGACGGACAGCCTTCCGCAGGAACAGCGCCGCGCCTACCTCTTGCAGCCCAGGCAGGCGCTCACTATCCCTGGCCTGATTGACATGATCCTGGAGGCGGACGGCATCACCCAGGAGATGCGCGAGGCCCAGCGCGAGAAGCTGCGCGTCATCGAGATGTTCCTGCAAGTCAGCCCCGACCAGTGGGAGCGGCTGATCCAGGAGCAGGCCAAATACATTGATGGCGAGCTTTTCGAGCTGCTGCTGGCCACCGCCGAGAACGCCGCCGCGACCGGCAAGAACGAGATGTCCGAGGGCCTGATCTACCTGTACGAATATCTTGTGCAGCACACGGCGATCGGGCAGGAAATGCTGGCGACGGCCCAGGCGCAGCAGCAGACCGTGCAGGAGGTCGCTGAGCGCCTGCAGGCTATGGGCGAGAAGATGACCCGCGACGACTTCATGGCGCTGGTGATCGAGTACGCCGGCGACGAGGAGCGCCTGCAGGCCGTCGCCGGGCTGATGCGCCCCGCGCTGGATTACGCTTTCTTCCAGGAACTGACCCGGCGCATCGAGCGGGCCGGCGGCGCAGAGCGCGAACGTCTCGAACACCTGCGTGAGCGCCTGGTCGAGCTGACCACGGCCATTGACGAGCAGACGCAGGCCGTCCTTCAGCGGGCCGCCCAGACGTTGCGCACTATCGCCAGCAGCGAGGACGTGGACGCCGCCATCCGCGCGCACCTCGACCAGCTAGACGACACTTTCCTGGCCGTGCTCCAGGCGAATATCCAGGCGGCCCGGCAGGCCAACGACACCCGCTCCGCCGAGCGGCTCGAGCTGGTGCTCGAACGGTTGATGGTCGCGATGCGCGACAGCGCGCCGCCCCAGATTCGCCTGATCAACGATCTGATCAGCGCTGAGAGCGATGCCGAAGCCCGCCAACTACTGGCCGAGCAGGCGCCTTCCTTCGGCCCGGAGCTGGTCGAGATCATGGACGCGATCCTGGCCGACCTGGACGGACACGCTCAGCCAGACAGCGTCCGCCGCGTGCGCGAGTTGAGGAAAATGGCCGCCCAGTTGGTCGGCTCCGGGCGCTGAGTCTGCCCGCGCGCCGACTCCGTCAGCCCGGCTTCTGGACGATCAGCAGCTCGCGGTGCACGTTGGTGGCGATGCCGCGCGGAGCCTGAAACGCGGTGAGGATGTGCACCACCTGCTGCCAGTGGCGTTCCGGGGCGAAGTCTTCGGGCACAGGCAGCGCCCTCAGCCAGAACAGCAGCGAGGCGGCGTCCTTGTAAAAATAGGGCACGTCGTACTCAGCACGGGCACGCACTGCCCATCCCAGCGCAGCGAACGCATGCGCCCATTCGGCGACCGTCTGCCTCGCTTCGCGCGCGTACTGGCCGCCCGGCCCACAGCCGAACAGCGCCGTAATGTTGCCGTGATTGCGCGCGCCGATCTGCTGGGTGAGGAAGACGCCGCCGGGGCGCAGCACCCGCGCGATCTCGCCGGGGTAGGCGGGCGCGTGGCGGTTCAGCACCACGTCGAACGAGTTGGCGGGGAATTCGAGCGCCGCCGCGTCCATCGCCAGGAACTTGACGCGGCAGGCGACCGGTTGCGGCGTGTTCTCCTCGGCGATGGCGATCATCTCCGGGTCGGCGTCAATGCCCACACCACTGCCATAGTGCTCGGCCAGCGCCAGGAACTGCTCACCGCCGCCGGTGCCGATGTCCAGCGCGCGGTACAGCGGCGAGAGGTAGCGGCGGGCCACTTCGCGGTACGACCAGGGCACGGGGTCGCAGTCGTCGCGGATGGCCGAGAAATCCCATCCCCGCCGCTCCGGGAGCAATTCCAGCAGGCGCTTCAGGTCTTCCAGCGACATGGCGACATCCCTCGCCGGGCGCTCAACGGGCCTGGGCCGCCGCGAAAGCAGCTCGCGCAACGCGCGCGGCGACGGCTGGATCGCGCTCGCCCTCGACGATGACGACGGCCACCGTCGTCGTCGCGCTCTGGCCCTCGCTGCTGCGCGCAAACCCGACGAACCAGGCGTAGGGCGTCTCGTCCGGCCCGGCGTAGGCCAGCGCGCTGTGCCCGAAGAGCGTGTAGCCGCCACCCTGGGCCTGCTGCGTGGCCGGGTTGGTCTCCGCCGCGTAGCCCAGCGCCTGCTCCAGCGCCCGCGCCACCTCTGCGCGCAGCATGGCGGACGGCTGCCCCGCCCCGGCGACCGGCTGCCAGGTCTCAGCTTCCGGCTTGCGCACGGCGTCCACCAGATGGGGCGGCATGGCGTTACCTTCATGGGCGATGGCAGCGACCCATTGCGCCATCTGTAACGGCGAGACGGTCAGCCCGCCCTGTCCGGCCAGCAGCGCCGTCCATGCTTCGGGCACGGCGCTGCCCGGCTGGGCGATGGGCGCTGCCGCCGTCTCGAACCCCTCCAGGGCGGGCGCGCTCAGCAGCCCCAGCACGCGCAGCCGCTCCCACAGGGAATCCCCCGTCAGGCCCGCCTCGAAGGCCGCCACAAAGGGTGCCGGGCAGCCGTAGGCATAGGCGTCGGCCAGCGTGAGGACATCGCCGGGAGGATCGCTCGTGCAGCCCAACGTCAGATCGCCGACGACCACCGGGGCGCTCCCGTCCTCGACCGCCCTCGACAGCACGCGCTCGCCGCCATCGCTCAGGTCAGTCTGCGCGCCGAGCAGCGCGGCCAGGATCACCGTCTGGAACGCCCCGCCCGGCTGGTAGAGGCCCGCCGCCGCCCGGTTGAGCAGGGGCGAGGCCGCGCGATCAGCGCGCAGCGTATCCCACTGCGCGTCCAGGACGTTCGGGTCGTAACCGGGCAGGCTCGCCAGGGCCAGCACACCACCTGTCGCCGCGTCCAGCACCACCGCCGCGCCCGCGCGCCCTTCCAGCGCGCCGATCACTGCTTCCTGCACGTCCAGGTCGAGCGTGGCGCGCACGTCGCTGCCAGCCGGAGAGCGATGCAGCAGCTCGTCGAGCAGAACGTCCGCGTCGTCGCGCCCCTGGTCGCCGCGCAGGACGTCGTCATAAGCCGCTTCGATCCCGGCGACGCCATAAGTGAGGCTGTAGTAACCGATCGCGCTGGCCGCCGCCGGATGCGGATAGCGCCGCACCATCAGTCCGCCCGCGCTCTGCTCGCTGAGCGCCAGCGGCTCGCCCGTCCGGTCAAGGATAGCGCCGCGCGCGATGCGCTGCTCGGCGAGCACGTTGCGGGCATTGTCGTCGCGCGCGCGCAGGTCTGCGGCGCGCAGCACTCCCCAGTAGGTCGCGCCGAGCGCAACCAGCGCGAACGCGATGAGCACAGCCATCGCCAGGCGGCCCAGGTCCCTGCTGTGGCCGGGGGAATCGTTCACGACGCGCGCTCTCCCCGCTCGCTGAGCACCAGCAGCAGCCCCACCACCGTGAAACTGGTCAGCAGCGAGCTGCCGCCATAGCTGATGAACGGCAACGTGACGCCGGTCAGCGGGAGCAGCCGCAGCACGCCGCCCATGATCAGCAGGCCCTGTACGGCCAGCAGCACGCTCAGCCCGGCAGCGAGGAGCATGTCGAAGGGCTGGCGCGCCTGGGCCGCGACGCGCATCCCGCGCACGACCAGCACGGCCAGCACCCCGATGACGCTCAGCGCGCCCACCAGCCCCCATTCTTCGGCGATGGCGGCGAAGGCGAAATCCGAATGGACGACCGGGATGATCCCCGGCTGGCCCTGGCCGATGCCCTGACCGAGCACCCCGCCCGACGCCACCGCGATCAGGCTCTGCACGATCTGATAGCCTCCCGCATTGGCCGTCGGCCAGGGATTCCACCAGATGTCCACGCGCAGGGCCACCACGTCGAACAGCCGGTAGGCGACCGCGCTGGCGATGGCCAGCAGCGCCGCCCCGCCGGCCAGCAGCAGCGCCTGGCCGCTGGCCAGGTACAGCATGGCCATGAAGACGGCGAAGAACAGCGTCGCCGTGCCCAGGTCGCGCTGCCAGACCAGCACGATCACGCAGACGCCCCACATCAGCAGCACCGGTCCCAGAAAGGCCGGTGACGGCACCCGCCAGGGTCCCAGGCGTACCGTGTCCTGGCGCATGTAGCGCCCGTGCTCGGCGAAGTAGCTCGCCAGAAACGCCACCAGCAGAATCTTGAGCAGCTCCGACGGCTGGTAGTACACGCGACCGAGGCCCAGCCATAGCCACAAGCGCGGCCCGGTGTCCGCCGGATTTTCCCCGACGAAAATCGTCAGAAAGAGCAGCGCCAGTCCGCCGATCAGCCACGTGTAGCGGTAGCGGCGCAGCCAGCGCAGGTCGCGCGGCAGGGCCGTCAGCGCCAGCAGCGCCAACATGCCCACCACCAGCCACGAGGTCTGGCGCACCGTGTACGACGGCACAAGCCGCGCGATCAGGTTCAGCCCCCACCCGGTCAGCAGCATCGCCAACGGGAAGAGCAGCGGGTCGCGCGCGGGCAGCCGCCGGTTGAGCAGGGCATGTCCCCCCGCCGCGCACAGCGCCCACATCGCCACCGGCCACAGGTGGGACACCGGGCGGTCGCGGGCGAGCAGCAGCGCCACATGGTTGATCAGGATGAACGCGCCGCCCAGGGCGAGCAGCAGCCGCTCGCGGCGCGCGGCGGGCGCACCCTCTTCCAGGTCGTCCGCGTAGTGAGGGGTCAGAGGGGGCATGGGTAGCTGGTAGATAGTTGTTGGTTATTGGTTGTTAGGGATCAGTGATCGGTTTTCAGAGATCGACTGGCGGGATGACCGCGCATAGGGGCGTATCGCAATATGCCCCGCTCACTGACGACGGGAAACTGATCGCTGACCGCCGCTCTCTGATATTTACTCGCCGAAATACTTGCCGACGATGGGCCGCAGCCGCGCCAGCGTCTCCGGCGGAATGGCCGCGCGCGCCGTGATCAAGGCGTTCGCCAGGGCATTCTCGCATTCGCAGGCGCGCGCGCTCCCCGCCAACCGCTCGACCGCCGCCAGCAGCGCCTGTTGCGCCAGGCGTACGTTGGCGCTCAGCGTTTGCAGCACCAGCTCGACCGATACGTCCTCTTCCGACTCGTGCCACACGTCGTAGTCGGTGATGTGAGCCATCACCGCGTAGCACATCTCCGCTTCGCGGGCCAGGAACGCTTCGGGCGACGTGGTCATGCCGACCAGGTCGCAGCCCCACGAGCGGTAGAGCGCGCTCTCGGCGCGGGTGGCGAAGCGCGGCCCTTCGCTGGTGATGAACGTGCCGCCCCGGTGCACGGTGCCCCCGTTCGCCTGCGCCGCGTCGGCCAGCACGGCGCTCAGGTGCGGGCAGAAGGGGTCCGCCGCCGAGACGTGGGCCACCAGCCCATCGCCGAAGAACGTCCGGCCTCGCTTGTCGCGCGTCCAGTCCACCAGTTGGTCGGGGACGGCGATGTGGCCGGGCGCGATGGCCTCGCGCAGCGACCCGCACGCGCTGACGCTGATCACCCGCTCCACGCCGAGCGTCTTGAAGGCGTAGATATTGGCGCGGTAGGGCACTTCGCTGGGCGTGAGCACGTGTCCGCGCCCGTGCCGCGCGATGAAAGCGACGCGCTGCCCGGCCAGCGTGCCAATGCGTAGCGCGTCGCTGGGCGGCCCAAACGGAGTCTCGATGTGCTGCTCGACCACATCGGTCAGCTCCGGCATCTCATACAGGCCAGAGCCGCCGATTACGCCAATTCGCACTGCATCCATCCACAGCACTCCTCTCTGTGCAGAAGGAGAAGGTCGCTCACCCGCCCGGACTCTCGCCGGCCAGCGGCGTCCGGGCGAAATCGTCCAGCGTCGGCAGGGGCGTGGGCGATGGTGTGGGCGTCTCCGTCGCGCTGACGGCGGTGGGCCACTGCCAGGCCGCGCCCCGAAAGGCCGTCATCGCCGACGAGAGGGACAACCCATACATGACGATGCAGGCCGCGATGATGATCACCCACACGCCAGAGACCAGCAGGCCCAGCACACCCAGGCGCCGCGTCCGGCGAGGGTTGAGCGAATGCCGGGCGTTGATCAGCGCCATCAACGACAGGGCAAAGCCCACCACCGGCAGACAGTAGCCCGCGCCGCAGCACGCCACCAGCGATACGCCGCCAACCAGCAGGCCGATAAAGCCGAGCAGATCGGTCGAGTTGCCGGTATAGACGCCAGCGGTCACTGCGTCGTGCTCGCGCTTGCGCTTGCGATCAGCGCCCACCTGCGCGCCCAGTAACTGGTCGGCGTAAGCCCCTGGCTCCTCGACGCGCAGGCCCAGCTTGCGCGCTTCTTCGGCGTGCTCAGCGCACAGGCGTTGGCCGTCTTCCGTGTAGTACAGGCAGTAGGCGCACAGGGGCTTCTGGCAGACTTCGCACCGTTCGAGCGCAATGCGGTCGGGGTGGTTGGTGCAGGTCAGCGTCTCCCACTGGCTCATCGTCCAGGCTCCTGGCGCCGCGCGGCCCGCGAATGCCGCGCCATCTGGGAGTGTAACGCGCTGGCCCCGCCCAGACAACGGGCGGATCGCCGGCGGCAGCCTTGCGAATTGCGGATTGCGGATTGCGAATTGTGGATTGCAGATTTCTGATTTCGCAATCCGCAATCCGCAATTACAGAGCGGACAGTCCCTGCACGATGCGCTCCAGCGCGGCGGCGTGCTCGCTCAGATTCAGCTCGATCAGGCGCTGGCGCGAGCTGGCAGCCTGGGCAGCCGTGTCCTGGCAGAAAGTGGCGTCGCCCTGCAGGGCGTGGCGGGCGCGAATCTGGTGGACGCGCACGAGAACATCTGCCGCGCGGCACAGAGCGTCCGGCAGACTCAGCGCCCTGGCCAGGTCGAGCGCCTCGTGCAGCGCCGACTGTGCGCTCACCGCGTCGCCCAGGGCCATACGCAACTGACCCAGCGTGATCGCTGCCTCGGCCAGGTCGGGCAGGCTTTCCACCTCGGCCAGCAGAGCGTGCGCGCGCGCGGCGTTGGCTGCGCCGTCGTCCAGGATGCCCGCCTGCGCCTGCGCGCGGGCCAGGTCGTGCAGCGCGCGCGCCAGCCGCAAGCGATCTGGCAGGGCCAGCGTGTCGGCGACCGCCGCGCTCAGGTGCCGCACCGCCTCGCCCAGCTCGGCGGCGGCCTCGCCCACGCGCTCCTCGCGCGCAAGCTGATCGGCGCGGCCCCGGTGCAGCCCGGCCAACTGCTGACGTAGCTCGGCGGCCAGGTCGCGCCGGCCCGCAGCGTCCGCCGTGGCCAGCGCCCGGCGCAGCACGTCTTCGGCGCGCGCCGTCTCGCCGAGCGCGATCAGCGACGCGCACAGGTCGCGCTGCACTTCCGCCGAAAGCTCGGCCTGCCTGGTGCGCGCGTACCCGGCGATGGCCCCCTCAAAGCGCTTGATCGCGTCGGCGTGCTGGCCGCGCGCGGCGAGCGCCCGTCCCCATTCGCAGGCGAGCATCGCCGCCACACGCACATCCGAGCCGTCCGGCTGGGCCATCACCGCCCGGAAGGAGCGCGCCAGCAAGTCCACCGCCGCCCCCGTCTGTCCAACGGCGACGAGGTGCTGGCCATAGGCCAGGCTCGCTTCGGCCAGCACGGGGCGGCTCAGCCCTTCGATGGCCAGCGTCACCTGGAAGAGCCAGCCCGCTTCGTCTTGCTTGCCGGGCAGCGCGCTGATTATGCTGCCCAGCGCCACCTGCAGCCGCGCCAGATCGTTGCCCTCTGGCAACTGGCTGCGCACGCCTTCGGCGTAGCGCGCAAATTCGCCGGCCAGCCCCGCCGCCGCAAAAGTCGGGGCCGCCGCCACGAGCAGGCGCGCCAGCTCCACCGGCGCAGCGACCATGCCGGCGCCGATCTCCCGTTCGAGCAGCGCGCGGACGTTGTTCAGCCGCGCCCGGCTGACGGCGTCCAGCGGGCTGGTGAGATCGTCGGGCCAGGTCTGCGCGAAGTATTGTGCGATCACGCGGTCAAGGTGCGCCTGCTTGGGCGCGTCCAGCGGGAAGCGCTCGCGGATGAAGGCGCGCACTTCGTCCGGGATGACGAACAGCGCCTCGTCGCGGCGCAGCACGTCCCGCGCCAGCAACAGCTCAAGCTGTTCGGCGGCATCGCCACCGGCCAGCCCCAAAGCCAGTCGCTCGTCGAAGCCGTCCGGGATGCCCTGCGCGCGAATCAGCAGTTTGAGCGCGTCGCGGTGATCGGCCATCAGCCATTCAAGCTGGCGGCGCAGGTACGCGGCGGGCAGGGCAGCATCATCGTCCTGGTCGAACGCGCTCAGATACTTGAGCGTCGCCTCCACGCCGTCACCGCGCACCATCTCTACGCCGCGCACGATCAGCCAGGGCAACTGGCGCGTCCGGTCGAGGAAGTCGTCAATCGTGTCCACGTCCAGCGCTTCGACGCCGCGCACAACAGCGCGGCGCATGGCCAGGGTGCGCGCGTCTCTGGCGGGCAGCCGCTCCGCCGCGCGCAGCTTCGCCGTGAAAGTCGGGCCGGTGGGCAGCAGCGCCTCGTCGGGCTGGGTGGCGGTCAGGATGACGCCGTGGCCCGCCGGAGCCAGCAGATCGGCCAGGAAGTCGGCCAGCGCGTGGCGCTCTGCCCCAGAGCCAAGCGCGTCCACCCGCTCCAGCACCAGCAGCAGACGTCGCCCAGCCAGCGCCGCCAGCACGTCATCGCGCGGCGCCAGCGGCGGCAGCCCGGCGACCCCGGCCAGCAGCGCCTGGACTTCGCGGACGGTCGTCGTCGCGCCACAGCGCAGCCAGATCACGCCATCGCGAAAGCGCCAGCCAAAACGGTTGGCGAACTCCGCCGCCAGCCAACGCTTGCCCACGCCGTCCGGCCCGGCCAGCAGCACCAGGCGGCGGTCGAAGCGGAACATGTCTTCGGCCAGCTTGCGCAGCAGCTCGCGCCGCCCGACGAATCCGAGCGGAAGGGGCAGGTCATAGGTGCGCGGCATCCCGTCAGCGATCAGCGGGCGAGGGGCGCGCTGGGCCGGCTCTGGCAGGGCCAGCCACACCTCGTGGCGGGTGTCGTCAATGACCAGCTCGTAGCGGTCTGCCTGCCCGTCCGGGCGGTCGCGCAGATCAGCGATCGCCGCGCGAAACGCCTCGCGCACGCCCGCGCCGCCGGCCAGCTCTGCGTAAAGGCGCGCGTTGAAGGCGACCGCCTGCTCTTCCGACGCCCGGCGCCGCGTACCCAGCACCGCCTCGACCGGCGTCTCGTCGAGCAACATCTGCGCCAGCCGCCGGCTGAAGCACCCGTCCAGGATCACCAGGCGCGCTCCGCTGGTCGCGAACAGCTTCACGGCGTGCTCGGCCACCATGTAGGCTTCGCTGCCGTCGTCGTCTTCCAGGTAGAGCATGTCGCGCTCGCCGTGCGCGACGAAGTGCACGATGCGAAAGGCATCGGCGCCATGACTGGCCAGCGCCGCCGCCAGCCGCTCGGCGGTCGGCGGCAACAGGCGCGCCAGCGCCAACGGCGCGCTCGTCGCTTTCTGCTTCGGCCCGGCTTCCTTCAGCGCGCGCAGCAGGGTGTGCCATTCCTGGGCGGGGTCTGCCGGGCTGAGCGGGTCCTCGTTGCCGCTCATGGAGGCGAACGGCGCGGCGATCACTGCCAGCACCGGCAGGTAGCAGCGCAGTTGGGCCAGGCCAGGGTCGCCAGCCACATCATGACCGCTGATCACGGTGTATTCCATCGCAGACAACAAGGAAGGCTCCGGGGTGAGAGGCGGATTCTCGCTCATAGCCCCGCAGTATAGTCCAAACGGCACAAAAACGAAAAGCGAGCTTGCGCTCGCTCAGCGGGAAGCGCGGGGATGCGCCGCAGAGATCATTTGAGAAGTTGCTCGCCATCCCACGAAGAGAGAGAGCTTGGGGTCTCTGAATCTTCTCCCGTCTCTCCGCGTGGGGAAGGGGGCGCATAACTCCTCGACCGGCCTCTTCGCGCGGAAGACTCACCCCCGGCCATCGCTGTAACGGCGAAGTCCCCTCGTCGCGTATGGAGAAGGGAGTTAGGGGTGAGGCAAATCGTAACGCGGGCCTTCCATGCGGCCTCTTACAACGACGCGCCGATCAGACCGCCATCCACCGGGATCATCGCCCCGTGCACGTAGCCTGCCGCCGGTGAGCACAGGAACACGGCGACATTGGCGAACTCCTCCGGCTCGCCGATGCGCCCCAGCGGGCTGCTGGCCGACTGGCGCGCATAGGCCTCCTCCAGGGAGATGCCTTCCTCGCGCGCGCGGTTTTCGACAAGCTGGGCCACGCGCTCGGTGCGCGTGTAGCCGGGCAGGATGCTGTTGACGCGAATGCCCAGCGACCCCACCTCATTGGCCAGCGACTTGGTCAGCCCGATCACGCCCATGCGCACGCTGCTGGAGAGGATCAGGTTGGGGATCGGCTGCTTGACCGACACCGAGGTGATGGTCAGGATGGCCGCCCGGCTGCTCTTGCGCAGATGTGGCAGCGCCGCCCGGATCAGGTTCACCGCGCTCATGAAGTTGAGCCGGAAGGCCAGCTCATACTCCTCCGCCGGCGTGGTCGCGAACGTCCCCGCCGGCGGCCCACCGGCGTTGGTCACCAGGATGTCCAGCCCGCCCAGCCGCTCGGCGGCGCGAGCGACGAGGCCGTAGACGGCTTCCGGGTCGGACACATCGCCGGGCATGCCCACCACGCGCCGTCCTGTTTCCACGAAGAGCCGCTCGGCAACCGCGGCCAGCCGGTCGGGGTTGCGCCCGTTGATGGCAACATCGGCCCCTTCCAGGCAGAAGCGCCGCGCAACCGCTGCCCCCAGCCCGGCGCTGCTCGCCGCCACGAAGACCCGCGCATCCTCCAGACCCAGGTTCATGCGTCTATTCCCCTTCTATGTCGCACTCAAGAATCAGCCGCTCGTACCCGTCGCCGTAGTAGTCGGCCTCGGTGCGCACGGCACGAAAGCCCAGTCTCTCGTAAAGGCGGATAGCCGCGACGTTCTCCGGCTCCGACGTGACCAGCATCCGGCGCACCTGCGCCGCGCGCAGCTCGGCGACTCCGCGCTCCAGCAGCAGCCGCCCGATACCCTGCCGCCGGTAGTGCGCCAGCACCGCTGTGTTGAGAATCCAGCCGACCTCTCCGCCCTGGCCGATGGCCGCGCACAGGTGCCCGACGATCTTTCCGGTGCGCCGGTCTTCAGCAATCCACACCAGCGCCGGGTTCAGGTCGTGCAGTTGGCGGAAGAAGTAGGTGGAATAGGCCCCGCTGCCATACACTGCCTGCTCCACGTCGGTGCACTGCGCCAGGTCACGCGGTGCAAAAGGCCGCAGCGCGATGTCGTGTGTGCCGTCCACAGTGATCCGCCCCTCTCAGGAACCGGGCCGCGCGCCAGATTCCCGGCGCGCCCGGTTCCCCTCAGTCCAGCTCGACGCGCAGCTCCGACCGCCCCACGCCGATCACGTCGCCCGACGATAGTACGACCGGCTCGCGCACCGGCTGGCCGTTCAGGCGTGTGCCATTGCTGCTGTCCCGGTCTTCCAGCCACCATTGCCCATCGCGCCGCGTGACCAGCGCGTGCTCCTGGCTGCAAAAAGAGTCGTCCAGCACGATGGTATTGGTCGGCGCGCGGCCCAGCGTTGTCAGTGGCAGCAGTGCGTAGCTGGCCCCCAGGCGCGCCGCAGCGCCCATGCCCACCACGACCAGCCGGCCCCGGCGTCGCCCTGGCTCGCCCGCCGCCGCCGTCGCCGCCTGGAAGTCGCGCCAGAGCATGAGGAACACCGCGCCCAGGAAGGCCAACAGCAGGCCCCCGGCCAGGATGCGCAGCGCCAACAGCACAGCGTCCACCTTCACGGCTCCTCATCAAAGGCGTCGTCGTCATCAACAGCGCGCAGATAAATCTCCGTATCGCCGCCGGGAGCGCCGTTCGCGCTGGTGGTATTCTCGTCCACGACATAGACCAGCTTGACGCCGGCCAGCGAGAGGACATCGCCGGAACGCAGCACACACTCCGATACGCGCGCATCGTTGACGAACGTCCCGCCCCGGCTGGCCAGATCGTAGAGCACAAACTCGCCGAAACGGTAGCGCAGCTGGCAGTGATGGCGGCTGACGCGCCGGTCGTCGAGCACGATGGTGTTGTCGCGCCGTCGCCCAATGTTGATCACCGGGCGCTCAAGCAGCACGTAGCGGTCGCCGTCCACCACCAGGTAGGCCGGGGGCGGCGGCGCGTCGGGGGGCAGATCGGTGGAGCGCAGATCGCGCTCCAGCAGCAGGCGGGTCGTCCGGCGCGTGGCGTCTACATGCTCGGCGTGCACGAAGACCGTATGGGCCGCCACTTCCGGGTCGGAGACGAACAACACTTCGGGCGGTGTTTCCAGCCGCAGGTCGCTCTCGCGGGCCAGCGCCACGATGTCGCTCGCCAGCGAGACGTCCAGATCGGGGTGGGCATCCAGCAGCGCCCGGTGATCGTCGGGATGAAGCCGCACCGCGTAGTGGTTCGGCGCGGCGAGTGTCCCGCTGGAGTCGAGCGCCGCCCCGTCCTCCATCGCCCGCGCCAGGCGGAGCGCCACTTCGCGCGGCTTGAGCCGCCCGGCGAACAGCCGCGCAAAGCCGCCTTCGACCAGCGCCTGCACGCGCTCCTCGAACTGCGTGAACCGGTTCCTGTCCATGCCGGGGATTATACCAGGCAATCGTCCCACAGAGAACGCCCGTCGGGCAAACGTTGGGGGGCAGACTCGCGCCTGCCCCCGCTTGCCCAGTTACGCGCTAACGGTCGCCCGCCGCCTAGCGATCCTCTGGCCGGTGGTTGAGGATGAAATCGAGCGGGTCAATGTAGTTGGCCCGCAGATTTGATCGGTTCATCTTCGGCCAGTGCCAGGGCTGCGTCTCCAGAACTGTCGTGTTGCTGAGATCGAAGTGCAGATGATAGGCAAAGATGCCGTCCGCGTTGCCCACCTTGCTGATCTGCTGGCCGCGCACGACGCGGTCGCCCACCTGCACCCGCATGTCTTCGACATGCGCATAACGCCCGTAGAGCACCTGCCCGGTGGAGATCAGCGGGTCGTGGCGGATGATGATCACCTGGCCCCAGCCCGGCACACGGTCTGCGAATGTCACCACGCCGGACGCCGCTGCATAGACCGGCGAATGGGCATCCGCATCCCAGTACGGCTCGTTCATGTTCAGGTCAGCCCCGGTGTGATAGGCCTGGTTCACCGTGCCGACCCGGTAGAGCCGGTCGAAGCCGGTCGCGTCGAACCAATTGCCCGGCCACACCTTGTCGCCGCTGCGCTCCGCCGCCGTGCCCACCGGGCTGTCATAACCGTCGGCCAGGTATTTCTCGGTCGGCGTGATGCCCACGATCTGACGCCAGCGTATAGCGTCGAAGGCGATCTCCTTGTCCTCCTCACCGGTCAGGTCGTTGAGAAAGACCACGCCCGCCGTCGCGTTGTTGGCGTCGAACTGGAACACGCCCAGCGGCACCCAGACGTTGTACTGGTCGGCCTGGCGGACAGGCACCACCAGCTCGCTGGACGCGCCGAGGGCACCGTGCAGCTTGTAGCGCGCGACCCCGGTGGTGGCGTGACGCGCCGGGACGAAGGCGGACACCTCGTACCAGCCGCTGGCCACAAGCTGCGGGTCCCAGCGCGCCCAGACCAGGCTGCTCGTCTTGGCGGTCGCCTTGTACTTGGCCGTCCAGCCCCAGGTGTTCTTGAACGTCTTGAGCAGCTTGCCCACGTCCCCGCCCGCATAGGCCCCGTCGCGGTATTGCGGCTTGTCGGGGGTGATCACGATCTCGATGCCGTAGCGCCCCTTGGCCGCCGGCGGCTCTGGCTCGGTGCTCCCGTCGCCGGGCACCATCGGCTGATTGATGGCGGGGAACTCGATCGGGCCGATTGTGCCGAAGCGCCACCAGCTCATGCCGGGGGCCTTGTGGCGGTCGATCACGTACTTGCGCCCGGCGATGATCTCGTCACGCGGTGCCTTGCCGGGCATCACCGGATAGAGCGGCAGCCCATAGCTCTTCCAGGTGTTATAGGCTTCGTCCAGCACTTCGGCGTAGGCGCGCTGAAAGGTGTCCCAGTACACCTGCAGATGCACGCTGTTGACGAAAGGTCGCCACTCGTCGGGGAAGATGGAGGCCTTGTGGCGCGGGCGCGGGTCAATGGCCATGGCGATGTGAAAACGCCCGCCCACTCCGCGCCGGATGCGCGTCATGAACGGGCGGATCGGCTCTTTGCCCACCGTCCAGAAGCCGGAGTACGGCTCGACATCGAGCACCATCGAGCGCACACCGGGCCGGTTGCACACATCAATGATGCGATCCGCCTCCTCGTTGATATCCTTGCCTGTGACAACCGCCCAGGCGTGGAACTCCAGCCCGAACGAGTCCAGGACGCGCACCCACTTATCCACGCTGGCAGGGCCGTCAATCGCCAGATTGCGATCGGTGTCGAACTTACCCTGCCAGTGGGGGCCGTCGCTGGTTTTGACCCACACCTGCGTGATCGCCGGCGCCCATTTCTTGATCGTCCGGCACAGCCCCTCAATCGACTCCTCGGCGACGGAGTCGCCTTTCCAATGCCAGATGCCAACCTTGCCGTCATAGGGGGTCGCCATGCCGCACGCTCCTTGAGGATCGCCACTCGATATGATTCTTACGGCATGGTAGTCTTTTTTGCCGAAATTGACAACATGGCAAGAGCCAGGGGTGCGTGCAAAGGCTGGCAGCGACTCGCCGGGTGGGGGGCAGTGACCTCACCCCCAGCCGCGCTATGCTCGGCTTGCCCCCTCTCCGACGCGGGGAGGGGGCGGCGCGGCGCGTCAGCGCTGAGCGGGAGTGAGGTAAGCCAGGGCGCAGCGGAGCAGCACCCCCGCCTGACAGGTTTTGCACGCACCCAGAGCCAGGCAGCGTATTCCCGCCGGTTGAGACTCGCCACTCCCCTTTTCCTGCTGGCGAGGGAAGGGGCCGGGGAGAACAGAGATCAAGAGCGCTTAACCGCCCCTAGAACAGCCCCCAATCACTCAATACGCCCCCCTCGGCCATCGAGGGATCCCACATCTCCATGCCAACCTCGATGGTCGTGGGCACTTCAAGCGCCTCTTGCGCTCTGTACCGTGTAGCTTCGAGCAACTGCGGCCCATAGGGACAGAACGGCGTGGTCAGGATCATCACGATATGCAGCTTGTCGTCCTCGACCAGGATTTCGCGCACCAGCCCCAACTCGATCACGTTGAGGCCAATCTCCGGGTCATAGATTTCGCGCAGCGCCTCGCGTACCAGATGCTCCTTCTGCGCGCGGGCTACTGCGCCGGGATCCAGCAGTTGATCAGACATGAACCGTTCTCCTCTGCAAATGGCCAAAGCTCGTACTGAGCAGAGTATAAGACAGGCGCAGCGCCACCGACAAACCCGCGCTCGCCGGGTTTTTATAAGACGGGCATCTTTCTTATTGGCTTCAGCTCGCTCACCTGTTATAATACACGCTAGAACCGTTGCGAAATGTTCTCAACTGAGAGAAACTTAACGGCTGAATGAGCCGGTGATTGGGAAATATCGCAGTCAGTGAGGAGATACAGCATACCGATGGGCGCTGCGCTAGAAATCCGTAATCTGCATGTCACGGTCGAAGACCAGCCGATTCTGAAAGGCGTCAATCTGATCGTCCGCCAGGGCGAGATTCACGCGCTGATGGGGCCGAATGGCTCCGGCAAGAGCACCCTGTCCAACACGATCATGGGCCATCCTGCCTATGAAGTCACCGCCGGGCAGATCATTTTCGATGGCGTGGACATTCTGGAGATGGAACCGGACGAGCGCAGCCGGCGGGGCCTGTTCATGGCCTTTCAGTACCCTGTCGCCATCCCCGGCGTCACCGTGGCCAACTTCCTGCGCAACGCGCTGAACGCGCGGCGGCGCATGACCAACCCGGAAGACAAGGGCATCCCGATCCCGGCTTTTCGCAAGCTGATGATCGAGAAGATGGACATGCTGCGCATGGATCACGAGTTCGCCGGGCGCTACCTCAACGACGGTTTTTCCGGCGGCGAGAAAAAGCGCGCCGAAATCCTGCAAATGGCCGTGCTGGAGCCGCAGATCGCCATCATGGACGAGACGGACTCCGGCCTGGACATTGACGCGCTGCGCGTCGTGTCAGAGGGCGTCACCACCCTCTACGGCCCGAACCTGGGCGTGCTGGTCATCACCCACTACCAGCGCATCCTCAACTACATCAAGCCGCAGTTTGTGCACATCATGATGGACGGGCAAATCGTGGAGAGCGGCGGGCCGGAACTGGCGCTGCACCTCGAAGAGCAGGGTTACGACTGGCTGCGTGAGAAGCAGAACGGCAGCGGCAAATAGCTTTCGGCCATCAGCGCTCAGCCGTCAGCAGGTGAGGACTCACAGATTCCCGCCATCCGCAGCAGAGCAGCGTTCCAGCCTTTCGCTGAAAGCTGACCGCTGACCGCTTAAACCAACGGAGCAAGCACATGGGTGATGCAGAGCAGCTTCAGGGCATCCGCGAAGCCTACGACGAGCAATACGGCTTCCGCGATCCCGATACCTACGTCTTCAAGGCGCGCAAGGGCCTCGACGCCGAGATTGTCGGCCAGATCAGCGAGATGAAGGGCGAGCCGGAATGGATGCGCACCCAACGTCTCAAGGCGCTGGAGATTTACCAGAGCAAGCCCGTGCCTACCTGGGGGCCGGATCTGTCCGGCTTCAGCGAAGACGACATTTACTTCTTCGTCAAGCCTGCCGAAAAAGAGGCGCGTTCGTGGGACGACGTCCCCGAAGACATCAAGCGCACTTTCGACCGGCTGGGCATCCCCGAAGCCGAGCAGAAGTTCCTGGCCGGCGCCGGCGCCCAGTACGACTCGGAGATGGTCTATCACCAGGTGCGCAAGGAGCTAGAGGCGCAGGGCGTCATCTTCAAGAGCATTGAGGTTGGGCTGCGGGAGCACGAGGACCTGTTCCGCCAGTATTTCGGCACGGTCATCCCCGCCTACGACAACAAGTACGCGGCGCTCAACACGGCAGTATGGTCGGGTGGCTCGTTCATCTACATCCCGCCGGGCGTGCGCATCGAAATGCCTCTCCAGGCGTATTTCCGCCTCAACACGGCCAGCATCGGCCAGTTCGAGCGCACGATGATCATCGTGGACGAAGGCGCGTTCCTGCACTACGTCGAAGGTTGCACCGCGCCCACCTATTCCACCGACAGCCTGCACAGCGGCGTGATCGAGATCGTCGTCAAGCGCGGCGCGCGCTCGCGCTACACGACCATCCAGAACTGGTCGGATAACGTCTACAATCTGGTGACGCAGCGCGCCCTGGTGCACGGCGACGCTTCCCACGAATGGGTGGACGCCAACCTGGGCAGCAAGATCACCATGAAGTACCCGTCGGTGTACCTGCTGGAGCCGGGCGCGCACGGCGAAATTCTGTCCATCGCTTTCGCCGGTCGCAACCAGATTCAGGACGCAGGCGGCAAGGTTATCCACATCGCGCCCAACACCACCAGCCAGATCATCAGCAAGTCCATCTGCAAGGATGGCGGGCGCAGCAGCTACCGTGGCCTGCTGAAGGTTTATCCTGACGCGGCGCACGCCAAGAGCACCGTCGTCTGCGATGCCCTGCTGCTGGACGATCACAGCGAGTCGGACACGTACCCGTACATCGAGATCGAGAATCCGAGCGTCACTGTCGGCCACGAAGCCACTGTCAGCAAGATCGGCGACGACCAGCTTTTCTACCTGATGAGCCGCGGCCTGGGCGAAGACGAAGCCAACGCCATGGTCGTCAACGGCTTCCTGGAGCCGCTGACCAAAGAGCTGCCGATGGAATACAGCATTGAGATGAACCGCCTGATCCAGCTTCAGATGGCTGGTTCGATCGGTTAGGCGGGGCAGAGCGCCGCCCCTGCGAAAGCACGCGATTTTCTGCGCAGGGGCACTGTTTGCCGCGCCCTGGAGCGGGCAGAGCGCCGCCCTAATTATAACGGCTGATCCCTGACGCCTGATCCCTGATCGCCAATGACCAGCAACCAATTACCAATCACTAATCACTACCCTGAGAGAGGAACGCCTGTGGCAACCCGTCGTCGTGTTGCACGTGAATTTCAAGCGCCGCCGCTCACTCGCGCCGATGTCGAAGCGCTGAGCGCGCGTTACAGCGAGCCGGCCTGGCTGCGCGAAGCCCGGCTGACCGCCTGGGACATCTACGAGGCGCTGCCCATGCCCACTACTAACGACGAGGCCTGGCGGCGCACCGATTACCGGCATATCAACTGGGACAGCGCGGGCGTGCTGCGCGCGCCCAACGGCGGGCGTGTCGAAGACATCCCCGCCGACAACCGCCGCCCCCTGCTCGGCGGCGAACAGGGCGGGATGATCGCCTTCGTGGACGACAAGCTGGTTCACCACGAAGCGAGCGCGGCGCTGGCCCGCCAGGGCGTCATCTTCACCGATCTGCGCAGCGCCGCCCGCGAGCACGCCGACCTGGTGCGCCAGCACCTGATGACGCACGCCGTCACGCCCCAGCTCGGCAAGTTCGCGGCGCTCAACGCGGCTCTGTGGACGCACGGCGTCTTTCTCTATGTGCCGCGCGGCCAGGCGGTGACGCTGCCCGCGCACAGCATCTTCTACGCCAGCCGCCCCGCCGCTATGCTCGGTCATCTGCTGGTCGTGCTGGAAGAGGGCGCGTCCATTGACTATCTCCACGAGAATCTGTCGCCGACCATGCCCAGCGACGCCAGCTTCATCGGCGCGACCGAGCTGATCGTCGGGGACAAGGCGACGCTGCGTTTCGTCAACCTGCAGGACTGGGGCCGCAGCATGTTCGAGTTCAGCACGCAGCGCGCCCGCGTCGGCCATGACGGACAGCTCGACTGGATCACCGGGCAGATGGGCGGCAAGCTGGTCAAGGCTTTCATGGAGATTGACCTGGACGGGCGCGGCTCGTGGGGCCGCATGAGCGCGCTTTACTTCCCGGACGGCCAGCAATTCATGGACCTGGACACTCAGCAGAACCACAACGCGCCGCACACCACGTCCGACCTGCTGTTCAAGGGCGTGCTGAAGGATCACTCGCGGGCGGTGTGGCAGGGCATGATCAAGGCGCTGCCCGGCGCGCAGAAGACCGACGGCTTCCAAGCCAACCGTACCATGATCATGAGCGACCACGCCCGCGTGGACAGCATCCCCGGCCTGGAGATTCAGGCCGACGATGTGCGCTGCACGCATGCCTCGGCCACCGGGCAGGTTGAAGAGGAAGTGCTGTTCTACCTGATGTCGCGCGGGCTGCCGCGCCTGGAAGCTGAGAAGCTGGTCGTGGATGGCTTCTTCGTGCCCGTGCTGGACCGCATCCCGTTCGAGAACGTGCGCGAACGGATGATGGCCTACGTCGAGCGCAAGCTGCTCGGCGAGGTCTAGCCGAGGCTGCGGGGGAGGGGAGCAATCGGCAAACCGGGTCGCACGAGGCCCGGTTTTCTGTTCGCGCTCGGAACGCGCTGCCAGCAGCGGGGCTAGACGGTATAATCCGCCCTGTTCGCGGCACGGCTCAGCCTGGGCGGGCAGCTTGTTCCCGTCGGGACGTATGGCGATACGCCCTTACGATCAGCGCCCGCCTGAGAAAATCGAACACAGAGGATCGGTGGCGGCTCATCAAACGCCGATCACTGGCAACCGATCACTGGTAACTGGTAACTGGTAACTGACAACTGATCACCGCCTGCGCACAAGCGAGCATACTATGACCCATCCCACAGTTCCCCTCGACATCGCCGCCATCCGCGCGGACTTCCCGATCCTCGACCAGGAAGCGCACCCCGGCAAGCGGCTCGTCTTCCTGGACTCGGCGGCCAGTAGCCAGAAGCCGCGCCAGGTCATTGACGCCATGAGTCACTATTACGAGACCAGCCACGCCAACGTGCACCGGGGGATTCACGTCCTCAGCGAGCGCGCAACCGCTGCCTATGAGGGCGCGCGCGAGAAGGTGTGTGCTTTCATCAACGCCGCCTCGCCCCGCGAGATCATCTTCACTCGCAACACGACCGAAAGCATCAACCTGATCGCCTATTCGTGGGGCCGCGCGACCCTGCGCCCCGGTGACGTGATCGTGCTCAGTGAGATGGAGCACCACAGCAACCTGGTGCCCTGGCATATCCTGGCCGAGCAGACCGGCGTTCACCTGCGCTACATCCCCGTCACCGATGAGGGCCTGCTGGACCTGGATGCTTACCGCGCTTTCCTGCGCGAGGAACCGGTCAGGCTGGTCAGCATCATGCACGTCAGCAATGTGCTCGGCACAGTCAATCCTGTGCGGGAGATGATCGCCGAGGCGCACGCCGCCGGCGCGCTCTTTGCTGTGGACGGCGCGCAAAGCGTGCCGCACCTGGCCGTAGACGTGCAGGCGCTCGACGCGGACTTCCTGGCTTTCTCCGCGCACAAGATGGCCGGGCCGACCGGCATCGGCGTGCTCTATGGCAAGCGCGCCCTGCTCGAAGCGATGCCCCCCTTCCTGGGCGGCGGCGAGATGATCCGCCGGGTGACGCTGGAGGGCAGCACGTGGAACGACCTGCCGCATAAGTTCGAGGCTGGCACGCCGGCCATCGCCGAAGCCGCCGGGCTGGGCGCAGCAGTGGACTACCTGGGCGCGCTGGGCATGGACAACATCCTCGCCCACGAGAAGATCGTGGCCGACTACGCGCTGGACCGGCTGAGCGAAATCCCCGGCCTGACGCTGTACGGCCCCGATGCCTCGCAGCGCAACGGGGTGGCCACCTTCACCCTGCAGGACATTCACGCCCACGACGTGGCCCAGTTGCTCGACGCCGAGGGCGTCGCCGTGCGCGCCGGGCACCACTGCGCCATGCCCCTGCACAAGCGCCTGGGCGTGGCGGCGACCGCGCGCGCCAGCTTCTACGTGTACAATACGCGCGACGATGTGGACGCCCTGGTTGAAGCGATCTACAATGCGCGCAGAGTTTTCGGGCTGGGCGGCTGACGCGCCGCCGGCCCGGCGCTCTCGCCCATGCCGCGCCAGCCATTTGCACGCTGTGAGGAACCCCGATGGACCTCTACATGGAGAACATCATTGATCACGGGCAGCACCCCCGCAACTTCGGGGAGCCGCTCGATCCCGCCGACATCGAGTACGAAGACGACAACCCCTTCTGCGGCGATCACCTGCACCTGACCCTTCAGCTTGACGAGCAGAATCGCGTCAAGGCTGTCTCCTGGCAGGGCGAAGGCTGCACGATCAGCCAGGCCTCGGCGTCCATGCTCGGCGAGGAGATCATCGGCAAGACGCTGGACGAGCTGCGCAATCTTGACCGCCAGGACGTGCTCGACCTGCTCGGCATCCCTCTCAGCCCGACGCGACTGAAGTGCGCTCTGCTGTCGCTCAAAGTGCTCAAGGCGGGCGTCTACGCTCATCTGGGTTGGTCTGTTCAGGAAGATGAATAGCGCAGGCCCCGCTGATGCCCGCTGCTGAACTGCTCCCTACCGCCGATCTGCGCGCCATCCTGGATCGCGCCAATCTGGAAGCCGGGCAGCGTCACAACGTCTACGTGGACGTGGAGCACCTGTTGCTCGGCCTGCTGCGCCAGTCCGACTCTTCAGCGTGCGGCCTGCTGCGCGCCGGCGGCGCGGATACGGACGCCCTCTACGCGCGCGTCGCCGCGTCGGTCGGCATCGAGCGCGAGACGCCCGTCGCCCTGAAGGGCTACAGCCGGGGGGCCAAAGACGCCCTTGAGCGTGCCGCGCACGAGGCAACTCAGCTTGAGCAGCCGGCGCTGGACTCGCGGCACCTGCTGCTGGCGCTGCTGTCCGAGCAGGACGGCGCGGTCGGTGAGGCGCTGGGCAGCGTGGCGCTGTCGCCGGAAGACGTGCGCGACGATCTGCGCCGGCAGCCGCCAGGTCGCCCGGTCGCGCCGGCCCAGGTCTCCGCCGCGCCCGCAGACGCCAGGCCGGAGATCGTGGTCATCCCCACCCGGCGCGCCAGGCACCCGCACGCCGGGGCCGCACCGCGCCGCGACCGCCGGCCCTGGCTGATCGGCGGGCTGGCGCTGCTGATCGCCTACCTGCTTTTCGCCCTGCCCGGCAGCTCGCTGTTCACTTTCATCTTTGTGCTCGTCGGCTGGGTCTTTTCGGTGACGCTGCACGAATTCGCCCACGCCGTGGTTGCGTATTGGGGCGGCGATTACACCGTCAAGGACAAGGGCTACCTGTCGTTCAACCCGCTCAAGTACACGCATCCCATGCTGAGCATCGGCCTGCCGCTGCTCTTCCTGGCGATGGGCGGCATCGGCCTGCCGGGCGGCGCGGTGTACATCGAGCGGCACCGCCTGCGCAGCAAGTGGTGGGGGGCGGCGGTCTCGGCGGCGGGGCCAGCGGCCAACCTGCTGCTGGCGCTGCTGCTGGCGCTGCCCTTCATCGTCGGGCTGGTGGACACGACGCTGATCGAGTTCACCCTCTGGCTGGGGCACAGCCCGGAGTCTGGATCGATCTGGGAGAACACGTCGCTGTGGTCGGCAGTCGCCTTCCTGATCATGCTGCAGGTCACGGCGGTGTGCTTCAACCTGCTGCCGGTGCCGCCGCTGGACGGCTTCGGCGTGATCGAGCCGCTGCTCGACGCGCGCACGCGCTGGCAGCTTCTGCAGATCGGCTCGTATGGCCTGTTCCTGGTTTTTCTGGCTTTGTGGTTTATCCCGCCCGTCGCCAACGGGTTCTGGGAGATGATCTTCGACCTGACCCGCGCGCTCCAGATTCCCGACGAGCTGGTGCGCGAGGGCTTTCGCAGCTTCATGTTCTGGCGCAATCCGCCATAATCCACACTTTCAGAGAGGGGGATCCCAGTGCCACGCTTTATCACTGTCGCCACGACCGCCGAAATTCCGCCCGGCGAGCGCGAAGTCTTCGAGGTCGAGGGCCTCTACATTGGTGTGTTCAACGTGAGCGGCACCTACTACGCCATCGAAGATCGCTGCACACACGACGACGGCCCGCTGGCCGAAGGCGATCTGGACGGGTTCACCATCACCTGCCCGCGGCATGGTGCGCAGTTCGACATCCGCGATGGGCGCGTGCTGGCCATGCCGGCGGTGATCCCGGTGCCCTGGTTCCCCGTGCGCGTGGAGGGGGACGCCATCCAGATCGGTCTGGAAGACTGAGCAAGGTGGACGCGATGAGCATTGGGCCATCTGCCCCAGCGCGCCCGCGCACAGATCGGTGCCCTGCGCTCGCGGAGGCTGCGCCAGGCTCTGTCATCATTCGCGCGCTGGGGAACTAGCCCATGAGACAGACGCGCTTTCTCGTACAGGTCACCCTGCTCCTGCTCCTGGGATTTGCGCTGCGGGTGATCAGCCTAGGCGACGACAGCCTGTGGTCCGATGAGGCATTCACCGTCTTCTTTGCCGATGCGCCCGCCGCTGAGTTTGTGCCGCTGCTGCTGACCGACGGCGTCCATGTCCCGCTGTACTTCTTGCTCATGCGCGCCCTGCCCACCGGCAACGACTTCATGTTGCGCTGGCCGTCGGTCTTGCTGGGAGTGAGCGGCATCACCTTACTGATCTGGGTGACACTACGGCTCTATGGCAGCCGGCCGCTGGCACTGTGGGCGGGGCTGTTGCTGGCCTGTAACCCATACCATATCTGGCTCTCGCGGGTGGCGCGCCCCTATGCCCTGTTCTTTATCACGGCCCTGCTGGCCTCGTACTACTTCCTGGTCCTGCTGCGCGGTGAGCGCTCGGCGGCGCATTGGGCAGGGCTTGGCCTGAGCAGCGCCGCCTGCTACATGACTCATTTCTTCGCCGCGGCGCTGCCGCTGGCCCAGTACATCGTGCTGGGCTTCGCCCTTCAGAGACCCTTTGAGAAGCTGTCTCCCCCCACCCCAAACCCCTCCCCCGCAAGGAGGGAGGGGCTTAGCGGACGCGCTTTTCTCCCTTCCCCCCTCGTGGGGGAAGGGCCAGGGATGGGGGGCAAAGGCGGGCGCACGACTTCTCAGGGCAATCGCCGGCTGTTGCGCCAGTGGCTGCTGGTACAGGTCGTCGCCCTGGCTCCGCTGGCGTGGTGGGTCTATCGCCTTGTCACCCAGGAAGTTGTCTCATTCGGTATCGCGTGGATTCCCCGCCCCGCCCTTGCCGACCTGCCGGCCACGCTGGCGAACATGGGCGTTGGCCCAGATGGCTTCGCTCTCCTGCTGCTGCCCGCGCTGCTTGCTCTGGCCGTCGGGCTGACGGCTGGCACTTACCGGGCGTGGAGCGCCTGGCGCGCCGTCCCCACAGACCTGTACTGGTTCTGGCTCGTCACCCTTGCCTTGCTGCCCATCTTCCTGCTGTCACAGGCTCGCCCGTTCTACGTCGACCGCTACTTCATGGTCTTCCTGCCGGGGCTGCTCCTGCTGACCCTGCGCGGCTGGAGCGCCCTGGCCAGGGGGGGGCTAGGTTCACTGAAGCTCCTCAGTCCTGTGACATGGCTGGCCGGGCGCTCGTGGGCCGGTGTCCTGGCCGCGATTGTGGTCATCAGCGGAACGGTGCAAGTGTCGTGGAGCCTTGCGAACGAGTCTAACGAGCGCCAGTCCTGGCACGATGCCAGCGCGTTCGTGGCCGATGAATACCAGCCCGGAGATGGCTTCGTCATGGAACCGGCCCTGTCGCTGCTGCCTTTCTTGCGCTACTGGCAGGACGAGGCACTGTTGCGTGCCAACCTGGTTCTGCCTCAGAACGTTCTCGCCGCCCCGCACGACCGGCTCTGGGCCATCGTAACCAGCCCCGAGGTCAATATACACCGCGAGCAAGCTCTGGGACCCTTCGATCCCTTTGCGCCGGGCGACTCGGCTCTTTCGCGCTGGCTGGCCGGGCAGCGCGATCACGTGGCGGCGCAGCACGAAGTAAACGGCGTAGCAGTATTGCTGATCGTACAGGGCACAGACTGACACGCTGGCTTTGTCGCCTGTCAGCAATTGGCCATCTTCAGGATCGTCCGTGCCCTGGTTCCCCGTGCACGTGGAGGGGGACGCCATCCAGATCGGTCTGGAAGACCAGTGCACCAGAGCAGAAATGAGCATACGGTCTGGCCTGGCCCAGCTCCCCATCCCCGGCCCTGGACATTCCGGCAGACTGACTCCGCCTCAATCGCGCGGGGAGCCGTCTACCTCGGCGGCCAGGCGATCAAGCTCCTCGGCGCTCAGGAAGCCGTCCGCCGCGCCGGTCACGCCGATCTTGTACGAGGCGAAGACCAGCGCCCGCCGGATAGCCCGGTACGGGTCGTTGGTCGCGCGATAGACGTGCACGAAGCTGGAGAACAGCGCATCCCCCGCGCCGATCGTGCTGACGACCGGGCGCGTGTACACGGCGGGCACACGCTCCAGAAAGCCATCGGCGCGCACGGCCAGCAGCGCTCCCTGCGTCCCGCGACCGATTACGACAATGGGGGCGTCGTAGCGATCCCACAGCGTGCGCACCCAGTCTTCCGGCGCGCAGGGCAGCTTCTCGTCGCTCATGAAGAGCACCGACGCAGCGCGCATCCAGTCGGCGTTGTAGGCGTCGTCCGGGTCGCTGATGGTGTGCACGTCGGTGGCGATGGGCACGCCGCGCGCCTGCATCGCGGCGAGCATGGGCCGCGCGAAGTTGATGTTGCCCAGCACGGCCAGCGTCACGTCGCGCGCCGCCGCCTCGAACAGCGCCTCCGGATAGGCCCGCTCCTGCAAATCTTTCAGGTCCACGTAGATCATGCGCTGCCCATCGGCGTCGTACAGGATCGCTGAGCGGGCTGTGCGCTCGATTTCCTGCACGACGAAGGCATTGGATAGGCCATCAGCGCGAAGCTGCCCCAACACCAGCGCCGCCCCCAGGTCGCGCCCGATGATGGACAGGAAGCGCACCGGGCTGCCCAGCGCTGTCAGCGCCTTGGCCACGTTGTAGCCCACGCCGGACACGCTCGCGTCCACGTCGAAGAACGGGTAGCGCACTGGTGTATAGGTGATGGGGAAGCCCTCCACACGCACCGTCGTCTCGATATTGGTCAGCCCGGCGACCAGCACCGCGCCCATTGCCAGTCCTCCTCCTCCAGCAAAATGGGCCAGGATACTCCCCTGGCCCACCCACTACGCTCCTCTGCCACGCGGATCAATAGCGGAAGATGGCCGCCACCAGGTCACCGCCGGGCATCTGCGCCGGATCAACCACGTAGACGGTGCCGCCGTTGGCAACCGTCCGGGCCGACGCCAGGTCAAGCAGATCATGATCGCCGGGCTGCTCCGACGGATGGACGTGCACTTTCTGGCTGTGCGCGCGGTAAACACCCCACTTCTGCACGCCGCGCGGAACGAACAGCGTCGCAATGCGCCCCTCGTGCGCCGCCCGGACAACATCTATGAGCGTATGCGACGCGCGCGGATCGTCGCGCCCATCCAGCTCGTAGTACAGGGCGATCTGCTCGCTCTGGGCTTTGGCGAAGAAGGGCATAACCACCGCCCAGGCGCGCTGGTGCAGCTCCCTGGCATTCAGCGCGTCCTGATTGCCCGTCACGCCCTGCGCGACCAGGTGCGGATAGGTGTTCGCCTCCCGGTAAATTGGCAGCAGGTAGTCCACGCCGGCCAATACCAGGGGCAAATGCTTGTCAGCAATCAGGTCGCGCAATCCGCGATCCACCGCCTGGAAATAGCGCAGCAGGTCGGGTTTGGCGGTTACTTCCGGGCCTCCGTGTCCGTGGAAGGTCGCCACGCCCGTGCTGCTCGCCGCGCGCGCGCGCACCTGGCGCTCTGGCTGATCGTATTGCAGCGCCTCGGCCATGCTGGTCGGGACGCCGGGCAGCTCGATCTCCGTCACGCTGTCGCGCGTGCCCCCCAACAGGCGCACCTGGTCCTGGCTGAGCGCGAGCACCAGGAAGCGCCCATCGCCGTTGAGCAGGGGCAGCAGCGGCCTGACGTGGAAGCGGCGTTTGGCCGTCACTCTCTCCTCAAACGAGAGAGGCAGGCGATAGTAGCTGAAGTGATCGGGAGCGACAAAGACGGCCAGCCCATCGCTCTGCTGTCGCCACAGTTCCGCGTCGTCGAGCATCGCCGCCGCCGACGCCAGCAGGCGCTCGGCATCTGGCACGCGCACTTGCAACCTGGCCAACCGCTCCTCGGCCTGGCGAAGTAGGTTTCTGAACCGGATCGTGTTCTGCTGCACCTCCGTCCCTGCTCGTACTGTGGGCATGTAAAGTGAGACGCACCATTCCCCTTCCACATCGATCAGGTTAATCAGATCACTTCGGGTCAACGAGTCCATAGACCGGCTCCTTTCCTTAATCTAAAGGATAGTGGAGTTTATTGGGCAACGCCAACGTCGCAGGAAATGCCGCGCCTGGGGCAACCCAGCACCCCAGGCGCGCTGAAGAATCGCCGCAGAAGGGCAGGGGCCGGTCAGAGAGTCTGCACGAGAGTGCGGACGCTCAGGAAGATGATGAGCAGCCCCACCGCCGCCATGAGCTTGCGCGGAGACAGGCGGCGGCAAACCACAGCGGCCAGCGGTGCCGCGGCCACGCCGCCGGCGATCAACCCTACGATGATGCTCAGGTTGGTCAGGCGGATCGTCAGTAGAAAGATCGCCGACTCCGCGAAGGTGACGAAGAACTCGGCCAGGTTCACCGAGCCAATGGAGATGCGCGGATTGTGACCGTTCGCCACCAGCGTCGTGGTCACGATCGGCCCCCATCCGCCGCCGCCAATCGCGTCGAAGAAGCCACCGAGGACGCCCAGCGGAACCACGCGCTGCAGCGGGCTGGCTGGCCCCGGCTTGCGTAACGCCTTCCAGAGAATGCGCAGGCCCATGAGCATCAGATAGACTGAGACGAACGGCTTGATCTTGTCGCCGGGAAGCTCGCTCAGCGTGTATGCTCCCAGTATGCCGCCGATCACGCCGGGGATCACCAGGCGGCGGAATAACGCGCGATCCACATTGCCGAACTTGAGATGGGACAGGCCCGACACCAATGTGGTGAAGACTTCGGCCATGTGCACGCTGGCGCTGGCCGCCGCCGGCCCTATCCCCGTGCTCAGCAGAAACGTGGTCGAACTGACGCCGTAGGCCATGCCCAGCGCCCCGTCAATGAGCTGGGCGGCAAAACCTACCAGCAGGTAGAGCAGGAAGTCTTCCGGCATGAAGACCTCTCTCGCCGGTCCCGGCAGCGGGCACCAGGCGCGTCTTTTCCTGACATGGATATAACCCGCAGGATTGTAACAGATTCTATTAGCCCGTCAAAATCGAGCGCGCCGCCCCTTTTGTCCTTTCACCCACTTCTGTGGCACAATAAGACAAACGTCAAGCCGCGCAGTCTGTGAGTCCCGTCCGCACGTGTACAGAACGGAAGGGTTGCCGTGCCTGCACAAGAGAAACTCACCCCAAATGAACAGCACCTCGCTTATTTGACCGGACTGGGTATCGCCATCACCATCGTAGCTTTATTGCTCATCGGTCTTGGCACCATAGATAACGCCGACATCACCACCAGCCTGTTGATCGTCGGTCTCGCTCTGATCGCCCTCGGTGTCGGCGGCTGGCTGATTATGGTACGTCCCTGGGAGCGCTTCGACGACCTGACGACGCCACACTACACCGGGCACGATGATCATGCGCCCGCCGCCGGCGCGATGGCTGAGCCAGAGCCTGCTCCCGCTGAAGAGGCCGCGCCCGTCGCCGAAGCGGTGGCCGAGCCAGAACCTGCCCCCGCCGAAGCAAAAGCTGCGCCCGCCGAGAAAACTGCCGCCAAGTCGAAGGCGGTTCCTGCCGGAAAAGCCGCCCCGGATGACCTGAAGCTGATCGAGGGCATCGGTCCCAAGTCCGCCGCCGCCCTCAACGAGGCCGGGATCACCACCTTCGTCCAGGTCGCGACCTTGACTGGCGAACAGCTTGAACAGATCGTCAAGGAGCGCGGCGTTCGGCTGGTGGGCAGCGCCATCAACTGGCCGCAGCAGGCTGCGCTGGCCGCCGCCGGCGATTTCGAAGCGCTTGCGGAGTTGCAGGCGAAGCTCAAGGGTGGCGTTTAGCCAGGCGCAGAAGCGGTCTCGCGGGGTGTTCTTGTTGCTGGGCCAAGCGATCATCGCTGAGGCGCAGAGAGCACAGAGAAAAGACGGCATGGAGAAGATGTCAGTGCTTCTCCGCGCCCTCTCTGCGGTTCAGAGAATCGCGCCCCCGGTCTGGCTGATCCCCTAAAAAGCGGCACGGGCGCCTGCCTGTGCCGCCGGGTTGTCTTCCGGTCACGGCAGATCGCGCCGTCATTCCTGCGGGGCGAATTCCTGCTGATACTGCGCCGCAACCCAATCATAGCTCGCCTGTAGCGGCGGCTCCAGCGCCTGCCAGAACGCGCTCAGCGGCGGCCCGGTCACGACTGAGAGCGGCAGGCGCGTCGTGTTCGGGTAGGCGCAGCGGTAGATAACGATCTGCTCGATCTCGTCCACCTGCCAGCAGTGCGCGTCCACAAACTCGAAGATCGGGTCCAGGTTGGCCACGTCGCGGCGGCCTCCCTCTCCCCACCATTCGATGCGCCGTGCCGGGTCCAGCGGCGGGATGCGGTCGCCGTCCACCATCGTGCTGTCCACAATGATCGCCGGCTTGCCGCGCCGCAGGTCGCGCACCGCTTCCAGGATGTACTCGTCCGACACCTCGTCGGGCACGATCAGCGGATAGCCGTAGTGGAACTGCGTGGGGCTGCGCCGGTCGGCCAGGAAATTGACGACCGTGTTCGCGCCCCACACCAGCACCGTATCGTGCGGATCGGTGCGCTCCGCCACGTAAGTGACCACCTCTTGCTGGCGGGCCGGCCCGGCGATCTTCGTTTCGGCCAGCAACACGCGCACCACCGTCGCCGCCACTGGCACGCCGAGCAATAGCGCGGCCAGGTAGACGCGCAGCCACGACCACGCCCTACGCCGGCGGCCTGTTGCCTGGGCGATGCGCTGCGCCAGCACTGGCAGGCTCATCGTCGTCAGCAGGGTCATGGCCGGGATCAGCGTGACATAGTAGTGCGCATAGCCGCGATTGGTGATGTTGGACAGGATCATGTCCACGAAGAAGGTGATCACGATCCACACGCGCAGCGTCGTGTTGGTCGCCGCCTGCCGCCCGTAGTAAGGCCGGGTGCGCAGGCTGCGCCACGCGGCGCGCATCCCCAGCACCAGGAACGGCAGCAGCGGCACGATCACCAGCGGGGCCAGGCTGGCCGTCCACGTGGTGAGCACCGTCCGCCCGATCCACACCGAGCCATCGCTCACCCAGTCGTGAAAGGTGCCCGCCGCCACGAACGAGGCGTTGACAGCGTCGTCCAGAATCCCGTTGAGCAGCAGGTACAGCGCCACCAGCCCCAGGCTGCTCAGCCCGCCCAGAATGGTCACGCCCAGCCAGTGCCAGCGCCGCTGCGTGCCCAGCACCGGGTGCCGGCTGATCAGCACTGCCGGGATGAAAGCCAGGGCCACGCCCACCGTCGTCTGCTTGATCAGGAAGGCGCTGCCCGCCGCAAAGCCCATGGCAAACCCCCAGCGCGAGCCAGGCGCACGCAGGAACTGGTAGCCCGCCGCCAGGACGAGCATCTGCGGCAGCAGCGCGTAGGGTTCGGTGAAGTTGATGTCCGAGACGAGCGCCGGGTGGCGCGTGAGCAGCACCAGGATCAGCGGGCCGGCCCACGCTTCGCCGCGCTCGCCGTACAACTGGCGCAGCAGCCAGAACATGGTCATGCCCGCCAGGAAGAGGGTGATATTTTCCGCCAGCCACAGCGCCCAGCGGTTGGTGCCAAAGAGGAAGAAGGCCAGCGCGTTGATGAAATAGATGCCGGGCGGCTTGTTGTCCCAGGCATCCAGATAGGGCAGACCGCCGTCACGGATGACCTTGCCCGTGTAGGCGAAGATACCGCTGTCTCGCCGCTGTTCAGTGAGAAAAGGGGCGAACTGCAGCGACACCAGAATGATCAGGAGCAGCAGAAAACTCGCCGGCAGCACCCACGACATTCTGACGAAGGCGAAACGGCTGCCCCCCGCACGAGGACCGCCCATCGAGTAGCTCATGCGCGAGAACGCATCTCCTTCACATGCTGCTTAACCATCATTATAAGCCCGCTAAGCAGCACAGGCAATACACAAGTGGGGTGGGGGGGCATCTCACGATGGGGGCGAAATGCCTGAATTGCAGAGACGCAGAGGGCGCGGAGAAGACCTGGCGCCCGCTCTCCAACCTGTCTTTTCTCTGCGCTCTCCGCGTCTCAGCGGCGATCTTTTGCCCCAGAAATGAGAGACACTCCGGCGCCTTGCCCGTGCCCTCACACAACGAACGGCGTGAGCATCTCTCACGCCGTCCTGAGCGCGCCTCATTGTATCAGACCGGGCGGGCTATTTCAACAGGTCGGCGACCGCCTCACGCTCCTCCAGCAATTCCTCCGCCGACACCCGCAGCTTGCCGCGCGCGTAGTCGCTCAGCGTCAGCCCTTCGACCACCGTCACCGATCCGTCCCCGCCAACCCGCAGCGGGAAGGAATAGAGCAGCCCCTCGGCGACGCCATAGGCATTGCCGTCCGAGAGAATCGCCCCGCTGAACCAGTCGCCCTCAGGCGTGGGTCGCAGCAGGCTCTGGATATGGTTGACGGCAGCGTTGGCGGCGCTGGCCGCGCTGCTCTTGCCACGCGCGTCAATGACTTCTTTACCGCGCTGCTGCACCGCCACCAGGAAGGCCCCCTCGAACCAGGCCCGGTCGCGGATCACGTCGAGCGCCGGCTGGCCATTGATCCGCGCGTGCTCAAAGTCGGGGTACATCGTCGGGCTGTGATTGCCCCATACAGCCAGGTTGGTCACCGCGCTCACCGGCACACCTGCCTGCCGGGCGATCTGCGTCTGGGCGCGATTCTGATCCAGGCGCGTCATAGCCATCCAGCGATTGGTGGGCACGTCGGGCGCGCTGCGCAGCGCGATCAGGGCGTTGGTGTTGCACGGGTTGGCCACGACCAGCACGCGAATGTCGCTGGCCGCCCGCTCGTTGATCGCTCGCCCCTGGCTGACGAAGATCGGCGCATTGTCGCGGATCACGTCGGCGCGCTCCATGCCCTTGCCGCGCGGCTTGCCACCGACCAGAACAGCCCAGCTCGCGCCGTCAAAGGCCACATACGGGTCATCCGTCGCCACCACGCCCTGCAACAGCGGGAAAGCGCAGTCGTCCAGCTCCATCACCACGCCGCGCAGAGCGTCCTGTGCCTGCGGAATTTCGAGCAGTTGCAGGATCACGGGTTGGTCGGGGCCGAACGCCTCACCATTGGCCAGACGAACGAGCAGGCTGTAGCCGATCTGACCGGCTGCGCCGGTCACCGCCACACGAATCGGATTCTTCACTTCCGCACTCCTTGATAGGTTTTGCAAGATGACTAATTAGGCTGTGTTGGGGAGTTCCTTGTAGAATTATTTTAGCGTCAAAGCATCGCCGCTGACAACAGGGGACACCTCGCGGGGTGCGCGCAACGGCTGACAGTGACTCGCCGGGTACCGGGCAGTGACCGCACCCCCAGCCGCGCTGCGCCGAGGGGGGGTGAGGTCAGCCAGGGCGCAGCAGAGCAGCGTCCCTACCGCCTGACAGGTTTTGCACGCATCCCACCTCGCATTGGGGGGCGAGATTCTCGAACCGCAGAGATACAGAGGACGCGGAGAAGAACGCATAAATCTCTCGACGCTCTCTTCCCTCTGCGCTCTCTGCGTCTCCGCGGTGATCTTCTGCCCTGGACATGAGGCACACTCCACTCGCGCCCCTCGGCCCCAGGCGACCATCCCGCTTCGGGGTACTTTATGGTATACTCCGCCCGCCAACCGAGAGGATATAGCCAGAAGCCCACAATGCCCGATCGTTTCGTTGATCTCACGCAAGGCGTCGCCATGGTCGTC
Source organism: Anaerolineae bacterium (assembly GCA_023382715.1). Taxonomy (GTDB): domain Bacteria; phylum Chloroflexota; class Anaerolineae; order Aggregatilineales; family Aggregatilineaceae; genus UBA2029. Next base: position 36,528 of record JAHDWP010000011.1, read on the forward strand.
ACCGATCTGCACGGCGACGGCGACGCTTTCGATCGCTATGTAGCGCAGTTTCGCCAGCTCTACGCCTCTGGCGAGGCCCAACGCCTGATCTTCCTGGGCGACCTGATTCATTCCTACGGCGCGGCGCGCCACGACCGCAGCCTGGAAATCCTGCACCAGGTCATGGCTCTGCGCGCCGAGTTGGGGCCGGACACGGTGATCATGCTGCTGGGCAACCACGAGATGCCGCATATCTACGGTGTCTCGCTGGCCAAGGGCGAGATCGAGTTCACGCCGCGCTTCGAGCGCGCCCTGGGCGCTGACCGCGCGACGGTCCTCGCCTTCCTGGACGGCCTGCCTTTCTACGTGCGCACCGCCGCCGGAGTCATGCTGAGCCACGCGGGGCCGGTCAGCGAAGTCATCCCCCATGTCGAGATGCTGCGCGCCTTCGAGCACAGCGCGCTGCTGGCCCAGGCCGACGCTGCGCTGGCCCAGGCCGCAGACCTGGCGCCCTATTACGAGCACTATGAGCAAGTGCACGGCGCGCCCTATCTGGACGATGCGCGCCACTACCTGGCCGTGAGCGGCCCATCGGACCCGCGCTACTCGCACCTGCTGCGCGCCTTCCTGATCGCCGAGCAGAGCAGGCCGTTCGCGGTGTTGTGGGAGGCGCTCTTCACCCAGAACGAGCTGGGGCTGACCGAGTACGGCTACGTGCAGATCGCCCAGCAGTTTCTCGAAGCGTTCTCGGCGGGCGCACCGGCCCCCCAGCGGGTGATCGTCAGCGGGCACATCGTTACGCCGCTCGGCGGTTACATGCTGGTCAACCGCTACCATCTGCGCCTGTCCAGCGCGGCCCACGCTCGCCCGCGCGAAGCCGGACACTACCTGCTTCTGGACTGCGCTCAGCCCGTCCGCGCCGCCAACGAACTGCTGCCCGCGCTGGGCACCGTCTTCGCTGACCTGCGCGAAGCCTTCGCCTGACTACACCGGACTCGTCCAATGGCTGAGCCTCATCCCTCCACCCCTGCCCGTGTCCTGTGCATCCGGCACGGCGAAACCGACTGGAACGCCGCCGGGCGCTGGCAGGGCAATGCCCCGGTCCCGCTCAACGCGACCGGGCTGGCCCAGTCCGCCGCGCTGGGCCGCTACCTGGCCAGCAACGGGGCGCGCATCGCCGCGCTCTACAGCAGCGATCTGCTGCGCGCCTGGCAGACTGCCCAGGCCATCGCGGAGGCGCTCAGCCTTCCAGTGCAGCCAGAGCCACGCCTGCGCGAGATTGACCTGGGCGACTGGCAGGGCCTCACGCGCGACGAAGTGCTGGCCTGGGATGGTGAGCGTTACGCGGCCTACCGGGCCGACTGGCGCAACATCCCCGCGCCCAACGGGGAATCGCGCGCGGCGCTCAGGGTGCGCGCCCGCGCCGCTTTCGACGACATCGCCGCTCACCATGCCGGGCAGACGGTCGCCCTGGTCACGCACGGCGGGACGTTGGGGATGCTGCTCGAAAGTCTCTTTGGCCACCTGGAACATCCTTCGCTGACCAATACCTCGATCACTCTCGTTGAGCGCCTCCGGCCCGGCGACGCCTGGACGCTGGTCCGCGCCTCGTGGTCACCCCACCTGGACGAATCGCCTCTCGGCGAAACCTGGTAGCCAGGCAGGATTACGTTTTAGATAGTTATTATTGGGGCACCGTTACATTTGCCCCCAGTCAAAGTTTTCGGGAGCGGGCAGCGCGCCTGGCACAAAAAATGGGCTGCCCGCCCAGGGGCAGCCCACTGCTGGCGCGGCACGCGCTCCTACCAGGTTTTCCAGGTGTTCTCCACCAAATAGACGATCGTCCCGTTGGGCAGAGTCAGGTACAGGCGGGCGTACTTGAGGTCTCCGGAGCGCTGGTGGAACATTGTGTAGCCCTGCTCCAGGCTGGTTGCCCAGCCCAGCCCGGCGCGCACCTGGGGATTGTCCACCCACACACGGCCAAAGCCGCGATCGGGTTTGTACAGGCCCGGCGGGGGCGTCTCACCATAGGGGACTTCCTCGCCGTGCCACGTGTCGCGGTAACGGTTCACCAGCCCCGTTTCGAGGTAGAGCACGTAGATGTCGCTCGTGTCCGCCCGCCAGATCATCACCCCATGCTCAAACTCCTGATAGGCGGCCTGCACTGTCGTCCCCGCCTCCAGCGGGCAGGTGAGCGTCTGGCCGCGTGTGTCGAAGAAATAGACGTAAGGGCAAATCACGCCCACTACCAGCGACTCCTGCGCCTGGCCGCCGGCGGCATCACGGGCGAAGAGCATAAACGTCGCCGCATCCACGTAAGCGGGGGGCACCGCGACCGTCCACGATCCCTGGGGAGTCGGGTTGGGGGCGAATTGCGCCAGCCGTCCGCCCGGCTCGACCAGCCACACGCCCAGTTCCACCGCGTTGCGCACATCCCAACTGACCGTCACTATCCCCCCGCGCGAGATGGTCTCTGGCGCGACGGTGAACAGCGCCACGTCAACCGGCGCGGGGCTGTGTCCTGGGGGTGATCCGGGCGAGGTGCCGCCCTGCGCTGGCGGAGGCACGGGCGTAGCGGGCGGGATCACTCCCTGCACTACCGGTATTGGCGGCAGGGCATAGGCAGCCAGCGTGTTGCCATCACGGATGTCCACCACACGCAGCCGCAGCCGCACCGACTGCCCGCCCGCGGTGGGCAGTGGAGCCACGACGCCCTCACCGTGCGAAGCGATCCACAGGTTGCGGCGCGGCAGCTCAACCGAGACCACACTGCCGCTCTCCAGCACCTGCTCGAAGACCAGGTGCATGTGCGGCTGACGACCGCCCACCTCCCACGCCACCGGCACGCGCGCGGTCCCGGCGGCCAGCGACGCCGTGTCTAGCTCGACCACCTCAGTCTCGAAGCGGTCAATGCTCAGCGACACGGTCTCGTCGGGCGGCGCGTAGGGGATGATCACAATGCGCTGATCGAGCATCTGGCCAGCCCCATCGCTGATCACCAGGCTGTACATTGGCGGGCTGAAGGTCAGCGGGTGCTCGATCACAATATCCTGGCTGCCAGCGGCAGGCAGCGGCGGCGCTTCGGCTGGCAGCAGCGGCTCCCAGCGATTGATGCGGAAAACGAAGAGGGTCAGGCGGTGACTATCCTGGACGCCGACCGCCTGCCAGGTGAGCCGGGCAGGCGTCTCACCCGCTTCGGCGTCCGCCAGCGCGATCTCCTCTATGTCCGCCGAGAAGCTGATGATGGTCGGCGGGAGCACGGGCGCGCCCTGTGCGGCCCAGGTTGGGCCGTTCGCCAGCGCCAGCAGCGCCATCATCACAAGCACACCTATCACACGTCGCCTCATTGCGCACACTCCTCGCACCGTCATAATAGGCTGCGTTCTTCCTGTCCTCAGTATATTCGATTTAGCGCCCTCCGCAGCCGGAGCGCAGAGAGAACGCCCGATACGTACAGAATCCGTCAGGCAGCAGAAGTGTTCCCGTGCTGCGCTGCGCCCGGCCAGCACCCATCAGCAGGGGTTCGCCGATGATTGTTCGCTGTTTTCCCCCATCCCAAGCCTCTCCTCCACAAGGAGGGAGGGGCTTAAGGTCGGCGCACTTCTCCCTTCCCCCCTCGTGGGGGAGGGGCCGGGGATGGGGGGCAAAGGCAGGCGCACGACTTCTCGAACGGCCTCTAGGGCGCTCTTCTCTCTTCCCTCTCGCGGGGCGAGCGCAGCTTCCGCCAACGACAAGGGCCGCCCCACTGGGACGGCCCTCGCTGACTCTCAGGGACAGGCGCCGCTTTAGTTGCGGTGCGGGTCGCGGACGCCCAGCTCGCCCAGGCGCTCCCAGCCCTTCTCGCGCAGGGCAGCGTGCGCTGCTGCCAGCCGTGCCACCGGGACACGGAAGGGAGAGCAGCTCACGTAGTTCAGGCCGATCAGGTGACAGAAGTCAATGCTGTCCGGGTCGCCACCGTGCTCGCCACAGATGCCCACTTCCAGGTCGGGCCGGGCGGCGCGCCCGTCGGTGACGGCCATCTTCATCAACACCCCCACCCCATCACGGTCAATCGTCTGGAACGGGTTCCTGGGCAGGATGCCCTTCTCGACGTACTGGAGCAGGAAGTGCCGCTCGGCATCGTCGCGGCTGATGCCGTAGGTCATCTGCGTCAGGTCGTTGGTGCCGAAGCTGAAGAACTGCGCCAGCCCGGCGATCTCGCGGGCGGTGATGGCTGCGCGCGGGATTTCGATCATCGTGCCGAACTTGTAGCTGATTTCGACACCCTTCTCCGCCATAACCTTCCTGGCTTCTTCTTCCAGGACGGTTTGCAGCAGCTTAAGCTCGTTGATGTGCGCCGTGAGCGGGATCATGATCTCAGGATGCGCGTCGAAGCCATCCTTGGCCGCGTCGCACGCCGCCGCGATGATCGCGCTCACCTGCATCACCGTCACGTCGGGCATCATGATGCCCAGGCGGATGCCGCGCAGACCCAACATGGGGTTGAACTCAGCCAGCTCTTCGGCCTTGTGCAGCAGGAATTCCTTCTCCGCCACATCTTCGCCGCGCTCGCGGCCCAGTGCCACGTCCACCTTCAGCTCGTCGCGCGCCGGCAGGAACTCGTGCAGCGGCGGGTCAATCAGGCGGATGATGACCGGCAGCCCGTCCATCGCGCGGAAGATACCGTAGAAGTCGCCGCGTTGCAGCTCGCCCAGCTTGTCCAGCGCCTTCTGCTTGGCCAGCGGATCGGCGGCCAGGATGTAATCCTGGAAAAGGTAAGTGCGCTCGCCCAGGAACATATGCTCGGTGCGGCACAGGCCGATGCCCTGCGCCCCGTAGCTGCGCGCGCGGGCAGCCTGCTGCTCGTCGTCGGCGTTAGCCCACACCATCAGCCGGCGCATCTCGTCAGCCCAGCCCAGAATCTTGAGCAGATCGGTCTGCTCTTCGAGCCTGGGGGCAACGACCGGAATCTGGCCCACGTAGACGGTGCCCTTCGCGCCGTTCAGCGAGATGTAGTCGCCTTCCTTGACGACCGTCTGGTTGACCGTGAAGAACTTCTTGTCCAGGTTGATCCTGACATCGGTGCAGCCGGCGACACACGGCTTGCCAAGCTGACGAGCCACCACCGCGGCGTGACTGGTCGCGCCGCCTTCCGCCGTCAAGATACCCTTCGCGGCGAGCATCCCGTGCACATCGCTCGGCTCGGTCAGCGGGCGGACGAGGATGACCGGCTCGCCCTCTTTGCTCTTAGCTTCGGCGGTGTCGGCATCGAAGTAGACTTTGCCGACCGCCGCGCCGGGTGAGGCGTTGAGACCCTTGGTCAGCGGCGTGGTCTTCTTGAGCGCCGCTTCGTCGAAGCGCGGGTGCAGCATCTGGTCAATCATATCCGGCGAAATGCGGGCAACAGCCTCGGCGGGGGTGATCAGGCCCTCGCTCACCATGTCCACCGCGATCTTGACGGCGCTGGCGGCGGTGCGCTTGCCCGAACGAGTCTGGAGCATCCACAGCACACCGCTCTCGATGGTGAACTCGATATCCTGCGTCTCACGGTAATGCTCTTCGAGGATGTCCGACACTTTCATCAGCTCGTTCCATGCCGCGGGGATCTCGTTGGCCAGGCCGGACACCTCGGTGGGCGTGCGCGCGCCAGAAACTACGTCTTCACCCTGGGCGTTGAGCAGGTATTCGCCGTAGAACTTCTTCTCGCCAGTGGCCGGGTTGCGCGTGAAGGCCACGCCCGTGCCGCTGACGCCGTCGGCGATGTTGCCGTAGACCATCGTCTGCACATTGGTGGCGGTGCCCCAGGTGTGGGGGTAGCCGTAGTGGTTGCGATAGTCCACCGCGCGCTTGCCGTTCCAGCTTTTGAACACGGCCTCGATGCCCAGCTCGAGCTGCTTGTACGGGTCGTGCGGGAAAGGCTGGCCGGTGTGCTTCTCGGCCAGCTCGACGAAGCGCTCGGCGCAGCGCTGCCAGCCCTCGGCGGGCATCTGGGCGTCGCTGGCGGCCCCGGCGCGCTCGCGCTCTTCGTCAATGATCTCCTCAAACTCTTCGCCGGGCACTTCCAGCACCACCTTGCTGAACATCTGGATCAGCCGGCGGTACAGGTCCCAGGCGAAGCGCATGTCGTCGAATTTCTTGCCCATCGTCTCGACGGAGCCGACGGTCAGGCCCACGTTGAGGATCGTGTCCATCATGCCCGGCATGGATTCGCGCGCGCCAGAGCGGATTGACACCAGCAACGGATTAGCGTCATTGGCGAACACCTTGCCGGTCTGCTTGTTCAGCGCGTCAATGTGCGCCAGCACCTCTTCCCACATGCCTGCGGGGAACTTCCCCGTGTTCATGTAGGACACGCACGCCTCGGTCGTGACCGTGAATCCGGGCGGGACCGGCAGCCCAATACGGGTCATTTCGGCCAGGTTGCAGCCTTTGCCGCCCAGGAGGTTACGCATTGTCGCGTTACCCTCTTCAAACGCGTATACCCACTTCTGTGCCATTCAAGCCTCTCCTAGACTCTCAGCAGGATCGCTGCGCTTCCCGTGTAGTGTGTGCGGGTGTCGTCGTCACTGGCCCCGGCGCACAGTTGTGCCTCTATCCTGATGGCGCAGAACAACGGGCCGGACGCACGCAAACCTGGGGGATCTTGCCGCCATGCTTCGCGCGAGCACAGTGAAGAAACACACCGGATCGGATGACGAGTGATACAAGCGCCCAAAGATACCCCGTCACGGCGACTCCGTCAACTGCTTTTGCGGCGGCTCAACGCAAAGGCTAGCGGCGATTCGCTCGCTGCCGGGCCGGGCACCTTGGCGCGGGCGGGGCGAGGCTGGGGGTGCAGAATTCTGGAACCGCAGAGGCGCAGAAGACGCGGAGAAGAGCGTATCATTTGTTTTCCTCTGTGCTCTCTGCGTCTCTGCGGTGATCCTTTGCTCTGGAGTCCGGTGCTGGGTGGGTAGGGGCGCTGCGCCCTGGTCCTCACCCCTTGCGCGCACCCCCACTAGCCGCTTGCGCTGCCCTTGTCAAGCGGAGCGGGCCATGTTATACTGTGGATGCTGAGACCGAGCTATTCTTAGGAAAGTGGGACCCCCCACTTTTCGTTGTATATAGCTGGCTTGCTCAGCACCCCATTGGATGGCGTGAGTCCCGGTAGGGCAGAACCAAGCAGAACTATGAAGAGCGATTTCACCCTGGCTTTCAACGAAATTGTCGAGTTGCGCGCGCTACCGCGTGAGGTGGTGATGGACGCCCTCTCTCAGGCGCTCGTCTCCGCCTACAAGCGCGACGCGAACATTGGCAACAACCAGCGCGTCGAGGCGCAGATTGACCTGACCGGCGAGCCCCACATCTTCCTGGAGAAGGAAGTCGTCGAGTCGGTCGAGTCGGATTCGACAGAAGTGGCGCTGGAAGTGGCGCACCAGTACGCACCTGAAGCTGAGCTTGGCGATACCGTGATGGTGCCGGTGCAGACCAGCATCACCTTCGGGCGCATCGCCGCGCAGACGGCCAAGCAGGTCATCCTGCAGCGCATCCGCGAAGCCGAGCGCGATGCCCTGTACGATGAGTTCGTTGAGCGCGAGGGCGACCTGGTCACCGGGACGGTGCAGAGCGTCAGCCATGGCACGCTGACCATCAGCCTGGGCCGCGCCGAAGCGGTCATGCCTCACCAGCACCAGATTCCCGGCGAGCGCTACCGCCCGCACGACAAAGTGCGCGCCTATGTCGCCGAGGTCAAGCGCAACACGCGCGGCCCGCAGATCGTCGTCAGCCGCGCTCACAAGAACATGCTGCGCCGCCTGTTCGAGTATGAAGTGCCGGAGATTTACAACGGCCAAGTGGAGATCAAGAATATCGCCCGCGAAGCCGGGCACCGCTCCAAAGTGGCTGTGGCTGCGCTGCAGGAAGGCGTGGACCCCGTTGGCGCATGCGTGGGCATGCGCGGGATGCGCATTCAGAACATCGTCAAGGAACTGAACGACGAAAAGATTGATGTCATCGAGTGGAACACGGACCCGGCGATCTTCATCGCCAAGGCGCTCAGCCCGGCCCGCGTCAGCGATATGCTGCTCGAAGAAGACCTGGACACGGGGCGCACGGCAACGGTGATCGTGCCCGACGACCAGCTTTCGCTGGCAATTGGCCGCGAAGGGCAGAACGCTCGCCTGGCCGCCAAGCTGACCGGCTGGCGCATTGACATCAAGAGCGTCTCCGAGGCCGCCGAAAAAGCCTATGCCGGGCTGCAAGAACCGCCGCTGGACGCGCTGCTGGCGGAAATGCCCGACCTGGTGGCTGAGGTCGAGCGCATCATGGAGAAGAAGCTCGCCAACCGCCCGGTGCAGCCGGAAGAGTTCAGGACGCTGACCGAATTCGTCAAGACCGCCGAGCGCCGTCAGCAGGCGGTGCGCGAGGCAGGTCGCTCGACGCGCCGCGCGGCGATGAGCAAGGTGCGCGATCTGGTGCCCGACCGCGCGTACCGCATGACCATCGAAGAACTCGAACTCGACGAAGACATCAACCGCGCCCTGGCGCGCATTGAGAACGTGGGCGAGCTGATGGTGCGCGTGCTGGCCGATGCCGAAAACCTGGAGCGTATGTTGGAGCAGGGTGGCGCGGGCGAAGACGCGATGGAAGCTATCCGCTATGCCCTTGACGACCTGGTGATCCTGCGCGCCGGTGAGCCAGAGCCTGAAGAAGCCCTGGAGCCAGCGCAGGAGCCAGTGGCCGCGGTGGAGGCTCTGCCAGAAGCGGCAGCGGAGACGGTCTCCGAACCGGCGCAAGAGGAAGTCGCGCCGCCTGTGGCCGCGCTGGCGGACGAAGAGGAGGTCATGCCGGCCTTCGTCGAGCCAGAGCCGGTGCCGCTGCTGGACGCCGAAGAAGCTGCCGAGCTGGAACGGCGGGCCAAGAGCGCCGGGCGGCTCAAGACGGTTGGCGACATTGACGACGAAGATATCTTCGACGAGGGCGAGGGCGGCGAAGCCGAGCAGGGCAAGAAGAAAGCGAAGAGCAAGCGCCGCGAGCTGGTCTTCGATGAGGAGCGCGGCGAGGTTGTCGCCCGTCGCCGTCGCAAGGGCGGGCGTCGCCGGGGCGACTGGGACGAGTACCTCGGATAGCCTGCCCTGGCCGTGTAGGCTGTAGGAGCACGATGGGCAAACCCGGTACTTCGCCCAGACGCCGTCGGGTCCCTCAACGCACCTGCGTGGTCTGCCGCACAACGGCGGACAAGCGATCGCTGACGCGCCTGGTGCGCACTCCTGACGAAGGCGTACAAGTGGACCCGACCGGCAAGCGCAGCGGGCGCGGCGCTTACTTGTGCGACGATCCGGCCTGTTGGGACCGCGCCCTGGCGAGCGACGTGCTGGCGAAGGCCCTGCGCACAACGCTGAGCGAGGCCGACCGCGCGCGGTTGGCGGCGGCGCGTCCCACACCCGAAGAGTGACGCCTCTCCGGCGCAGCCCTGGAGGATTTGCACCGGCCCGGCGCTGTCCGCTGGACACACTGAGACCCCTGAAAGGAGGTTAGCGGCGGTGCTGCTGCCCTTCGGCAGCGGCTAGACCCGCTATGTCTATGCCACAACAAAAACAGATACTCGAAGTCCCGGATTTTCTCTCTGTACGAGAGCTTGCCGACCTGATGGGTGCCAGCCCGATCGAGGTGATGAAGGAACTCATCAGCAACGGCATCATGGCGTCCATCAACCAGCAGATAGACTTCGACACTGCCGCCATCGTGGGCGACAGCATGGGCTTTGAGGTACAGCCGATCAAGGGGCCGGAACCCGAGCCTGTCCAGGACCGCAAAGCCACGCAGACCTGGCGCCGCCTGTACGCCGATCAGTCCCGCGAGGTGCTCAAGCCGCGCCCGCCGGTGGTCACCGTGCTGGGGCATGTGGATCACGGCAAGACCTCGCTGCTGGATGTCATCCGCAAGGCCAACGTGCAGGCAGGGGAAGCGGGCGGCATCACGCAGCACATCGGCGCGTACCAGATCACCCACAACAACCGCGTGATCACCTTCCTGGACACGCCGGGCCACGAGGCGTTCACGGCCATGCGCTCGCGCGGGGCGCAGGGCGCGGACATCGCCGTGCTGGTTGTGGCGGCGGACGATGGCGTGATGCCCACCACGCGCGAGGCCTATGCGCACGTGCACGCGGCCAACGTGCCGGTGGTCGTGGCCCTCAACAAGATTGACAAGGCCAACGCCAACCCCGACCGCGTCCGCCAGCAGCTCGCCGATGAGCTGAACCTGCGCTCGGACGAATGGGGCGGCGACACGCTGATCGTGCCGGTCAGCGCCCGCACCCAGGCCGGCATCGAAGATCTGCTCGAAGCGATCCTGCTCGTCGCCGAAGAACAGGACATCTCCGCCAACCCGAGCGCCCCGGCGGCAGGCACCGTGCTGGAAGGGCGCATGGAGAGCGCGCGCGGCGCGTTGGCGACGCTGCTGGTGCAGAACGGCACGCTGCGCACCGGCGACATTGTGATTGCGGGCACGTCGCACGGGCGCATCAAGCGCATGTTCGATTACAACGGCAACGTGATCAAAGAGGCCGGGCCGTCCTGCCCGGTGTCGGTGATGGGACTGGACGTGCCAGCGCACGCCGGTGAGATGTTCGAGGTGGTCAAGGACATCAAGGAGGCGCGGGCTATCGTCGAGGAGCGCAGGCTGGCTCGCCAGGAAGCCGCCGTCAAGACGCCACCGGCCCTCACCCTCGAAGAGGTCTTCAGCCGCTTCCAGGCCGGCGAGACGAAGGAACTGCTGCTCATCATCAAGGTAGACGTGGACGGATCGCTGGAGCCGGTCGTTAACTCCGTCCAGGACATCTCTGTGAACGAGTTCAAGGTGCGCGTGCTCCATGCTGATGTGGGCGAGATCACCGAGAACGACGTCAACCTGGCCCATGTCTCTCATGCGATCATCATCGGTTTCAACGTCGGGCCAGACGCCGCCGCCGAGCGCGTCGCTGAATCGCTGGGCGTTGACATCCGCACCTACAACGTCATCTACAAGCTGATTGAGAGCGTTGAGCTGGCGCTGAAGGGCTTGCTGGAGCCGGAATACGCCGATAAGCTGGTCGGCGTGGCCGAGGTGCGCCGGGTGATCCGTCTGCCCAAGATCGGCAACATCGCCGGCTCGTACATCCTGGAAGGTGTGGCACGGCGCAATGCCAAGGCCCGCGTCGTGCGCCAGGGCAATGTGCTGGCGAGCGGCGTAGCAGTCGCCAGCCTCAAGCGCTTTGAAGACGACGTGCGCGAAGTGCGCACCGGCTTTGAGTGCGGCATCGGCCTGGACGGGTTCCACGACTTCGTAGAAGGCGACCGCATTGAGTTCTTCATCCGCGAGCGCGTGAACTGAGCGCACGCGCCGCCGTCTTGCGACCAGCCGGGCCAGGAGCGCGCGATCTTCTGGCCCGCTTGTTTTGCGCGGACAACGGGTGCGCGGCATCGCTGGCCGTTGCGCGCGCGATCTGGCATGATCTACCAGGACTCTGCACCGTGGCTGCGGGCGGCAAGTTGGCGCTGGGCGCGGCCCAGGGAGGCTCTCGCAGCGGAATCAGCACCGCAAGATGCCCCTTGCACAGAGTCAGCTTCTAATTGCTGCAACGAGGGTAAGACCATGACGATCAAACAGGAGAGGGCGGCACAGCTCATCCAGGAAATCCTGGGCGAGCTGTTCATGATGGAAGTGACCGATCCCGCCTTGCAGGACGTGACGATCACCGAGGTGAAGGTCGATCGCGAGATCGAGTACGCTCAAGTCTACGTGCACGCCCTGGAAGACCGCCAGACGGTCATGGCCGGGCTGGAGCGGGCCAGCGGCTTTCTGCGCCGCGAGCTGGCGGCGCGCACGCGCTTCCGCAAGACGCCGGCGCTGCATTTTCACTGGGACGTAGCTATTGATCGCGGCGAGCGCATTGACGAGCTGCTCAGCTCGCTGGATATCCCAGCGCCGCCAGCCCCAGCAATCACCGAGGAGGAAGACGCGGATGACGATGGATTGGGATAAGGCTGCGGCGCTGCTGGCCTCGGCCCGGCGCGTGCTCGTGCTGACGCACGTCAACCCGGACGGCGACGCCATCGGCTCGCTGCTCGGCCTGGCCAGCGCCCTGCGCAACCTGGACAAAGATGTCCAGACAGCGGTGGACGAGGGCGTGCCGCCCGACCTGGCCTTCCTGCCGGGCAGCGCCAGCGTGCAGGCGACACTCAGCAGCGTGCAGACCGACCTGGTGATCGCTGTAGACTGCGGTGACGAGGCGCGCATGGGCGACGTGGGCCGCGCCGCCCGGCAGAGCGGCGCGCCGCTGATCAACCTGGATCATCACCGCACGAACACGCTGTTCGGCGACGCCAACCTGGTGGACCCGGCCACAGTCGCCGCCGCCGAGGGGGTGCTGGGCTGGCTCGACCGGCTCGGCGCGCCCATTGGCCGCGACACGGCCTTCTGCCTGCTGACCGGGCTGGTCACCGATACGCTGTGCTTCCGCACGGACAACGTCAGCAGCGAGACGCTCGGCAAGGCGCAGCGGCTGATGGCTGGCGGCGCGCCGCTGACCGAGATCGTCCAGCGCACGGTCAACCGCACGACTTACGCCGGGCTGCGCCTGTGGGGGCTGGCCCTGCCCGCCGCCCATCTGGAAGACGGCGTCATCTGGACGGCGATCAGCCGCGAGATGTTCGCCCAGGCCAGCTACGACGGTCACGACGACGCCGAGCTGGTCAGCAAGCTGGTGCAGGCCGAGGAAGCGTCCATCGCGGTCGTTTTCCGCGAGAAGCCGGACGGCGCAATCGAGATCGGGATGCGCGCCGTGCCCGGCTTCGACACGTCCGAGGTGGCGGTGGCGCTGGGCGGCGGCGGGCACAGGCTGGCTTCCGGCGCGACAGTCCGCGAGCCGCTGGCGACGCTCGTCCCGCGCGTGGTGGCCATGTTGCAGGATGCCGTGCGCGCCGGCGCGCGATTGGTTGTGTAGCGGAGCGGGCAGCGTGTCCGGCGTCTTCGGCCTGCTGAACCTGTACAAGCCCCCTGGCCCGACCAGCCACGACCTGGTGGCCTGGGTGCGGCGCGGCACGGGCGTGCAGAAGGTCGGCCACGCGGGGACGCTCGATCCGGCGGCGGCGGGCGTGCTGGTGCTGTGCCTGGGGCCGGCCACACGCCTGAGCGAGTACGTCATGGGGTCGCCCAAGACGTATGTGGCCCGCGTGCATTTCGGCGTGCAGACGGACACCTACGACGCCCAGGGCGCGCTCACCGCGCAGGACTCCCGCCCGGTGACGCGCGCCGCAGTCGAGGCGGCGCTGGTTCGCTTTCGCGGGGAGATCGCGCAGGTCCCGCCGATGCACAGCGCGATCAAGCACGGCGGGCGTAAGCTCTACGACCTGGCCCGCGCCGGGCAGACGGTTGAGCGGGCCGCGCGCCGAGTGACGATCGGCCGCCTGGCGCTGACAGCCTGGGAGCCGCCGGTTGCCGTGCTGGAGATTGACTGCTCGCCGGGGACGTACATCCGCAGCCTGGCCCACGACCTGGGGCAGGCCGTCGGCGTGGGGGCGCACCTGGCCGCGCTGGAGCGCACCGCCAGCGGGTTGTTCACCGCCGCTGACGCCGTGCCCTGGGAGACTTTCCGCGCGGCGCTGGAAGCCGGGACGTGGGCCGATTACCTGATCCCGCCCGACCGCGCCCTGGCCGCGTACCCGGCGCTGCACCTGGACGCCGAGGGAACCGCCGCTGTGCTCAGCGGGCGGCTGATCGCGGCGCTGCCAGAGACAGCCGGGCACCGCCTGGCCCGCGCCTACGACCCCGATGGGCGCTTCATCGCCGTGCTGGAGCGGCGCGGCCCGTCCTGGAAGCCGCATAAGGTGTTTGCGGGGGCGGGCGGAGAGGGGTGATTGATAGGTTGGTGGTTGGTAGGGAATACTTTTCGAGACGGGAAGAACTCGGCGCAGAAGACCTAGAGAAAGAGCAGGAAACTCTCAATTCATCTCTCTCTGCGCTCTCTGCGGCTCTGCGGCTCAAAGAATCCCGTCCCATGCGTGAGTCTCGCCTCGGCTGACGGCTTTTCGCACTCACAGGAGACCCTATGCAGCACGTGTACAGCCTGGACGACGCGCACCCTTCCGGCCCGACGATCGTCGCGGTGGGCATGTTCGACGGCGTGCATCGCGGGCACCAGCATTTGCTGCGCCGCCTGGTGCAGACCGCCCGCGCGCGCGACCTCGTCCCGGCGGTGCTGACCTTCTTCCCGCACCCGGATGTGGTGCTGGGCCGCGCATCGGGCCGCTATTACCTGACCTCGCCGCAGCAGCGCGCCGACCTGCTGGCCGGGCTGGGCGTCGAGCTGGTGGTGACGCACCCGTTTGATGAGACCGTGCGCCACATGCGCGCGGCGGAGTTCGTAGACCGGCTGCTGGCGCACCTCAGGCTGCGCGAGCTGTGGGTTGGGCCGGAATTCGCGCTCGGCTACAAGCGCGAGGGGGATGTCGCTTTCCTGCGGGCGGAGGGCGCGCGCAAGGGCTTTGCGCTGGAGGTTGTGGACCTGGTGACCAATGACGACAACGGTGACGTGATCAGCAGCAGCACCATCCGCGCGGCCCTGGCCGAGGGCGATATGAGCGTGGCGACCCGGCGGCTGGGCCGCCCCTACCGACTGGAAGGTGAGGTCGTGCACGGCGACGGGCGCGGGCGCACCATCGGCTTCCCGACGGCCAACCTCGACGTGTGGGACGAGCAGTTTTTACCGCGCAAGGGCGTGTACGCCGGCTGGGCGCACCTGAACGGCGAGACCTTCATGGCCGTGGCCAACATCGGCAACCGCCCGACCTTCAACGGCGGGCTGGTGACGGTCGAAGCGTATCTGCTCGACTTCGACCGCGACATCTACGGCGAGCACCTGGCCTTCGACGTGGTGGCCTATCTGCGCCCAGAGTTGAAGTTCGACAGCGTGGAGGCGTTGATCGCCAAGATTCGCGAGGACGTGATCCAGGGCCGCGCCCTGCTCTCGACTCTACCGCGCCCGTGAAGAAATACGAGCGATTTTCGAAACTCACGCCCATAAAATGGGGCCTGGTGGGGTTCCGTCCCCTCTCCACACGTGGAGAGGGGAATGAGGGGGTGAGGTAAACCTGTCCGTTTCCCGCGCTAGCTCGGCATAATCCTATAGCGTGGCCGTCAGCGCTGAGGTTCGAAGCGATAGCCGATGCCCAGCTCGTTGATGATGTATCTCGGCTCTTTCGGGTCTGGTTCCAGCTTGCGGCGCAGATGCCAGATATAGACGCGCAGGTAATCAATGTCGTCAATGTACTCGAAGCCCCACACCTGTTCCAGCAGGCTACGGTAGGGCACGATGCGCGGCGCGCTGCTCACAAGCTGGATCAGCAGGTTGAACTCGGTTGGCGTCAGCTTCACCGGCTGCCCGTTGGTCGTCACGCGGCGATCTCGCGCGTTGATGACCAGATAGTCGTCGCTGTAGGCGACGTCGTAGTCGAAGTCGGTCGGCTCGCTGGTCGCCCGGCGCAGATTAGCCCGCACGCGCGCCAGCAGAATGGCCGGATCGGTGGGTTTGAGGATGTAGTCGTCCGCGCCCATCTCCAGCCCTTTGACGATTTCTTCCGGGGCGGATTGGGCGGTCAGCATCAGGATGGGCACGTTGCTGATCTCGCGCACGCGCTGGCAGACGACCCAGCCATCCATCAGCGGCATGTTGATGTCGAGGATGATCAGGTCGGGGCGGTGC
Source organism: Anaerolineae bacterium (assembly GCA_023382715.1). GTDB lineage: Bacteria > Chloroflexota > Anaerolineae > Aggregatilineales > Aggregatilineaceae > UBA2029. Next base: position 52,207 of record JAHDWP010000011.1, read on the forward strand.
TCGTACAGCTTGCGCAGCCCTTCCTGCCCGTCATAGGCGGCATGGACGGTGTAGTGGTTCGCGCTGAGCATGGCGGTGACCATCTCAACGAGCTTGTAATCGTCATCAATGACGAGAATGGTGGCCTGGCCTGTCGTCATCATCCTGTTCTTTCCCGGCAGCGCAGTCGCTGGCTCTGAGCGCGCTGCATTCTATCTCCGCTCAACTCCACAGAAAGCGCCCGCCCTGCGTGGTCACCAGCGCCCCCGCGCCGATCAGGGCGACGTTGTCGCCCAGGGCCGCCTGGACAATGGGCACCTGCTCGCAATAGGCCGGGTCGAGCACGTGCGCAGTCACCGCGTTGCGCAGCGGCGCGAAGAACAGCTCGCCGGCGTTGCTCACCCCGCCGCCGATGACCACGATCTGCGGGTTGAACACGTGCAGCAGGCTGGCTACGGCCAGCCCGACCATGAAGCCCGCCCGCTGGATCAGCTCCAGGGCCAGTGGGTCGCCTTCGGCGGCGGCCTGGCCGACGATCTTGGCGGTCACGCTGTCCAGGTCGTCGCCCACCTTGGCGCGAATGGTCGAAGGTTCGCCGGCGCGCAGGCGAGCGACGGCCTGGCGGGCGATGGCCGTGCCCGACGCCACCTGCTCGATATCCAGCACCTCGCCATTCACTACCATGAGGATATGGCCCGCTTCCGCCCCCAGGCCCTGCGCGCCGACCAGCAGCCGCCCGTCTTCCAGGATGCCAGAGCCGATCCCTGTGCTTACGGTCAGGTAAAGCACATAGCGGTAGCCCTGGGCCGCGCCGCGCGTAGCCTCGGCCAGCGCGGCGACATTGGCGTCATTGCCCAGGTAGGTGGGGCAGCCGAAGCGCTCTTCGATGATCTGACGGATGGGCACGTTGTGCCAGCCGGGGAGGTTGGGCGGCTTGACGACCGTCCCTGCGTGCGGGTTGATCGGGCCGGGGACGGAGATGCCGATGCCCTCCAGCGAGGCGGCATCGCCCGGCACCACCCGCGCGATGAGGTCCAGCAGCCGGGCGATCACCCGGTCGCGGCCTTCGCGGGCTTTGGTCGGTTCGGCCAGCCGCTGCTCAATGGCGAGTTGGGGATCGAAGCGGGCCGCGCGCATTTGCGTGCCGCCCAGGTCAACACCGATGATAGCGTGAGTCACTCTGCTGCCCCAATCTATGCTGGCGTAAGATCGTCGGGTGAATCCATACGGCGGCCTCTACCCAACGGTTTGCGCTTCACCTGCGCCACCGGAACGCAGCGGAAACGGAGTAGATCGAAGCGCCTGTTAACTGACAGCTTTTCTGTTTGAGAGTCGCCACAAGTCATGTACCAAGAACGTCTGAAAATCGCTTATTTGATCGCAGAAACGTTCGTTTGCCATCATTTCTGGCCTGGGATCAACGTAATAGACGCCATCCAATCGGCTCAACGCGACCATATACCCCAGGAAATGGTTGGTCTTGAATGTAGAATTGATGCCGAAGATGCTCTGTCCCTTTCGTGCCCTTTGGATATCGTGTAGGAAAATGGCGATTACAGGCACATCTCTGCCGAGCAGTTTGGTGAGGAGGTACTTATCGAGAAACACTTTGTCCAGACGATCCTTGCTCGTTGTTTTCACTGATCCAACGACTTCGGTTGCATTGATGAACTTGGTTTCAGCGGCCACAATCGCCTGGTTGCGGGAGAATACCAGATCCAACTCATAGGGCATCTCATACCCCGGGCAACCGGGGATGGGAATGCTTATGGTACGAGGTTCGCATTCTAATCCCACCTCCTGGAGAATCAGCTTGACCAGCGTTTCAAAAAGCTGCCCCACTCGTTTTCTGGACTGGTTAGGATTGTCAAACGAGTCGCCTATACTGCCGGCGGCTTGCTGGGCGGTGTAGACGACCCTGTTGATCTCACCTGAGGCAACGTAGCTGTGTACGCCTTTCTGATCGCGGGTTTTCTCCTGGTATCTCTTCAGGTCAGCCAGGAACAGGACGAATCTCTCAAAGGCTGCTTTGAACTCGTCAGAGGATTCGATAAATAGGTTGGTGTTGAGAGGACGTGTGATCTTATGCCCGTATTCCTGGCTGTATTGGTAGAAGATGTAGTTGTTGTGCGTGGGTGAAATAATCCTCGTAGGTTGTGTTCTTCTGACGAAATCAAGGAAGGTTTCACACAATCTGGAATAATCATCCAACGCGGTGAACGCCGATCTATCCTGAACACTGGCCTGCAACTCCCATAAAGCAGTATCCGTCATCGAATAGACATCCTTCTCTTAGCGTTCTCCAGGTCGTATTGAATCCATTTCTCTACTGGCCAGTCCTCAACCAGTTCGATCCGGTGAGCAGCCCACTGACAATAATCGAGTACGATGTCGCAGCCCTTCCATCTGCGACGAAGCTGCTCAGCCACTACAGCCGTGGTCCCAGAGCCGAGAAAAGGATCAACCACCAGATCGCCCATGTTCGACGACGCCAATATCAGCTTCCTCAGAAGCTCTTCGGGCTTCTGCGTTGGATGAGGGGTCTTCTCGTGCATTCCATTGCAGGTTGTGGGTATCTCGATGACATCTCTAGGTTTGGCTCCGCGCGGATGCGGCTGCCACAGCGCATCCTTCCGGCTACTGCCTTTCCCGTACTGGCTGGTCTCGGCCTGTGGATGTTCGGGATACTTCAGAGTGTGATTGCCATAGGGGATGCGCACATCATCTGTGTTGAACGTAAACTGCTGGCTTTTTCTAAAGTGAAGGATGCTTTCGTGCGACCGCCCCCAGTCCGAGCCGAGATTGGCCTTGTTCTTGTAGTGCCAGACCAACCAGCGGCATCCCTCAAAATATCGAGAAGCGGGCAGTTTCAAGTCTGTGAGTGTTTCGGAGAATCCACAAATATAGAGGGTGCCAGTGGGTTTAAGCACTCGAGCTGCTTCTTTTATCCACTGTAATGACCATTCGACATAGTGTGCTTGGGACTCGAACGTATCCCATTCTGCCTTCTTGATGTTATAGGGCGGATCGGCAAAGACCATATCCACTGACTCGGTTTCCAGCGACCGTAGCCAGGCTACCGCGTCACCTATCCATAGTTCCCCATGAGGATGCGAGTAGAACAGTACTGGAACGTCAGGGTCTCGCCGGGAGGCGTCAAGATCAGCAAAGACCCCCTTGAGCATTGGCTGGCCAAAGAAGACGGGAATCTCCTTGTTCCGGGCGTACTCCGCTGACTCTCTAGGCTCAAGCGAATTGCCCGCCTGTTCTTCTTGTCTCTTTGCCATCTTCACCATGGGGCCTCTTGTTGCTGATGCGCTTGCCCGCCCACTTCGGGGTCATCTCTTCCCAGGCCCGATGCGCGGCGGTTGTTGGCGGGCGGCCCGCCTGCTAGAATACTGCACGCGGCCCATGTTTCTGCCGGACGCGCGCTGTTGCTCCCTGCCGCAATCATAGCCCAAAACCGGGATTGTTGAAACTCCCATGACCAAGCTTACGCCCTCCCGCCAGCAGTACCTTGATTTCAAGAAACAGTTCCCGGACTCGATCGTCATGTTCCGGCTGGGCGACTTCTACGAAATGTTCGACGACGACGCGCAGATTGCCGCACGCGAGCTGGATCTGGTGCTGACGGGTCGCCCGGTGTCCAAAGGCGAGCGCGTGCCGATGTGCGGCGTGCCGCATCACGCCGCCGAGGGCTACATCGCCCGGCTGGTCGAGCGCGGCCATCACGTAGTGGTCGTCGAGCAGGTGGGCAGCGAGCCGGTCAACGGGCTGACACCGCGCGAAGTGTCGCGCGTGATCACGCCGGGCACGGTCATGGAGCCGGGGATGCTGGCGGAGACCCGCCACAACTATCTGCTGGCGCTGGCCCCGGAGCCGGATCGCTCTGGCGAGAGCTGGGCGGGGGTGGGCATAGCCTATGCCGACATCAGCACCGGCGAGTTCGCCACGACGCAGGTCACTGGCGAAAGGGCGACGCTCGCGGTGGTCGAGGAGCTGGTCCGGCTGGAGCCGCGCGAGGTGTTGCTGCCTGCGTCATGGGCCGAGCGCGGCGTGACGTTGCCGCCCGGCGCACACGTCACCCCGCTACCCGACTACCGCTTTGGCTCCGCGTATGCGCGCGACGCGCTGATCGAGCACTTCGAGGTGACCACGCTGGACGGGTTCGGCCTGCAGGACAAGCCGCTGGCGGTGCGCGCGGCGGGGGCCATCCTCAGCTACATGCTGGAGACGCAGCGCAGCGCGCTGGAGCAGTTCACGATCCTGCACACCTACAGCACGACCGGCTTCATGACGCTCGACCCGGCCACCCGGCGCAACCTGGAACTGACGGCGACCATCCGCGACGGGAGCAAGCGCGGCTCACTGCTCGACGTGCTCGACCGCACAGTGACGCCGATGGGCGCGCGCCTGCTGCGCACGTGGATCGGGCAGCCGCTGCTCGACCTGGATCGCCTGGAGGCGCGGCTCGATGCGGTGGAGGCGCTGCACACGTCGGGGACGGCGCGCGCTGCCGTGCGCGCCGCGCTGCGCCAGGTGGCTGACCTGGAGCGGCTGGTCAACCGGCTGCTGGTGGGCCGGGCCGGGCCGCGCGACCTGCAGGCGCTGGCTGGCAGCCTGGAAGCGGTGCCCGCGCTGCGCGAGCTGATCGCGCCCGCCGAGGCACTGCGCGCCATTCACGAGGCGCTCGACCCGCGCCCGGAGGTGGTGGTGCTGGTTGGCGAGGCGCTGGTGGACGATCCGCCGGCCACGCTGAGCGCGCCGGGCGTCTTCCGGCGCGGCTATTCACCGGAGCTGGACCAGGTGGTTGATGCCAGCCGCGGCGCCAAAGAGTGGGTGGCCGGGCTGGAGGAGATCGAGCGCGAGCGTACGGGCATCAAGAGCCTGAAGGTCGGCTTCAACAAGGTCTTCGGCTACTATATCGAGGTCAGCAAGGCTAACGCCGAACGGGTGCCCGCCGAGTACACTCGCAAGCAGACGCTGGTCAACGCCGAACGCTATATCACCCCCGAACTGAAGGAATACGAGTCGCTGATCCTCAACGCCGAGGAGCGCCTGCTGGAGATCGAGCAGCGCCTGTTCGCTGAGCTGTGCAGTAGCGTGCGGGCGTGCGCCGAGGCGCTGCTGCGCACGGCGCGGGCGCTGGCTCACCTGGATGCCTTCGCTTCGCTGGCCGAAGTCGCGGCGCGCGAGAAGTACGTGCGCCCGACGCTGATTACGCAGGACGTGCTGAGCATCCGCGACGGGCGGCACCCGGTCGTCGAGAAGGCGCTGCGCGGCGAGCGCTTCGTCCCCAATGACACGTATTTCGACGAAGCTGAGCGGCTGCACCTCATCACCGGGCCGAATATGGCCGGCAAGAGCACGATCATCCGCCAGGTGGCGCTGATCGTGCTGCTGGCCCAGATCGGCAGCTTCGTCCCGGCGCGCGAGGCGACGATTGGCCTGGCCGATCGCATCTTCACGCGCATCGGCGCGCAGGACGAGATCCACGCCGGGCAGTCCACCTTCATGGTCGAGATGATCGAGCTGGCGCTGATCCTGACTCACGCCACGCGGCGCAGCCTGATCATCCTCGACGAGATCGGGCGCGGCACGAGCACGTATGACGGCATGGCCATCGCCCGCGCGGTGGTCGAGTTCATCCACAACAACCCGCGCCTGGGCGCGCGCACGCTCTTCGCTACGCACTACCACGAGCTGACCGAGCTGGCGAACCTGCTGCCCGGCGTGGCCAACTACAACGTCGCCGTGGCCGAAGAGGGCGACTCGATCGTCTTCCTGCACCGGCTGCTGCCCGGCGGCACCGACCGCTCGTATGGCATTCACGTGGCGCAACTGGCCGGCATTCCCCGCCCGGTGGTCAACCGGGCGACGGAGATTCTTAAGGAGCTGGAGGCGGCGGGCGGTAACTTCGTGATCCAGCCGCGCCAGAAAGCCGACGGGCCGATGCAACTGACGTTCTTGCAGACGGACCCGGACCCGATTGTCAGGTTCGTCCGCGACCTGAACGTGGACGAGCTTTCGCCGCTGGATGCGATCACCAAGCTGTATGAGCTGAAGCGGCTGGCAGGGGAGTAAGGAGCGGCTTGGGCGCGATCACGCCTGCCCGACAACTGGTGCCCGGTGCCTGGCGAGAGGCAGCGTATCGGACGGAAAGGGCACGCCGCCCGTGATCCGAGAGTGTGGTGGAGCCGGGCAGCCCGTTAGAATCAGGCTAAGGGTCGGTGGTGGAAGTGGGCGATGGCTGTACAGGAAAGACGTTACACGGTGGCGGAGTTTGAGTTGTTTATCGAGCTGCCGGAAAACGCCGACAAATTGTTTGAATACATCGGGGGGGAGACTGTCGAAGTCGCCTCGAATACTTATGCATCGGCGGTTGCGGCGCGGGCGAACTATTGGATCAGCCGCCACGTGACGCTGGATGGGGGTGAGGTGCTGCCAGGGTTCACGGTGACGGTGCAGGAGGTCTTTCCCGGCTGAACCCGCCACGTCCTGAATTTGAGCTGTTTCAAACTTTGCTGCGAGAGTGTGATACAGGCTGATCATGGGGCGGAGATGGTGCTCATGGGATTTCATCTCGATTGAGGTTCTTTCTTTCGCGGTGCGCCAACTTTCTTTGATGATGGAGGGATGAATCAGCTCTATGGAAAGAGAAACTCCTGAAAACGGGCAGGCAACACAGTATAACAATTTGAGCGTGGAATATGCTTCATTGGCCGAGGTTGATCCGGTCAAGAGATTTATTCAATACCCCGAAGCATTGAGGTTACTTGGCGATGTCGCGAATAAAGACATCCTGGATATTGGATGTGGGAATGGGACATTTACAAGGATGCTGGCGCGGAAAGAGGCGAGGGTTGTAGGATATGACCCAGCAGTGAAACAAATCGAGGAGGCGCAAAAATTCGAAGCGCAAGAAGGATCGGGCATAAAGTACTTTGTGGGCGACAGGCCTGCAATTTCACCAGGACACCAGTTTGATGAAGCGGTATCGGTGATGGTTTTACTATATGCAACTGACAGAGGAAATCTGCGCGATATTTTCACTTATGCGATTCGGGCGCTGAAAAGCGGTGGTTCGTTCAGTTCAATCACCTTTAATCCTGACTACAGGCGCTTTGGCGAGGTGGCCTATAACCGGCGGTTTTCAAAAACTGAAGATGGCAGAATTCAGGTTGATTTTCTTAACGACCAGGGTGAAGTGAAGATAACAGCCAGGTTTTCCGATTTTTCTGTTTCTGATTATGAAAACGCCGCGAAAGAGGCTGGATTTTCAGGAGTTGAGTGGATCAAATTGGAAATAACACCGGAAGGAAAAGAGAAACAGGGGGAAGATTTTTGGAACGATTTTGAGGATGACCCGCCCTATATCGGAATCAGGGTTGTGAAGAGCCTGGGAACGGAAAGATAGCCTGCCGGACCCGCCAGATCACGAACGGTACAAACAGCGCCCAGCCGAGACGGGCTTGCAGGATACCCCCGGCCACCGCCTGGCAGGCTTGGCACGCACCCCCGACGGCCAGGGGGATTTGCATCTGGCTTGGCGCGCATGGTACCATGTGCGCCAGCGAACTCTAGGGTCTCGACCAATCGAGAGAGATTGTGCTGCATCCCACTTCTGCTGTCAAACGCTGGCGTGTGCAGGCTCCTATCCCCAGCGACATCCGCGCTGCTCTCCATGCCTACGATCCTGTGCTGGCCCAGGTGCTCTACAATCGCGGCCAGGACACGCCAGAGAAAGCGCGCATGTTCCTGGATGGCGGCGACTACGCATTACATAACCCCTTTCTCATGCACGGCATGGCCCAGGCAGTGGCGCGCATCCGCCAGGCGATCAAACGGGGCGAGCTGATCGCCGTCTATGGCGACTTCGATGCGGATGGCGTGACCAGCACGGCGCTGCTCACCCAGGCCTTGCAGGCGCTGGGCGGGCGCGTCCGCCCCTACATCCCCAACCGCGTGGACGAAGGATACGGGCTGAACACTAACGCGCTCGACCAGTTGAAGGACGAAGGCGCGCGCCTGGTGGTGACGGTGGACTGTGGCATCCGCTCGCTCGAAGAAGTCGCCTATGGCCGGCAGATCGGGCTGGACATGATCGTCACCGATCACCATTCGGTGGGTGAAGAGCTGCCCGATGCGCTGGCTGTGATTGACCCGAAGATTGACGCCAGGCTGCGCGCGGACAACGGGACGACGGGCTGGTACCCCGAAGACATGCTGGCCGGGGTGGGCGTGGCCTACAAGCTGGCCGATGCGCTGCTGCGCGCCGAGGCGACGCAGACCAACCGCACGCCCGATTTCAAGCTGGAAGATCTGCTCGACCTGGTGGCGTTGGGCACGGTGGCCGACCTGGCCCCGCTCGACCGGCTGGAGAACCGCGAGCTGGTGCGGCGCGGGCTGGCAGTCCTCAACCGGGCGCAGCGCGCCGGCGTGTACGAACTGAGCCAGGTGTCGGGGGTGGAGCCGGGCAAGATTGACACGACGGCCATCGGCTTCATGCTCGCCCCACGTCTCAACGCTGCCGGACGCCTGGACAGCGCTATGATCGCCTACAATCTGCTGATGGCCGATCAGCCGGGGGCGGGGGCGCTGGCCGAGAGATTGCAGGAGCTTAACGAGCGGCGGCAGGCCCTGACGTCGGAGGCAGTCGAGACCGCGCGACAGCGCGCGCTGGGCGAAGGGACCGCCGACGTGTCGCTGATCTTCGACGCTGGGACGGAGTATATGTCGGGGATCGTCGGGCTGGTGGCGGGACGGCTGTGCGAGGAGTTCTTCCGCCCCGCGGTGGTCATCGAACAAGGTGAGGACGAGTCGCGCGGGTCGTGCCGCAGCATCCCAGGCTTCGATATCACGCGGGCGCTGGACGAGTGCGCCGATCTGCTGGTGCGGCACGGCGGCCATGCGCAGGCCGCCGGCTTCACCGTGCGCAACGAGAACATTGGCTGCCTGCGCGAGCGGCTGGCCGACATCGCGGAGCGCAAGCTCGGCGAACAGGACCTGCGCCCGGAGCTGATCATTGACGCCGAAGTGCCGCTAGGTGAGCTGACGATGGATATGGCGCGCGCCTTGCAGCGGCTGGAGCCGACGGGCGCTGGCAACCGGACGCCCCTTTTTGTGACGCGGGGGCTGCGCGTGGTCGAGGCCAGGCGGGTAGGCAAAGAAGCTAAACATCTGCGTCTGCGCCTGGCCGATGGCGCTCACTGGATGGACGCCATCGCCTTCAAGCAGGGCGACTGGGCCGAGCGGATGCCGCCTGAGGTAGACGTGGCCTTCCACCTGGAGATCAATGAGTGGAATGGCTCTTCGCGCCGACAGCTCAACGTGCAGGACTTGCGGCGCTCCGGCGATGACTTTGACGACTGAGCGCCCTCGCCGCCGGGCCGCCCTGCCTGCCGGTCTCGCTGCCAGTGAGGGCGCGCGGCAGCCGGGGCGCTAGGGGGCGCGCATGTCCGGCAGGCCCCCCGTCGGGGCGGTGTTCGTGGCCTTCGCCTGCCTGTGCGCGCTGACGCTGGGACGCGGCTTCTACAGCAGCGACGGCGAGGTGATGTTCCAGACGACCGCCGCGCTGGCCGGGCAGGGGACGCTGGCCCTGCCGCCCGATCCTGACCTGCCGCAGATTGTGGCGGGGCGCGATGGGCGTTATTACAGCAAGTACGATCCGGGACTGCCGCTGCTGGCCGTCCCGTTTTTTATCGCTGGCGACCGCCTGGCAGCGCTCAACCACGCGCACCGCACGACTATCGCCGCGATCAGCGTGCTACTGATCTCCGCGCTGACGGCGGCGGGGGCACTGGCGGCTTTGGCGGCGCTGGCCGGGCGACTCGCTCCGGGGCAGGGGGTGCGCACGCTGCTGGTCGTGGTCAGCGCCGGATTGGCCACGCCGCTGTGGTGGTATGGGCGCGTCCTGTTCCCAGAAGCGGCGCTCGCCTGCGCGCTGACGCTGGCGGTGTGGCTGGCTGTGCGTGCAGGAGGGTCGCGCAGGGGGGCGCTGCTGGCGGGCGTGACGCTGGGCGCGGGGATGCTGGTGCGCGTGTCCCTGGCGATCTACGCGCTGCCGCTGGGCTGGCTCGTGGTGCGCGCGCGTGGCGAGGGGCTACACTCCGCCCGGCGGTTATCCTGGCTGCTGGCGGGCGCGCTGCCTTTTGCCGCCGCGCTGCTGGCGCACAACGCCCTGCGCTTCGGCGATCCGCTGACGACCGGCTACGCAGGTGAGTCGTTCAGCGCAGCGCCCTGGACGGGGATCGGCGGGCTGCTGCTCAGCCCCGGCAAAGGCATCTGGCTCCATGCGCCGCCGCTGCTGCTCAGCGCGCTGCTCTGGCCGCGCTTCCGGCGGGCGCACCCGGCGCTGGGCGGATTCCTGGCGCTGGCCTGGGGGGTGGCGCTGCCCTTCTACGGCATGTGGTGGGCGTGGGATGGCGGGTGGGGTTGGGGGCCGCGCCTGCTGGTGCCGCTGCTGCCGCTGAGCTGCCTGCCGCTGCTGGTGCTCCCGGCGCGGCGCGGCTGGGGGACGGCGGCGCTCTGCGCGCTGGCGCTGGGCGTGGGCGTGAATATCCTCGGAGTCTTCAGCGACCCGGTCGCTCATTACGCGGAGGTGGCGACTCGCTGCGCCGATCCCGCTCCCTGCGTCGCCTGGGCGGTGCGCGAGGCTCCGCTGCTGGGGGCGGTGCGCCTGCTGGCGGACGGGCAGAGCGAGCCGCTGGCGCTGTTTCACCTGGCCGAGACCGGGCTGCCGCGCACCTGGTCAGCCGGAGCACCCGCCCTGCTCGTCGGCGGGGCGCTGGCGAGCGCCTGGTGGATGGCGCGCGCGGCCTTCTCGCGCGGGCGGCGGCGCGGCCCACCCTGACCCTGATGTAGGCGGCGGATTGCCTCTTGTCACCGGGGGGCCGCTTCCTGAAAAAACGCGCCCCTGCCACAGAGCAGGGGCGCAGTTATGAACTCAGATCAGCGGGCAGCGCGGAACTAGCGCAGACCCTGCTCGATCAGCGGGATGATCGCCTCGATGTTGTCAGGGGTCACGACGCCAACGCCGGTGTCCACCACGAGGCCAGGGATCTGGAGGTTGTAGGTCAGCCAGACTTGCAGCACCGGGATGTAGCCCTGCAGGTAGAGCACCTGGTCGAAGGTGGCGCTGATGTAGCCTTCCTGGACGCCGGCCACTGTGGCGGGCGACAGGTCAATGCCACCGACGATGATCTCGCCAGGCGCGTAGCCGGCTTCCTTGAGCACGTTCACCAGCGCCGACGTCACGTTACCGTGCTGGGTGCCGATCGCCTTGAGGTTGGGATGGGCTTCCAGGTAGGCGGTGAGGATGGGGGTCGCCAGCGAGACATCGGAGTTGACTTCCTGCGAGACGTCGAGCATGTCCACGACCACGCCGGCCTCTTCCAGGGCGTCCTTGATGCCCTGCGGGCTGCGGCTGCGCAGCTCTTCGTGCCAGATGTCGTAGACGAGGGCTTCGTCACCGGCCTGCAGGCCCGCGGCGACCATCGCCTTGCCGGTCACATAACCGCCGGTCCACAGGTCAGCCCCGGCATAGCCGAAGCCCTGCGCCTGGTACTGGGCTTGCAGGTTGGGCAGCGAGTTGTTGCCGCTGGTGACGATGATGCCGCGGCTGATCGCCTCGGCTACCAGGGGGGCGAACGCATCCTCGCCGGGGTGGCCCATGATGACGATGCCATCCGGGTCGGCGGCCAGCGCCTCGTTGAAGTGGTTGATCATCGTCTGCATGTCCCAGCCGGAGTACTGCTCGATCAGGGTGATGCCCAGCGCTTCGGCTGCGGCGCGCGCGCCGTTGGTGCGGGCCAGCGTCCCGCCATCGCCCTGGTGGCCGCCCATCTGCATGTAGATGACGATCTCATCCTGAGCCGCCGCCGGGCGGACGGTCTGCACCAGTCCCACGGCCAGCGCGACGACGAATAAAACAACAATCAGATTGCGTGCATGTTTCATTTTTGTGCTCCTTTTTCTTGTCAAGCGACTCTTATGTGGGCAGAGAAGGTTGACGGTCACGATCTGGGAATCCTGTTCTCCACTCGATAAGACACCTCCTTCCGTCCCATCGCAACCACAGCGCCGCTCTGGGCAACGCCGTCACCGGGTGGTTGGGGGCGGCCAGGCCGCGAACGGCCCGGCCCGCCCCCATGAACTGGCGCGATTAGCGGAGTCCCTGCTCGATCAGCGGGATGATCGCCTCGACGTTGTCGGGGGTCACGACGCCAACGCCGGTGTCCACCACGAGGCCCGGGATCTGGAGGTTGTAGGTCAGCCAGACTTGCAGCACCGGGATGTAGCCCTGCAGGTAGAGCACCTGGTCGAAGGTGGCGCTGATGTAGCCTTCCTGGACGCCGGCCACTGTGGCGGGCGACAGGTCAATGCCACCGACGATGATCTCGCCAGGCGCGTAGCCGGCTTCCTTGAGCACGTTCACCAGCGCCGACGTCACGTTACCGTGCTGGGTGCCGATCGCCTTGAGGTTGGGATGGGCTTCCAGGTAGGCGGTGAGGATGGGGGTCGCCAGCGAGACATCGGAGTTGACTTCCTGCGAGACGTCGAGCATGTCCACGACCACGCCGGCCTCTTCCAGGGCGTCCTTGATGCCCTGCGGGCTGCGGCTGCGCAGCTCTTCGTGCCAGATGTCGTAGACGAGGGCTTCGTCACCGGCCTGCAGGCCCGCGGCGACCATCGCCTTGCCGGTCACATAACCGCCGGTCCACAGGTCAGCCCCGGCATAGCCGAAGCCCTGCGCCTGGTACTGGGCTTGCAGGTTGGGCAGCGAGTTGTTGCCGCTGGTGACGATGATGCCGCGGCTGATCGCCTCGGCTACCAGGGGGGCGAACGCATCCTCGCCGGGGTGGCCCATGATGACGATGCCATCCGGGTCGGCGGCCAGCGCCTCGTTGAAGTGGTTGATCATCGTCTGCATGTCCCAGCCGGAGTACTGCTCGATCAGGGTGATGCCCAGCGCTTCGGCTGCGGCGCGCGCGCCGTTGGTGCGGGCCAGCGTCCCGCCATCGCCCTGGTGGCCGCCCATCTGCATGTAGATGACGATCTCATCCTGAGCCGCCGCCGGGCGGACGGTCTGCACCAGTCCCACGGCCAGCGCGACGACGAACAAGACAACAACCAGATTGCGTAGGTGCTGCATAGTGTGCTCCCTAAGGTGTGGAATCGGATGTATTCATAGGCGAACCTGCTTGAGACTGGAGGTCTCAGGTCTCGATAGGCTGCCCCCTTTCAGGTAACCTTTCAGTTCCTCGTGCCTGTTCTGGCGCGCTCAAGTGCCCAGGTCGGACGAGGGTGCCTCGCGGGAGGCGGCGCGCATGGGGATCCCCCACTGGCGGACGCGGTCGGAAAGCACTGCGATGTCTCCGCGCCCCAGGATGGTGTTGAGCACCACAGAGCCGCCCATGACAGCCCCCTGGACCAATTGCACCCAGAAGCCGCTGATGCCGGTGGCGACGACGCCCGCTTCCAGCGAGCCGATGATATACGAGCCGAAGAAGGTGCCGACAATCGAGCCGACACCGCCGGCCATCGAGGTCCCGCCGATGAAGACGGCGGCCATGACCGGCAGGAGCATCCCTTGTCCCTGGGTGGGGTAGAAGACGCGCATTTCCAGGGTGAGGATGACGCCGGCGAAGGCGGCGATGACGCCCATCAGGGTGAACAACTGAATTTTGGTGGTCTCAACGTTGACGCCCATCACCCGGGCGACGTTGGGGTTGTCGCCGATGAACATCACGGCTTCGCCGAACTTGTGACGGTTGAGGATGATCCACAGGACGACGGCCAGGCCCAGCGCCCACAAGGCCTGGGTGGGAATGCCGATGCGACCGCGCGCCGGGTCGGGGATGATGCCATAGATGCGACCGGTGAGGACGGAGTGCACGCGGTTGTCTTCGATGGTCTTGAGCGCCGCCTGCAAGCCGCCGGCCAGCAGGACGGTGACGCCGTACCAGAAGAACTGCGCGGCCAGAGTCGCCATGATGGCCGGCACGCCGATCCGGGCGACGAGCAACCCGTTAATGTACCCGACGAACCCGCCGGCTATCAGGGCGAGGCCCAGCCCGATCAGCGCGGCCAGGGTGGGGTCCATGTTGTCGCCGAACGTCCTGAAGCTCCAGGTGAAGACGTAGCCGGCAAAGGCGACCGTCGCCGGGAAGCTGAGATCGATCTCGCCCGCCGTGATGACCAGGGTCAGCCCCAGGCCGAGGATGAGGGGCGGAGCCACCGTCTGCAGGAAGGACATGTAGATGCGCCACTTCAAGAAAACATCGGGCGCTGTGATGATGAAGGCGATGATGAGAATGACAAACACGACAGCTACGGGCAGGCCTTCGATCTTGCCCAGCAGCCTGATGAGTGAGCGTGCTCTTTTCATGATTCGCGCTTATCTTTCAGACCGTGAGCGTATTCGAGCAAGAATGTATCCAGTTCCTTCAAAGTCGTGTTTCCCTTTTCGATGCTGGCCACGATCTCGCCGCGATCCAGGACGATGAAGCGATCTGCGACCTCATAGACGTCGTGCAGGGCGTGCGAGATATAGATGCAGGCTTTGCCGGCCTCTTTGATTTTGTGCACGAAGTTGAGCACTTTGTGCACCTCTTTCAGCGACAGGGCGACGGTTGGCTCGTCGAGGACGATAAGCTCTGCTTCGAAGTGCATGGCCCGGCCGATGGCGACGCCCTGGCGCTCGCCGCCGGACAGCTTGCTCACCGTCGAGTCCACCGTGATGCCCCGGCCACGAAAGCCGATGGTGTTGAGCATGATCTCTCGGGCGATGCGCTTCTCTTCGCCGACCTTGATGAAGCCGAGGCGGTTGGTGATCTGACGTCCGACGAAGAAGTTGCGCCAGAGGGTCTGTTTTTCGCCGAGAGATTTGTCCTGGTACACCGTCTCGATCCCGTAGCTGTGGGCGGTCTTGACGTTGTAGCGGTCGAGATCAACCTTGCGCCCGGCCACGTAGAGTTCCCCGCTGGTGGGGCGGTGGACGCCGGTCAGAATCTTGACCATCGTGGACTTGCCAGCGCCATTGTCGCCGATGAGACCCACGATCTCGTTGCGCCCAACCTCCATGTTGATGTTGGAGAGGGCGTGCACCAGGCCAAAGTACTTCTCAATATTGACCATTTGTAAAGCACAGGGGGCTGATTCTTCGGCCACTCGCGGACCTCCTTGGATCAAATGTACTGTGGGGCAGCAAACGAACGGCGCGGGTGATATTCCTGAGAAGACCGCGCGATCGGGCTAATTCATGAAAGCGGCGCGTTGGTATCTTGTTAGCGCAAACATACCCGCATATCAGTATATGATATTGTGCTTTGCCAAGTCAAGCAGTTCCTGGTAGTGCGGAGATGCGTGCAAAGGCTGACCGCGACTCGCCGGGCGGGGGGCAGGGGCCTCACCCCCAGCCGCGCTACGCGCCAGCGCCGAGCGGGGGTGAGGCCAAGGGGGGCGCAGCGGAGCTGCGCCCCCGCCTGACAGGTTTTGCACGCACCCTGGTGCGGAGGGCACCTGCGCAGACTCGCGCCTGGGTGGTCGGTGCTCAAAGAGGTTCGGGCATTAGTCGGGTGGGGCGAGCCTGGCCCCGATCTCGCCCGCACAGGGGTGCGCTGAACGAGGGTGTTCCGGTCGCTCCTGCGTGATCGACGCACCGGGGTCGCTCTGCATCGGTGGCGGGTCCTGCGCTATCTGCCTGTTCGCTGGGCGGGCTGGCGCAGCCTGCGCTTCCTGCGATCCCAGCCCCTCTCTTCTCTGCCATGTCATGTTAGCGCTAGCAGCAGGTATCGCCAGGAATAGTTTCCGCGTAGCCGAGCCGGAGCAGCGCTGAATGACCCTGCACGTGGTTTGCTGTGTGCCGGATGCGCCAGCGCGAACAATTCTGCGGACCAGGAGAGGCCGTTTGAGAAGTCGCGCGCCTGCCTTTCCCCCCATCTCTGGCCCTTCCCCTACGAGGGGGGAAGGGAGAAAAGCCCGTTCGCTAAGCCCCTCCATCCTTGTGGGGGAGGGGCTTGGGGTGAGGGGGAACAGTTTCCCACAGGGTCTCTGAGTGTTGTGACGGGCTGCGCGCGCATCCTGGCGCAGATTCACCTTGCCAAGTGGCGCGCTGCGAGAGAGAATGGGGGCCGTCCGTTCTGCGGGCCGGCGCGCCGGCCTCAACCTGGAGACAGCCTCATGCCCCATCCCCTGATCGAGCATACGCGCGCCCACGCCGGGCGCATCGGACGGCGGATGACCCTCGCCGCACGTCTGAGCGCGGCTGTGTTGGCCCGCGCCCAGCAGGAAGCCGCCAGCGGCAAGCCCGCTTACTGGTACGGCGGGCAGGCGATCATCGAGGGCGTGATGATGCGCGGGCGCTATGTGGCGGCGATTGCCGTGCGCAATCCCAAGCAGAACATCGTCATCAAGGAAGTGCCGCTCAACGCGGCGCTGTACCGGGGGCGCGCGGCGCGGCTGCCTTTTGTGCGCGGGCTGGTGCTGCTGTGGGATGCGCTGGTGCTGGGGACGAGCGCGCTGATGTGGTCGGCGGACGTGGCTCTCGAAGAGGAAGAGGACATTGACTTCTCTCTGGAGGGCGCGGCGGGCTTCGGGCTGGTGGTTTTTTCGCTGGCGCTGGGCATCGGGCTGTTCTTTGTCTTGCCGGCGGCGGCTTCGGCGGCGGTGAAATCGCTGACCGGGCTGGACAGCAAGCTCGCCGCCGACCTGATCGAGGGCCTGATCAAGCTGGCGCTGCTGATCGGCTACATCTGGGCGATCGGTTTCATGCAGGACGTGAAGCGCCTGTTCGGCTATCACGGCGCGGAGCACAAGACGATCAACGCTTACGAGGCCGGGGCCGCGCTGACGCCCGACGAAGTGGATCGCTACCCCATCCAGCACCCGCGCTGCGGCACGGCCTTCCTGCTGACGCTGGTCGTGCTGTCGGTGCTGATCCACATCGTCACCGGGCGACCGGACAGCGTGCCGCTGCTGCTGCTGTCGCGCGTGGCGCTGATCCTGCCCATCGCCGGCGTCGCCTACGAGACGATCCGCTTCACGGCCAAACACCAGGATAACCCGATCATCCGCCAGGTCGTCAGGCCGAACCTGGCCCTGCAGAACCTGACTACGCGCCAGCCCGACCGGGGGATGCTCGAAGTGGGCATCGCCGCGCTGGAGCGCGTGCTGGCCGCCGAGCGCGCGGGCACGCCGATCCCGGAAGCGCGCATCACCGAGACGGCGGTCGGCGAGTCGGGCGACTGACCGAAGCGAGCGGAGACGCACAGCGGGGCGGCCAGGCGGTCGCCCCGTTTGCATATCAGGGGGCTGAGCGGGGCTTCTCGGCCACGCACACGATCACGACGCTGCGCGGCAGCGGCTCGCTGAACATACGCGCGGCGAATCCGGCGGCGGCCAGCCGCGCTTCGAGCACGACCGGCCAGGGGCCGCGCTGCCCGGTGACGCGATAGGCCAGCTCCAGCGAGCGGGCGGCGGGGTCGCCCCCGGTCAGCAGGCCGCCGAGCACAATCACCAGCCGCCCGCCAGGGATCAGCACGCGGGAAATCTCGCCCAGGGTGCGTGGGTCGGCGATGAACTCGGCGGGGAAGGTGCTCACGACGGCGGCGAAGCGCTCCGCGGGGAAGGGCAGCGCCTGGGCGCGCGCCCGCACCAGCGACGGTCGCCAGCCCCAGCGCCCCAGCCGCCGCCCGGCGATGTGCCCCATCGCGCGGCTGAGATCGAGCGCGGTCAGCCGGTACCCTGCGCGGCGCAGGTCAATGGCCAGGCGTCCGGTGCCGTGCGCCAGCTCCAGCACAGGGTCGCCGGGGCGGGCGTTGAGGTGGGGCAGGGCCGCGCGCTGCCAGGTGCTCCACTGGCCCAGGCTGACGACCGCGCTGACGGCGTCGTAGGTGAAGGCCAGCTCGTTGTAGAGCAGGCGGAAACCCAGGCGCAGCAGCGACCGCCACGCGAAGGTGGTGAGGCGCTTCTCCTGGCTGGCGGGCATCATCACGTCTCAGGTTCTTCGGCGCGTCCGGTGTGCGGCGCGGCTCGTTCTGGACATCTTGCCGCGAGCGTGTAAAATCGTGCCCCAGTGTACCGCCAAAAGCGATCCGGCGCTGGCAGGCGGTCCGCGCTACGCGCGCTGTCGAGTTGCCGGCGAAATGCGGGCGGCGCGTAGCCTGCCCACATCCCAATGAACTTGGAGGAGATTCCCGTATGCCGTACTCCTGGCGCTTGTTTCGGCCTGTTTTGCTGGTTGCCGTTGCTGCGACCATGATCTTCACGCTGGCCGTCCCGGTCAGCCTGGCCCAGGACGAAGAGGCGCAGCCCGTCGTCGTCCAGGGCACGCCAGAGCTTGAGACGCTCGCCAACGCCATCGCCGATGCGTACATGGCGGCCAGCGAAGGCGCAGAGGTGCCGACTGACACCAGCGGCGGCCTGCGCGCCGCCTTTGAGGGGCTGTGCAGTGGTGATGTTGATGTCGTGCTGTCCACCGGGCCGATCAGCGACGCGCAAATACAGGCGTGCGCCGATCAGGGCCAGGGCTTCGTCGAGGTGGTGCTGGCGTATGAGGCGCTGGCATTGCTGGCCGCGCCCGAAGCCGGGCTGACCTGCCTGGCGCAGACAGCGGTGTCCGACGCCTGGCAGTCGGGCGCTGCTGACCTCACCTGGGCCGATCTCGGCTCGCAGACGTTCAGCGAGGCGGTGACTTTCTACGGACCGGAAGCGGGGTCACGGGCCGCGCGGCTGTTCGAGAGCCTGGTGCCAGCGGGGGCATTGCGCGATGGCATTGAGTCACCTGGTGACCCGGCGGCGCTGCTGGCGAAGGTGCAGGAGGCGGGCGCAGGCGCGTTCGCCTATATGATGCTGGCCGACCTGGCTGCTGCCGACCCCGACGGGGCCGTTGTGCCGCTGCAGGTGCGGGATGCGGCGGGCACGTGCATCGCGCCGCAAGCCGAAACGCTGGCCGACCGGACGTACCCGCTGGCCCGCACCGATTACCTGTATATCAACGCGGAGAGCGCGGCGCGGCCTGAGGTGCAGGCGTTCGTCGAGTTCGCCCTAATGGGCGAAGGCGGCGTTATGACGCAGGGGCCGGCGCTCGGCTATACGCCCGCTGATGAGGTGACTTACGAGACAGGCTTTGCTAACCTGCTCGACGCGAAGACAGGGCGCACCTTCTCGCGCCCGATCAGCCCCATTCAGGTGGACGCGACGACCGGGGGCACCCTGACCGTGACCGGCACGGCGATGCTCTATGATCTTGTTCGCCGGATTGAGGGCCAGTTCACTTCGCAGTACGACGCGGCAACCCTGGAGGCGGACTTCGCGGGCAACGCGGCGGGCTGGGACGCCTTCTGTGCGGGCGAAGCGGACGTGCTGCGGGCCACGCGCGCCGCGACCGAGGAGCAGCTTGCCCAGTGCGCGGCGAACGGCGTCGAGCCGTACACGCTCGACCTGGGGCAGCAGGCGCTGGTGATCGCAGTCCCGGCGAGCGCGGACTGGATCGGGTGCGTGAACGCGGAGATGATGACGGCGCTGCTGCGTGCAGGGACGGAAGACGCCCCCGCCGCCATGACGTGGCAGGAAGTTGACGCCGCGTGGCCGGATCGTCCGCTGCTGTTGGTTGCGCCGCCCGCTCGCACGGGCGAGACCGACACCCTGGTCGCCAGCCTGATCGGCTCGCCGTCGTTCGCGCTGCGCCAGGACATGACCGAGAGCAGCGATCCGCTCTACCGCGCGCAGGGCGTGGCCAACACCGATAACGGCCTGACCTGGCTGTGGTGGACGGACCTGCAGGGCAGCGCGGCGGAGATCAGGCTGCTGAGCGTGGACGCTGGCGCAGGCTGTGTGGCCCCGTCCGCTGAGACGTTCGCCGATGGCAGCTACGCGCTGTCCTTCCCGGTGCAGATTCACGTCAGCCAGGCGGCTTTCGCCAACCCGCTGGTGCGCGCCTACCTGTGGCACTTCTTCGCGCAGAGCACGCTGGACACGCTGGCCAACTACCCCTTCTCCGGGTTTGATCTGGACGCCTACAGCCGCGACGTGCGCGAAGAGGTATACGAGATGCTCGCCGCGTATGAGGCGCAGGCCGCAGAGGCCCCGGTGGAAGAAGCTGCTCCGACCGAGACTCCTGCCGAAGAGACGGCGACCGAGACGCCCGCTGACGCGCCGGGCAGCCAGGACGCTACGCCGGGCAACTGACGCGCCGCGCGTCAGGTGGCGTATTTTCTGCCAGGGCGGGCCAGCGATGGCTCGCCCTGTGTTGTTTAGCCCCGCTCGCTGCGAATCTCGATCGTGAGGGTTCCGTCGAGCGCGCCGCCGGTCGCTGGGGCGAGATCGGTGCTGAAGGTGTGCGATTGCCCTGCTACGAGAGCCAGCCGCCAGCGCAGCCCGTCCAGCGCAGCGCTTCCGGCGTCCTGGGCGGACAGCGCAGCCAGGGCCGGCCAGAGGATCGGCTGCTGGATGTCGCGTATGTCACCGTAGTCGGGGCAGACCAGGCGATAGTGCTCCGCTTCGCCGGGATCGGCGGGGACGAGGAGCAGGTCAACGCCGATGGCCTCTCCCTCGGCGAAGGTTGCGCCCTGTATCGCGAATCTCAGCGGCGCGGAGTCCATCACCTGGGTATCGCACGGCGGATTGCTGATCGCCGGATTGAGAGTGCCGGACCCGCTGGCGCTGCCGTCGCTGCTCACGGTGAGGATGGCGGAGCCGGAATAACGCAGCTCCGCGATGAGACTGTTGCCGCTGAGGGTGATGTCAGCGCGCAGATACCAGCGCCCTTCCACGCCTGACAGATCGTACAGTGGCGTCGGCGGGGGCAGGGGGGTTGCGGTGGGCGCGGGCGTGACGATGCGCGTGATCACAGGCGGCACGGTCGGCGGCGGGGGGGTCGGCGAGGGGGCGGGCGGCGAATCGTTGCAGGCCCCCAGCGCCACGATCAGAGCGGTGAGCGCCACCAGGATTGCTCTGCGGCGGATGCGTCTCCCTGCGCGCCCGGTCACGTTCATCACCACCACGCTCCTCTGTGCGGCCAGTCCCAGCGCTTGATAGGGCCATTATACTCCGAACTGGGCCGCGCACGCTTGCGCCAACGCGCCCGCCAAAGCTGCGCCCAAATGTGCTACAATAGCCCCGCTGCGGCACGGAGCCGCCTAGAACGGAGCCACCTTATGCGCGAGGTCATCGTCGCCCTCGATCTGGAAACGACCGGACTCAACCAGTACGAAGACGACATTATTGAAATTGGCGCGGCCAGCTTCCGCGACGGTGAACTGCTCGACACCTACCAGACCTTGATCAATCCTGGGCGCAGCATCCCGGAGCGGGTGACGGCCATCACCGGCATTCGCAGCGACGACCTGATCGGCTGCCCAACGGTGCGCGAAGTGCTGCCCGACCTGCGGCGCTTTATCGGCGCGCACCCCGTCGTCGCCCACAATGTGGAGTTTGATCTGGGCTTCCTGAAGCGCTTCGACGTGGCGACGGGCAACCTGGCCCTGGATACCTACGACCTGGCCTCGGTGCTGCTGCCTACCGCGCCGCGCTACACCCTCAACAGCCTGATCGGGCAGCTTGGCCTCGACCTGGAGAACGCGCACCGTGCGCTGGACGACGCGGTGGCAGCCGGACAACTGTACTGGGCACTGTGGCAGCGCGTTCTCGGGCTGCCGCTGGACACGCTGCGCGAGATCGCCGAGGCCGCGCGCGAGCTGGACTGGTCAGCCAAGCCGGTGTTCATGGCGGCGCTGGCTGAGCGAAGCCGCACCGCCCTGACCGGTGCACCCGCCCGCCGGGCGACGATCGGCGCGGGCGATCTGTTCACGCCGGATCGCTCTCCCTGGCGGCCCCTGCGCCCGAACTTCGAGCGCCGCCCGCTGGACGTGGAGCGGCTGGCGGGGATGATCGAGGCGGGCGGCGACATGGCGGCCGCTTTCCCCAATTACGAGCACCGGCCCCAGCAGGTGGACATGCTGCGCCGCGTGGCAGAAGCGTTCAACAGCGGCGGGCACCTGATGGTCGAAGCGCCCACCGGCGTCGGCAAGAGCATGGCCTACCTGATCCCGGCCATCGCCTGGGCGACGCAGAACGACGAGCGCGTGGTGATCAGCACGGCCACGATCAATTTGCAGGATCAACTGCTCAGCCGCGACCTGCCCATGCTGCGCCAGGCGCTGGGCATCCCCTTCGAGGCGGCGCTGGTCAAGGGGCGCGGCAACTACCTGTGCCCGCGCCGGCTGGCGACGCTGCGCCGCCGGGGGCCAACCTCGGTGGCCGAGCTGCGCATGCTGGCCAAGGTGCTGGTCTGGCTGCTGGATTCGGAGACGGGCGACCGGGGCGAGATCTCGCTGCGCGGCTATGAGGAGGCGGCCATCTGGTCGCGCCTGAGCGCGGAGGACGAGGGCTGCACGCTCGAACGCTGCGGCGAGCAGATGGATGGCGCGTGCCCGTTCTACAAGGCGCGGCGCCGGGCGGAGTCGGCCCATGTGCTCATCGTTAACCACGCGCTGCTGCTGGCCGACGTACAGATCGGCAACCGCGTGCTGCCGGAGTACCGCCACCTGATCGTGGACGAGGCGCACCACCTGGAAGACGCGACGACCAACGGCCTGTCGTTCCAGATCACCCAGGCGACGTTGCAGCGCCGCCTGGAAGACCTGGGCGACGTGCACAAGGGGCTGCTGGGCGATGTCATTCGCGGCACGCGCGGCAGCGTGCCGCCCAAGCACTTCGCCCAGATCGAGGAGTATGTCAGGATCGTTGCCACCGCGCTGGGCGCGATGGGCCACCATACCGAGCGTTACTTCGAGGCGCTGCGCCGTTTCCTGGAGTCCAGCGGGGCGCTGCGCCCCGGCGAATACTCGAACCAGGTGCGCATCACGCCGGCGCTGCGCAACCAGCCGGACTGGGCGCAGGTCGAAGCGGCGTGGGACACTCTCGCCCAGTTCACGCTGGCCATCTCCGACGCGATGAATCGCCTGGCGCGCGGCCTGGCCGGGCTGGAGCAGTTCGACGTGCTCAACTACGACGACCTGCTGTCCAGCGTGGGGGCGGCGGCGCGTCATCTGGAAGAGATGCACGTCCAGCTTGACGCTTTCTCGGCGCGCCCGCAGGAGAACACGATCTATTGGGCGCAGGTAGACCAGGACGGCACGCGCCTGTCGGTGCACGCTGCGCCGCTGCACGTGGGGCCGCTGCTGGAGCAGTACCTCTGGAGCACGCAGGACGTGGTGATCCTGACCAGCGCCACGCTGCGCACCGGCGGCACATTCGAGTACGTGTGCGACCGGCTGGGCGCGAGCCACGTGGATAGCGCGGTGGTCGGCTCGCCGTTCGATTACGAGCAGTCCACGCTGGTCTACATCCCTGCCGATATGCCCGACCCGACCGCGCGCCGCGACGAGTATCAGCGCGCGGTCGAGCGCGGGCTGATCGAGCTGGCAGCAGCGACCGGCGGGCGAATGCTCGGCCTGTTCACCAGCTACACCCAGCTTCGCCAGACGGCACAGGCCATCGCCCCCCGGCTGGCGCTGGGGGACATCACCGTCTTTGACCAGAGCGATGGCACCAGCCGCCAGGCATTGCTCGACGGCTTCGTGCGGACGGAGCGGGCGGTGCTGCTGGGCACGCGCTCGTTCTGGGAAGGGGTGGACATCCCCGGCGACGATCTGAGTGTGCTGGTTATCGTGCGCCTGCCGTTCACCGTGCCCAGCGACCCGATCTTCGCCGCGCGCTCAGAGCTTTACGAGAACAGCTTCATGCAGTACGCCGTGCCGGACGCGGTGCTGCGCTTCCGCCAGGGGTTCGGGCGGCTGATCCGCACCAGGACGGACCGGGGGATCGTCGCCCTGTTCGACAACCGCGTGATCACCAAGCGCTATGGGCAGGTCTTTCTGGACAGTCTGCCGGGCTGCACGGTGAGGCGCGGGCCGCTGGCCGGTCTGCCGGGGGCGGCGGTGGAGTGGCTGGCGCGGTAGGGCCGGGCGGCGCGCGGGCACTTGGCCGTTCAATGGCCGCACGATCTCTGGTATAATGGCGTGCGGACAATCATTACCAGCCGCGTATAGCCAGCAGGACGAGGACAGTATTCCCCATGATTGACGTAAATCAGCTTCGCAACGGCACCAATTTCACGCTCGATGGTGAGCTGTACAAGGTGCTGAATTATCACCACAACAAGACCGGTCGCGGCAATGCAACCATTCGGGTGAGCGTGCGCAACCTGCGCAGCGGCAGCACGCGCGAGATGACCTTCACTTCCGGCGACCGCGTTGAGAATATCCGCATCGAGACGCGCATCGTCGAGTACCTGTACGACGACGGCGAGTTCCTGACCTTCATGGACGTGGAGACGTTCGAGCAGCCGCAGATGCGCCGCGATCTGTTCGGCGACGATGTGCTCTACCTCAAAGAGAACACGCAGCTCAAGCTGCTGTCGCATGAAGGCGAGATTCTGGATTATGAGCTGCCGCCGAACGTCGAGCACCTGGTGACCGAGGCGGAGATGGCCGTCGCCGGCAACACGGCCACCGGCGCGACCAAGAAGGTCAAGACGGAGACGGGGCTGACGGTCACCACGCCGCTCTTTGTGGAAGAGGGCGACACGATCCGCGTGGACACGCGCAGCGGCGAGTACGTCACGCGCGTCTGACGCCTGGGCTGCCTCAGCGGGCCAGGGCGAGGCCGGGGCTTCCCCGGTCTTTTTGGTTGGGCTATTTGGCGGGCGAACGCTGACGGCTTACACTTGAGACAGGGGTGGCAGGAACCGAGCGGCGAAAGGCGAAGCGCATGATCACTCCGGCGGGCAAGGAGTGCCCCCACTATTATCAGGACTTCAATCGTGGACGTGCGGTTCAGGAGTGCCGGCTGGCCGCGCAGAATCCCGAGTCGCTGCCCTGGCGACCGAAGGACTGCGCCAAATGCCCCGTGCCGGACATCCTGCGCGCCAACGCCAGCCCCAACCTCGAGTTGCGGCTGACCATTCGCGGCGTGCTGCTCGGTTTTGTGCGCCAGATGCGTGTGGACGCCTGGTGCACCAGGCACGATATCCCCATCGCCGACCCCTACACGGGCTGTCCGCTCGACGCGCAGGAGAACGACGCGCTGCGCCTTTTCCGCGAGGCGCTGGACGAGGCAGAGGAGTAGGGGGGCGATCGTTTGTGGCCGGGCGGAGTGAGGCCCTGTAGGGGCGTCCAGGCCAGACGCCCCTACCTGGAGGGCTTTGCGCGTACCCCAGAGAGCCGCTTTACCCCTCGCCCTCGCCGCCGCTCGCCCGCGCCTGGGCGCGGGCTTCCTTTTCGCGCTGCTTGAGCACGTCCTTGTGCTCCCAGCCGCCGCGCGCTTCGGCCTCTTCAACGGCGCGGGTGGGGGCGATGGACTGCCAGTAGCGGAACTCCTTAGAGAGGCGCTGTTTGTCGAAGACGTGCGCCGTGGTGCGATCGTAGCTGGCCAGCTCGTAGTCGTGATCCATCTTGATCGCGTCGAACGGGCAGAACTCGGCGCAGAAGCCACAGTTCATACAGAGGTCAATGTCAATGTAGAACTCGTCTGGCTCGGGGACGGGCCGCCCGGTCTCCGGGTTGGTGCCGCGCACGATCCAGATACACTGCGGCGGGCACGCCTTGGCGCAGATGCCGCAGCTTGTGCACCAGTCATGACCGGGGCGTTCCGGGTGGTCGTAGTTTTCTACCACCAGGAACGGGATGAAGCGGAAGCGCTCCGGCGTGGCGATCTTCTCCTCCGGATATTCGACGGTGAAGATGCCGCGCGTCTCCAGGCCCTGGCGCAGCGGGAAGGCTTCGTCCGGCACGTGGCGGCGGAAGCCCCAGCGAATGTCTTCCAGGTAGGTGTTGAGGAAGTGCCTGAGCGTGACCCCCAGGCCACGCACGATTCCTGATCCGTACATAGACACACTCGCTCCTTTGCGCGCTAGCGGTCCACTTCGCCAAGCACGATGTCAATGCTGCCGAGGATGGCGACCACGTCGGCCACCTTGTGCCCCTTGCACATCTGCTCCAGGGCGGTCAGGTTGATGAAGCTTGGCGCACGCACGTGGTAGCGCCAGGGGTTCTGCCCACCGTCGGAAACGACGTAGTAGCCCAGCTCGCCCTTCGGGTTCTCGGCGCGGCCATAGGCTTCGCCGGCGGGTATGCGCGGGTTGTACTGGCCGCCGCGCCCGGCGAAGAAGGGCTGGCCCTTCGTCTCCTCAAGGATGGGCAGAATCTGCTTGAGGATGCGAATGCTCTGGCGCATCTCGTCCAGGCGGATGAGGTAGCGGTCGTAGATGTCGCCGTGATAGCGCACCGCCACGTCGAATTCCAGGTCGGGGTAGATGCTGTACGGCTCGGCGCGGCGCACGTCGTAGGGCACGCCGCTGGCGCGCAGGACGGGGCCAGCGGCGCTGCAGGCGATGGCGTCTTCCCTGGTCAGCACGCCCACGCCGATGCAGCGGTTGGTGATGATCTCGTTGGTGGTCAGCAGGTCGTTGGTCTGGTCAATGGCGCGCGGCAGGCGGTCGTTGATCAGGTCGCGCAGATAGTGCATGGTGTCGAAATCGCGCACGCGGTCGTTGACCAGCGCCGCCGTGCCCTCGATGCGCTGGGGCAGGTCGTAGGCCACGCCGCCGAAACGCATGTAGTTGCACATCATGCGGCTGCCAGAGGTGGCCTCGAAGAAGTCGAGGATCAGCTCGCGCTCGATGATGGCGTACATGAGCGGCGTGAAGTACGCGCCGAGGTCGTTGAGCAGGAAGCCGATGGCCACCAGGTGGTTGAGGATACGGGTCAGCTCGACCATCAGCACGCGGATCGCTTCGGCGCGATAAGTCGGCGGCTCGTAGCGCTTGCCCAGGGCCATGAGCTGCTCGACAGCCAGCGCGTAGCCGTGATTGTTGGACATGCTGCAGAAATAGTCGAGCCGGTCGGTGAAGGGCATGTTGTGCAGGAACGTGTTGCGCTCGCCGATCTTGTCGTGGTTGCGGTGCAGGTAGCCCATCACCGGCTCCAGCCCCACGATGGTCTCGCCGTCGAGCGTGGCGATCATACGGAAGACGCCGTGCGTGCTGGGGTGCTGTGGCCCCATGCTGACCACTACGCGATCGGTGGCCATGTCCGTCACGTGAACGCCCATCGGCGCGGCGTCATAGAGGGCTTTCTCGGCCAGCGATTCGTAGCCGTCCAGCGCGAAGTCCGCCGGGTATTTGACGTTCCTGCCGTAGGGGTTGTGCTCTTCGGCGCGCGAGACGCGGCCTTCGGGCCAGCGGCTGTCGAAGGGCTTGGTGTCTTCCTCGTAATACGCTTCGTGCCAGTCTTTGCGCAGCGGGTGGCCGTTAAAACCTTCCCACATCAGGATGCGCGTGAGATTGGGATGGCCTTCGAAGCGAATGCCCATCAGGTCCCAGGCTTCGCGCTCCTGGAAGTTGGCTCCCGGCCACACCCCGACCAGGCTGGGCAGAGTGGCCTCACTGCGCGGTGTCCGCGCCTTGAGCACCAGCGCCGGCCCGCCCTGGAGGTTGTAGGTGTGGTAGACCATCTCCAGGGGATCGCCTTCGGCCTTGCCCAGGTAATCTACAGCGGTGGCGCTGGACAGGTAGCTGAAGCCGAGCGTATCGCGGGCGAATGTGGCGACCTCGACCAGCCTGCCCGAATCCACAATGACGCCCGAAAATCCCTCGCGGTCGTCACGCCGGACAGCGCCCGCGAACTGCGCTTCGAGGCGGTGGATGGCGCCCTGAAGCGGGGTGACGGTCTCAGCGATTTGGACGTATTCGGTCATAGTAGCTCCCTTGAAAATAGCCGTCAGCGGTCAGCGGTCAGCGTGTGCGGCGGCACGGCTGGCCGGGGGCGCTGCGTTCAAACCCTACTCGCTTCACGCGCTGGCATGCGCCTCACTAGCGGTGGTCGTTGCGCGCCGCAGCAGGTACGCCTGGCGCGGATCAATGATGTCCGGGCCAAGCACCGGCACGGGCACGTCTTCACCTGGCGTCCGGCTGTACCAGGGCACACTGTTGCGGTTTCCTAATGACTGGCCGTCAATCTTCTTGTGCAACATGAGGAAACCGTAGAGCAGCGCCTGCGGGGTGGGCGGGCACCCAGGCACGTAGATGTCAACCGGGATGTACTTGTCCAGGCCGCTGACGACGCTATAACCCTCTTTGAACGGCCCGCCGCCGATGGCACAGGCGCCCATGGCCAGCACGTACTTCGGCTCGGACATCTGGTTGTACAGGCGCACGATGGGCACGATCATCTTCTTGGTCACCGTCCCGCTGGCGATCATCAGGTCGGCCTGGCGCGGGCTGGCGCGCAGCAATTCCATGCCGAAGCGGGCCTGGTCGAAGCGGCTGCTGGCGGTGGCGATCATCTCGATGGCGCAGCAGGCCAGCCCCAGGAACATCGGCCAGACCGAGTTGCGGCGGCCCCAGTTGTAGATGGCGTCCATGAGCTTGCCGAACGACGTGACGGTGACCACCGATCGCACTGCCTCTGGCACCGGCACGTCGGGATGGTGCAGCTCGTGGAGGAAGTCCCCGTCAGAATTGGTCATGGCGCCTCGCAATTCTCCTCGTACCGCTCACAAGGCCCTGCTCAGCAGGTCGTCGTGGACGGGCACCGGTCTTTCGGCGAGCGCAGCCTGTCTGGCTGAGGGCGCTGCGTTCAAACCTCAGGCATTCAGGTGCTGACTTCCGCCTCGTCAGCGGCGGTCTCGGTCGCGGCGGCTTCGCGGCGCAGCAGGTACGCCTGGCGCGGATCGATGATGTCCGGGCCAAGCACCGGCATGGGCACTTCTTCGCTGGGCGCGCGCCCATACCAGGGCATGCTGTTGCGGTTGCTCAACGACTGACCGTCAATTTTCTTCTGCATCATGATCAGGCCGTGCAGCAGCGCCTGTGGGGTGGGCGGGCAGCCGGGCACATACACGTCAACCGGGATGTACTTGTCAATGCCGCTGACGACGTTGTAACCCTCTTTGAACGGCCCGCCGCCGATGGCGCAGGCGCCCATGGCCAGCACGTACTTCGGCTCGGACATCTGGTTGTACAGGCGCACGATGGGCACGACCATCTTCTTGGTCACCGTCCCGCTGACGATCATCAGGTCGGCCTGGCGTGGGCTGGCGCGCAGCACTTCCATACCGAAGCGGGCCTGGTCGAAGCGGCTGCTGGCAGTGGCGATCATCTCGATGGCGCAGCAGGCCAGGCCGAAGGACATCGGCCAGATCGAGTTGCGCCGGCCCCAGTTATAGATGGAATCAATGAGCTTGCCAAACGACGTGACGGCCACCGCGGACTGCACCCCCTCTGGCACTGGCACGTCAGGGTGGTGTAGCTCTCTAAAGAAATCCTCATTCGAATGGGTCATGACGTCTCGTTCTTCTCCTCGTACCATTCGCGTAAAATCCCGCTCAGCAGGCCATCGTGAGCCAGGGCCGGGTCGTCGGCGAAGCCCGGCAGCGCGATGATCCACTCAAAAAGCTGTCCCAGGCCCAGTCCGTCCAGGTCGGCGTCGGGATGGTGCTCCATCAGGCAGAGCACAATCTCGTAGGATGCTTCCCAGTATAGCGGATGGGGATCGTCGCCAGTCGTCATAGTCCTCTGGCAGCGCGCGCGCATTTCCTGATGATAGCGAACTCCCGCTTTCCGGCCCAGTGGGCACCGGCCTGCTTTGCGGGTGACGTTTGACGCTCACCCCAGAGAGGCGGTGCCGGGCGTCGCTCAGTCGCCGGATCCTTCCGCTGTGGCGCTGGGCTGCGGCTCTGGCTGCTCAGGGGCCGGCGTAGACTGCGCCTCGGTGCCTGCCTCTTCATCGGACGGCTCCCCTGGCTCTGGCGTTGCCTCGCCTTCGACGGGGGCCTCGCCGTCGCTGTCTTCTCCCTCTTCCGGCTCTTCTGTTGTCGGCTCAGCCAGGCTGGCGATGTTGGCCCCCAGCCAGGCGCGGAAGTCGCTGTAAGCCGCGTCGTCCGGCACGCCCTGCAGCACGTACTGGATGAAAGTCACCTCGCCGTCGCCCTTCTCGACAAGCGCCTGCACCAGGTCCAGGCCGGCGAACTGCTGCCCGTCCGAGCGAGTCTGGGGCTGGACGCGGGCGTGCATCTGGGCCACCGGCATCCCCGCGATCATCTCGATGATGGCGCCGGAGAACGCGCCAGGCTCCAGGGTCAGGCCAGACTCGGTCGCCTGCGCTTGCAGGGATTCGCTCAACTGGCTCATCAGATCGAGCAGCGGGTACGGGGCGTCGGCGGCAGGCGCAGTCAGCCCGATACCGGCGATGAACTCATCCAGCTTCACCGCCTGATAGTTGATGCGCGCGGTGACCCCGGCCCCGGTATGGGACAACTGGCCGGGCGTGGTTTCGGCCCAGTTCAACGCGCCAGGGGCAGGGCCAGGGGTTGCGGTGGGCACGACGGTGGGCGTGTAGGTCAGGGTCGGCTCAGGGAGAAAGACACCGGTGGACACGCCAGCGTCGCCTACCAGCAGGAAGATGACGGTCAGCGCAGCGAACAGCACAACCAGCGCAGCAGTCTGAGAGCGAAGCGCCATGCCTGAAGCTCCTTACGAGTGTGCGGAACGGGTGCCGGGCAACACGCTGACAAGTGTAGCCGAGAGTGGCATCTCTTACAACCAGTTGGTCGGCGAGGGGTGCGTGCGAAGATCGTCGGCGGCACGCTCACGAGGGGCAGGGTGAGAAGCGGCGAGCCTGCTCTCCTCCCCTTCGCGCTGCTGGCGACCCGGCGCGCCGGGATTGACAGGATAATCGTCTCACAATTGTGACAATTGACACACATGGTATATACAGTTGTCAATTGACTGACAAGCGGCAGCGTGCTAAGATTCATCAAATTTATGAATAATATCGTAAATATCATGGGGGCAAGCGGGCACCATGCAACAGACGAGACGGCACATCCTCGAAATCCTCAAAGAGCGCAAAGAGGCCACGATTGACGAGATCGTGACCGCGCTGAGCGAGCGCATCGGCAAGATTACCGCCGTGACAGTGCGCCACCATCTTGAGATTCTGCGCGGCGACGGGCTGGTGGCGGCACCAGCAGTCCGCCGCCGCAGCGCACCGGGGCGGCCTCAATACGTCTATACGCTGACAGAGCGCGCCGCCGATCAGTTTCCGAATAACTACCAGGGCTTGGCCGCGGGCCTGCTCGAACAACTCCGGAACCAGCTCCCAGCGACGCAGATGAACGAAATTCTGAACGGCGTTGCCGAGTCTATGGCCGGAGAGGCCATGGTGCCCGACGCGCCGCTGGAGACGCGGCTGGATCATGCTGTCGCCTACCTCGACGAGCACGGTTACACGGCGTCCTGGGTGCAGAACGGCCAGGGGCTGATCCTGTCCATCACCAACTGTCCTTACGAGCAGGTGAGCTGCCGCAACCCTGAGCTGTGCAAGATGGACAAGCGGCTGGTGGACTCGCTGGTCGGCGTGACGACTCGGCGCATCAGCCATCAGGTTGACGGGGACGATGCGTGCATATATCTCGTCCCGCGCGACAAACGCGACTGACCTGCCGCGGTCGTTCGCACTGTCTTTGCCGATACAACCCCCGCCGCGCGCGGGGGTTGTTTTTGCGTGCGCCGGGCGTAGAGAAAGCGCCTGTGGGCAATTCATACCTCGCGGGTTAGACTCGTGCCATGAACGGGAACGACCACCTTCCCCGGCAGCGCCTGACCGCAAGCCGCGTGACTGCCCTATTGTTGCTTGGTGGCGTGCTGGCCTGGGCAATCGCCCTGGGCGCGGTGGCGCTGGGCATTCGCTCGAACCAGCGTGCAACGCAGTCCGCGCCGCCCGTCGGTGTGGCGCGCCTGCCGACTCTGGCGGCGCAAGCCGTTACGCTGACGCCGACCTTCACGCGCACGCCGACCCCCACGCGCACGCCTTCCCCGACCGTCACACCGGCGGAGAAGCCCTCCATCAGCTCCACCCCCGCGCCTACGGAGCCGGCGACTCCAATGCCGACAGAGGCCGCGCCGCCTGAGCCGGTTGCTACGGCGGGCGAGACTGCCCCAGCGCCGATGGCTGTTGCCGGGGCGGGCGAGTCGCCGCAAGGGGTGGCGGCGCAGCCCTGTGCCCCACCTGCTGGCTGGGAGCCATACACGGTGCAGCCGGACGACACGCTGTTCGCCTTCGTGCTGGGGGCGGGGGCGACGCTGACGGTGGACGACCTGATGGCCGCCAACTGCCTGACCAGCCGCTACCTGCGCGTGGATCAGACGATCTTCCTGCCGCCGGGCGCGGCGGAGAACGCACCGCCGTCGGTGCCCTCTGGCCCGGCGACCGACCTGGGGGCGCGCGGCCCGCGCCCGCCCAACTGCCCCTGCACGATCACGGTGGGCGTGGGCTGGCGGCGCGAGCAGATCGCTGACGCCATCAACGCGGCGCAGACGCTGTTCACGGGGGGCGACTTCCTGGCGGCGACCGGGCCGGGCGCTGCACCGCCTTTCGATTTCACGGCGGAGCGCCCGCCGGGGAGCACGCTGGAAGGCTTCCTGTTCCCCGGCACGTACACCGCGCAGAACGACACAACCGCCGAGCAGTTCCGCGACATGCTGCTGAGCGCGTTCGCGGCCAACGTCACCCCGCAGATGCGCGCCGACGCCGCTGCGCAGGGCGTCAGCTTCTACCAGGCGCTGATCATCGCCTCGATTGTGCAGCGCGAGACGCGCGCCCCGGAAATGCAGCCGCTCGTCGCCAGCGTGCTCTACAACCGGCTGCGCGACGGCAACCGCCTCGCCCAGACGGTCACCGTGCAATACGCGCTGGGCGGGCCGGGCAACTGGTGGCCGCGCGTGACGGCCAGCGGCCTGCAGGTGGATTCGCCGTACAATTCGTATACGCGGCGCGGCCTGCCGCCTGGCCCCATTGACAGCCCCGGCCTGTCGGCCCTCATGGGGGCCATCTACCCGGCGCAGACCGAGTA
>JAHDWP010000012.1 GCA_023382715.1 Anaerolineae bacterium
CCCTGGTTGACCTCACCCCCGCTCGGCGCTGACGCGCCTCGCTGCCCCCTCTCCATTCGAATGGAGAGGGGGCAAGCCGAACGCAGCGAGGCTGGGGGTGAGGTCAATGCCCTGCATCCAGTGAGTCGCTGCCGACCTTTGCACGCGCCCGCCCGCAGAACGCGCTTGGCGGCCCGCCCCGAAACGCTTACAATCGTCACGATTTGGCGCGGGTCAGGCACGATGAGTCAGACGAAAGGCTGATGGCGACCACTCCCCACACACGTCCGGCACAAGCCGTGCCAGGCCACACGGCGCGCGCGCAGCGCGTACCGGGGCGCTGGCGGCGACGGCTGCGCAGTCATCTGCGCACCGTCTTCGCGCGCGGTGACTTCACCAGCCTGCTGCTCGTCTGGGCGCTGATGATCCTCACGGCGCTGGCGCTGGACGCCGCCCACTGGACGGACGGTCTGCGCGCGCTGGTGCCTGTCAGCGTGCTGGCGGTGGGCCTGGGCTTTCTGCTCGCGCGCAGCCACTACTCCGAGCCACTGGCCCTGCTGATGAGCAGCGTCTACAGCCTGGCCGGTGTGCTCCTCACCTGCGCCTACACGCTTGTCGAAGCAGGCCCCTTATGGGCGCGCACCGACCGGCTGCTGCACGAGATCGCCATCTGGTTAGACCAGGCCATCGCCGGCGACCAGCCCGCCAACGATGACGTGACGTTTGTCGTGTTTATGGCCGTGCTGTTCTGGTTTCTCGGCCACAACGCGGCGTGGCATGTCTTCCGCGCGGATCGCGTGTGGCGCGTCATCGTGCCCACCGGCCTGGTGCTGATCACCAACCAGTTCTACTACCAGGGCACTACATCGCTCGACCGCTACCTGGCCGGCTTCGTCATCGTGTCGCTGCTGCTGCTCATCCGCTCGCACATTGACCTGCGCGAATACGACTGGTTCGTCCACCAGGTCAGCTTCTCCGGCACGGTGCGCCGCGCCTTTATGCGCACAGGCGCGCTGCTGGCCGTCGTCCTGGTTGCGCTGGCCTGGCGCGCGCCCGCCGGCTCGGATGACCGCGACCTCTCGCGCATCCGCGAGCTGCTCTCCGGCGACAGCATCATGGAGCTGGCCGAGCTGTGGAACCGTCTGTTCTCCTCGCTGGAGAGCCAGGGGATCGCCACTGCGGAC
The DNA here is from genome assembly GCA_023382715.1 of Anaerolineae bacterium. Classification (GTDB taxonomy): domain Bacteria; phylum Chloroflexota; class Anaerolineae; order Aggregatilineales; family Aggregatilineaceae; genus UBA2029. Next base: position 1,164 of record JAHDWP010000012.1, read on the forward strand.
TATTACGGCGGGGCGGAGCTGCAACTGAGCGGGGCGATCCAGCTTGGCGACCAGCCCGTGATGATCGTCGAAGTGGAGGGGCCGCCCGGCGCGCGCTACTACTGGCGCTCCACCGTCTACGATTCCTACGATCCGGCTTCCTGGCGCTGGCGGCACATCCGCACGGTGCGCGCCTTCACCGATCAGGCGGGGCTGCGCTTCAACATCGGCCCGCTGGCGGCGGGTGCCCGCGCCGAAGCCCGTCAACAGTTCACCATGCTCATCCGCGCCAGCAACCTCGTGCACGCTGCGCCACAGCCGGCGGAGGTGGGCCTGCCCGTCGAAGCCGAGCTGGACTGCGTGGAAGACTTCGAGCGCACGTGCGTCAACGAGAACGGCCCGACCGACGTGGCGATCATCCGCGCGCGGAGCACCCTGCGCGCGGGCAGCCAGTACACCGTCACGTCGCTGGTCAGCACGGCGCCGGCCTCGGCGCTGCGCAGCGCCGAGCAGACCTACCCCGACTGGGTGCTGCGCCTGTACCTGCAAGGGGCTGAGAACGTCGCACCGCGCATCCGCGAGCTGGCCGCCCAGATCGTCGGCCAGGCGGGCGCAGCGACGCCCTACGACCGGGCCAGGGCGATTGAGTCCTGGCTGCGCACCAACATCCAGTACAGCGAGACGATCCCCGCCCCGCCGCGCGGCAGCGACCCCATCGAGTGGTTCCTCTTCGAGCAGCGCCAGGGGTACTGCAATTATTACGCGACGGCGATGGTGCTCATGCTGCGCTCGCAGGGTATCCCGGCGCGGCTGGCGGCTGGCTTCGCCCAGGGCGCGTGGGACACCGAGCGTGGAGCCTACCTGGTGCGCGAGCGCGACGCGCATACCTGGGTGGAAGTCTACTTCCCCGGCTATGGCTGGGTTGAGTTCGAGCCGACCGCCGACGAAGCGCCGATCGATCGCGAAGACGATGCCATGCTGCTGGCGATCCTGCCGACGGTGACGCCCATCCCCACGCCCACGCCGCTGCCCACCGCAACCTTCACGCCGCTGCCGCCCACTCCCGACGGAGCCGCCGCCACGCCGACCGACGCCGCCGGGGGATTGGCCCTGCCCTTCACACCCACGCCGACACCCTCTCCCACGCCCGCGCCGAGCGCCACCGCGCCGCCCCCGCCCGATGCCATGCGCGTCGGCGATGGCCAAAGCAGCAGCCTGGTGCAAACCATCTTGCTGGTGCTGGGCATCTTCGCCCTGATCGTGTTGGGGCTGGTGCTGGCCGTGCTGTTCGCCATCTGGTACATCGAGTATCGCGGCCTGGGCGGGCTATCGGTGGTGCAGCGCGCCTACGCCCGGCTGGGCATCTACGCGCGCTGGATCGGGCTGCGCTTCGCCGAGTCCGCTACGCCCGACGAACGCCGCCGCCACCTGGTCAGCCGCCTGCCAGAGATCGAACAGCCGATCAACACCATCACCCACGCCTACATCGCCGACCGCTATGCCGCGCCGCCAGAGCCGGCCCAGCAGAAAGAGAGTCGCAGCCGCACCCACGAAGCGTGGAAAGCGGCGCGCCGGGCTTTCGTCCGGCGCAAGGTGGCGCTGTGGCTGGGCGTGGGGCGCGGCGACGAATGAGCGGGGAGAGAGGACGCGGAGCGCAGCCGAGTGCCGCCCCTGCGCATCGCAATGCCCGCCCGATCGAGCCTTGACGCCGCCGCTGCGCGCTGGTATGATGACGCGCGGTAACATCCACCCAGTTTAGGTTGGCTTCTTACCGCAGACAGCAGGGGCCTGGTCAGGCTTAATGGGAACGCCCCCCTGCCGAGGTGAAGACCCCGACCGGACCACCAACACGTGTTTTCACGGATTGGATCATGGCACGGTCTTCGCCCCTTGTGCGGAGGCCGTTTTTTTGTGGGTCTCCTCTGCGGAACTACCCTTCCGAAGAAAGGAGGAATGCGCGCTTGGCTATCAGCAAAGAGCGTAAGCAAGAACTGGTTGCTCAGTACGTGGAGATGCTCCAGCAGGCGCACGGCGTCGTCATCGCCGAGTATCGCGGCCTGAAGATGGGACAGCTCAACGATCTGCGCGCCCGGCTGCGCGAGATCGACTCGCAGTTCACGGTCACCAAGAACACACTGCTCAAGATCGCGCTGGACGAAGTGGGCATGGGCGTGCCCGCCGACTTGCTCAAAGGCCCGGTGGCCCTGGCTGTGGCGCACAGCGACCTGCCCAAGACCATCCAGGCCGTGCTGGAATATGCCGGCAGCAACGAGGTCATGGTCGTCAAGGGCGGCATCATCGGCCAGAGCATCGTACAGGCCGGCCAGCTTGACGCGATCTCCAAGCTGCCTTCGTTGGACGTGCTGCGCGGCCAGTTGGTCGGCACGATCGCCATGCCGCTGACTCAGCTTGCCGGCCTGCTCACCGAGCCGGGCCGCCAGGTTGTGGCGGTCATTCAGGCGGCCACGGACGGCCTGGTCAATGTCCTGGCAGCCTACACCCAGAAGGAAGCGGCCTAGCCTTCGGGCGTGCCGTCTCAGCGTTACCTGATCACCTGTTTGAGAGTTGGAGAACGCGCGGGTCTCCCGCGTCAACAGCGAAAGGAAGCTCTAGCAATGGCGGATCTACAGAAACTGGTCGAAGAACTCAGCAGCCTGACGGTCATGGAAGCTGCCGAGCTGAAGAAGATGCTCGAAGAGGCGTGGGGCGTCGAGGCCGTTGCGCCGATGGCCATGGGCGCCATGCCCATGATGGCGGCGGGCGCGGCTGCGCCGGCGGCTGTTGAGGAAGAAGAAGAGAAGACCGAGTTCACGGTCGTGCTCAAGGACGTTGGCCCCAAGAAGATCGAGGTCATCAAGGTCGTGCGCAGCCTGACCAACCTGGGCCTGAAGGAAGCTAAGGACCTCGTCGAGGGCGCTCCCAACACCGTGCTCGAGGATGTCAGCAAAGACGCCGCTGAAGACGCCAAGAAGAAGCTCGAGGAAGCGGGCGCGGTCATCGAGCTGAAGTAGCACGCCCTGCGCCACCTAAACTGGTCGCTTCGGGCGGCGCGGTCGGCTGACCGCGCCGCCCGTTCGTATTTCTACGCCCAAATCTCTCATCCGGGTCGCTGGACTCATCGCTCAAATTTTCATACACTAGAGGTATTGGGCAGGCGCATCACGGTGGGGAAATGATGACTACAATTATTCAGGCCGATCAGACAGAAATTGACATCCGCGATGGCAGTTGGCGGCTCTATCCCGCCGGGCCAGACGTGCTGTCGCGCCTTGCTGTGTTCAAGGCGACGCGCGGCAGCGGCGTGATCGAGTACGACGCAGAGTTTGGCGAAGCGCACGGTCTGCCGGGCACAGTGCTTTCAATGGAATTCGTGCAGGCCGTTGTGCTCGGCTACGACGGCAAGACTCAGCGCTGGCTGCTGGGCTTTCACCTGGCACACCGCCCCGAAGACAAGCCGCGCTGGCTGGAGCTGGTCAGTTGGCCACCCGGCGCCAACACCACCCACGTCGCTGAGGCGCAGGAGGCCGCGCGCGAGCTGGCCGAGTACGTCGGGTGCCCGCTCAAGGTCTTCGGCGCGAAGAAACTGCCTCAGCCACCTGCCCCCGGCACAGCGCGCAGCGGCGCAACCGGCCCGCTGGGGCCGCACACCCGTGAGGAGATCGATCCTCAGCGCGTCAGGCTCTTCGCCCGGTCGGTGACGCTGCCTCTGCAATATCCCGGTGTCTGGCTGGGCGCGGGGCGCAATGACATCACGCTGCGCGTGTCCAGGGACCCGAAGAGCGGCAAACGGGGAGAGGAAGTGCCCGCCTTCGTGCAGTGCATCATTGACCTGGAGCGTCACATGATCCGACTCCAGCCCCCCACCGGCCTGCTCACCGGCTTCTTCGGCAGCCGGCGCGGGCGCGAACTACACACCGATCAGGTGCACAATGTGGAGCTGCGCCACACCATCACGCGCAAGCATACCACCAAGCCGGAAGGTCACAACCTGGCCACCGAGATCACGCACCTGCACTATACCTGGGGCGTCTATCTGACACTGGCCGATGAGTCGCTGCTGCTGCTGGTGACACACCACAATACCAGCAGCGCCCTGTTGCGCAAGCGGGCTTCGGTGGGCGATAAGTTCTCCATAGATTCGAAGGCGGGGATCGAGTATCTGCGCCAGCACCAGGCGGACCAGGCTGCTTACGAGCAGGCCGAGACAGTTGCCCGCGCGGTGGGCATCGTCATCGCCAACGCCCTGGGCCTGCACCTGGTCAAAACACAGGTGGGCGACGCAGCGCTCTCGTGAGCGGGCGGCGCGTCGGGGTGCGTGCCGCGGTTGCCAGCGCCGGGTGAGGACGGGATCACGTAGGGGCGAGTTTGCAAACTCGCCCCTCTAGAGCGTGTTATGCACTTCTGCCGGGTGGACATCCCCCCATCCCCCGATCCCTTCCCCCACGCAAGCGGAGGGAAGGGGCCAGGGCGGGCTTCTTCCTTCCCCCCGTGCGGGGGAAGGACCGAGGATGGGGGGCAAGCACAGGAGCTGCCCGCCTGCCAAAGTTCATAACAGCCTCTAAGCAATTGCCGATCATGCTCGTCGGAGCGCAGCAGAGCAGCACCCTGTAGCTGGCAGGTCTTCTCCGCTCAGAACTTCAGCCAGTGATAGGCATAGGGGGCCATCTCTACCTCATAAGCTGCATCGTCCACCGCCGGCCAGGACTCCCCGCTGAGCACATCGCGCGGCTGCGCGCCAGCCCAGCCCACCAGGTCGAGCGCGACGCGCTGCGGCGCGTCAGTCAGATTGGCCAGGATCAGGAAGCGCTCGCCACCCTGCGCTGCGCCAGGCTCAGGTTCCAGCGCGCGCCAGAAGCCAAGCACCGCCTCATTCTCCATCAGCTCCAGGTCAAATGTCCCGCGTCCGAACGCCCGATACTGCTTGCGCGTGACCAGCATATGCCGCGTGCTGTGCCACAGCGAGGCAGGGTCCGCACGCTGCTGGGCGACGTTGCGCACCCGGTAGCCGTACACGTCATCGGCGATGACCGGCTCGTACAGCCGCTCGGCAGGTGAGAATCCTGCGTTCGGCGAGTCGTCCCACTGCATCGGCGTGCGCACCCCGTTGCGGTCGTGCAGCCAGATGTCGTCGCCCATGCCGATCTCGTCGCCGTAGTACAGGATGGGCGAGCCGGGTAGCGCGAAGAGCAGCGCGTTGAGCAGGCGAATACGGCGCGGATCGCCATCAAGCAGCGGGGCCAGGCGGCGGCGTATGCCCAGGTTCAGCCTCATGCGCGGATCTGGCGCATAGTGCTCCCACATGAACTGGCGTTCCTCTTCGGTGACCATCTCCAGCGTCAGCTCGTCGTGGTTGCGCAGGAAGATGCACCATTGCGCCAGCGGGGAGATGCCCGGCGTGCGCTGGAGAATCTCGACGATGGAGCGCCGCGTGCCCTGTTTGAGCGCCAGATACAGCCGGGGCATGATCGGGAAGTGAAAAGCCATGTGGAACTCGTCATCATCGCCGAAGTATTCGCGCACGTCCTCCGGCCACTGGTTAGCTTCTGCCAGCATGATGCGCCCCGGCCAGCGGGCGTCCATATGGGCGCGCATCCGCTTCACGTACTGGTGCGTTTCGCTGAGGTTCTCGCAGTTCGTCCCCTCGCGCTCGAACAGGTACGGCACAGCATCCACGCGGAAGCCGTCCACGCCCAGCGCCATCCAGAAGTCGAGGGTGTCCAGCATTTCCTGCTGCACGGCGAGATTGTCGTAATTCAGATCGGGCTGCTGGGAATAGAAGCGATGCCAGTAGTATTGCCCGGTCAGCGTGTCGAAGGCCCAGTTCGAGCTTTCGGTGTCCTTGAAGATGATCCGCGCCTCGCGGTATCTGTCCGGCGTATCGCTCCACACGTACCAGTTGCGAAAGGGCGAGTCCTTGGAAGCGCGGGCCTGCAGGAACCAGGGATGCTGATCCGACGTGTGATTGACCACAATGTCAATGATCACGCGCATCCCGCGCGCGTGAATGCCCTCGACCAGCGCCTTGAAGTCGTCCAGCGTGCCGTAATCCTCGTGAATGCCGCGATAGTCGGCCACATCATACCCATCGTCCACCAGCGGCGACGGGCCAATCGGCAGCAGCCAGACGCAATCAACGCCCAGGTCTTGCAGGTAGTCAAGCTGGCTCAGCAGGCCGGGCAGATCGCCGTGCCCGTCGGCGTTGCTGTCCTTGAAAGCGCGCACATAGAGTTCATAAAATACAGCGTCTTTGTACCATGTCAGGTCGTGCTCGTTGAGCATCACTTGTCCTCATCGGGAGCATGGCGCCGCGCCCTATACGCTACGCCGAGTGTGCGGAGTGCATAAGCACACTCTAGGCGAACTCCACGCGGATGATCAGCTTGCCCAGCCGCAGCTCATCGCCGTCGCGCAGAATGCGCGATTGGTTCGGGATCAGCTTCTGCCCATTGAGAAATGTCGCGTTGGAGCTGCCCAGGTCCACAACCTTCAGCGCGTCGTCCTCCGGCACCAGGGCGGCGTGGCGTCGCGAGACGCCCAGCTCCGCCGCCTGAAACTCGTCCAGCGCAATGGCCGGGGCCTGGCCGGTGACGGCATCAACCCGGCCCAGCTCCAGGCGTTCGCCAACATCGAGCGCCAGGGGCCTGTCATGCCCGCGCACGTGCAGCAGCACCTGCCGGCGCGCGCCCAGGCTGGCCGTGCCCCAGCGGACTACGGCGCTGGCAGCGGTCATGTCCACGCGGCGCGTCGTCGCTCCCTCTGGCCGGGGCTGATCTGCGTCGGCAACCGCAGCGCCAAGCGGAGCGCCACACCGCGCGCAGACGATGCTGCCCGCGTCGTTCTCATGACCGCACTGCGCGCACGTAGCCAACTGCCACCTCGTGCCTCGAACCAGACCACTTCTGAGTATACCCGAAGGCGGCGGCCTGACAAGCGCCGCCAGCGCCCGGACTCTCTGCCGAGCGCGCAGGTGGTGTATACTCTGTGCGAACGACGATCCTCTGGCGGAAGAAGATCGCAGACCACGAAGCGTGCACGCCCATGACCGAGCGCCAGCCTCACCCTCCCCGCAAACAAGCGCCCCGGCGGCTGACCATCGCCGAACGTTACTACGAGCGCGGCCTGGACGAGCTATCGAAAGATCGGCTCAGCCAGGCGTTGGCCGATCTCGACCAGGCTGTCGCCCAAAACCCGCGCAACGCCGAGTACTATGCGGCGCGCGGACTGGCGCTGCTGCGCGGCGAGTGGGAAGCCGATGCAGAGCAGGACTTCACTCAGGCGCTCAAGCTGGACCCAACCCAGTGGCTCGCCCATTACGGACGCGGGATGCTCGCCTTCAAAGAAGGCGACTTCACAACTGCGCTCGACCACTTCTCGCGCGCCCAACGCCTGGCCCCGCAGCGCCCGGAAGTCTATGTCTACCGCGCCGCGTCGTTCTTTCGCGCCGGGAATCCTCGCGAGGCGCTTGCAGACATTGAGTACGCGCTGACCCTGTTCGAGCCGCGCGACCGTCGCCGCGAGCTGGCCGGGCAATGGCTGGAGATTTTCCGGCGCGCAGCAGCCAAGTCGCCATCCCCCCGCGAGTGACATCGGCGAGTCTGGCCTGGACAACGGCAGCGGCTGCCTGCCAGCGTCCGGCAGCGCCGCGACTCCGCCTCTGCGCCCGGTCTATGTTATAATGCGCGCTGGTGAACGTGTCGCTGGTACAGTGGAGTAGCTAGGAGCGCCCTATGGACCTGCAGCAGGCCGCACGCCTGATCGAGTGGCTGGATGAAGAGCGCCGTCGCGACAAAGCGACGATCGCGCTGCTGGAGGAGCGCGTCGCACAGCAAGCCGACACCATGATCCAGATGGAGCGCCGGCTCAACGGCCTGGAGGGCGAACAGGCGGTCATGCGCACTTCGTTCCTCCCGACCGGGCGCGACAGCGAAATGGCCGAGCAGCTTCGCACGGAATTCCACCAGCTTGTCGAAGAGATCGAGAGCAAGCGCCTGATGGCCGAGCGCGAAGGCGAGCGTCGTCAGGACGTCGGTCGCGAGGGCCTGGCCCGCATGATCCGCGACTTGGGCGAGCGCGCCGATACGCTCGAAAAAGCGGTGGAGGAGCTTCCCGCCGCCCGCGTCGAGCGCGACCGCGTCGCCTCAGCGCTGGCCGCTGTCCAGCAGCGCGTCGAAGACCTGGCCAAAAAGCTGGAAGAGCCGGAACGCCGCATCACCTTCCTGGAAGAGCAGCGCCGCCAGGACGCCCGCCGCATTTCCGACGTGCAGTCCGAGATGCCGGAGGTTCAGAAGCAGGTGGACGCCGTGCGGCCCAAGCTGGAATCGCTGGAGACGATGGTGCTGCGCAACGAGAAGCGCATCCTCGACGCGCAGGCTGCCGAGCGCGACCGCCGCGAGGAAATGCAGCAGTTCATTGACCAGCAGACGCTGCTGCTCCACCAGCGCGATCAGCAGGTGGCCGAGCTGACCAAGAGTTTCGGCACCTACGATGAGGACATGCGCCGCTATATCGAGCGCTTCGAGTCGTGGGCGGAGACACATCGCCAGATGAAGAAGGTCATTGACGACTTCGAGCGCATCGCCGAGCGGCTGGGCCGGCGCATCAATGAGGTCGCGGAGATGCAGCGCCTGTCCGAAGGGCGCTTCCGCCAGGAGTGGAACGACTGGATCGCCGACGACCAGAAGCGCTGGAAGCAGTTCACGCTGACCAACGACGAAGCGTGGCGTAATCACGATAAGCAGCTCGAAGCCTTCCGCAAATCCGTCGAAGCGGTGCAGGCGGCGCTCGAACCGATCAAGAGCAGCATTGACCGTCTGTGGCAGCTTGAGCGCGCGCGCGCCGAGCTTTACCGCGAGCGTTACCAGGCCCTGCTGCTGCAATACGACCAGGTAGAACATGCCGTGCCTGTTGCCAGCAGCAACGGCGGAGAATGATCAGGGGCGCGCAGCAGCGCGCCTTTTCCGTTCGCAGGCCAGGCCCACCCCTCTGACGCAGCGAGATGCGCATGGTTGCGCAAGTGGACTGACCTGTTTTGCTCTATAATGAGGGCACAGGCGCGAAACAACTTTCAGCGCCGGCGAAGTGTAGGCCGCAGGCAGGAGGAAAGCCTGTTGGCGTTGTCCATCGTCTAGATTGGCTTAGATTTCTACGCGGAGCAAAATATGGTTCATGCACAAGTGACGAAAGAAGAACTCCTGGAGAAAGCCAAGAAACCCGCCGAGGACGCCATGCGTCTTCACGCGTTCTACCGCGGGAAGATGCAAACGGCGCTCCGCTGCCAGGTGCGCGATCTGCCCGACTTCGCCATCTGGTACACACCCGGCGTGGCTGCGCCCTGTCGGGCCATCGCTCAAGACCCGAACCTGGTCTACGAGCTGACCAGCAAGTGGAACACCGTTGCCGTCATCTCCGATGGCACGCGCGTGCTCGGCCTGGGGGACATTGGCCCCAAAGCCGGGCTGCCCGTGATGGAAGGCAAGGCGCTGCTCTATAAGTACCTGGGCGGCGTGGACGCCTACCCGATCATGCTGGACACCAAAGACCCCGACAAGATCATCGAGACGGTGCTCATGCTCCAGCCGGCGCTTGGCGGCGTCAACCTGGAAGACATCTCCCAGCCCAAGTGCTTCCGCATCCTCGATACGCTGCGCGAGCACGCCGAGATTCCGGTCTGGCACGACGACCAGCAAGGCACGGCCAGCGTGGTGCTCTCGGCGATGATCAACGCGGCCAAGATCGTCGGCAAGCGACTCGAAGACATGCGCATCGCCTTTCTGGGGGCGGGCGCGGCCAATGTCGCCTGCACGCGGCTGCTGTTCGCCTACGGAGTTGACCCATCGAACTGCATCATGACGGACATCAACGGCATCCTCGGCAAACATCGCCGCGACTTCTATCTGCGCCGGGCCGAGTTCGTCCAGCAGTGGCACCTCTGCCAGATCACCAATCACGAAGAGCTGGAAGGCGACGTTGAGGTGGCCCTGCGCGGGGCGGACGCGATGATCGGCTTCTCCGCACCGGGGCCAGGAGTCGTCAAGCCGGAATGGATCAAGCAGATGGCCAAGGACGCCATCGTGCTGGCCGGCGCCAATCCCATCCCGGAAATCTGGCCGTGGGAGGCCGCGGAAGCTGGCGCGGCAGTCGTCGCTACCGGGCGCTCGGACTTCCCCAACCAGGTCAATAACTCGTTGGGCTTCCCCGGCATCTTCCGGGGGGCGCTGGACGTGCGCGCGCGCACCATCACCGATGAAATGGCCATCGCCGCCTCAGAGACGCTGGCGCGCATGGCCGAGGAGAAAGGGCTGTCGCCCGATCACCTGCTGCCGACGATGGACGAATGGGAGATCTTCCCGCGCGAGGCGGCAGCAGTGGCCGTCAAGGCGGTCGAGCAAGGCGTTGCCCGGCTCACGACCACCTACGACGAGGAGTACGAGCGCGCTTCGGAGATGATCCGCCAGGCGCGCGAGATGACGCACTTGCTGATGCGTGAAGGGTTCATCGTCGAAGGGCCTGAAGGCGACGATGCGAGCAGATAGGGGTGAAGCGACCTATGCGTGAACTTATTATTATCGGCGGGGGTCCGGCGGGTCTGGCGGCGGCGGCCTATGCGGTGCGCAAACGCATGGACGCGCTGTTCATCTCCAAGGGGCTGGGCGGGCGAACCAATCGCCGCCTGCTGCTGCCCTGGGTCGAAGACTACCAGGTCACCATCGCGGAGGAGACCATCCAGCGCTTTCGCTCGCAACTGGAATACCTGGACTTCATGCGCGTGCGCTCGACCGTGACCTCCATTGTCAGGATTGACGGCGGCTTCCGCGTGACGGTGGCTGATGGCAAGTCCTTTGATACTCAGACGATCATCTTCGCCACCGGCACGGTGGGCGAACTGCTCGACGTGCCCGGCGAGCGCGAGTTCGAGATGAAGGGGCTGTGCTACAGCGCCATGACCTACGCCCCCTTGATGGTAGACCGCACCGTGGCTGTGGTCGGCGCCGAGATATTGGCGCTGCGCGCGGTGGCAGAGCTGGCCCGCATCGCCACCCAGGTGACGCTCATCGCCGAGACGGATGGCGACCTCGACACACCGATGGGCGAAAAGGTGCTCTGCGCGGAGAACGTCGTAGTCAGGCGCCACGCCAAAGTGCTGGAGGTGAAAGGAGACGAGTACGCGCGCAGCGTGGTAATTCGCCACGAGGGGCGCGTGCAGGAGCTTCCCACAGACGCGATCTTCGTCGAGAAGCAGCTCGTCCCCAAGTCAGAGCTGGTCGCCGACCTGGTGACGCTTGACGAATGCGGGTTCATCGTCGTGGATCATCGCAACCGGACGACCACGCCCGGCTTCTTCGCCGCCGGAGACGTGACTAACGCGATGGCCTTCCAGGTGTTGATGGGCCTCGGCGACGGCGAGAAGGCCGCGCTGAGCGCCTTCGACTACCTGGTGGGCATGGGCGGGGCCGATTTCGTCTGCAAAGTGCCGGGCGCATAAGGTGTGAACGAGCGGCGGGGGTCCTGCGTGGCCCCCGCCTGATTTTTGCGCGGATCAGCCGAAAGGCACCAGCTCGCGGCGGATGACCGCCCCCAGCCCACGCAGCTTCTCTTCGACACGCTCGTAGCCCCGGTCAATCTGGCCGATATTGCGGATGGTGGTGGTGCCGCGCGCGCACAGCGCCGCCAGCAACAGGGCCATGCCCGCCCGGATGTCCGGGCTGGTGATGTGCGGGGCGGCGCGCAGCGCCGTAGGGCCGTGCACCACAGCCCGGTGCGGGTCGCACAGGAAGATGCGCGCGCCCATGCTCGCCAGCTTGTCAGTGAAGAAGAAGCGGCTGTTGTACATCCACTCGTGAAACAGCACCGTGCCCGCCGACTGCGTGGCGACGGTGACGGCAATGCTCATCAGATCGGACGGGAAAGCCGGCCAGGGCTGCGCCTTGATCTCCGGTATCTGGTCGCCGAGATCGCGCTGAATGACCAGCGGCTGGCCGCGCGGCACCAGCAAGTCGTCCCCTTCCACGTCCCACACCACGCCCAGCCGGCGAAAGACCAGGGCCGCCATAGACAGGTATTGCGGGTCGGCCTGGCGGATGCGCACTTCACCACCGGTGACGACCGTCGCGCCCACATAGCTGATCACTTCCAGATAGTCGGCTTCCACGCGGAACTCGCCGCCGCTCAGCCGCTCTACCCCCTGGATGGTCAGGCAGTTGGTGCCGATGCCGCTGATCTGCGCGCCCATGCCGCTGAGCATGTGGCACAGGTTCTGGACATGCGGCTCGGAGGCAGCATTGCGGATGATCGTCGTGCCTGCGGCCAGCACAGCCGCCATGAGCGTGTTCTCGGTCGCGGTCACGCTGGCCTCGTCGAGCAGAATGTCGGCCCCGCGCAGGCCGGTTGTGCGCATCCTGAACGCGCCGTCAAAGTCCACCTGCGCACCGAGACTCTGCAAAGCCAGCACATGCGTATCCAGCCGCCGCCGCCCGATCACATCACCGCCCGGTGGCGGCAGCTCCAACTGCCCAGTGCGGGCCAGCATCGGCCCGGCGAAGACGATGGAAGCGCGCGTGCGCTGGCTTAGCTCGCGGTCAAGCGCATGGCCGGCGATCTCCCTGGCGTGGACGCGCACCCGGCTGCCGGCAAGGACCTCGACCTCAGCGCCCAGGCTGCGCAGCAGATCGAGCGTGATGCGCACATCGGCGATGTCCGGCACGTTGCTCAGCGTCACCGGCTCGTCGGTGAGCAGGCAGGCGGGCAGCATCTTCAGCGCGGCGTTCTTGTTGCCGCTGACCGTGACCTCGCCTTCCAGGCGATGATTGCCCTCGATGACGAACTGCTCCGCCATGGTGCTTTTTCTCCGAGAGATGTCGCTCAGGCCCAGACAAGCGTGACCGGATCGCCGCTGGCCGCGCCCAATACAGACGCCGCGTGCCCCTGGTTAACCCCGATCTCAAGCTGCCCGGCGCTGCCGATGAGCGCGGTCAGCGCGCCGGGCGGCACCGCGCCATACGTCGGGCGGATCGGGCCAATGGCGCGCCCGCCGACCCACACCTGGCACGCCGCCGCGCACAGCACTTCCGGCGCCCCGTCCCGCGCGCCGAAGCGCGGCGCGAAGCGCAGCGTCTCCGGCCCGTCCCAGGCCAGCCGCCCGATGCTGGTGATCAGGTTGCCGAAATGATCGCTATACAGCACTTCGCCGTCAATCCGCACCGGCGCCATCTCCAGGCGCGGCGCGGGCAGCGTCACCAGGCTCGCCAGCGCCGGGCCAAGCGCGCTGATCGGCACACCGGCGGCCAGGTGCGCGGCGGCGGGGGCGAAGAGGTCGCGCCCATGAAAAGTCTGGCTGGTCTCGGCCAGGCGGTAGGCGGGGTTCTCCAGCGCGTAAGCGCGCCCACCGCCCACCTCGGCCAGCACGTAGCTGAGCACGCCGTTATCCGGCGCGACGTAGCGCCCCTGCCCCATCGCGACGGCCAGCGGAGCGCGCGCCGTGCCCACGCCGGGGTCCACCACGACCAGGAAGATCGTATCCGCCGGAAAGTAAGCATAGGCCGTCGCCAGCAGGTAGGCGGCCTGGCGCACATTCTGCGGCTGCACGTCGTGTGTCAGGTCAACCAGGCGCGCCGCCGGGCAAAGCGCCAGGATGACGCCCTTCATCGTGCCAACATAGGCATCCGACAGGCCAAAGTCGGTCAGCAGAGCGATGAGCGGTGGCGTGGTCATGGCCCCGATTGTACCAGCGAATGGGGCGGCGGCAAGCGAGCGCGCATTGCCTCAGACGCGGCGCTACGGTATAATTCACCGGAGATTGGCCAACTCGGTGGCATGTGGTATAATCTGCGCAAGGCGAACGTTTGTTCCCATCCTGGACACCATAGCGGCGGCCTCTTCAGCCGCCCCATTGGACCGGTTGACCTCTGCGATTGTGCCTATCTGACCAGACCCCCTGCGAGCCGATCACGGTGTGATTGGAAGGGGGCTATATGCGTATGAGGCTGGATTTGCGAACTACCTGGGGCGTGTGCGGCAGGAGGATTCTGTGGCGGACCAGATGAGCCGGCAGACAGAAGACAACATTCGCGTTCTCGAAGGACTCGAAGCGGTGCGCAAGCGCCCTGGCATGTACGTCGGAGGGACGGACAGCCGGGCGCTGCACCACATGATCTACGAAGTGGTGGACAACGCCATTGACGAGGCGCTGGCGGGCCGCTGCGATCACATTGAGATCGTGCTCAACGCCGATGGGTCTGTCTCAGTCAACGACAACGGCGGCGGCATCCCGGTCGGCATCCACAAGCAGAGCAACATCTCGACGCTGCAACTGGTCATGACCACCTTGCACGCCGGCGGCAAATTCGATTCTTCGGCCTACAAGGTCTCTGGCGGCCTGCATGGCGTGGGCGTCTCAGCGGTCAACGCGCTGTCGGACTGGCTGATCTCCGAGGTGCGGCGCGATGGGAAGGTCTACCAGCAGACCTACCGGCGGGGCGTCCCGCAGACGCCGGTAGAGGTCGTGCGCGGCATGGAGCCAGACGAAGAGACGGGCACCCGGCACACTTTCCTGCCCGACTTCACCATCATGGATCACCTCGACTTCAGCTTCAGCACGCTGGCCCAGCGCCTGCGCGAGATGGCCTTCGTCACGCGCGGCGTGACCATCGCCCTGCGCGATGACCGCGCGGGGGTGATCCCGCACGAGATGACCTTCTACTTCGAGGGTGGCATTCGCTCATTCGTGCGCTATCTGAACCGCAATCGCAAGGCGCTGCACGAGCCGGTGTACGTCGAGCGCGAGGTCGAAATCGAGGCGGTGGACAACGGGCGCGAGTCCTTCACGGTGGGCATCGAAGTCGCCTTCCAGTACACCGACTCTTCGACGACGACCGAGCTTTACTTCGCCAACACCATCCTGACGCCCGACGGCGGCAGTCACCAGGCAGGGCTGCGCGCGGCGATCACGCGCACGATCAACCTGTACGCGCGCAAAGCCGGGCTGCTCAAGGAGAAAGACCCCAACTTCTCCAGCAACGATACGCTGGAAGGGCTGACGTGCATCGTCAGCGTCAAACACCCGGACCCGCAGTTCGAGAGCCAGACCAAAGTCAAGCTGATGAACCCGGAAGTCCAGGGCGCGGTCTCACAGGTGACGTCCGAGGCGTACATGGAGTTCCTCGAAGTCAACTCGCGCGATGCGCGGCGCATCGTCGAGCAGTGCATGACCTCCATGCGCGCGCGCGACGCGGCCAAGAAGGCGCGCGATCTGGTGCGGCGCGGGGCCAATCTGCTGGAGAACACCACGCTGCCCGGCAAGCTGGCCGACTGCTCGGATCAAGATCCGACCCATTCGGAGCTATACATCGTCGAGGGCGACAGCGCCGGCGGCTCGGCCAAGCAGGGCCGCGACCGTCACTTCCAGGCGATCCTGCCCTTGCGCGGCAAGATTCTCAACACCGAGCGCGCCCGGCTCAACAAGATTCTCGACAACAACGAGGTCAAAGCGCTGATCTCGGCGCTGGGGGTGGGCATCGGCGACGACTTCAACCTGGACGGGCTGCGCTATGGGCGGGTGATCATCATGACCGACGCCGACGTGGACGGCGCGCACATCCGCACCCTGCTGCTGACCTTTTTCTTCCGCTACATGACGCCGCTGATCACCAACGGGCACCTGTATATCGCCCAGCCGCCGCTCTACCTGATCGGCGCGGGGCGCAATAAGCACTATGCCTACACGGAAGATCAGCGCGAGGAGATCATCAAGACGCTGAAAAATCCGGAGCGCGTGTCCATCCAGCGCTACAAGGGCCTGGGCGAGATGAACCCGGAGCAGCTTTGGGAGACAACGATGGACCCGGCCAACCGGACGCTGCTGCAAGTGACCATTGAGGACGCGGCTGAGGCCGATCGCGTCTTCGACATGCTGATGGGCAGCAGCGTGCCGCCGCGCCGCCGCTTCATCACCACCCACGCCAAGCGCGCCACGCTCGACGTGTGAGCGCTCCCCGTGCAACAGATAGCAAACGGGCCTCCCTCAACGGCAGGCCCGTTTTCTTGCGCACACGTAAAGGTTCTTCAATCCGCAATTCGCAATTCGCAGTCCCCGTCCTCCCCTAAAGCTGGACGACGCTGTTCTCGGCCAGGATGAGGCGGTTGGTCACGGGCTTGGCCTTCGTCCGCGAGACGTGAGCATTCTCCGCGATCAGGCTGGCGTCAATGCGCCCAGGGATGTTGCGGATGCTGCAATGGCACATGACGATGCTGTGCTCGATCTCGCTACCCTCGATCACCACGTCATCGCCGATGGCGGTGTACGGCCCGATGTACGAGTCGCGGATGGTCACATTGTCGCCGATGATCGCCGGGCCGCGAATCACGCTGTTGATAATCTGCGTGTTCTCGCCGAGGATCACCCGGTGCGAGACGGCGGAGTCCCCCTGAATGCGGCTGTCAGTCTGCGGGCCGGGCGAATAGGGAAGCTGTTCCAGCACGAGCTGATTGGCCAGGATGATCGAATCGGCGTTGCCGGCGTCAATCCACCACCCTTCCACGATGTAGGGGATGACGGAGTGCCCCTGATCGAGCAGGTATTGAATGGCGTCGGTGATCTCCAGCTCGTTGCGCCACGAGGGTTTGATGTGATCAATGGCGTCGAAGATGGCCGGCTGGAAGACGTACACTCCAGCAATCGCCAGGTTGGACGGCGGGTCTTTGGGCTTCTCGACCAGCCGCTTGATGCGGTCACCCTCAAGCTCCGCAATGCCGAAGCGAGTCGGGTCGGGCACTTCGGTCAGGGCGATGGCCGCCCCCGCCCCCGTCTCCCGGAAGCGCGTGGTGAGCGTCTTCATCGAGTCCTGGAAAATATTATCGCCCAGGTACATCAGGAATGGCTCGTCGCCCAGGAACGGCTGCGCGACCTTGACAGCGTGAGCCAGCCCGCGCGGGTTGGTTTGCTCGATGTAGGTGAGCGGGACGCCAACGGTGGCCAGGCCATCGCCGAGCGCCTGGCGAATGGGCGACTCCAGGCTGTGCACGACCAGGCCGATCTCCGTGGCCCCCATGTTGGTCAGGGTCTCGATGGCATACTTGATCAGGGCCTTGTTCGCCACCGGCAGCAGTGGCTTGGGCATAGTCAGCGTGACGGGATACAGGCGGGTGCCTTTTCCGGCGGCCAGAATGATCGCTTTCATAGCGTCCTATCCGTGTCTTTGCAACAACGATTACACAGGCGAACAGTACGCCCTGATGCTATCGCACCGGTCAGCCCGGCGCAACCAGGCCGCAGATGGCCGCCGCCTTCGCCCCACTCCAGCGGCAAGCCGCACGACTCCGCCCGCTACGCGCCAGGCGAGCGCCGCCGCGACTGCGCCACACCTCCCCGATAATCGGGCACCAGGATAGCGAAGACATGACAGCGCCGGGCATCCATCAGCCGGCTGCGCAACAGCGGGTCGAGCTCATCCAGATTGAGCGTCGTCGTGAACACTGTGGGCAGCCGGGCCAGGTAGCGATGGTCCGTCACCTGGCGGATCTTCTCCAGCGCCCAGGGAGAAGCGTTCGTCAGATCGAGATTGTCTATGACCAGCAGCGGTGTGGAGCGAATCTCATAGAAGCGCCGGGCAAATGTGGTGCCCGCGCCAGGGCCGAACGCCTCGCGCAGATAATCGAGCAGGTCGGGCGCGGTGACGAACATCACCGCTTCGCCCAGCGCGTGGCGCGCATTGGCGATGGCAGCGGCCAGATGCGTCTTGCCGCAGCCGTGCTCGCCCATGAACAGCAGCCAGCCCTGCGGGTCGCGGGCGTATTCAACGGCGACCTCGAACGCCTGGCGCAGATTGCGGCGCTCGTTGTCGGGCAACGTGTTCTCGCGAAAGTCGAACGTCTCGAAGACCATCTCGCCATAGAGGCCGAGATTAGACAGGGCGCTCTGCTCCAGGGCGGCATCAATGCGCCGGTAGTCTGGCAACGACATATTGATGCTCTGGGTGAGCTGGCGATCCACCAGGCGGCTGCGCACGCGCGGGTCGAGCTTGCCCGGCTCGACATTGGTAGTGATCACCGTCGCCAGGCGATGCTGGTAGCGGTGATTGATCAACTGGAACAGCTTCTCCTGCGCCCAGGGCGTCGGGCTTTCCGCGCCCAGGTCGTCCAGCACCAGCAGCGGCACATTGCGCACGCGCTCGAACAGCTCGTCGTAGGCCACTTCTGATGACGGGCCGAAAGTCGCGCGCAGATGATCGAGCAGGTCGGGCACCGTCAGGAAAAGCACCGTATCGCCCTGCGCCAGGCGGTGATTGGCAATGGCCACCGCCAGGTGCGTCTTACCGCTGCCGAAGTTGCCCTGAAAGAGCAGCCAGCCCTGCGGATCCTCGGCGTAGCGCAGGGCGCGATCATAACTGATGCGCAGCGCCGCGAGCTGCTCTTCGCTCAGGTTGGGCAGATCGAGGCTGAACGTGGTGAAGGTCTTGTCCGCCACCACATCCAGGTTGCTCAGCGCGCGCATACGGGCGTTGTGCCGCTCCGCGATGGCGCTGTGCTGGCACGTGCAGGGGAACGCCTTGCCGAAATCCGGGTGGCCGACCGGCACGCTCAGCGTTACGAAGCCCATCCCCTGGCAGATCGGGCAGGCTTCGGCGGGCGCTTCTGCCTCGTCCGCAGCATCAGTAATCAACGGTGTCCGAGTACTCTCCCTGGATATACCGGTAGCGATCCGCTTGAGTTGGTCGTTTAGTGAGTCCACGATCTTTCCCCTCAGCTTGCCACCGTTCGAGAACGCGGCGGATATAACGCCAGTTGCGGGCGTTGCGCTCCACGGCCAGGCGGATCGCTTCTTCGATCCAGCCCGGCGGATAGTCCTGTTCGGCGGCGCGCAGCTCTTCGCCGATCAGCGGGGTGAGCGCGCCGATGTTTTCCTCGTAGAGCGCGTAGATGTTGGGGCGCTCCGCGATGAGCAGCACAGGCGTATCGCGGTCGCCCGGCTGGAAGCGGCCCTCGGCGATAGCCCGCACAGCATTGCGCCCGTGCGTCGTATTCATGAAGTAGAGGTCTTCGGAGCCGCGCGCGCCCTCGACGCTGGCGTGCAGCAGCGTGCCGCGCCGCACCGCCCGCGCCAGCGCCGCGCTGACGCGCTGCGCCGCACGGCTCGCGTCCGAGTCAATGCCGCTCAGCAGGGCCGCATCCTGGAGCGCTTCGCGTTTGAGCAGGTAGCGGACTTCCCCCTCCTGCTGCTGAAGTGCCCAGAAAGCGTACAAGGTGAGCTTCAGCTCGTCGAGGTCGTCAATGGCCCCCAGCACCTCGGTGAAAAACTGGCTGGGCAGGCGCACCATCGGCACCTTGCCCGGCGGAAATCCCTTGAACGTGTTCATGAAGGGCGGTCCATCGCCTAATAGCTGGCCAGGTCTACGCCGGTCTTGCTCAGGTTAGCGAACTGAGTTAGCTCCTTGCGGAAGTACAGCGCCACACTGCCCGTCGGGCCGTTGCGGTGCTTGGCCACGATGATGTCGGCCTGATTCGGGCGCTCCGTGTTCTCATTGTAGACTTCGTCGCGATAGATGAACATCACCACATCCGCGTCCTGCTCGATCGATCCACTCTCTCTCAGATCCGACAACTGCGGGTGCTTGTCCTGGCGCTGCTCAACCGCGCGCGAAAGCTGGGCGGCGGCCACCACCGGCACGTTCATCTCACGGGCGATGTGCTTGAGGTTGCGCGAAATGAAGCTGATCTCCTGCACGCGATTGTCCGAGAAGCCCACGCCAGCGTTCATAAGCTGCAGGTAGTCAACCAGGATCAGGTCCAGGCCATGCTCGCTGTACAGCCGCCGGCACTTGGCGCGCATCTGGAGCGGCGTGAGCGCGGGCGTGTCGTCCAGAAACACGCTGAGCTTGCCCAGGCGCCCCACCGCTTCGACGAAGATCGCCCATTCGCGATCCTTGAGCTGGCCCAGGCGCAGCTTGTGCGTGTTAATGCTCGTCTCCGTCGAAACGAAGCGCTGCACAATCTGCTCATTGCTCATTTCCATGCTGAAGATCGCCACGCGCGCCCCGGCCACGGCAGCGTTGTGCGCCGCGCTGAGCAGCCACGACGTCTTGCCCATGCCCGGACGCCCGGCCACAATGACCAGGTCGGACTTCTGCAGCCCGCCGAGCAAGTCGTCCAGATCGGTGAAGCCCGTCGGGACGCCGATGGACTCCACCTGCTGGCTGTAAAGCTGCTCGATGCGGTCGTAGTACTCAGCAACGGCGATGCGAATAGGGACCAGTTCCTGGCGCAGCCGCCGCTCGGTCACGGCGAACAGCGTCGCCTCCGACTGGTCAATGAGATCCGTGATGTCGGAGTCTTCCTGCTGGGCCAGGCGCGCAATAGTGCCAGCAGCGGTGAGCATCCGCCGGCGCAACGCGGCGCGCTCGACGATGTGCCCGTAGGTTTCGGCATAGATGGACGAGGGCGTGTGGTTGATCAGGTAGGTGATATAGGCCGCGCCGCCGATCTCCTCCAGCCGGTTCTGCTGGCGCAGCTCTTCAACCACGGTCAGGTAATCAATCTGCTCGCGGCGCTCGTGCACCCGGGTGATGGCTTCCCACACCCACCCGTTGCGCACGATGAAGAAATCCTCGCTTTGCAGAAACGGGGCGACATCGTACAGCGCATCGGGATTGATCAGAATCGAGCCAAGCACAGCCTCTTCGGCTTCGAGGCTGTGGGGAGCCATCTGCTCAGGCTGGATAGGCGCAGTTTCCTGACTCATCGCTCCGCCTTATCGGGTGCGTAATCCGGCTCTACAATAGTGGAATTCGGGGTGTGTGTCAAAACGGGGCGGCTCGTGGAAGCCGCCCCGTGAGAGTTCGGGCTGTTGGGCAAGGGAGGGCCTCGCTATCTACTCGCACATCCACCCGTGCAGGGGCGCTGCGCCCAACAATCCAACAGGAGATGTCAGACCTTATTCTCGCCGTCTTCGTCGTCCTCGTCGCCCTCGTCGCTCAGATCGCCCAGATCGAGCGATTCAACGAAATCTTCAAAGAGACTCAGGCGCCCAGCCGGCGGCTCTTCTCCGCCCGGAGACCGGTTTGGCGTGGCCTGCGAGGACTCCCCCTCGATCTCTTCATCCGGCATAATGCCGGCCCGATCCATCACCGATTCCTCGACGTAGATCGGCACGTCCAGGCGGACGGAGAGGGCAATCGCATCGCTGGGGCGCGAATCGATGATGCGCTCTTCGCCGTTCAGATCCACGACGAGCTGAGCGTAGAACGTGTCCTGGCGCAGATCGTTGACCACGATGTGCTGCACGCGCCCGCCAAGCTCGCCAATGACGGCCTTGAGCAGATCGTGCGTCAGCGGACGCTCCACGTTCATGCCTTGCAACTTCACTGCGATGGCTTCTGCTTCGCACGGCCCGATGAATATCGGGAGAAAACGCCCGCTCAGCGGATCTTTGAGGACCACAACCCGAAGCTGCGACATCAAGCTCACGCGAACACTGTCAATCAGCACTTTGATCATAAAACGTTCCTGGCTCTTGCGCGCGGTGTCGGATTCCACACTGCCTGTGACGATTAGGACGATTATATCATTGAGTTCGACGCCCAAGCAAAGCGCAGCGCTTTGATCAGGACGCCGCATCCTCGGCGTCGGTGCCATCCGGCGCGGCAGCATCGGCGGCAGGCGTCGTCGCTGGCACTTCGTGAGCGGGGAGAGGTACGGCGGTCAGGTCCAGCCCCTGGGCCGCCTCGTGCGCGATCATGGTGATCTTGCCGTCTATGAACGCCCCTTCTTCTGTGGAGATAGCCGACGCGGTGATGTCCCCCCAGACGCGGGCTGTGCGCAGAAGCTGCACCTTCTTGCCGCTCACGTCGCCGCGCACCGCGCCCGCAATGGACACATTCTTGGCGTTGATGTCCGCCGTGATCTTGGCCGCCTCGCCCACGAGCACATTGCCGTCAATCTCCAGCGTGCCCTCAAACGTGCCATCCAGGCGCACATTGCCCTGGCTGCGCAGGTCGCCTTTCAACGTGGCCCCGGCTCCCAGAATGGTCTCGAACCCCACCGGCTGGCGCGCGGTTTCCTGGGGGAGCGCTGGGGGAAAGCTGCTGCTGTCAGATGGGGGCTGCTTGCGTCCGCTGAAAAGCGATGACATGGCCGGACATTCCTTCTCGTGGCGCAGGCGATCTGCCAGGACTATAACGCGGGTCTGTCCCGTGAGTCAACACGCGCGCAGTGAGGGCGCGCGCAGGGGAGGTCCGTAGAATGCTGAGGCGTCGCACAGAGCGCGTTGTCACGCAGGCTGATCTGTGCCTGTGGTCAGGCAGGGCTACCATCAATGTCCTTCCTGACCTGTTCCTTCGACACCTCATGCCTGCTCAGATACACGATGAGCACCACCGCCATCACCAGCAACCCCACGGCCAGCGCCAGCTCTCCGTCAAAAGCAGCAGGCAGGCGGTTAGCTTCCACCAAAGGCACTTCGTTCCCGTGTCGATCCAGGCCCATCTCCACCGTTTCCTTCCAGGGCCACACCTTGCGCAATGACCCTAGCAGCACACCGGTGAGAAAGGCCATCAGCGTCGTATGATGATGCTGGAACATATACGACAAGACGCGAGAGAAAAGAGCTAGGCCCACCACCGCCCCTAGCGTGAACACTCCCAGCGTTATCAAATCGCGGCTCGTCACCAGGTCAAGCACCTGAGTATATTTGCCAATCAGCACCAGGATGAATGATCCCGAAATGCCCGGTAGTATCATGGCCACTATGGCGATCATCCCCGACACGAAGAACACGGGCAGCGCCGTTGATGTTTCCACCGGCACGGCCCCCACCAGCACATAGGTCGCCACCGCCCCCACCGCCAGCATCCCGTAGGCCTTCATGTCCCAATGCCCCACTCTACGGCCCACAATCCACACCGACGCCGCTACCAGTCCGAAGAAGAACGACCACACAAACACCGGGTGGTTATCCAGCAGATGAGAGAGCAGTTGCGCCAGGCTGAACAGGGCCACCATCATCCCCGCGCCCACCGGGACGAGGAACGCCCAGGGCACCGCCGACACTGCATTTCTGATCTCGCCTTGCAGGACCAGCCTGGGAACTTTGCTGCTCACAATCCTGATGCTGTGAATCAGTTCCTCGTATATGCCGAATAGAAGGGCCATGGTCCCGCCACTGACGCCAGGCACCAGGTCCGCCGAACCCATGCTGAACCCTGTCATAAACAGCCGCAGCGTGGCGGCTCGCCGCCGCACCAATCGCTTGACCAGGTCGAAAAACTCTCGCATCTCAACTCCCCTCAACGAGCCGGGCCTTATGCCATGAGATCGTATCGAAACCGCACTCTCTCCGTGACCCCCGGCCACATAGCCGTCACCGGTTGAGCCTATCGTCCACACATGGAGAGGGCGAGTCGACGTCCTGTGAAGCTCTCTCTTTGGAGGCTGGAAGTGTAGCTACGCCTATGCGGGACTATAAGAGGTGGCGCGAATCCAAAACCCAACCTCTCAGATGGCCCGTGAGACTCCCATCCCGGAGATCATGCCTCGATGTGTGGCACATCCGCAACGCGCGCGCGACGCCTGGCCAGGTAGTCCTTCAGCACGTGGATCGCCGGCGGCGTCACCGAGACGAGGATGATCGCCAGCACAATCGGCAGCAGATACCCGTCGGCGGCTTCGCCCAGGTAATAACCCGCGCTGACCACGCCCACCGCCCAAAGCAGGCCGCCGATCACGTTGAAGAAGAGAAAACGCGGGTAGTGCATCGTGCCAACGCCGGCCACGATGGGCGCGAAGGTGCGCACAATGGGCATGAAGCGTGCCAGGACGATGATCTTGCCGCCGTGCTTGTGGTAAAGTTCCTCAGCCTGGTACAGATACTTCTTCTTGAAGAACATCGTATCCCGGCGCTCGAACAGGCGCCGCCCCACGCGGTCGCCAAACAAATACCCCACACTGTCGCCCGTCACTGCGGCGATGAAGCAGCCGATGGCCAGCACAGGATAGTTCAATTCGACGCCGAGCGTGCTCTGCAGAGACTTGCTGCCGGCGATGACTCCCGCGGTGAACAGCAGGCTATCGCCCGGTAGAAAAAACCCGAATAGCAACCCGGACTCGGCGAAGACAATCGCGAAGATGCCAACGTAACCGATGGTGGCGATGAACGTCTTGAGATCGAGGTGGAGAAGCTCTTCCATACTTGTGAGCGCCGCGTACCGGCCATCTGACCAGCGCGCGGCGTTGTGCTCCTTTCATCAGCCATTCCAGCAACTCGGCCACGGTAAGAGGCGCTATTGCCCCCCCGAGGCCCCCTGTCCTGGATGCGGCGGTAGTCTACCACAAGTTCAGCCATCCATCCAGGGCAAGCCCGCGCAGAGTGCGCGCCAAGGTTGCTATAACTCACCTGCCGCTGGAGCAAAGGATCACCGCAGAGAGCGCAGAAGAAACCAAAGTATATGTTCTCCTCTGCGCCTCTGCGGTTCCAGAATTCCGCTGCCCAGACCTGCCCCCTCTCCGCGTGTGGAGAGGGGCGGCGAGGCGCACCCGCGCCGAGCGGGGGTGAGGTCAATCAAGGCGTAGAGAGCGCAGAGTAAACCAAAGTATATGTTCTCCTCTGCGCCTCTGCGGTTCCAGAATTCCGCTGCCCAGACCTGCCCCCTCTCCGCGTGTGGAGAGGGGGCGGCGAGGCGCACCCGCGCCGAGCGGGGGTGAGGTCAATCAAGGCGCAGCGCCTCCCACCTGCGCCCGCCATTGGTGCACCTTTCTCCTTAAGCTATACTAGCTGCCATGCGCATCGGAATTGACGCCCGACTGAACTACTATCGTCCCGGCGGCATCGTCGAGTACACGCGCCATCTGATCCGCGAGCTGGCCGCGTTAGACGCCGTCAACGACTATCGCCTCGTCCAACACATCCGCGACCGGGAGACGCTGGTTGTCGCGCCGAACTTCGCGCGCATCAACACGCTGACGCCGAGCCATCACCGCCTGGAACGGTGGGCACTCTCGGCGGAGCTGCTCCCGCATCGCCTAGACATCCTGCACTCGCCGGACGCGATTCCCCCGGCGCGCGCGGCCCGTCGCCAGGTGATCACCATCCACGACCTGCACTACCTGCACTATCCGCAGTTCATGACGGCGGACAGCCGTCGCTACTACGTGGGGCAGATCGCCTGGGCAGTGCGCCGTGCCGATCATCTCCTGGCCTCCTCACAGGCGACTCGCGCCGACCTGGTGACGCTGCTCAATGTGCCCGAAGCCAAGATTACCGTGCACATGCTCGGCGTTGACGACCTGTTCAAGCCCGCACTTCCTGCGGCGATTCAGGCGTGTCGGGCGCGCTGGGGGCTGCCCGCGCACTACCTGCTGTTTGTCGGCACGTTCGAGCCGCGCAAGAACATCCCGACCCTGCTGCACGCCTACGATCTCCTGCGCCACGATCTGCCGGACGCCCCGCCGCTGGTATTGGCCGGGCGGCGCGGCTGGCTGTACGATGACATTCAGCGGACGGCGGAAGACCTGGCCCTGGGCGATCATCTGATCTGGGTCGAGAATCCGCCGCGCGGCGATCTGCCCGCGCTGTATAGCGGCGCGGCAGCCCTGACCCTGCCTTCGCACTATGAGGGGTTCGGGCTGACTGCGCTGGAAGCGATGGCCTGCGGCACGCCGCCGGTCGCCTCGGATCGCAGTTCGCTGCCCGAAGTCGTCGGCGATGCCGGGCTGCTGGTCAATCCTGACGACGCGGACAGCATCGCCGACGCGCTGCGCCGCCTGCTGACGGACAGCGCCCTGCGCGACACCCTGCGCGCCACCGGCCTGGCTCGCGCCGCCACGTTCACCTGGCGGCGCATGGCCGAGATCGTCCGCGAAGTCTACGCGCGGGTCATGGCTGAGTGAACGGAACTCCACCACCCAACGGATCAACAGCCTTATGCGACTGCTCTTCCTGACTGCCGAACTCCCTGAGCCTGCTCACGCGGGCGGCACGCTGCGCACCAACGGCCTGCTGCGCGCGGCGCACGCGGCGGGGCACGAAGTCCACCTGCTCTCTTTCGCCACGCGCGCCCAGCTCAACGCGCAGCGCGAGCGGCTGGGCGCTTACTGCGCGCGCGTGGAGACGGTTGCGCCGCCCCAGCGCCGGCTCGCCGACCGGCTGCGCGACCTGCTGGCCGGCAAGGCCGA
Organism: Anaerolineae bacterium; assembly: GCA_023382715.1. Classification (GTDB taxonomy): domain Bacteria; phylum Chloroflexota; class Anaerolineae; order Aggregatilineales; family Aggregatilineaceae; genus UBA2029. The sequence goes on from JAHDWP010000012.1 coordinate 27,297, forward strand.
TATGCAGGGGCGTTATTGCTCGGCCCACTACCAGCACGCCCTGAGCAAGCTGCTGGAAGCGACGCCCTACGATCTGGTCCAGATGGAAAGCCTGGAAATGACGGTCTATGCGCCGGCGGTGCAGCGCGTTCAGCCAGGGACTCCGCTCATCTACGACTCGTTCAACGCGGAGTTCGATCTGCAGCGCAGCATCTTCGAGGCCGAGCGCGGCAGCCTGCGCCGCTTGCCTGGCGCCCTGTACTCGTTCGTCCAGTGGCGCCGCCTGACGCGCTACGAGCGCCAGGTCGTGCGCGAGGCAGCGCACACCATCGCCGTCTCCGACGCGGACGCCGAAGCGTTTCGTCGCCTGGCCCCCGGCTGCCCAGTCAGCGTGGTGCCCAACGGGATTGACGTGGCCCGCTACGCCATCGCCGACACGTCGCTGGACCTCGGCCCGGCCCCGCTGGTTTTCACCGGCTCGATGGGCTATCGCCCCAACGTGGACGCGGCTCTGTGGTTCGCCAACCGCGTGCTGGATCGGGTACGCGCCCACGTGCCGGATGCTCGCTTCTTCATCGTGGGCAGCCGCCCCCATCACCGGCTGAACAGCCTGCGCGACCGCGACGGCGTGCAGATCACCGGCTGGGTGCCGGACGTGAACCCGTTCCTCTCAGCAGCGGCGGTGTATGTCGTCCCGCTGCGCATGGGCAGCGGCACGCGCCTCAAGCTGCTGCAGGCGATGGCCGCGCGCCTGGCGGTCGTCTCCACGCAGATAGGCGCGCAGGGCCTCGATGTGCAGGACGGGGAGCAGCTTCGCCTGGCCGATACGGAAGAAGGTTTCGCCCGCGCGGTGATCGAGCTGTTGCGCGATCCCGCTCAGCGGGAAGTATTGGGCGCGCGTGCAGCCGGTTACGTGGCGCGCCATTACGATTGGTCGGTGATCGCCCCGCGCCTGTCAGCCGTCTATGACAGCGTGCTCGGCACAGCGAGCGCACCAGAAAGGAGCAGCGCACGATGAGCAACAAGCGGCAACCGCTCCGCCCCAAGCCGGGCGAGTCCGTCCGCCTGGCGGATTACGATCCGGGCTACACGGGAGACTATCGCGCCAAAAAGGACGCGCTCGAAGACCTGGAGCGCAATCGCGCGAAGCTGGGCGAGCTTCAGGAAGTGCTCTACGCCGGGCACAAGCATGCCCTGTTGATCATCCTGCAGGCGCTGGACGCCGGCGGCAAGGACGGCACCATCCGCCACGTCATGCACGGCATCAACCCGCAGGGCGTCCAGGTGACCAGCTTCAAGGTGCCCACCGCCGAAGAACTCGCTCACGACTTCCTGTGGCGCGTCCACCAGCGCACGCCGCCGCTGGGCATGATCGGCATCTTCAACCGCTCGCACTACGAAGATGTGCTGGTCGTCCGCGTCGAAGAGCTGGTGCCGCCCGCCGTGTGGGAAGCGCGCTACGACCACATCAACGCCTTCGAGCACCTGCTGACCGACAGCGGCGTGACCCTCGTCAAGTTCTTCCTGCACATCTCCAAAGCCGAGCAGAAAGAGCGCTTTGAGGAGCGGCTGACCAAGCCCAGCAAGCACTGGAAGTTCTCGCGCGACGACCTGAAGATGCGCAACAAGTGGGACCGGTATATGGCCGCCTACGAGGACGCGCTCAACCTCTGCAACACGCCCTGGGCACCCTGGCACATCGTCCCGGCGGACAAAAAGTGGTACCGCAACCTGGTCATCTCCCAGGTGCTCGTCGAGACCCTGGAGAAGCTCGATCTGCGCTACCCGGAGCCGGAGCCGGGCCTGGAAACCATCGTCATCCCGGACTGAGCAAGGCGTCGCTACTCCGGGCGCGGCGTGACCTCAACAGGCTGCTCGTTGCGGTAGGTGACCATGCCCGGCTTGCCGCCCTTGATCTTGCGCACGTACTTGCGCCGCGTCACGTCCACCAGGGCGCGCGCCTCAGTGCGCGCTGCGCTGTAGTAAGCCGCGATCTCTGCCGCGCGCCGGATCACCGCTTCCGGCACGTCCCCCGCGCCCGCCTTGATGATCACGTGTGCGCCGGGCACGCCCCGCGCGTGCAGCCACAGATCGCCCGGCCCGCCCCGGTCGAAGGTGACGATGTCGTTCTGGCGGGCGTTGCGCCCCACCCAGATCACCGCGCCGGACTCGGTCATCACCCTGAGCGGGGCCGAGGTCGCGCCGCGCGGCCCGGCGGCCCGCGGCCCGCGCCAGTAGCCGCTCCGCTGCAGCGCCTCCTGCACCTCGCCGATGTCCGGCCAGTTGCGGGCCATTTCCAGGTCCATCGCCAGTTGATCCAGGTAGGCCAGCTCTTGCTCGGCGGCAGTCATCAGCTCTGGCACGCCGCTGCGGGCACGCTTGGCTTTTTCGTACTTCTCGAAGTAGCGTTTGGCGTTTTCCAGCGGCGTCAGCGCCGGGTCGAGGGCGATGATCAGCTCCGGGCCGTCCACCTCGTAGGCGGCGCGCAGCTCGCGCGCGCCCGGTGCCAGCGTGTACTGATAGGCCAGCAACAGTTCTCCGCTCTGGCGCAGATGCTCGAAGGTGGCATCATCCTGCAACGAGCCGCGCAGCGACTCCCGCTTGCGGGCGACGCGCGCCCGCGCCTCGGCGATGGTCTCGGCGACCGGGCGCTTGGCCGCGGCGTAGGCGTCTTCACCCACCAGTGGCCCGTAGAAGCGGGCGACGGCCTCGCTCATGCTGCCCGCCGGAGACCAGCCCGGCAGGTGCGTGATCGGGTACGCGGCGTAGGCGGTCACGGCCCCCTCCTGCTGGGCGATGCCAGGCTGCCACGCGCCCACGCTGAACGCGCCGAACAGCTCGCCGATGGCCGCCAGCAGCGCCCGCGCGCTGGTATCGGCGGCCTTCGTGTTGATCCCGCCCGTCGCCCGAAAGACGAGTTCCTTACCCAGTAGCGGGCTGATGCCCAGCACGCGCCGGGTGAGAATCTCGCGCGCCCGCTCGCCCGGCTCGTTGTCGAGCATGTCGCCGAGCAGAGTTTGAGTCAGCGCCAGCGGCTCGCGCTTGAGGCGCTGCGGGGGCGGCGGCTGATAGGGCTTGCCCGGCAGGCTGACGCGCACCCGGTTCTCCTGCGGCCCCACGCGGCGGATGCACTCAACGATGACGCCGTCATCGCGCACCAGCAGCACGTTGGCGCGGCGCTCCATCGGCTCGGCGATGAGCGAGAACACGCCCTGCGGCCCTTCCAGCTCGAAGATGAGCACGCGATCCCAGGGCGGCTGGCGCACGGCGCTGATCCACGCGCCCTCCGCATAGCGGCGCAGCAGCAGCCCCAGCGGAGAGGGCGTCTCCACGCCGCGCCGCAGCTTGTCGCCGCTGAGATGGGCGCGGGCAAGCTGTTGGTGCGCGCTGAGCAGCAGGTAATGCCGCTGGTGGTTGGCGTAAATCTCCAGGCCAATGCTGTCTTCGTCCGGTTCGAGCGTGTCCTGCACGCGCCCGCCGACAAGGGCCGCGCGCAACTCATCGGCCAGCGCCATGATCGTCACAGCGTCGAAATTCATCGTGTGCTATCCTCTCTGGCAGAGGTGCCCATAAGCCGCCTGAGCGCACGCCATCGGCCCGCGAACTCGCCCGATTAGTCAATTTGTGGGGCCAATGCTACAATGCGGTCACGGTCTTGGGAAGGGCCAGCCCATGCGCGTTGCCATCGGTTCGACTAACCCGGTCAAGAGTAGCGCAGTGCGCGCGGTATTGCTGCCGCTGTTCCCTGGCGCGTCGTTCGTCACGGTGGATGTGCCGTCCGGCGTGGCCGCTCAGCCCTGGGGCGACGTGGAGACGCGCACCGGCGCGTACAACCGCGCTCGCGCCGCAAGAGAAGCGGCGAGCGCCGACCTGGGCATCGGGCTGGAGGGCGGCGTGCAGGAGTCCGAGTTCGGCCTGCTGACGGCGGCCTGGTGCGTGGTGGTCGCCGGCGATGGGCGAGTGGGCGTTGGCGGCAATTCATGCGTGCTGCTGCCGCCGCCGGTCGCCGCCACCGTGCGCGACGGGATGGAGCTTGGCGAGGCAATGGATCGCTTCGTCAACCGGGCCAATACCAAACACCAGAATGGGGCCATCGGCATCCTGACCGACGATCTGGAAACGCGCCAAAGCGCCTACGAGACGATCATCCGGCTGGCGCTGGCTCCCTTGATCCATCCGGAATGGTACCCTGACGCAAAACTGACCGGCACTTAGATTGCGCGTCGTTGCAGTGGGGGATTGCAGATGAAGACACGAGCCTTTCTCTTCCTGATTCTCTTGAGCGCGCTGATCCTGGCGTTGTCCGCGTGTGGCGATGAAGAGTCGGACGCTATCGCACGCCCGGTCGTTCGCTTGCAGGTCAACGACCAGGCCTACGAAGAAAACGTCTACAGCTATTGCTGGCCGGAGTCGGCGGGCGACCTGGAGTGCGACGTGGATGCCGTCGCGCTGGTGCAGCCGCTGCGCAACGTCCCGGTCAGCGCTGGCGATTCGGTCCAGTTCGTGCTGGAGGGCGACGCCGGCACGCCTGCCCGCTTCACGGCGACGCTGCTCGGCTTCGACGACGTGCGCGACCTGGGCACCGGCAGCGTGGCCGAATACCCAATCGCGCTGGAAGACGATCTGTATCGCGTGCGGGTAGACGCCGAATACGACGATGTGCAGGGCCAGCCCGCTTACGTCTCGTATGTCTTCGGGCTGGCCGTGGCCGGCATCATCGTGCCCACTCCGACGCCCACCCTGTCGCCCACCGAGACGCCGCTGCCCACCCCGACGCCCGCGCCCACGCTCACGCCGGAGCCGATCGCCACGTCCACGCCTCCGCCCACCGAGACGCCGCTCCCTGAGGCGACCGAGACACCGCTTGAGGGAGCGCAGCCCGCCGAAGCGACTGCCGAGGGCGAGGCTACGCCGGAAGGTGAGGCGACCGCCGAAAGTGGCGCTGAGCAGCCGACCGAAGCAGCGCCCGCGCAGACGACTGAACCCGCCCTCACCGCACCCGTAGCCACGCCGGAACCCGTCCCCACGGGCGACCTGGGCGAGCTGCTGCTGGTCGGCACGGTGCGCGTGACCGACACGGGCACCACGCTGCCGGTCGTCGGGGCGACAGTGCGCTACGAGCACACTTCGTCGGCCCTGCCGGAGCGCTCCAGCGCTGGCTCCACGCTGACCGGTCTTCAGGGTCAGTTCAATATCGGGCCGCTGGCGTTGCACGACACGGACACGATCACGGTCAGCGCCTTCGCGCCCGGCTATGAGATTCAGACCCACGAGCTGACCGGGCTGGAAGTCTGGCAGGCGGGCGGGTTGATCGAGTTCGTGCTGGTGCCCGTGCCGTCGGCCCGCGAAGGAGGCGCTGCCACGCGGCCCGTCACGCCGTCCACAAGCGCCGTCCCGCCGCTGGCCCTGGTGGTAGCCGGGCGGCTGTACATCCCGGTGGGCCTGCAGTACTGCGAGCAGGCGGCGAGCGGCGAGCAGGCGTGCACCGAGCTGCCCGCGCCCGAAGGCTCGACCGAGCGCCTGGGGCTGCTGCGCGGCTCCCCCGCCCAGTTGCGGATTGGCGGCGGGCGGCCCACGTCGGTGCGCATCGAGTATCTGACCGACACGGGCATCCCGACCGGCCAGCCGGAGAATCGCCCCGGCGATAACGTCGTGCTGTTCATCATCACACCGGAGCCTGGCTCGTACATCATGGCCGTTCGCGTGTCGTGGACGGGCTACGAAGCGACGTACTTCTTCCGTGTGAGCATCAGCGACTGATCGCCGACCCGTTGAACTGGGCCTCACCGGCGTCTGTGCATTTCAGATTCGGAACGCGGAGGTTCGTTGCAGGGGCGGGTTTCGAAACCCGCCCCTGCAAGGCCCGCCCTTGCTCAGTGACATGCGCTCACCGCACCGGCGTCTCCGCGTTGGTGGAACGCCGGTTCCGTGCTAGAATGAGAACGGGAGAACGTATGAGCCAGGCTGCCAGGAAAGCGAATCCCGTCGCCGAGCACAAACGCGCCGTGCGCCTGAAGATCGTCGGCCCGGTGATGTTGGCCGCGCTCGCCCTGGTGGGTGTGTGCAGTGTGCTGATCCTGGCGGTGGTTGGCGGGGCGCTGGAGAGCAAGCAGATCTCGATCGTCATGGGCATTGTGGCGACAGCTTTCCTGGCGCTGCCCCTGGCGATCCTGTGCCTGGTGCCCTATGTCGTGCTGGCGGCGCTGGCCGCGCTGACCGGGCGCGGCTACGCAGGGGTACGCGGCCCCTTGCGCTCAGCCCGTCGCGCCACCGAGCGCCTGGCGCAGACAACCGCAGCGGCGGCACCCAGGCTGGCCCGCCCACTGGTGACGATGAACGTGCGCCTGACGCGCTGGGAGCACACGCTGCGCGGCCAACCGGGTTCGGCGCTGCCTGTCGAAAGGAAGACATCCCATGAGTGAGATGATCAAGACCCTGGAAGAGCAAGGCACCCACGCGCTCAAGCAGGCGGAAGAGCAGATCAGCGACCTGATCAAGACGCTCGAAGAGCAGGATAGCCAGGTATGGGCGTACCTGGTCGGGGGCGTCATCGCGCTGATCGTCGGCCTCATTGCCGCCTACCTGGTCACCCAGACCGCGCGGGAGCGGCGCAAGAGCCGCCTGGAGCGCATCAAGGAATCGCTGCGCGGAGGGATCGTGCGATGACCTCTGAAGTGCACGCCGATCTCGCCGCCAAGAGCGACACCGCCTGGAAGCTGCGCGTCTACCTGTTCGGCGGGCTGGTGGGGCTGGCCGCTGGCCTGCTCGCCGCCTATTTCTACGCGCGCGTCTCTGAGGAGAACGAGTCCGGGCAGCCCAACCGCATCAAGACGACCGACGCGATGAAGCTGGCCGTCGCGCTGCTGTCGGTGATCCGCCAGATCACCGATCTGGGGGCCAGGCACGGTGACTGACGGTCATCACCCAGCCAGCAGAGCTAAGCGGGGGGCGCGTCATGCGCCCCCTGCGCCGTGACCGCCCCCACCAGTCAGCACCCCCCCACGTCATGAAGCGCCTCGCCCGCCCCAGCCGGCACAAGCTGTTCGCCCATCTGCTGCGCGCCGGCGGGCTGCTGCTCGTCGCGGGCGCGCTGACGACGCTGCGCCCTGCCCCGCCGCGCGTGGTGCTGGGGCCGCCGCACACCGTCCAGACGGTCAGCCCGACGGTGTGCGTCCACACCCGCCTGACCGACGAAGTGGACGAGTGGAAGATTCAGCGCACGCTGCACATGGTGCGCGAGATGGGCGCGGCGACTATTGTCGAGTTCTTCCCCTGGCCCTATGTCGAGCGCGAGCGCGGCAGCTACGACTGGGCGCACGCCGACCGCATCATGCGGCACGCCGAGAACCAGGGGCTGACGGTCATCGCCCGGCTGGGGCTGGTGCCCGCCTGGGCGCGCCCGCCCGTGCGCGAAAAAGTGACCACGCTCACCTATCTGCCCGCCGAGCGCTTCGGCGACTTCGCCCGCTATGTCGGCGCGTTCGTGGCGCGCTACGGCGACCGCCTCGGCGGCGTGATCATCTGGAACGAGCCGAACCTGAGCCACGAATGGGGCGACCGCAGCCCCGATCCCGCCGCCTACACCGAATTGCTGCGCCTGTCGTACCAGGCCGCGCACGCCGCCAACCCCGCTATCGCCGTCTTCGGCGGAGCGCTGGCCCCCACCAACGAGCCGGAGGGCAGCGGCAGCGGCATGCACGAGGTGCGCTTCCTGGAGCGCATGTACCAGGCGGGCGCCGCCCCTTACTTCGACGCGCTGGCCGCGCACACCTATGGCTTCACCCATACCCCGGCAGACCCACCCGATCCGCAGACCATCAACTTCCGGCGCGTCGAGCTGCTGCGCGCGGTGATGGTGCGCTACGGGGACGGAGCCAAGCCCATCACCATCACCGAGAGCGGCTGGAGCGACGATCCGCGCTGGACGCGCGCCGTGCGCCCCGGCCAGCGCATCGCCTACACGCTGGAGGCGCTCGACCTGGTCACCGCCTGGCCCTGGGCCGATCACCTGTGCCTGTGGCAGTTCCGCCAGCCGTCGGACTTCCACAACCGCCGCGACGCTTACTACGCGCTGGTGTCGTCGGACTTCTTCGCCAGGCCGATCTACGAGGCGGTCCAGGCCTACGCGCTCGGCTGGGAGAATCCCTACGCCCCATGAATCGCTGGACGGCCCGCATCCGCTCTCTGGTCGGCGGCGATGACCGCCGGGCGCGCTGGCGCTTCTGGCTGGCGCTGGCAGCGCTGCTGGTGATCGTCGCCGGGGGCGTCGCCTGGCGGCTCACCCGGCCCGGCGCGCGCTTCGGCCCGCAGGATGGCACCTGGCGGCGCGTGCAGATCAACGGCGATCTCTATGTCGGCCTGGATCCCAGCTATCCCCCCTTCGCCGAGTGGACGCCGGAGCAGATCGTCGGCATCGAGGCCGACCTGGCGCGGGAGATCGGGCGGCGGCTGGGCGTCGAGACGCAGATCCTGATCATGGGCTATGACAGCCTGTACGACGCGCTCTATACAGGCAAGGTGGACATGCTGATCGCCGGGCTGCACCCGGATGCAACGCTCACCGATTGGGTATACTACTCGCAGCCATATTTCGACGCCGGGCAGGTGCTCGTCTCGCCGCGCGATGCGCCCGTCAGCGCCATGCGCGCGCTCGACGGGCAGACCATCGCGGTGGAGATGGCTTCGTCCGGCGACGCGGCGGCTCGCCGCTGGGCGCGCCGCCTGCACGCGCTGACCATCGAGCGTCACCTGCTGCCGCAGGACGCCCTGCGCTCGGCAGAAGAAGGGCGGGCCGCCGCCGCGCTGGTAGACGCGATCAGCGCCCGGCTGTACCTGCCCGCCCATCCCGGCCTGGTCATGGCCGCCGAGATGACCGTCGCCGAGCCGTATGTCATCGCCATGCGCCGGGGCGACTTCCGCCTGACCGCTCACGTGGAACAGGCGTTGCAGGCGATCAGGGCCGACGGCTCACTGGACGAGATCATCGCGCACTGGCTATTACAGGCTGGCTGAAGTCCGCCGTAGTTGCTCGCTGTCCCCCCCCACCCTAAACCCCTCCCCCACAAGGAGGGAGGGGCTTAAGGCCAGCGCTCCGCTCCCTTCCACCACGAGGGGGGAAGGGCCGAGACTGGGGGGCCGGGACCAGGCCAGGCTGTACGCTCATTTCCGCTCTGGTGCGCTATCCGGTTAGGGAGAGAATTTCATGCACATCCGCAACGCAGGCAGCGTCCCCGCGCTGGAGAGTTCGCACGGGGAGATCGTCTACGAGCTGGCAGGGGTAGCGGCGGGCGGCGCGAGCGCGCACAGCGTCGCCCGGATACGCATTCCGCCGGGCAAAGCGTCGCGCCCTCACTACCACCCGCTGGCCGAAGAGAGCTATTTCATCCTGGAAGGCGTCGCAGAGATCGAGGTAGACGGCGAGCGCGCCACCCTGCGCCCCGGCGACGCGGTGGCCATCCCGCCGACCGCCGTCCACCGCATCTGGAACGCGGGCGCGGCGGACCTGCTGTTCGTGGCCGTGTGCGCCCCCGCCTGGACGCCGGATAACAGCGTCTATCTGGACTGAAGGCTACTTGCCGCGCCCGAAGCGCCGCAGCACATCGTGCACAGCGCGCAGGATCGGCGTCTGGTTCATGCCCGCCACGAAGCAGAGCAGATAGGTCATCGCGTACTCGGCTTCGGTGGCGCTTTCGCGCAGCAAGTCCTCGTTGGCGATGGAAACTATCAGGAAAGCCAGCAGCCCCATCACCCCGCCGAGCAGCGGGTTGAAGAGGTACCAACTGACGTGGATCGGGTCGAAGTCGCGCAGGCGCGTGGTGTGCCGTTCCAGCGTCATATAGCCGGCCAGCAGCGCCCCGGCGATGCCCAGCAGCAGTGGGTAGTAGAGCGCGCCGACGATGGGCACGCCCACTGCTTCCCCCACCCCGACAAACAGCGCCTTGAGCAGGAACAGCACGCCCAGAGCGATCACCCAGCCCACCATGTAGTTGAGCAGCAGCGGGCGGTAGCGCGCGATATCGGCGTCCGTCTTGCGCTGGCGGTTGATCTCCGTGCGGACGCGATACACAGTGGCGCGCACTGCCTCGTAGTTGCCGCGCGATTCAGCGAGCATTCGGCTGGCGTCGGCGAGCACTCCCTGAAAATTCAGCACCACGCTCGCATCACCGCTGGGGCGGCGGGCCAGGTCGTCCTGCACGGCCTCGATCTGCGCCGCGAGCTTGCGCAGCCGCTCATCGTCCACCAGGAGCGGTGCAGCCGCTTCGCTCGGCGAGGGCGACAACCCGGCAACTGCTGATTCTGGCGGGGCGGCGGCGTCTTGCGCTGCCGCTGTTGGCGCAGTCTCCGCCTCGGCGAGAGTCGCTGCTCTCGGCTCCGACGACCAGGCTTCCGGGGTGTCGGGCGTCAGGGACTCCACCGCCGGGTGGGTCTCGTAGAGCGCCGGCGCGGCCCTGACCGGCACAGCCGGCTCGCGCTCGGCCAGGGGCTGCGCATCATCGGGCGCAGCGGGCGGCGCGCCCGCTGTGCCCCGCCCGACGGCGCCCGGCAAATCAGCGACCAGGCCAGGGCCGGTGAGCCAGTCCGGCAGATCGGCCAGCGCCTCCTCCACTTCCGGCGCGACCCGCGCGGCGGGGGCCGGGCGCTGGATCGCCGGGGCAGGTTCCGGCGCGCGCGGGGGCGACGCACCGGGGCGGGCTGGCATCAGCGGCAGCGTCTCGTCGAGCGCAGGCAGCGGCGCGCGCAGGTCGAAGAGCGCGCGCGTTTCTTCGGCGCTCAGGCGCAGCGACGCCGGATCGAGGCTCAGCGCCTCACGTTCGGCGGGCGTCGCCTGGTCGGGGGGCGCGATATTCTCCGGGGGCAGCGGGCGCTGGCCAAGCAGGATAGCGCGCCCCTTGCCGCGCAGCGTCGCACGCGGGCGGCGTTCGTCATCCGGCGCGTCCACGCATGACCTCCTCTGCCAGCACCCGGTAGCTCTGGGCAATGGGATGGCGGGGCATGTATTCCAGCACCGACAGGCCGACGATCGGCGCTTCGGCGACCACATCATCGTACCGGATCAGCGTGCGGAACATACGCTCGCCGAAAACGGAGCGCAGTTCGTCCACGACCTCCTGGGCGTGCACCGAGTCGGGCCGGTACATCGTCCCGAACAGCCCGGCCAGGCGCAGCGCGGGGTTCAGGTTCTTCTTGATGCGGATGATGGTGTCCATCAGCGCGCGCACGCCGCGCATGGCCAGGTATTGGCACTGCACCGGGATCAGCACCTCGTCGGCGGCGACCAGGCCGTTGGCGGCCAGAATGCCCAGGCCCGGCGGCGTGTCCATCAGCACGTAGTCGAAGGGAAGCTGGCTGCGGCGCAGCGAAGCGCGCAGCCGCTGCACACGGTCGGCCATGCCCGCCAACTGCACCTCGGACGCGGCCAGGTCAATGCTGGCCGGGACGAGCGCGAGATTGGTGCGCACGGGCCGCATCACCCGCGAAAGCGAGACATGGCTGTACATGATGAGCGAAAAGGCGCTGCGCCGGATGTCGTAGGAGTCAATACCGAAGGCCGCCGTCAGCCCGCCCTGGGGATCGAGATCAATGAGCAGCACCCGCTGGCCCTTCTCGGCAAGCGCCAACCCCAGGTTCATCGCCGACGTGGACTTGCCGACCCCGCCCTTCTGGTTGGCGATTACGAGTGTTCGTGTCATGGCGTGCACACCCCGCTGTGTTCCGCACTGGCACAGCATTATAGCATAGCCATTCGCCCAGAGATAACGGGCGACAGCCGCGAGTGCGCGCCAAGATTGACAGCGACTCGCCGCCACCCGCGCACAAGAAACGCCCGGCTTCTGTATGGATCAGCCGGGCGCTTTCACAACCAGAAATCGGGATGGGGCAGAATCAGGCGCGCTCGCCAAGCCGCCGCTCGGTGCCAGCCAGCAGGCGCACAATATTGCCGCGGTGGCGGACGAAGACCATCCAGCCTGCCAGCAAGTACACGGTGTAGACAGGGTCCATCCAGCCCGCCATGACCAGCACCAGGAAGGCAATCCCGGCGACCGCCACCGCCGTCAGCACGCCCAGCGAAACGTAGCGCGTCAGCAGCACGATGGTCATGGCGACCGCCAGCACCAGCGCCACCAGCAGCGTGGGGGCCAGCAGAAGGAAGGTGCCCATCGCCGTCGCCGCGCCCTTGCCGCCGCGAATGCTGCCCGTCAGCAGCGTCGCCAGCAGCGACCAGTTGTGCCCGGCAACGGCAGACACAGCCGCCAGCACGCTCGCTGTTGTCTGGTAATCGGGCACGATCAGGCGGGCCAGCAGAATGGCCAGAATGCCCTTCACCCCGTCAATCAGCCAGACCAGCAGGCCATAGCGCATCCCCACAGCGCGGGTGACATTCGTCGCCCCCATGTTGCCGCTGCCCACCGCGAAGATGTCCACCCCTTTCGTCCGCGCGACCAGGTACGCCGTCGGGAACGACCCGATGACGTACCCGATGACGATCACAAGCACAACCAGTCCAGGTTCCATCGCCCTACCCTTCCCCACTCGCCTTATGCGAGCAGTCACCAACCCATGCTACTATGAAAACACGCCAGATGCCACAACGATACTCTCCCCGCAAAACTTGCCCGGCAAAGGGAGCCGGTGTAAAACATGCTCAGCCGGGCAGTCCCGCGCTCTTGTCAGCGAGCATCACCCAGGGACCAACCGGCTCCAGCGCATCAGCAGATCAGCGAGGAAGTCTGTCGTGAGCGAAGCGCAATCAAACGCCGCCCCGCACATTGCCGTCATTGACGACGACACGGAATTGCTCAAGCTGATGGTGCTGCTCCTGCGGCGCATCGGCGCGCGCAGCACCACCATTGCCGATGGGCAGGAAGCCCTCACCTACCTGGCAGACAACACGCCCGACCTCATCATATTAGATTTGATGCTGCCTCATGTCAATGGTTTCGATATCTTGCGCCACGTCCGCAGCGATTCTCGTTTCAACCCGGTGCCGGTGCTGGTGCTGTCGGCCAAAGTCGAGCCAAAGACGATCCGTGATGTGCTGGAGGCGGGGGCCGACGGCTACGTGACCAAGCCCTATGTCGCCAACAGCCTCATTGATCGGGTCCGCCTGCTGCTCGCCTCCGGTCGCCAGAGCGCGCCGCCGGGCAGCCCGCCTGCCGACTCCGCCTGATCCTTGCCGCAGGCTCCCGCGTCCAGGTGATGCTGCTCAACAGAGGGGTGCGTGCAAAATCTGTCAGGCGGTAGGGGCGTATTGCAATACGCTCACCCAGACCTCACCCCGTTGGGTGTCAGGCAAATCGCTGTCAACCTGTGCGCGCACCCCAACAGGAGTGCGGGTTGTGTGCAGGCCGGAATGCTGCTAAGCTGGACTCCGTTGGTGGAGAACGGTATGCGGAGGAAAAGCAGATGCGCCCAAACGCCCGCTGGATGATCTGGCTTCTGCTCGCGTCTCTCCTGGTGCTCGCTGCCTGCCAGGAAGCCGCCCCCGCCCAACCTACTCCCGCCAGCAGCGGCAGCGATGTCGCCATGTTGCAGGTGCCCACGCGCACGCTGGCCCCCATTGTCTCCTTCACGCCCCGCTTCACAGCGACGCCGTTGCCCAGCGCCACATTCACGCCGTCCATCACCCCCTCGACGACGGCGACATCCGTCCCACCCACCCTGACGCCCACCGTGACCCCAACCGTCACGCCCACCGCCGCCGGGGTCATCCGTTCGACGGAAAACGTCAACCTGCGCACCGGGCCAGGCACCGACTACGACATCGTGCTCAGCGTGCGGCCCGGCACTGAGGTCGGCGTGCTTGGCGTGCAGACCGACGCCAACGGGCGCGAATGGTACAAGGTCGCCCTCAGCGACGAGGACGGCGAAGTGCGCTATCTGTGGGCGCTGGGGGCGCTGGTCCGAACCGACTTCGCCGCGCTCAGCAGCCTGGCCGAGACTCCGCCGGCGACCAGCAGCGCCGCGCCCACGCCACAGCCGAACCGCGTCGAGATTCTCGCCTACTGCCAGCTCAAAAGCGTCCGTCCGCCCCGCCCCAAGACGACCGATGATGTGTTCATCGAGTGGAGCTGGTTCGTCACCCGCCCAGAATACATGGACGAGCACCTGCTCAACGCCACCTATGAGGTGCGCCTGGACGGCAAGCTGTTGGAGAACTGGGAGCGCTACGCGACCGAGATGATCCGCGAAGGGGGTCTCTGGTTCACGTACTGGTACTATCCCGTGGGCAAGCTCCAGCCAGGCGAGCATCGCGTGGACTACCGCCTGACATGGGATGAGGCCATCACCGACGGCTACGAGCGTTTCGGCCCCGGCACGGCCAATGAAACTAACCAGGGAAGCTGCACGTTCACCGTTGTCGCGCCGTGATAGATATCCTGGCCCTGTTGGGTCGCGCCTGTCTCCGTGAGGATGCCCGATGAGCAAGCCATCGTGGGACGTTCTGACCGGGCAGCTTAGCGAAGCGAAGCGCCCCCGGCAGCGCCGCGCTGCCTGCCGCCAGCTCGCCAGGACCGGCGACCCGGCGGTGATCCCCTTTCTGCGCAACGCCTACCTTCAGGACGACGACGAGAGCGTGCGCGAAGCGGCGCGCGAAGCCCTGGCCCTCTTCAGGGCGCGGCAGGAAGGACGGGGCACGCGGCGCTTCCCGCCGGGCCGTCGTTTTCTGCGGCTGGTGACGGGGGTGCTGGCGCTGCTCTTGCTGGCGTCGCTGGCGCTCAACGGCCTGGCGCTTCTGGGGAAAGACGATGGCGAGACTTCCGGCCAGTCGTCCGGCTCGATCTTTGACGAGCCGCCCTCCCCGCGCGAGGAAGTGATCGCCCAGGTCGAGGCACGCCTGTATGATGCCCGGCAACTGGCCGCTGATCTGCGCAGCGAGATCGCCATCTCCGACGCGACGGGAGAGCTGGCGTGCGGCTTCGCCTATAGCGTGCCGGAGCCAGTGGGGCTGGCGGCCATTGACGAGGTCACTTACCCCGACTTGCGCATCGCCGCCATGAACGTGGACGCGGCGCTGCCCACGCTGCAAAAAGCGCTGCTGCTGCTCAACATCGCCTGCCAGAATCCGGCCACCAAGACCAAGCGCATCCTGGAGTCGGCGGTCGAGCTTGACCGGGTAGACAACCAGATTCAGGAAGCGGGCGAGCAGCTTCAACGGGCCATCTTCAGCCCGGCCCCCACCGTCGGCCCCACAGTCACGCCGCTGCCGACGGCCACTGCCACCCCGTCGCTGACTCCCACGCCCAGCACGCCCACTGCAACGGTGCCCCCTTCGGCAACCGTCCCGGCCAGCATCACGCCGACGCCGACGGTTTCCCACACGCCGACCATTTCGCCGACGCCGACGCGCACGCCCACGATCACCCCGTCTCCGACGGCCACGCTGCCCTTCCCCGACCTCGACTACCGCGCTATTCTCGTGGCGCTGCGCGAGCGTTACGCGGTCATGGGCGATCTCAAGAACAGCTATGGGATCGGTATGATAGACCAGTGGGAGCAGGCGCTCACGCCGCAAGGGCAGGCTTCGACCAGCTATTGCGCGCTGACGCGCTGGCCCGCCGCCTTTGCCCTGATGCCGGAGCAGCAGGCCCTCCTGGATTCGCCGACCGCCGCCGACCCTCAGCTTGCCGACGCCATCCGGCTCCAGCAGGAGGGGTTGGCGCTGGCGCTGGAGGCGCGCGCGCTGTACGAAGCGACCTGTTGGGACTACAATCTGGCAAGCTCAGCGGAACAAGGGCTAGCCCTGGCCAACGACGCTCTGACCAGGCTGACCCAGTCGCAGAACCTCTACGATCTCATACGCGCGAGGCCGCCAGGATGATCCGGCTGCTATCCCGATCCGTCCCCCTCTTCACCCTGCTGATCGCCCTGTGGGGCAGCGCTGGCTCGCGCCTGGCGCTGGCTCAGGACGGGAGCCAGCCACCGCCGGTGGGCGGCATGGCCATCCACGTGGTGCAGCGCGACGAGACGCTGTTCGGCATCGCCATGCAGTACGGGACGACCGTCGAGGCCATTGCCGCCGCCAACGGCATCAGCGATCCGCGCTATATCAACGTCGGGCAGCGGCTGCTCATCCCCAACGCGCGCCTGGACGTGCCCGGCGCGCCGCTCACGCACCGCGTCGCTCCTGGCGACACCCTGCGCACGCTGGCCGCCACCTACCAGACGACCGCCGATCGCATCGCCGCCGCCAACCACATCACCAATCCGGCGCGCCTGTTCATCGGCCAGGAATTGACGATCAACCAGGGCGCGGCGGCTGAAACCGGCACCGCTGCCCCGCCGCGCGGCCTCTACCGCGCCCAGCCGGGGGACAACATGCTGCGCATCGCGCTGCGCCTGGGCGTGCCCTGGCGTGCGCTCGCCACAGCGAACGGGCTGGCGAGCTGTGGCCCCCTCTTCGCCGGCCAGGCGGTGTGGCTGTCCGACGGCGACGGCAGCCTGCGCGAGTTGCCCGGCCCGCTTGCCGCGTTCACCATCACGCCCACGCCCGCCGTGCAGGGCCAGACCATCGCGCTGCACATCACCACCGAGGGGCCGGCGACGCTGGCCGGGACGTTCGTCGGCTATCCCATCCAGTTCGTGACCCACGACGGCAACCAGCACGTGGCGCTGTTCGGCGTGCACCCCTTCACCGCAGCCGGCGTCTACCCGCTGGCCCTCAGCATGACCGCGCCAGACGGCGTGCAGACGCACCTGACCTTCAGCGTGCGCGTGGACGACGGGAATTACAGCACGGAGATGATCTCGCTGGACACGCAGCAGCAAGACCTGCTCACCACCCAGGTCACCGAGCCGGAATGGGACCTGGTCGCCCGCACCATGAGCGTCTTCACCGCGCAGCGCTATTTCGACGGCCTGATGGGCCTGCCTTCGACGGGGGCCATCACCTCGCAGTTTGGCACGCGGCGGGCCTACAACGGCGGCGTGCTGAGCACCTTCCACAGCGGCACCGACCTCGGAGGCGCGCCCGGCTCGCCCGTGCTGGCCCCGGCGGCGGGCGTGGTGGTGCTGGCCGAGCCGCTGCCTGTGCGCGGCAACGCCACGATCATTGATCACGGCTGGGGCGTCGTGACCGGCTACTGGCACCAGTCAGAGATCGGCGTGCGAGTGGGCGATGTGGTCAGCGCCGGGCAGGTCATCGGCGCAGTGGGGTCAACCGGGCGGTCAACCGGCCCGCATCTGCACTGGGAGATGTGGGTCGGCGGGGTGCAGGTAGACCCGATGCAGTGGGTGCAGCAGGCATTCCCGTAAGGGTGAGGGGAGCGCGCCTGCCTGTGCTGCGTACTGCTCCAGGTCAGTAGCCCAGGCTGGTGCGAATCAGCGAGGCGATAGCCACGACGATGGTCACGAAGACGATGACCACCGTGATCGCGTTTTCGCCCACGCTGATGAACCCACCCAGCACCAGCACGACTCCCAGCAGAACCAGGGCTGATAGCAGACAGCTACAGCTCACCAGCCAGCGCGACAGCCCGCCCAGCAAGCCGGGCGTGCGCTGGTAGCGGTCGCTGCGACCGAGCAGCAGATCAATCAGGTCCACAGGCTGTCCCTCTCAGTGCGAAATCCAGGTTCAGGGTTCCGGCTTGACGACTAAGACTCACCCGCGTCTGCCCCACCCACGATCTGGTAGTCGTGGGTCAGGGTGACCGCCGGGCGCAACGTGGCCGAAACAGAGCAATACTTATCGTGCGACAGGTGAATGGCCTGGGCGACATCGCGCTCGGAAAGGTCATCGCCGGCGATGACATAGTGCAGATGGATGCGCGTGAACGGCCAGGGAGCTGCGCCCTGCTGCTCGCCCTCAACTTCTACGCGCAGATGGCTGAGCTTCTTGCGTTTCTTTTGCAGAATGTTGACGACATCATAGGCGGTGCACGCCGCCAACGATACCAGCAGCAGCTCGCTCGGCTTCATGCCGATGCCGTTCGCCTCGTCCGGGGCAGACACGACGACCGAGTGCCTGGTGCTGTCCGTCCCGATGAATTGCAGATTCTGAACCCAGGTGACTGTCGCGCTGCCCATGATACCCTTTCGTCGGTTACGAGAAGTCCGTTGGCCGTGAGAGCGATTATACCGCCAAGCGCGCCCCCGGCGCACCTCTAATGAATTTCTGTTAGAAACGCAGCCTGTTTTCCGGTATGATGAGCGCAAGCTGGCGCAACCGGCCAGGGAGTGCTGCATCTAACTGGGTGTATCTTTCCAGTCAGCGCAAAAGGATTGGCTCTCATGCCTCTGATGGATCCAGAAACCCAGCAACAGGTTCGCGAAATAATGGCGGCTATAACGTCGCCGGTGACGCTGAAGATGTTCGCCCAGGATTTTGAATGCGACACGTGCAGTGGCACGCGCCAGATCATCGAAGAGGTGGCAGAGCTTTCTGATTTGGTCAGCGTCGAAGTGCACGACTTCCTCGCTGACGCCGATCTCGCCGCGAGCCTGGGAGTTGACAAAATCCCAGCCATTGTTGTGCTCGGCGAAGGCGGACGCGACCACGGCATCCGCTTCTTTGGCATTCCGGCAGGCTATGAATTCACCTCGCTGATCGAGGCTATCGTGCTGGTTGGCACCGGGAACTCGGCGCTGGAGAACAGCACGCGCAAGTTCCTGGGCACGCTGCAAACGCCGTTGCATCTGCAAGTCTTCGTGACGCCCACCTGCCCCTACTGCCCGCCTGCGGTCATGCTGGCCCATCAACTGGCTTACGCCTCGGACAAAGTGACGGCGGACATGGTCGAGGTCACCGAATTCCCGCACCTCGGCCAGAAGTACAGCGTGATGGGCGTGCCACGCACCGTGATCAACGAGCACACGTACCTGGAAGGCGCAGCACCTGAGCAGATGCTCCTGGAGAAGCTAAAGGCCGCCGCACAGTGAGCCGTCTCACCCCAGCGGTGGAACTTAGCCAACGACCGCGCTCAGCCGGTCTTGGACCGCAAGGCTTATACAACTCGACGTACTAAGGAGAGAAAGTCACATGGCCAAAAAGATCAACATCGAACCCCTGGGCGCGCGCGTTCTCGTCCTGCCGCTTGAGGGTGAATCGCAATCGCCGGGTGGCGTGCTGCTGCCGGAGACGGCCAAAGAGAAACCGCAGCAGGGCACTATCGAGGCCATCGGCGATCCTGATGAAATGGAAACCAATCTGAAGGTTGGCGACCGCGTGCTGTTCCCCAAGTACACTGGCACCGAGATCAAGTTCGAAGGCAAGACCTACCTGCTGATGAACGAAGACGACGTGCTGGCGCGCATCCAGTAGAACGTTTCCACAAGTCTCATGCGCACGAGCCGGGCCGGGTGATTGTCAGCAGTCACCCGGCTTTGCGTTGGCGCGGGCGTTCTCGTTGCCAGGTCACAGCATCACCGCAAAAGCGCAGAGAAAGTAAAGAAGATTCGCGGTTCTTCTCTGCGTTCTCTGCACCTCTGTGGTTCAGGTACTGCGCCCCTATTGTGAAAAGCGTCTCTTTCTGGCGCAGGGCACTGGTCGGCCAGAGCAGGCCTATAGTAAAATGGGAGTAAAGGCGGTTCGCACCTGGTGGCGAAAGGGGCCAGCCTTGAACGCGCCACATCTTTATCAAGACGTGCGCCCATCTCCGATCGCCGGGCGCTGGTACCCCGCCGACCCGCTGCGTCTGGCGCGCTCGGTGGATGAGTACCTGGGCCAGGCCGAAGTGCCCACCCTGGGCGGCGACGTGATCGGCATCCTGACGCCGCACGCCGGGCATCGCTACTCCGGCCCGGTCGCCGGGCACGCTTTCCGGCTGGTGCAGGGCCTGTCCGCAGAGGTCGTCGCCCTGGTCGGCCCGTCGCATTACCCCTACGACGCGCCAGTGGTCACCAGCGCCCACGAAGCCTACGAGACGCCGCTTGGCCAGGTGCCCGTTGACCGGGCAGCGCTGGCGACCTTAGGGCAAATCGTCCCGATCAAGGGGGTGCGCACCGATCCGGAGCATTCGCTGGAGATCGTGCTGCCGTTTCTCCAGCGCACGCTCGGCGAGTTCCGCGTGATCCCGCTCGCCCTGGTAGAGCAGTCCTACGGGATGGCCCAGGCGCTCGGCCAGGCCCTCGCCGACATCCTGGCCGGCACCCGCGCCCTGCTCGTCGCCAGCTCTGACCTGTCGCATTTCTACCCACAGAGCGTCGCCCACAAACTGGACGAGACGATGCTCGACGCCGTCGCCCGCTACGACCCGGCGGGCGTGATCCAGGCGGAGACAGATGGTTCCGGCTTCGCCTGCGGGCGCGGAGCGATCGCGACGGTGATGATCGCGGCGCGGGCGCTGGGCGCGGATACCGCCCAGATCGTCGGCTATGCGACTTCCGGCGACGTGACCCACGATTACGCGCAGGTGGTTGGCTATGGCGCGGCTGTCTTCTACAGGCAAGCCGCCAGCCCCGGCGCGGAGTCGCCCGGCAGATGATGTTCGCCGAAATCGCCGTCAATCGCCGCGTCCAGGGCACATTTCACTACCACATCCCGGACACCCTGTCTGGCCAGATCGTGCCGGGGCACCTGGTCAAGGTCTCCTTCGGCACGGCGCACACCACCGGCATCGTCGTCGCCCTGCACGAGCACGCGCCGATCCCGCAGACCAAGCCGATCCTGGAGCGGCTGGACCCCGTGCCGGTGATCACCCCCGCACAGTTGGAGCTGGCCCGCTGGCTCGCGCACGAGACGCTCGCCCCGCTGGGATTGTGCCTGTGGCTGATGCTGCCGCCGGGCATCGCCAAGCGCGGCGACCTGGTCTACACGCTGGTCGAGGAAGACGCCACCGACCTCTCCAAGACGCAGGCGCGCCTGGTCAGCCTGCTTCACCGGCGCGGGCCGCTGCGCGGGCGGCAGATCGCCCACGCGCTGCGCCGCGTCCGTTGGCAAAGCCCGCTGGCCGGGCTGGTCAAGCGGGGCATCGTCCGCCAGGACCCGATCCTGGAAGCGCCCGACGTGCGCCCGCAGACGGTGCGTACCGTCCAACTGAACGTCGCCCCGCAGCGCATCAAAGCCATCGCCCCCCGGCTGGGCCGCGAGTCGCGGCGGGCCAACGTGCTCGAAGTGCTGCTCACCGCGCGCCGCCAGCATCTGAGCGTCAGCGCGGTGATGACGGCGGTCGGCTGCACAGAAGGGCCGATCCGCACGCTGGCGGAAGCCGGCGACCTGCGCCAGACCGCCAGCCAGACATGGGTCGAGCTGGCCGTCACCCCGGCGGAGATCGCCGCGCACCTGGAAGCGGGAGACTACGCCCGCGCCCACGCGCAGCGCCAGGTCTTGCAGCAGCTTCTGGAAGCGAACAGCCCCCTGCCCCGGAGCGCGCTGAACGCAGGCGCCGTGAGCCGCCTGGAAAAAGCCGGGACAGTCCGCCGCTGGACGGACCCGGCAACCGTCGAGCTTGCCCACCCTCCCCGCGCGGTGATGGAGCGCATCATCGAGCTGCGCGGCGGCGCGCCGTACCTGGCCGCCCTGGAATACCTGGCCCAGGCCGGGGGCGCAGTCGCGCTGCGCGAAGTCACCCAGGCGACGGGCGCCACGCTGGCGCACCTGCGCCGCCTGGCCGACGACGACCTGGTGACGCTGGGCGAGGCGGAGACCTGGCGCGATCCGGTGGGCGAGCAGGAGTTCCTGCCGACCGTCGCCCCGCCGCTCACCGCCGAGCAGCGCCGCGTCTGGGAAATCGTCCAGGGGTACATGGACACGATTCACTGGGGCGACGTCTCGCCGACGCCGGAGACTTCTGGCGTGTTCGTGCTGCACGGCGTCACCGGCTCCGGCAAGACGGAGATCTACCTGCGCGCGGTGGAGCGGGCGCTGGCCCAGGGCCGCCAGGCGATCGTGCTGGTGCCGGAGATCGCCCTGACGCCGCAGACGGTGCGCCGCTTTGCCTCGCGCTTTCCGGGCAGCGTGGCTGTGGTGCACAGCGGGCTTTCGGTCGGTGAGCGCTATGATGCGTGGCGGCGCGCGCGGGCCGGTCAGGTGCACGTGGTGGTCGGCGCGCGCTCGGCGCTGTTCACACCGCTGCCCGACGTGGGGCTGGTCATCCTGGACGAAGAGCACGACGACAGCTACAAGCAATCGCCACCCGTCGCCCCGCCCTACTATCACGCGCGCGAGGCAGCCATCGCCCTGATGCGCATCACGCGGGGCACGGTGCTGCTGGGCAGCGCCACGCCAGACGTGGGCACGTTCTTCCGCGCCGAGCGCGGCGACTACCAGCTTCTGTCGCTGCCCGACCGGGTGATCGCTCACCGTGAGCGCATCGCCGAGCTGACCCGCCGGCTGAACGCGCCGCAGGCGCGCTATCACCCCACCGACGCCGCCGACGCCGTCTACGCCGACCTGCCTGCCGTGCAGGTGGTGGACATGCGCCAGGAGTTGCGCGCCGGCAATCGCAGCATCTTCAGCCGGCTGCTGCACTCAGCGCTCAGCGAGGTGTTGGAGCGGGCCGAGCAGGCCATCCTGTTCCTCAACCGGCGCGGCACGGCCACCTTTGTCATGTGCCGCGACTGCGGCTACATCGCCATGTGCCCGCGCTGTAGCACGCCGCTGACCTATCACGGCCCGCGCGAAGCCCTCATCTGCCATTATTGCGGCTACACCACCGGGCACATCACCGTCTGCCCAGCGTGCCACAGCAAGCGCATCCGGCATTTCGGCCAGGGCACGGAGCTGATCGAGACGGCAGTGCACGAGGAGTTCCCCCAGGCGCGGGTCATCCGCTGGGACGCCGACACGGTGACCGCCGCAGACGGTCACGACAAGATTCTGCGCGCCTTCGCCGCCCATCGCGCCGACATCCTGATCGGCACGCAGATGGTCGCCAAGGGGCTGGACCTGCCCCAGGTGACGCTGGTGGGCATCGTCTCGGCTGACACCGCGCTCGGCCTGCCCGACTACCGCTCCGGCGAGCGCACCTTCCAGCTTCTGACGCAGGTCGCCGGGCGAGCCGGGCGCGGCGCGCTGGGTGGGCGCGTCGTGCTGCAAAGCTACCTGCCGGAGCATTACGCCGTGCGCGCCGCTGCCCACCACGATTACCTGACCTTTTACCGGCAGGAGATCGCCCATCGCCGCGACCAGCGCTTCCCGCCCTTTCGTCGGCTGGCGCGCCTCATCTTCCAGTACCCGACCGCCGACCGCGCCGAAGCCGAAGCGCAGCGCGCCCGCCTGATCATCGAGCGGCGCATCACCGCCGGGCAGTTCACCGCGACCGAGATCATTGGCCCCACGCCGTGCTTCTTCGCCCGGCGCAACAATCTCTACCGCTGGCACCTGGTCATTCGCGGCACCAACCCGGTGGGCGTGCTGGACGGCCTGGACATCCCTGAAGACTGGATCGTAGACATAGACCCGGTAGAGATGCTGTAGAACCAAGCTGTTGAAATTACCCCTAGCGGCAGAGGGCAAAATGACGATGCGAGATCAAGACGCGGAACGCGATCAACCCTCAGAATGGGTCAGCCTGGGCGAGGCTGCGCAGATCATCGGCGTCCACCCGGCAACCATCCGCAACTGGGCCGAACAGGGCGAGCTATCCTACCGACGCACGCCGGGCGGTCACCGTCGCTTTCGCCGGGTAGACCTGGAACAATGGCTGGCATCGCACCGCATCACCCAGCCGGCGGAAGCGCAGGTGCTCGTCCAGAGCGCCCTGGGCCGCGCGCGGATGGCCATGGGCGACCGCGAGGCGCTGGCCCGCCTGGGGTGGTTTGGGCGGCTGAGTCCCGACGCACGCGAGGTCATGCGCCGCCAGGGCCTGCGCCTGATGGACGCCCTGATCGGCCACCTGGCAGACCCCGCCGCCAGTCACGGGCGCGAGACCGCCCACGACATTGGCCTGGCCTACGGGCGGCTGCTCAAGAGCCAGGGCCTGTTGCTCTCGCAGGCGCTGGAGGGCTATTTCTACTTCGTGGACTTCCTGGTGGACTCGGTGGTGCAGCTTGCTGAGACAGGCACCGCCCGGCCCCAGAGCGCCTGGAGCGCGACGCTGCGCCAGATCACTCTGTTCACGCGCGCCGTCCTGGTGAGCATGGTTCAGGTCTACGAGCGGGAGTGAGGCCGCTCCGTCTCCCCCCTGATGACCTGGCCTGTGGTAGAGACCGCTAGAGGGGAAGCCTTTCGGTACAGGCACTGCTCTGCCGCGCCCGTAGGGGTGTATTGCACTACGCCCCTACGTAACCTCGCCCCCGCCCGGCGCTGATGCGCAGCGAGGCCGGAGGGTGAGGCTGTTCACCGGTGACAAGCGAAATCGCTGCGCGTACCCCCGCCGGCGACCTGGCGACTAGCACAGGCTAGCGAGAGTCCGCTGGCGGCAGTTGCTCGCTATCTCCCCACCCAAACCTCTCCCCCGCACGGAGGGAGGGGCTGGACCAGGCCAGGCTGTATGCTCATTTCCGCTCTGGTGCACCAGGCGCAGTAGCGCGGCGCGGATAGGGGCGCGTGCCGACGCGCGTGAGCAGCACCGCGCCCAGCCCAACCGCTCCCAGGAGCGTCGTCGCCAGCAGCCCGATCCAGGCCGTGAACCAGGAGACGCTCCACGCGCGCAGCAGCAGCGACAGCGCCACGCCGCCCACCGCCGCCGCGACCATGCGCGGCTGGCCTTCCAGCCCCACGCGCCGCAGCAAGGCAACGCCGAACGGCCCGGCCAGCGCCACCCACCCCAGCACCGACAGCGCGCCGATCAGCAGCCAGGCGAGGATCACAACTGGCAGCAGCACCAGCGGCAGGATCAGCAGCAGCGACACGCCGTAGACGATGGTCAGCCCAAGCGCGACGAGCAAAGTCAGCAGCCCCACCCCCCCGGTGACGAACGGCGCGCGATAGATCGATTCGGACATGCGCACCAGCGGGCGCGGCACGATAGCCGTCAGCAGCGCGGACAGCGCCCCGAAGAATAGCGAACCGGTGATCGCCGCGCCCGTGCGGAACAGGACGCTGCCTCGCCAGCTTTCCCAGCCGGAGTTGACCGCATTGCTGAGGCTGGCGCGCCCGCTCTTATCGCATTCCGTGCGCACCTGGCCCTCAATGCGCGCCGCGTCGCTGCGTACCAGGAGATCGACGCAGATCGTCAGGTCGCCGGTGAGGTGCGCCTCTTCGCCAATGCTCAGATGGTTGGCGACGGCCACCGCTTCACCGCGCACTTCGCCGTCGAGCGTGATCCGCTCGCCCAGCAGCGTGAGATCGCCCTCCACCACGCTACCCGCTTCCAGGGTAATCGTCTTGGCCAGGATCACCTGGTCGCCAGTGCGCTGCTCGCCCGCGCTCAACGTGTACGACGAGGCGATCCTGAATCCGCCAAGGTCGTCTGAGCTGCTTTGGCAGCCCGTCACTACGAGCGCCGGCACAACGAGCAATATCGCGAGCACCAGCTTGCGAGTCGAGGGACGTGGGAAAGGCATCGGGTCCTCGCTTCTGCGCATGGGCCGCCGCTAGAGCTTAGAGCGCCGGGCCTGCGCGCCGCGCCCGCCCAGCAGCCGCCAGATCAGCCCCAGCCAGACGATCGTCACAGCGGTCACACCAGCAAACACCGCGCCAAGCAGCGCCGTCTCGCCGGCGAATGCCTGGGCCTGATCCACCAGGTCGGCCAGCAGGTTCGCCACAGCGCCCGCCGCCGCCAGAATCGTCTCCAACACTGCACCGAGCGCGCCTGGATCGGTCAGGACGCTGACAATGACGAACAAGATCGCCCACAGCACGGGCACGGCCAGCAACGCCGCCGCGACCAGGCCCAGGGCCAGCCCCACGCTTGTATGGCGGCGGGCGAATTCCGGCACGCCCATCGCCACCACCGCCGCCATCACCCGGTCGGTGAACCCGCGCGACGGGGCGACGAGCGGCGTTCTGCGCAGCAGCTCATCGGTCTGGCGCAGCCGTTCCCAGCCGGCGGCGCGCTGGACGCTCTCGCCAAGGCGCGATTGCAGCAAGGCCAGCTCTTCGCCGCTCAACTCGCCGTCGAGCGCTCGCTGCATCTGCTGTTGGAGCGTCTGGTCATCGTGAGGCATCAGGACCCCTCCATCACGCGCTCGCGCGCGGAAGCTGGCTGCGCATCCAAATAGTCGGCCAATGTCTGCCGCGCGCGGAACAGGCGGCTCTTGATGGCGCTTTCGGTCGTGTCGAGCATCTCGGCAATCTCAGCGTAGGACATGTCATACCAGTAGCGCAGCACCACTGCCAGCCGGTAGTCCGGGCTGAGGTCGGCCAGCATCTCCTGCACTAGCACATTGCGCTCGTTGGTCAGCGCCTCTTCTTCCGGGCCGGGAATGTCGCTGGTCAGCGCCGGGTGCGGGGGCAGCGGCTCTTCCAGCGACAGCCAGACCAGCCGTCGCCGGCGCAGCCGGTCAATGCAGTGGTTCGATGTGATCGAGAGCAGCCAGGTCTTGAAAGGTCGCTCCATATCATAGCGATCGAGGTTGGTGTAGGCGCGCATGAACGCCTCCTGCGCCGCATCCTCCGCTTCGCCTCGCTCGCTCAACATGCGGTAGGCCAGGTTGAACACATCGCGCTCGTAACGCTGGACGAGTTCCCCAAAGGCCTGTGCATCGCCGGCAAGCGTTCGCTGCACCCATAGGGAATCGCTGTCTTGGCTCACAAGTTGTACCCTACCTGATCGAGCACCTGGCTCCCCTACTACCATGATATACGCAAACGGCGCTGGCGTGTTGCGCTTGTGGCGATTGGTTTTTGGTTATTGGTGGTTGGTGGCGCGTGACGGACGGTGGAGCCACCCGCCTGACACAACTATCTTCACCCATAACCAGAAACCAATCACCAACCACCAGATAACTCGACACGCGCCCGCCCTTCGCAGTAGAATGCTCGCTGCGCTGCCGCGCCCTGCCAGGACGGGCACCCCCCTGTGGAGGACTTCTCGATGGCCATGATCTACCGCGAGCCAGATGCCGATCTCGCGCTGCTGATGCCGCGCACCCTCGCCGTGCTCGGCTATGGGCACATGGGCCGGGCGTTCGCGCTGAATCTGCGCGACAGTGCCTTCTCCGTGCTCATCGGCAACCGCGACGACGAATATGCCGAGCGCGCCTACCATGAAGGCTTCGAAGTGACTTCGCTGGCCGACGCTGCCGCGCGCGCCGATCTGCTGCTCCTCACGCTGCCGGACGAGATCGCGCCCCAGGTCTATCTGCAGGACATCGCGCTCAACCAGCGCATGGGCGGCACGTTGGCCTTCGCTTCCGGCTACAACGTCGCCTTCGGCTTCATCGAGCCGCCCCCGTTCGTGGACGTGGTGCTCGTCGCCCCACAGGCGTTGGGCAGCCGCGTGCGCGAAAGCTACGTGGATGGGCCGGGCTTCCCCAGCATCGTAGGCGTGGCGCAGGACGCTTCGGGCCAGGCCTGGCCGCGCGTCCTGGCCCTGGCCAAAGCCCTCGGCGCGCTGCGCCAGGGCGCGATCGAGCTGACTTTTCAGCAGGAAGCCGAGCTAGACCTGTTCACGCACCAGGCCATCCTGCCGGCGCTGTTCGCCATCCTGCAGACGGCGGTCGAGGTGCTCAACCGTGAGGGCTTCCCCCCCGAAGCGGTGAGCATGAGCCTGTACCTGTCCGGCGAGCTTGGCGATCTCCTGACCCGCTGGGGCACCCAGGGAGTCCTGCCCACGCTCCAGCAGCACTCGCGCACCGCTGAGTACGGGATGCTCTCGCGCCTCGAACGCTTCCGCGAGGTCAAGCACCACCGCCAGATGGAATCCGTCCTCGACGCCATTCGGCGCGGCGCATTCGCCCAGGAATGGGCCGCCGAATTCGCCGACGGCTACCCGCGCCTGGAGACGCTGCGCCGTCAGGTCGCCGGATCGGTCATCGTGCGCCAGGAGGAGCGCGCCTTACAGGCGCTCCGGCCGGGCGGCGAAAGCGCCCCCGCCGAGCCGGAATGAGCGCGCCCGGAGCGCCCTAGATCGGCTCGAGGTGCGCCTCAGTCCAGGCGTCGTAGCGCGCGCTCAGGGCGCTGACCAGCGGCCCCACCTGCCCGTCGCCAACCGGCTGGCCGTCAATGCGCGTGATCGGCACCACGCCGCGCCCGCTGCTGGTCAGCATAGCTTCTGCCAGGCGCGGCACCTCTGCCCTGTGCACGCCCACCGGCTCAACCGGCAGCACTTCCGGCGCGATGGTCAGGATCGCCTTGCGGGCGATGCCCGCTAGCACGCCCTCAAGCGTCATCCGCAGCGCACCATCGAGCACGCCGTAGAAATTGCTGGAGAATCCTTCCAGCAGCCTGCCATCCGGCCCCACCAGGATCGCCTCGTACACGCCCGGCGGCAGGCTGTCCCAGGCTGGCTGGCGCACGACCATCCAATCGGTCGTCTTGACGTCCGGGTTCTCGCGCGCCAGCGGCATGGTGACCACGTGCGCGCCCTGCCGCATGATCGCTTCTGGCACGGGGTGAAACGGCTCCAGCGCCAGGTACAGCCAGTCTGGATGCTCGTAAGAGACCGTGATGCGGAACTTGGCGTCGGGGTAACCCGCCTGGCGCAGCAGCTCGCGCAGCGCCGCCCGCAAGCGCCCGCGATCCAGCCGCAGCGGGATATGGACCAGGTGCGCCGACTGTTCCAGCCGGTCGAGGTGCGCGTCGAACAGCAGGGCGCAATCGCCGTGAAACGTTCGCGCGACCGTGTAGACGCCGCGCGGCTCGCGCCCAACCGCCTCGGTCAGCGACCGCACCTGGTAGGGCGTGGGCGTCAGATTGCCGGGTGTGAGGATGTAGGTCGGGATCGTCTGGGTGGTTTCGGTCGTCAAGGTTGTCTGTCCGTCTGTTGCGCTGTCCAGGGCCGGGTGAGAGGGGCTTGCCAGCGGCAGCCCCACAATCCGTTCGCGCGCCTGCGCCGAGCCAGCTCGCTTATCATACCGCAGAATTCACGGGGCATACACGGCCACGACCGACGGCAGGCGATCGAAGGCCGGGGCGCTCTCCTGGTGAGACGGCGTCTGGATGACCATGCCGGTGGAGCGCCCCCCGTCCAGCGCAAAGGCCACGTCCAGGTCGAGATCGGGCGCGAGCAGCCATGCCTGCAGGTCCGCCAGGGTAATCAGATTGTGCGTCACGCCGAGAACGATACGCCCGGCGCGATCCTGGCCGATCCACGTGCGCCGCGCGCGCTGGTCGAAGCCGTCGCCCTGCGGAGCGAGCAGACCGCCGTGCTCGATCAGCATGGGGAACGCCTGCACCGCCTGCCAGAGCGCTTCGCCCTGGTAGGGATTGCTCACCAGCGAGCGCACGCGCGCGCCGGCAGCGTCCACTTGCAGCATCCCCCCAAAGCCGGCGAACGACTGCCCATAAGCCTGTCCATCGCTGACGATCAGGCCCAGGGCGCGATCCGTCTCGTCGAAGAACGCGCCGTTGACGAGGACCTGCGCGCCCGGCAAAGCCTGCTGCCACTCGCCGAGTGTGCGCGCCGCGCCAGGGCTGTAGTGCACGGCAAGCCGCGTCACCGCTGGGTCTGCGCGCACGAGCAGCGCCGCCCCCTGCGCGGATGCAGAGGCGACTGGCAGGGCCATCTCGCGCCGCTCGATGCCCGGCGCGATAGTCGTCCAGTCGCCCACCGGCGCGCTTGATGCGGGCGGATCGCTCTCCGGCGGGCCGTCCACGCGGGCCAGGTTGCAGCCCAGCAGCGCCACAGCCATCAGCAGGCCAGCGCCCAGTCCCCTGGCCACGCCGGGCCACGTGCCCAAGCGGTGTCTCATAGGCTACCTGTCATCATCGTCGTGGCGCGTCCGCCGCCGCTCCAGCAGGCGCGAGGCGAGCGTCTCATCCTGGCGGGCGCGCTCGGCGGGAGGCCTGGGGATCGGACGAGGGCCGCGCTCCGGGCGCGATGCAGCGGGCGCTTCAGCGGACGGCGGGCGCGGCGGCAGTGGCGGCGGCGCAATGGGTTCGGGAGGCGGCGCAGCGCCGGGCATTGCTGCCGCTTCAGGGGGCGTCTCCTCGGCGCGCGCCCCACTGGCGCGGCCCTTCGCCCCAAGCAGGCGCTCGAAGCGCTCGCCCGTCGCGCCGAGATCGGGCTGAGCGCGGCGCAGGCTCAGCCGCGCCCGCGCCCGCGCCACGTCCTCACCCGTGATAATCAGCCGCCGCACGGCCACATCCAGCGGCAGCAGAAGCAGCGCCGTCAGCACCAGGTACGCCCAGACTGGCTGCGCGGCCCGCTCCTGATCCAGGTTGTGGGCGAACGCGCCCGCCGGATTCTCCCGCAGCGATCCTCCGCCGGTGATCGCGGCCAGGTCGCGCAGGTAGTCGGCGGGCGACTGATCCAGCGTCCCCGCGCCGCCCAGCGCATACTCCGCCGAATAACCGAGCACCCAGCCCGTCGTCTGCATGACCGATTGCGAAGTCACGGAGTTGGTGCCGGGCGCGGTGCTGCCCGCCACCGTGATGAAGTAAGCGCCCTCGCGCGCCAGGCCGAGCGCGGTCTCGTAGCGGCCCGGCGCGGTCTGCTGAAGGGTGAGCGTGGTCGTCAGCAAATCGCTGCCCACAACGGCTGCCTGCATCACCAGGCCGTTGAGGAAATCGCCCCGGCTGTCGCGCGCGTCCACCGTCAGCACGGCCTCTTCGCCGCGCTCGACCACGCGCGCCTCCACAGTGCCGGTGCCGCCCTCGGTGATCGTCCAGCGCACCGCCTGGTTCCAGAAATCGGCATAGCCATCCCAGGTCACCCAGTCCGCCGCCCAGCGCGAACTGGCGTCGGACGTAAAAGCCGCCGCGCGCCCCAGGCCGTACTGCCACACGGCCAGGATCGGGTCGTCCTGCGGGCCGCGCAGGATGACCGTCGCCGTGTCCTTCTCGGTCGTGGCCACATAGCCGCGCAGTTCGGGCGTGCCGGTCAGCGCGCCCACAATCGGGTGCCGCGCGACAATCGTCGGGACGAACGGTTCTTCCGAGATGTAGGAGCGGGTCGCCAGCAGCGTCTCCGCCGTGAAGATGGCCGGGATGGTGGAAATGTCGTAGGCCAGGTGAAACAGGCCACCGCCGGCAGCGGCCACATCCACGAGCCAGGGCGCGTAGTCCTGCCCGATCGCCACGACCGACAAAGTGACGCCGTAGGTCTGGTTCATGTGCGCAACTGTGTCCGCAATGCCGGTGGGGTCTGCGCCGCCGTCGGTCAGCAGAATGATGTGCTTCAGCTCGGACGGGTCGCCGCGCAGCACCTGATCCGCCGCCAGCACGCCCTGGTAGATGTTGGTGCCGCCGCCCGGTCGCAGCGAGCCGACCAGGTCGCGTAGCCGCTGGCGATTGGCCGCGTCGCCCACTTCCTGGATGTCCAGCACATAGTAGGCGCTGACATCGAAGGACAGCACGCCCGTCCGGTCGTTGTCGTTGAGCAGGTCGAACGAGCGCACGACCGCTTCCTTCGCCAGCTCCAGGTTGGAAACGCCGCCCGCGCTGGAAAGCTCCATGCTGCCCGACCGGTCAATGACGAACAGCAGCGTCAGTTGCGGCACGCGCTCCTGGTCGCGCAGGCGCATCTCAACCGGCAGCGTCTCCTCCAGCGGCGTCTCAAAGTAGCCGCCCACGCCGTAGCTGTTCGGCCCACCGATCACGGCCAGCCCGCCGCCCAGGTCGCGCACGTAGGCTTGCAGGGTCTCCATGCGCTCCAGCGAAAGTTCAGTGGCCGAGACGTTCGCCAGGATCACGCTGTTGTAGCTGCTCAGCGCGGCCAGGCCAATCGGCAGCTCGCGCGGGCCGCGCACGTCCACCTGCAGGCCCGACTCGGCCAGGACGGCCCGCAGCGTGGCGATCTCGCGCTCATCGGAGGTCACCAGCAGGGCGCGCGGCGGCCCGCTGACCTGGGTGAAGGCTGCCAGGCGGTTGTTCTGGTAGAACGTGTCCGCGCCGCGCGGCTCGATGATCACCTCGAAGTCAATGAACCCGGCCTGGGGGGCCACCACGTCGAAGACCTCACGGGTGACGCCGGGCTGTAACAGCACTTCGCGCTGGTGCACGATCTGCCCGCGCGAGAGCACGCGCACTTCCGCCGCCGTGTCCGGGCGGTTCGCGGCCAGCGAAGCCGTCAGGCTGAAGCGCTCGCCCTGGTTGACCGTCGCCGGCACGTCCACGCCGGCCACCAGCACTTCGGGGCCAGCAATCTGCTGGGCGGGGTCTTCGGGAGCCAGCAGCACCGTATCCACCTGGACGTTAGTCGCTGCTGCCAGCCGCGCCACTTCTTCAGCGTCGCCCACCGTCGGCCTGCCATCGCTCAGAATCACCATGCGCCTGGCCGCATCCGCGGGGAACAGGGCCAGCCCCAGGCGCATGGCCTCGGCCAGATCGGTGTTCAGGCGCACGGGGTCAGAGCCGATCTGCACCAGTTCCAGCCGCCCGGTGATCGGCACCTCGACCAGCGCATCCGCGCCGAAGACGATCACCGCCGCCTGGTCGTCCGCGCCCATCGCTGCGGCGGCCTGGCGGACGTATTCCACCGCCGCGCTCTGCTGGGCCGGCGACACGCTGTCCGACACGTCCAGCAGGAAGACGACCGCCAGCTTATCCGCCGCGCGATGCACCTGTGCCCCCGCCAACGCCAGCACCAGCAGCGCCACGATGAGCAGGCGTAGCAGCAGGCTGGCCGTGTCGCGCCGCCGGCGGTAGGCCAGGCGCGGCCAGCCGGCGACTGCCAGCGCGGGCAGCAGGAACAGCAGCAGGAGAGCGAGGGGGGTTGTGAAGCTCATCGAATCTGCCTCAGCCGCCCCAGCCTGCGTTGCGCTGGCGTGCGCCGCAGGCGATCGACCAGCGCCCGCCAGCCGGAACCCCGCCCGACCAGCGTCAGGCGCGGACTGCGGCGCAGCGCCCGGTGATAGGCCCACCATTCGATGGCCAGCAGCGCCAGCCCTGCGCCCACAACCCAGGGCCAATACTCGCGGCGTCCGGTTTCCTGGCGGGCGTCGCGGCTGATCTCCGCCGTGCCCACCCGGATGCTCTCGCGCGGGGCGATGGCGCTCTCCGCCGCGTCGAACAGGTTGACGGCGAAGGACTCGCTCCGTATTGCTGCGCCCCCTTTGCGCAGCGTGACCTCGTACAGGCCCGGCGTCAGCGTGTCCGCGAAGATAGCGGTGCTCGCGCTCGCCGCCAGCGCCCTGCTCTTCCCATCCGGCAGGCGCACCGACACCTCGTCCGCGTCTTCGATGAAGCGCACCGTCACCGGCGCGCCCGGCGTCAGGCTGGCCGGGGCATCGGTGATGCGCGGCGGCGAAAACCAGGCCGCCAGCTCGGCGATCAGGATCGGCCAGGCAGGTTGCAGCACCATGTCCGTGTTGGGATAGCGCGCGTCAAAGGGCAGGATGGCCACCTGGCGCGCGCCCACTTCCCCGGCGACCACGAGTGGAAACCCGTCCACGCTGGCCAGCGTCGTGGCCCAGGCCGTCCCGCTTAGCTCGCGGAACAGGGCCACGCGCACCGTCTCCATGTAGACGGCCAGGTTGCGCGTGCGCGGGTCAGCCGGGTGCACGGCGACCGTCCCGACCTGCGCGCGCTCCGCCCCGACCTGGAAGAAGGCCGCTCCGGTCGGGGGATTGATCAGCAGCAGGTCGGCGTCGGGCAGGTCAGCGGGCAGCACGCCGTCGAGCACCACCAGGTCAAACGGCTCAGCGGGCAGCGCGCCCGCCGGGGCCATCTTGAACAGCTCGACCCCGCGCAGGCTGCGGAAGATCTGCTCCAGGAACAGATTCCCCCCGGTGACCAGCAGCACGCGCCCCGCCCCGCCCCGGTCGCGCACGGCGTAGGCGCGGTTGTCGGCGAGCAGATAGTCGCGCCCGGCGGCGCGGGCGGGCATGGTCAGGTGAGCGGCCAGCGTCTCGAAGTCCGGCGGCAGCTCGATGTCGAAGATGTCCACATAGCCGCGCGCGGGCACCGCGTAGCGGCGCGCCGTGTAGAGCACGTCGCTGCCGTCCAGGCGCACGTCGAGGATCACCTCTGTGTCCTGATCGCCGTAATTGCTGATCCGCGCGAAAAGCTGCGGCGGGCGTCCCGGCAGGGAGTCCGTCGCCAGGGCGGAGATCGCCAGGTTGCCCGCTTCCGCACCCACAGGCACGTAGCGCACATCGCCGGGCACGGGCGGCAGGTCGGCGGGCAGGCCGCCATCGGAGACGATGACCACCTTCAACTCGCTGACGCCCACCGCCCCCGCCGCCGCCAGAGTCAGCGCGGCCAGCCAGTCGGCGCCGGCGTCGCCCGGCCCGGCGTCGGCAATCGCCTGGCGCAGCACCATCTTGTCGCGCGAGGCCGCCGCCAGCACTTCCGGCACAGCGGCCACGCGAATGACGGTCATCGTGTCGTCCGCGCCGAGCGCGTCCACCATCTCCAGCGCCACCTGGCGGGCCTGGGCGAAGCGGCTCGGCGTCACGTCGGTCGCCCCCATGCTGGCCGAAGCGTCGAGCAGCAGCACGATGCGCCCGCCGGTGATGGTGCTGATCGTCTGGAAGGGGCGAGCCAGGGCCGCCACCAGCGCCGCCAGCGCCAGCAGTTGCAACAGCAGCAGCCAGCTCAAGCGCAGCCGTTGCCAGGGCGCGTTGGCCTCGCGGTCGCGCACAAGCTGCTGCCAGAGGAACGTGCTGGAGATCGGCTGCTCGATGCGGCGCAGGCGCAGCATGTACAGCGCGATGATCGGCAGCGCCAGCGCACCCAGCGCGAAAGCCAGCGGCGTGAGAAAGGACATACCCCTTACCTGACCACTATCTCGACCGGCAGGATGGCGTGATCGGCGCCGCTCGTTGTCAAAACGCGCGCGCCCGTCTGCGGATCGTAGAAGCCCACCTCCAGGCGCGCCGGCCCGCGATAGGTGCGCCCTTCGTCGTTGAAGACGAGCGTGTAGGAGTCGGCGAGATATTCGCCCGCCACCCAGCTCGTCGTGGGCCGCGTACCCTGCCCCGGCACATCATCGTGCTGGGCGATGACTCGCCCAGCGTCGTTGAGCAGGTGCGTGAACACGCGGTACGACACGCCCGGCGTCTCCGTGACGCGCCAGACCAGCGTCAACCCAAGCGCCTCGTCCGGCGAAATCTTCGTCTGCGCAACGCTGAACCCTTCCAGCACGGCCACGCCCTGGAACTCGGTCAGCACTGCCGTGTCGTAGGGCGGCGGCGCGAAGAGGCGCTCCGTCCGCTCGACGGTGTACTCGGCCAGCATCACCGGCGGCTGGCCCGGCGCTTCCAGGGTGAGCGCCGCCGCGCCCTCCGCTTCGGCGGGCACGAGGAGCGCGTGCCAGTCCAGGCTGTAGCCCGGATAGACTCGCACCGGCCCGTCAGCGCCCCACCCGTCCCCGCGCAGCGCCAGCGTCGCGCCCGCCCAGGGGCCAGCGGCGCAGCAGTCCGGCACGGCCAGCCAGCGCAGGGCAACCCGCAGCTCCTGCCCGGCGGCGAGCGCACCCCCGCGCGCGTCGTGGCCCACGAGAGCCACGCCGACCGCAGGCACCGCCAGCGGCTCAGCGTCGCCGGGCGGCAGGGCGCGGGCGCTCTCTGGCGGCGCAACCGTCGCCAGGGTCAGCGCCTTGCCCGCCGGGACGCCATTCACCAGCCGATCCAGGCCGTCTGGATGATCCGCGCTGAAGAGGATCGTCCGCAGCGCGTAATCGCCGGGCGGCGCGCCTGCCGGGAAGCGCAGCAGGCTGAACGCCTCGCCGCGCGCGCCCGTCTTCCAGAGCGACGTGGGAGCCTGCTCGTCGTCGCGGATGTCCGTGTCGCTGCGGGCCAGCACCCAGCCCGGCGGATCGCTCGTCAGCAGTCGCGCCGATACGCGCCAGTCTTCGCTTGTCGCGGCGGGCAGCGCCCACTCTGTGTGCAGGCAGACGGTCTGCCCGCCGCCGTGCGCAGCGCTCAGCAGGTCGAGCGCGCCGAAGGAGTCCGCGCGCGGGGTGCTCGACGCGAGCGCCAGCGGGCGCGCAACCGTGTAGCCCGTCGTGCTGAGACCCTGTACGGTAAACGTCTCGCCCCGCTCCCCGGCGGATTCCAACAGGCAGGGGAACATGCCGCGCAGGTCGGCGGGAAGCTGGAACCACGTCAGCAGCTCGACGTGTGTCGGGCCTTCGCGCCCAGCCAGCGCCTCGTTGATGGCGCGCATGGTCTCTTCGGCGCTGCTGTGCAGCTCCACGCCGACGAACTGCGCCGCGATCCCCAGCCGGTCGGCGTAGTACACGTCCAGCGCCGGCTCCCAGCCGTAGGGGATGACGATCAGCGCGTCGGCGGGCAGCGCGGCGTAGTGCTCCGCTACCGCGCGAAAGTCGTCGTGCTGGTAGGCTGGCTTGTCAAAGAGCACCACAAAGCTCGCCGCGCCCGTCCCCGCCGCCAGCGCCAGAGCGCCCACCCCGGCCAGCCGCCGCATTTCGGCGTGAATGGGCAGGCTGTGCGCGGCTGCCGCCACCAGCATCAGCGTCGCCGGGACGCCGGCCACGTAGTAGCGCGGGTGGAAGTCTATGCTCGCCGCGTGCAGCATGACCGTCGCCAGGGCGGGCAGCAGGATCGCCTGCGAGAGCAGCAGCAGCGCATAGCGCCGCCGGTTCCACAGCAAGGTGACGACGATGGCCAGCAGCAGAGCCACGCCGAGCGCGGCGCTGCCGATCTCCACCGCCGTCTCCGCGCCGATCATCGTCGGCAGCGGAGCGAAATAGCCGCGCCAGATGTCCCAGATCAGCCCCGGCGAGGGGCGCGGCGGCGTGTTGAGCGGCGTGCCGCTCGGCGCCTGGCCCAGCAGCCAGGGCAGATAGGCCAGCAGCAGCGCACCCTGCCCCGCCGCCCACAGCGCCAGCCGCCGCCAATGCCGCCCGGCCAGCCAGACGCCGCCCACAACCAGGTTGAGCCAGGCCACGACCGTGACGCCGAGATTGTGCGTGTAGAGCAGCAGCAGCTCGGCGGCCAGCAGCGCGATCCAGGCGCGCCGGGCGCGCGGATCGGCCAGCAGGCGCTCAGTCAGCGCCAGGATCAGCGTGGTCAGCAGCGGCACGGCGACATACGCGCGAACTTCGCGCGCGTAGGCCCACAGCAGCGGCGACAGCGCCAGCAGCAGCGCGGCCAGCAGCCCGGCGTCCCGCCCGGCCCAGCGGCGCGTCACGCTCGCCGCCAGCGCGACGGTGATGGCGTCCAGCACCACTGACCCGTAGCGCAGCGCCAGCGGGGAGTCCCCGGCCCCGCGCCACAGCCCGTGCACCAGCGCGTAGTAGGCGACCGGCGTCTTGTCGTCCGGCGTGTGGACCGGATCGCGGACGGCGCGGATAGACCAGCCTTCGTCGTGCCATACGCTCGGCTCGCCCACGTCCCACAGCCGCAGGGCGAACGCGCCGAACAGGATCGCCGCCAGCACCAGCAGGCGCGGGTACCTCGAAGACGCCCGGCCCATCACTGCACCACGCGCGCCTGGCGAAGCTGCAACAGGATGACCTGTTCCCAGGGGGCATGGGTCACCAGCGGGACGAAGTGCACCCCGCGCCGTGTGCAGAGTGCGCCGATCTCTGCCTGCCACGCGGTCAGCCGCTGGACGTAGAGTTCCTTCATCGCCGCGTCAATCGTCACCTCTTGCGGCGCGCCCGTCTCGACATCAACCAGCTTCAGGTCGCCGCTGATCACCGGATCAACCTCGTCCGGCGAGAGCACCTGGATCACGGTGACTTCGTGCCCGCGCCCTTGCAGCGCCCACAGCCCGTCGGCAAACCCTTCGGGGGCCAGCAGGTCCGACAGGACAATGCACACCCCCGCGCGGGCCGCGCGCCGCGCATAGGCCGCCAGCGCGCCGCCGAGCCGGATCGCGCCCCCAGGCTGGCGCTCCTCCAGCCAGCCGAGCAGGTCCGGCGTCCGCCCGCGCCCGCGCAGCGGCCCCCACGTCTCCACGTCGTCGCCGCGCAGGGCAGCAATCGTCACCTGGTCGCCGCCGCTCAGGGCGATGGTCGCCAGGCCCGCCGCCAGCCGCCTGGCGAAGAGGAACTTGTGCTGGTCGCGCTCGCCACCGCGTGGCCAGTCCATGCTCGCCGAGGAATCCACGATCAGGTGCACGGCGAGGTCTTCTTCGTCTTCTACCAGCTTGACAAAGGCGCGCCCCAGGCGAGCGTAGATGTTCCAGTCCACGCGGCGCAGGTCGTCGCCGCGCGCGTAGTTGCGATAATCGGCGAACTCAATGCTCGTGCCGCGCCTGGTCGAGCGGCGCTCGCCCTTGATCGCGCCTGCACGCACCTGGTTGGCGATGATCGTCAGCCGCTCCAGCTTGCGCAGCGTTTTCTCGTCGAAGATGCGTTCGGCCATCAGGTGCTCGCTCCGCGCGCCCCGCTTCCTCACCAGGTTCTACGACGTGATGTCCTGCCGCCGGAAGAACAGCCCGGTCAGCAGGATCAGGCCGGCCACCCAGGTCGCCAGCACCAGCACCGAAAACTCCAGGCTGTCGGACAGCACGATCCCCGCGTGCGCCCCGTTTTCGTAGGGGCGCACGACGCTGGGGGCTTTCTCGTTAATCCAGCTTGCCACGTTGAGCAGGTTGTAGCCCGGCGTGAAGCGATAGGCGAGCACCACCTTGGGGATGTCCAGCAGCCAGCCGATCAGCAGCAGCACGACAATGGACAGGCTCTCGGCGAACGTCCCGGCGAAGCCGACGATCACGCCGCCCAGGATAGAGCGGGTGAGCATCCCCGCCAGCGCCGCGTAACCCGCCGCGATGATCGTTGAGGTGAAAGCCAGCGCCGCGGCCAGCGCGTAATCGCCGGCGAAGTCGCGGATCACCCCCGCCGTGACGCGCGGCCCATAGGAGGCCCCGGCAATCTGCGCCAGCACGCCCCATCCCGCCGCCCACAGCACCGACATCAGCGCAAAGGCCAGCACGACGAACACGCCCAGAGCGACGAACTTGACCAGCACCAGCGCGAAGCGCCGGTTGCGCGGCACGATGTTCTTCCAGGTGCCCCAC
This sequence comes from Anaerolineae bacterium, assembly GCA_023382715.1. GTDB lineage: Bacteria > Chloroflexota > Anaerolineae > Aggregatilineales > Aggregatilineaceae > UBA2029. Next base: position 66,130 of record JAHDWP010000012.1, read on the forward strand.
TGGTACTCGCCAGCGAACACCACCGCCGTGAAGCCGAGCAGGATCAGGCGGCCAAGCGGGTTGTTGGGAAAGCTCCACACGCTAATGGCCTGCTCTGTCCACAGCGCCGCCTCGTCCTGGCGAAAGCCCTGGCGCGCGGCTGACGACAGCAGCAGGACGACCCCAGCGATCAGCAGGAAAGCCAGCGCGCCAAGCGGGAAAATCCACACCAGACACCCGGCCACCCAGCGATTGCCCGCGATCTTGAGCCACTCGGCGCGGAACAGGTCACGCATGGGCAAAGCCCTCCTGCACCACCGCGAGAAAGTACTCTTCGAGCGTCTGGCGCTGGCCGGTCACCTGGTACACGTCCACGCCCGCCGCCACAAGCTGGCGGATGACCTGCGGCGACTCGTCGCGGCGCGCGCTGACCGTCAGCCACGTCTCGTTGACGGTCAGCGGCCAGTGGGCGCGCAGCACCTCCGCCGCGCGTGGCAAGGGCTGGGCCTCCACGCGCAGGGTGTTCTTGCCGGCCAGCAGCTCCTCGACCGCACCCTCGCGCACGATCTCGCCCAGGTTGATGATCGCCACCCGGTCACAGACCTGCTCGACCTCGCCCAGCAGGTGGCTGGACAGGAACACGGTCTTGCCGTGCTCGTCGGCCAGCTCGCGGATAAACGTGCGTATCTCGTGCATCCCGCTGGGGTCGAGGCCGTTGGTCGGCTCGTCCAGAATCAGCAGATCGGGGTCGCCGAGCAGGGCCGCCGCCAGCCCCAGCCGCTGCTTCATGCCGGTCGAGTACCCCTTGACGCGCTGCGCAGCCCGCTCGGCCAGCCCCACCTGGGCCAGCAGCGTCTCGATGCGCGCCGGATCGTAGCAGTTGGCCGTGCGCGCCAGCACTTCGAGGTTCCTGCGCCCGCTCAGGAAGGGGTAGAAAGCGGCGCCCTCGACCAGCGCGCCCACGCGCCGCAGCACGCCGTGCTGCCGCCGGACATGCTGGCCGTAGAGGTAAGCGTCGCCGGATGTGGGGTAAATCAGGCCCAGCAGCATCCTGATGGTGGTAGACTTGCCCGCCCCATTCGGCCCCAGGAAGCCGTAAACCTGGCCTACCGGCACTTCCAGGCTCAGGTCTTTGACGGCCTGAATGCGCTTCCTGGCGCGGCGCCCGAACGTCTTGTTCAGGCCGCGCGTCTGGATGGCGACTGTCTGGCTCATGCGGATGGTGCCTCTCGCTCGCGCAGCGTATCCAGCAGAGGGGCGACGCGAATCGCCAGCAGCACCTGGAAGAGGCGGAGCACAACCGCTACGCGCGCCCCCGCCTCTAGCTGACTGCCGCGCACGGCTGCCAGCAAGCCGTCAATCAGCGCGCGCCGCCGGGCGAAGGGCAATTCAGGCTGCGCCTCGCGCGAAAGCTCCCACAGCAAGCGGTAGAGGTGCCAGACGGCCTCCTCGTGCACCGAGGCAAATTCGCGCTCCCACGCCCTGACGTGCTGGAAGGTAGAGAGCGTCTCCAGCGCCGCCGCCAGCCCGCCGGAGAGCAGATTGCTGATCGCGCGCGCGCGGTCGGCGGCCAGCGCCTCCAGCACATCGTGCAGAGCGATGACCCCCACCGACCCGGCGGCCAGGTGCGCCGCCGAAGAGCTGTGCTCTTTGGAGGTCAGCTTGCCGGTCACGCAGCTCACATAGCAATAGAACTGGCGCAGTACATCGCGCGCAGCCTCGGCCTCCGGCCCCTCCAGCGCCAGCAGGTGCGGGTGCAGCGCCCACAGGTCGTCCGCCGTCGGCACGGCGAGGATGCGCTCCAGAAGCGGCTCAAGTCTCATCGGGTCACGCTCCCGCCGGCACGGGCACGCGCGCCAGCAAGTCATCAATCACATCGTCGGTGCGAATCCCTTCGGCCAGTCCCTCGAAGTTGAGCAGCAGGCGGTGGCGCAGCGCCGCGTGAGCCACCACCTGCACGTCCTCGAAGGCCACGTTATAGCGTCCATCCAGCAGCGCGCTGACCTTCGCGCCGAACACCAGCGCCTGCGCGCCGCGCGGGCTGGCTCCATAGCGCACGTACTGCCGCACCAGGCTGTCGGGCGGTCCGTCTTCTTCCGGGTGCGTGGCGACGACAAGCTGGGCGATGTACTGGCTGACGTGCGAGGCGACCGGCACCTGCCGCGCCAGATCGCCCAGCGCCAGGATGCGCGCGCCATCGGCCACCTTCTGCGGGTGCGGCACGGTCGCCCCCGTCGTCCGCCCCATGATCTCGACCAGGTCACCAGCTGACGGGAAGAGCACATCCACCTTGAACAGGAAGCGGTCGAGCTGCGCTTCGGGCAGCGGGTAGGTGCCCTCCATCTCGATCGGGTTCTGCGTGGCCAGCACGAAGAAGGGAGGAGCCAGGGGGTAACGAGCATTGGCGACCGTGACCGTCTTTTCCTGCATCGCTTCCAGCAGCGCCGACTGAGTTTTGGGCGTGGCCCGGTTGATCTCGTCGGCGAGCACCAGGTTGGCGAAGACCGGCCCGGCCTCGAAGCGGAAGGTGCGCCGCCCGCTTTCGTCCTCCTCCATGATGTTCGTGCCGATGATGTCGGCAGGCATCAGGTCCGGCGTGAACTGGATGCGCGAGAACCGCAAGTCCAGCACCTCGGCCAGCGTGCGGACGAGCATCGTCTTGCCCAGGCCGGGCACGCCTTCCAACAGGGCGTGACCGCCGCTGATGATGCACGTCAGCACCTGCTGCACCACCGTCTGCTGGCCGACGATCACCTGGCCCACTTCGCGCAGGATCGCCTGAGCAGTCTGCCGGAATTCGTCCACGCTAACCGGTTCGGGAATGTTGACATCGGTCATGGGTCGTTGGCCCTTCTGTGCGGGTATGGTTGTTAGTTTTGGGTTATTGGTTATTGGTAAGAGCGGTTGTTTGAGTGCGTCTTGCAGCAGGCAGCTATTTGCTCATCAGAACCGCCCGTCAGAATCATTCGCCACCCGTACCAATAACCAACCACCAATCACCCCCATCACACCGGAGACTGCGGGATATTGGGGAATATCGTGTTGCCCTCGGCATTGATCGCGGTGATCACGTTCGCGCCGGTCACGCCGGGCCGTACCAGCAGGAAGCCCCCCGACTGGGGAGTCGTTTGCTGGCTGCTGCCATCGCTGAACTGGACGGCGATGGCCGTCACCGCCGGGTCGAGCACGCGCCCAAAGACGATAGTGTAGGGCTGCTGGTCCGATGTCAGGAAGAACGTGACAGCAGCCAGCGCCCCGGCGGCGGGCGAATCAGCGCAGACCAGCGCGCCATTGTTCGGCTGCCACACCCCCCCAGCCGGGGCGAGCAGCAGATAGCCGGCACAGGGCACGCTGCCCGCGCCCGTGTACGAGAAGCCTTGCAGCCGGTCTGGCGGGTACAACTGGTCGTGCCACACCAGCAGGCTGGCGGGCGTCTGGCCCCGACTGGCGATGAACTGCCCCACCAGCGCATCCGGCGCAGGCGTCGCCTCGGTTCTGCCCCCGTCCGGCAGCGCGCTGGTGGCCGTTGGGAACGCTGCATACGGGGCCAGGGCCGTCTGAGTCAGATTGGCGTTGCTCACCGGTTGGATACAGCCCGCCAGCAAGCCCACGCCCAGCAGCGCGACGGCCAGCCCTCCCCACAGCACTCGAAGCCTCTTCACCGCGTCTCTTCCCTTTGTTGTAACCCAGGCCCTCATCGCTGCAGCGACGAGAAGTAATCGTGGATCACGTCGCGCTGATCGAGCGGGATACGCCCGCTCTCCAGCGCATTGCTCACCACATTGCGAAACGCGCTCAGCACGCCCGTATAGGAGAGCGCGGACTCCCCGGCAGGGTTCGGCCCGAACTCCCCGCTCTGGACGGGCGGGCTTTCCTCGCCCTCTCCCTGGCCGCTCACGTCGAGCATGTCGCCGACCGGCCCGCCAAGTGTGGACGGCGCGTGCTCCGGAGTATACTCCTGAAGGCCGCCCGCTGGCACCTGGCCCGGCGTCTCCGCGCTAGGCCCCTCACCGGCGACGCCCTCCGTCTCTTCCGAGCCTGCCTCGCCCAGGCCAGCGCCCGCGCCCAGCGCGCTCTCCCCCGCCGCCTCGACGCTGTCCGCCGACTCGCCCTGCCCCTCCGCCGACGGTTCGTCGCCCATCTCCGTCTCTCCACCCTGGCTGAGCGACGGGGCCATCTGCTGGCCTTCGCCCTCACCAGCGCTGGCCTCTGCGCTCATCTGCTCGCCAGAGTCCGCCTCTCCGCTGGCCTCTGGCTGCGCTGCCTGGGCACCGGACGGCGGCTGCTCCAAATCACTGGACTCGTCCGCTCCCTGCTCGGCCCCGGTCTCTGCGGAGAAGATGGCATCCTGCTCCGGGGCAGGCTGATCGTGTCCGGCCTGGGCCATCTCGCGCTCGCTAGCCGCCGCCTGCTGCTGGGCAACGCGCGCCGCCTCCGCCAACGGCGACTGCTCAGCCTGCTCCTGCTGCTCGCGCAGCAGGTCGCTCGCCTCGCGCAGCGACTCCTGCGCCCCCTCCAGATCGCCTTCGCGCAACGCCTCCGCCGTCTCGCGCAACTTCTGCGCCAGGGCAGGATTCTGCTCTTCCAGGGCGTCGGCGGCCTCGTCCAGCCGCCCGGCCAGGTCTTGGCGCACCTGCTCGTCGAGGTCGCCTGCGGCCAGCTCGTCCGCCAGATCGTCGAGCGCCTCAGCGGTCTCGCCCAGGTCGGGCCTGGCCATCGCCTCGGCCAGGTCTGCCGTCTGCTCTGAGCCGCTCAGCGGGCGCGCAGCCTGCTGGTAGGCCGCCTCATCCTGGGGAGTCATACCGCCAGACATCTCGCCGAGCGACTGCGACGCTTCGGCCAGCGCCGCCACCGCTTCCTCCTGCGAAACATCGGGCTGCTGCAAAATGTCGCGCGCTTCTTCCAGCGGGCGCGTCAGCGCTTCCCGCTCCTCCGGGCTGAGGGTCGGATCGCGCTCAATGGCCTCGATGGCTTCGTCCAGCGCGGCAACCTGCGCGGCCACGGCGCTCTCCAGCTCGCGCTCGGCGCGCAGCTTCCCGGCCTGCGGGTTTTCGCGGAGCAGCAGCGCCAGCAGCACCGCCAGCACCAGCAGCGCTGCGATCTCGCGCCCGTTGAAGCGCAGCGGCAGCCGCGCCCTGGCCCGCACGCGCCCGGCGGTCGCCGCAGCGTCGGCCAGTTGCAGCTCGGCCAGCGATTCCGGCGCGGTGATGCGACCCGTTGACAGCTCCAGCGCCGTGCTGACGCGCTCCTTCAGGTCGAAGCGGCGGTCGAAGTAGCGCGCGCTGTGGGCGACCGAGCGCGGCCAGGCCCCCACGACAGCCAGCACTGCCAGCATCAGCCCCGCCGAGAGCGCCGCTGTGATGGTCAGCACTTCTTCGGGCAACAGCCACGGCCTGCGCCACGCCACCAGCGCCAGGAACACGCCGCTGCTCAGGCCGAGCATCAGCCCGCGCGGCAGCCACACGACCAGCAGCGCCAGGCGGCGCCGGCGATCCCAGCGCCGGACGCTGTGCGTGAGCGCCGTCGCCGTCTGTTGAGCAAGCGCGCTGTTCATCGTCGCGGACCCTCTCCGGCTCTCCACAGGCCGCGAGCAGCCAGCCTATTCGACATACTGGCGCACGCGGCGGACAGCCAGGATGAAGAACACCAGCGTCAGCAGCACATACATCGCGGTGAACGGTATCCAGGGCGAGATCAGCGTCAGGTCGTCACCGCTCGTCAGCGTATACGAGAATAACCCGGTTGTGCGTTGGTTGACGAGCAGGTATTGGGTGATGATCGCCGTCGCCGCCGGGTTGAGGCTCAGCGCGGCTCCTGTGCCATAGAGCAGCCCGATCTCCGTAGACGTATTTCCAGCATCGTCCGGCGAGAAATCGGCCAGCAGCATGACCACGCCCACCAGGATCGGAATGCCAAACATGAAGAACATGGCCGTCGCATAGGTCAGCAGGCTGGCCGACAGGGTGCGCCGGGCGCGCGCCGAGAAATACGCGCCGATGGCGCTGAACAGCAGCGCCGTCGCCGCCAGCACCACGAAGGTCAGGATCAGCTCGATCTCCGTGACCCCGCCGAAGAAAAAGGCGATGCTCTGCAGCGGGATCGCCGCCAGCAACAGGAGCACCACGTACAGCATGGACGACAGCAGCTTGCCCAGGACAAGCGAATGCGCTGGCAGCAGCGTCGTGCGCAGCAGCTCGAAGGTCTGGTGCTCGCGCTCGCCGCTGATCGCGCCCGCCGTGAACGCCGGAGCGATGAAGGCCACCAGCAGCATTTCGATGGCGACCACGCCGCCGAACAGCGTGCGGCCAATCTCGCCCACCTCCGCCTGCCCGCTGACGCTCGTCGAGGACTCGGTCACGGTGACGTAGATCAGCACGGCGAACACGCCCAGCAGCACCAGGTAGACAGTCAGCACGGTGAACGCGCGCGCGCCGCGCATCCGCCCGCGCAACTCCTTGAAGACCACCGGGTTGCGGATGAGCAGGCGCACAAGGCCGCGCCACAACCGGGAGATGACCTGCATCACGCTCGTTCCGTCCCTTTCACCTGGCCCAATCCTGTTGCCGGCGGGGTGACCGCCACGTCCCCCACACGCCGGGCAATCTGGGCGCAACGCCCCTCCCGCTGATCCCCTACGACACGACGCCTTTCGTGGCGCGCATGAAGACCGACTCCAGATCGCGCGTCTCCTCCGAGAAGCCCACGACCGGCACGCCGCGCGCCGCCAGCGCTGCCAGCAGCGCGCTGATTCCCGTATCATCGCCGCCGTACTCGATGCGCAGCCGCTTGCGCCCGTGCTCGTCGGGCAGGTCGCGCAGGTTGCTCACGTCGGCGAAGTGGGCAAGCACTTCCTTCGCCTCGTCCACCCGGTCGAGCAGCGCGATGGTGATCTCGCGGGTGGGCAGCAGCCGTCGCCGGATTTCGGCGACAGTGCCCTGGGCGACCATCGCCCCGCTCTCGATGATGCCCAGGTGCGTGCAGATCTCAGCCACGTCCGCCAGGATGTGCGACGAGAAGAAGATCGTCTTGCCCATGCGCGCCATCTCAACCAGCAGCTCGCGCACCTCGATGCGCGCGCGCGGATCGAGGCCCGACGCCGGCTCGTCGAGAATGAGCACCTCCGGGTCGTGGGCCAGCGTGCGGGCCAGGCTCAGCCGCTGCTTCATGCCGCGACTCAGCTTCTCCACCATATCATCGCGGCGATGAGACAGGTCTACCAGCGCCAGCAGATCGTTGATCAGGGCGGGCCGGTCGCGCTCTGGAATCTCGTAACAGGCGGCGAAGAAATCCAGGTATTCCCACACCTTCATGTCATCGTAGACGCCGAAAAAATCGGGCATGTAGCCAATGGCGCGGCGGACTTCGCGCGGGCGCTCGGTGACCGAGTAGCCGGCGACGTAGGCATCGCCCGCCGTCGGGGTGATCAGCGTGGTCAGGATGCGCATCGTCGTCGTCTTGCCCGCGCCGTTCGGCCCCACAAAGCCATAGATCGCCCCGCGCGGCACCGTCAGCCACAGGTCGTCCACAGCAGTGAGCTTGCCGTAGCGTTTGACCAGGCCATGCGTCTCGATGATGTTCTCGTCCGCTGCCATATCCTGCACCTCAGTTGCCGCGCCCGGCTAGCGATCCATCCGCCCGCGATAGACAACGCGCACATATCTGACGTTATTGTAGGCCAAACCGCCCGTCGGCGAGATGCGCACCTTGACCGCGTTCTCCGGCCCGGCAAAACGCGCCGCCGAAGCGATGGTCGTCGTCGCAGACTGCTCGTCCAGCGTCACCTCAACCCAGTCCTGCGCAACCCAGTCCCACAGCTCGACGCGCAGCTCGCCCTGCCCCTCAAACAAGACATCCAGCGCGTCCACGCGGCTCAGCCGCGCCCCCGGCATAGGCATGAACTGGAAGACGGCGAAGATATCGGGATATACGTCAAAGGAGTCCGGCGTGATGTCAAGCTGCGTCCGGGGATCGTCCGTGTCCGCCAGCGCCCACGTGGTCAGGCTGGGCGGCACCTCGACGACATCGCCCGCCGCCTCGACGGTGACGGGCAGCTCGACGATCAGCAGCGTAGTATCCTCGAATTTCGCCGAGACGCCCGGCATCTCCACGCCCACCAGCGGCGTGTCCGTCCAGGCGAAGAGATAAGCGCCCATGCCGCGCCCACCGCTCAGATCGTGATCTACGGCCAGCGAGGCCAGCAGCCGGTAGCGCCGCCGAATCTCCTGCTGGCGCTCTGAGACGCCGGTCGAGGCGCAGGCGAACGGCTCGCCGCGCATGACATCGGCCATCGTCAGCGGAAGGCCGCGATAGTCGAAGCACCAACCGGGCACGCTGCGCGCGAATTGCCAGGAAGGCCTGGTGTATAGCGCTTGCTGTGGCAACGGGCTGCCCAGCACCAGCGGGCCGGGGTCCTGCGGGCCGATGGCTATGTCGAAGGTCGTCGTGCTGCCCGGAGCCAGATCGCCCAGGAAGCGCGACTCGCCCTTGATCAGCAGCACGGCGTCGCGCAGCGTTTCGCCGCTCTGGTTGGTCACGGCGCCGGTGATGCGTGGGGCCAGCCCGCTGGCCAGCGTCCAGGTGGCCTCGCCGCCCACCTGGGGCGCAGTTGTGAAGCCATCCACCGCGAAGCTGGCAACCGTCCCGGCGTCAATGAGCACCGAGCTGGCGCTGTAGCGCGTCTCCTGGTTGAGCGTTGCGGCGACATCCAGCCCCAGGCCCACTTCCGGCAGCGTGCGCAGCGCATAGCCGCGCTCCACCACCAGATCGTAGGTGCCGCGCCGCGACGACTGCACGCCGATCAGCCCCTTCACCTGCGCCTGTTCCTCGCCCGGCCAGACGCGCACCACAGTCAGCCGGTTGACAGTCGGCTCGCTGCCGCGCAGGTTGAAGCCCAGGTTGTAAGCCAGCACGCTGAACAACAGCACCAGCCCCGGAATCGTCACCCAGGCCCACTCGCGCCTGTTCAGCCAGCGCAGCACAAAGTAGTTCGCCGGGCCGATGAGCACCACATAGGCCAGCAGGAACAGGCTCATCTGCCCGAAGCCCGGCAATACAGTGTGGAAGAGAGTCAGCGTGGCCTCGCGGGCCGTCGTCCAGTTGCGAAAGCCGGACGACCAGCTTGGCCGCTGCCCCGCCGAAGCGATCAGCGCGTACCACAGCTCGCCCCTGCCGCTCCACGAGCGCAGCGGCTCGGCGTTCGGCTCGACCGCCAGGAAGTCCACCATGCCAGCGCCCACCTGGTGACGGGCCAGCAGCGGCACGTCGCCCTGCTCCACCAGCGCCCGCGCGCCCGGTTTGAGCGCGCCGGTGACGGCTATGGCGCGCGCGGTCAGCGAGTCGGCGGCCAGCCCCAGGTACCCGGCCAGCGCCGCAAGAGACTCCAGCACAACGGTGCCGCGCGGCTCGACCGGCAGCAGCGCGCCCAACCCGGCGGTGGTGCGCTGCCAGGCGTCGCCCCCGGCCACGATCAGGTGCCCGCCCGCCAGCACCCACCCCTCGATGGCCGCGATCTGCTCGGCGCTCAGCGCCCCGGTGTCGGCGTCGTGCACCAGCAGCACGTCCACGCCCAGCAGGGCCTCAGCCATCGCTGGCAGGTTCTCCACGCGCCAGGTTGTCTGATAGGCCGCGCCGGTGCCGGGCGTCCGGGCGGTCATGTCCGCCGCGCCCAGCGGTGATTCGGTCACCGCGATATAGAGCAAATCTTCGCGCCCGACCATGCGCAAAGAGGCGCTGCGGCGAGCCACAACTTGCCCGGCGCGATCCACCAGCTCCACGTTGAGCGCCCGCGAATACGTCTCCAGGGAGAGGTAGACGAACACCTGCTTGCGCGAGCCGCGCGGCAGTTCCAGCGGGGTGCGGTAGTCCGTCTGGCCAATACCACTCGCGCTGTCCCCGCGCACACGGATCACGCCGGAGAAGTCGTCGCCACGATTCGCCACGCTCACCCGCAGGGGCATCCACTGCTCGCGCCGGTAGTAGCCGCCGTAGCCGGCGCTGATCGCGAGATCGATCTCAGCGCCAGCCTGGCGTTCCTGGGAGAAAGCGGTCAGCAGCGGCGCCAGCAGCGCCAGCAGCACAGTCAGAAGGGTCAGGGGGCGGCTCAAAGTATTCCTCATGAAGCTCCCGGATCATCAACGGGCCGCTGATAAGACGCTGGGTCGGGCTGAGAAGTTCCCTCCCCGCCCGGAGACATCAGCGCAGCGATGTCAGTCGTCTACTCCTAATTGTACGCGATCAGGAGCCTGTTTTCTCAACGCGCGCACGCACGGGGCCTCTCACAGCGGGGGCGGGACGTCCTGCGCCGCCGAGCTGCCCCACACCACGCGGCTATCTCCCGGCCCGCGCCGGACGCAGCCGTCGCGCTCACCTGCCGCGCACAGAAGTCGCCGTTGCGCTGGGGGGCACAGTCGGCAGAATCGAACTTGTGGCTGTGGCAGTCGCCAGCCGCGCCGTCGGCGATGGCGATGGTGATGGTGTATACGTGGGGCTGGGCGTCGGCGTTGCGGTCGGCGTGGGCAGCACGGGATAGTCCGTCGTCGTCACCAGGCGCTGCGGATCGAAATTCATGCAGGCGAAGTCGGCCAGCGGCACCCAGCCCAATCGCCCATCAGCATCTATCTCTACCCGCAGCCAGGCCCCCGAAGGGTCGCGCGCCACCGGGGAATAGGACAGCGCGCCCTGGGCCGGGCCGTCCAACGGCTGAACGGCCCGGATCGCCGGGTAGTGCTCGCCGGGACCGCTGCGCACCGTGGTCTGTGCGGCGCTCAGCTCGCACACCGGGGAGCCAATGGGCACCTTCTGCGTCACGCTGGTGTTGGTCCCGTCATGCCCCTGGGCGTACAGTGTGACCAGCCATTCCGCCTGGTTGCCGCCGGGCGTCACGCGGACGCGCTGCTGCCCGCTGAGGGGCATGGGGGCCGCCAGCAGGTTACCCGCCACATCCGGGCTGGTCGCCCAGATCATGTAGCCGCCTTCGTAGGGCTGCGCCCCGTTGACCGTCCAGGTGAGCTGCACTTCCTGGACGACATGGCGCACCAACTCTCCGCCGTCCACCACTTCGGCGGTGAGCGACATCGCCGGACGCACGCTGATTTCGTCGGCTGCGCTGATCGCGTTCTCCTCATCGCGCCGGGCTTCCAGCGTGACGGTATAGCGCCCGCTCGCTTCCAGAGTCAGGTTGTAGGTAGACACGTCAACGGGCAGCGCGATGCGCTGCTCCCTGCCAGCCCCGACGACGCGCAGCAGCAGCGACCTGGCGCCGCTCACCGTCCAGGTCACCGTGACGGTCTCGCCCAGCATGATCTCGTTCGCCGAGAGCGCATAGGCGCTGATCGTGGGTGACGCAGGCACGGGCGTCTCCTCGCCAGCCCGATCCAGCACCAACAGCGCCACCATAGCTGCCGCCAGCACGCCAATGACCAGCAGCGGTAACAGCAGAACGGGCAGCCAGCCCGGCAGCATCCCGCGCTCTACGAAGCTGCCCGGCACTGACGCCGTGAAGCCCGCTGAGTCGCGCGAGCGTGCGATCACGGCGAACTCGCGCACTGACAACGCGCCAAACAACTTCCGCCGCCAGCCATAAACTGTGCCGGTCACCGTCTGCCGCTCGCCGGGCAGGAGCGTCACATGCGGCGCCGACAGCTCGATGATCAGCGCATTGCCCTTGTCCGCCCCGCTGAGATCAATGGGCAGCGGGGCGTTGCCCTGGTTGTGCAGAAAAACCTTGAGCTGCTCTCCGTGCAGCAGGCGCTCGCTGCCCAGGGCCATGCCAAACCCGCTGAAGGGCAGCACGGTCAGCACCGCCGGCGCGTCCACCGTTTCGGCGGGGGTGGACTTGGCCCGCACGCGCACGACGAAAGGATAGTCTTCGGGGCGCGTCTCGCTGCGCCGCAGCGGTTTGAAGCTGACCACCGCCTGGCCCATCTCGCCCGCCGCCAGCTCCATCTCGGTCCGATCCACGCGCACCCAGGTCTTGGGCAGGCCGTCCAGCTCGATGAAAAAGCGATCAGCCTGCTCGCCGGTATTCTCGATCTTGAGCAACGCCTGGACGTGCGCGCCCGGCGCAACGGCCATGTCCGGGCCTTCCAGGGCCACGCGATAGGTCGTGCGCGCCAGCACAACGCGCTGCGTGATCTCTTCGGCCCCGCTGCTGTCCAGGGCGGCAGGGGGATGGTAAATCAGCCGCGCGCCGCCGATCTGAATCTCTTCCCCGCCGCGCAGCACGTAGGATTCGTGCGGAGATAGCCGCACGCTATCCACATAGGTGCCGTTCGCCGAGTCCAGGTCTTCCAGCCGCGCCTGATATTCGTTGAAAGTCAGCTTGAGGTGGTAGCGCGAGATTCCGGTCGTATCGAGCACAAGGTCATTGCCCGACGAGCGCCCCACGGCCACTACTGCCTTGTTGAGGCGATAGCTCTCGATCGGGCCATCGGGCCAATAGACATCTACTCTGCCGTAGAACATGGCGGCTGTCCCTCGTCACAGCGCGGCACAGCGGGCTGATGAGACCCGCGCGCAAGAGTCCCTCAATTGTAACGGCCCGCCTCGAAACGACAACCTACGCCCGCTCTGCGCTTGCGCTGTCCAGGCGAGGCGCAGGGGCGGCGCTCTCGGGGGGCCAGAGGCCATATATAGGCGGGTCTCATCAAGGAGCAGACAAAAAGAGGGGCGGGTTTCGGAACCCGCCCCTGCCATGTACGCCGGAAATGCGCGCCAGCACGCCGCCGCAGCGGCCCCTAGTTCACGCGATGGCAAGCCACCCAGTGACCGGGCAGCGCTTCGATCAACCCGGGGTCTTCCTCATAACAGATGCCCGTGGAGACTGGACAGCGCGTGTTGAAATGGCAGCCCTTCGGCGGGTTGACCGGGCTGGGCACGTCACCCTTCAGGATGATGCGCTGGCGCTTCTCCTCAACCACCGGGTCCGGCACCGGCACTGCCGAGAGCAGCGCCTGGGTGTAGGGATGCAGCGGGTTGGTGTAAAGCTCCTCGCTCTCGGCGATCTCAACGATCTTGCCCAGGTACATGACCGCCACGCGGTTGCACAGGTGGCGCACCATGCTCAGGTCGTGGGCGATGAACAGGTAGGTCAGGCCAAGCTCTTCCTGCAACTTTTGCAGCAGGTTGACCACCTGGGCCTGAATGGACACGTCGAGCGCCGAGATCGGCTCGTCGGCGACGATGAAGCTGGGGCTGAGGGCCAGCGCGCGCGCCAGCCCGATGCGCTGGCGCTGCCCGCCGGAGAACTCATGGGGATAGCGGCGCACGAAGTACGGGTTCAGCCCCACCAGCTCCAGCAGCTCGGCGACGCGCTCTTCGCGCTCTTTCTTGGTGCCGATGTTGTGCACCACCAGCGGCTCGGCCACAATACGCCCGACCGACATGCGCGGGTTCAGCGACGCATACGGGTCCTGGAAGATCATCTGCATGCGACGGCGCATCTTGCGCAGCGCTTCACCCTTCAGCGTGGTCAGCTCTTCGCCCTCGAACTTCACGCTGCCTGCTGTGGCATGGTAAAGCTGGAGGATCGTGCGCCCGGTGGTGGACTTGCCACAACCGCTCTCGCCAACGAGGCCCAGCGTCTCGCCTTCATAAATATCGAACGAGACGCCGTCCACAGCCTTCACCGAAGCGACTTCGCGCTGGATGACGATGCCCGATTTGATCGGGAAATGTTTCTTCAGCCCCTGCACCCGAACCAGGACGCGCTTTCCGTCCCTGGAAGACGGGCTGGCAGCACGCTGGGTCAAGGTCTCAGACGACCTCGCTTCGCTCATAACCGCGCTCCTTTTCCTTGCGCACATCCACCCAGCACGCCATCACGTGGTCAGACTGGCCATCGGGGACGGGTTGCAGAGTCGGATTTTCCTCGTCACACTTGGCAATCTTGAAGGGGCAGCGCATCGCAAATGGGCAGCCCTTCGGCAGGAAACGCATATCGGGCGGCGACCCCTCAATGGAGAACAGGCGCTCCCGCTTGCGATCCAGGCGCGGCAGCGAGCCGAGCAAGCCCACCGTGTAGGGGTGGCGGGGATCGCCGTAGACTTCTTTGGCAGTCCCACGCTCGACAATATACCCGGCGTACATCACCTGCACATTATCGGCCAGCCCCGCCACGACGCCCAGGTCGTGCGAAATCCAGATCATGGCCATGCCGATCTTGTCCCGCAGACGGCGCACCAGGTCAAGAATCTGGGCCTGGATGGTCACGTCTAGAGCTGTCGTCGGCTCGTCCGCGATGAGAAGCTGCGGGTTGCACGACAGGCCCATCGCGATCATGGCGCGCTGGCGCATCCCGCCGGAGAACTGGTGCGGGTAGTCATCGAGACGGTCTTTGGCCGAGGGGATGCCCACCATCGTCAGCAGTTCTGCCGCGCGCGCCCGCGCCTGGTTGTTGTCCATGCCCAGGTGCAGCCGCAAAGCCTCTGTGATCTGGCGGCCAATGGTCAGCACCGGGTTGAGCGAAGTCATGGGGTCCTGGAACACCATGGCGATCTCGGCCCCGCGCACCAACCGCTGCTTGCTCGGCGGCAGCTTGAGCAGGTCGCGCCCCCGGAAGATCACTTCGCCTTTGGGAATCTCACCGGGCGGCTTGGGGATCAGGCCCATAATCGAGAGCGCGTGCACGCTCTTGCCGCAGCCGCTTTCGCCCACCACTCCCAGAGTTTCCCCCTCCTGGAGCGTGTACGAGACGCCGTTCACGGCGTAGACGGTCCCTTCGTCTGTGTGGAATCGCGTTGTGAGGTCTTTGACCTCCATCAGGACTGCCAAAAGTCACTCTCCTCTCCTGCCGTCGGCTGCGACCAAAATATAGGTTCCGACGAACGCTGGCTTGACGGACAGCAGCATACTTCACAGCGAAACTTGCTCCAAGACTGCTAATAATAGCGAGAGACCTGATTCTGCACAATGCTTTCGTGCACAATTCATCAGGCTCGACAAAATTTGGGCCGCGCGGCAGCACGAGGGGCGGCTGGCCGTACAACCTGCGAGGCGCGCGCCCTGCCCGGCACCGGACGAATCGCCTCAACTTTTGTGCGCTCGCTTCGTGATCCGACCTTGACAAGCACCCGGCCCGCCGCTAGAATGTGCGCTGTTAACACCGCACATAGTGCCAACAGCGCTGAACGGAAGCAGTAGGCCATCGTCGCAGAGAGCCGGGGAGGGTGAGAACCCGGCGCGGCGCAGCGACGAGCGCCCAGGCCGAACTCGTCCGGGAGCTGCGCAGCCGAAACTCAGTAAGCTGCGCCGGGATGCCCGTTACGCATAGTGAGTGGATGGCACACCACGCGATCAAGGGCCCATAGCTCAGCTTGGGAGAGCGCCACAATGGCATTGTGGAGGTCAAGGGTTCGAGCCCCTTTGGGTCCACTTTTTGTCTCAGAGCCTCGCCGTTCGAACTACATGCCATCAACCAGGGTGGTACCGCGGAGTCCTCTTCGTCCCTGAACAGCGTTCAGGGTTTCGGAGGGGATTTCTTCGTTTCTGGCGATGGCTGCGAGCCGGTGGTTCGCCGTTCAGCGCACTGCTGCATTGTCTCTCTGCACCCTAGTACTCAGTCTTAGTGGATATGAAGCATAAAACAAGGTAGAGTCTGGTGCA